>JBIOGB010000010.1:0-99709 GCA_044447665.1 Candidatus Acidiferrales bacterium | reverse complement strand
GCGGAGGAAGAGGACTCGTCCTCTTCCTCCGCACCCCATCCCCTTACCGGACCGGACCAGAAAGTGTCAGGTATGTGCCCGGTCTAAACTGTCAGGGATCCCCCCGGCCGCACAGCGCGGCGCGCGCGCGCTTTTTTCTGAATCTTGCGGCTTCAACGGGATCAGCGGTCACCTGCCCCGCACACGGCCCGCGTCGAAAACGAAGTTGCGCTTCGCACGTCTAACTGGTATCAGAATGGTCGCCTCGGGGTGGACTTGCGTTCGACTTGACCATCCAGTTTGTAATAAAACAAAAAGCTGCCAGACTATTGATTCGCATAAACGACAAATGAGGAGTTCGAAAGATATGAATAAATCAGCATCGTTGAGTCCCCTGGCAGCGCTTCTCTGTGGAGGTATGTTGATCGCGAGCACCGCGTCGCGCGCCGACGAGGGCATGTGGACGTTTGACAATCCCCCGATCAAACAGCTCCAGAAAAAGTATCACTTCACGCCAACGCAGGAATGGCTGGACCACGTGCGGCTCTCCTGCGTGCGATTCAACGATGGCGGCTCAGGCTCCTTTGTGAGCCCCCACGGTTTGGTCTTGACGAACGATCACGTGGCGCGCGGACAGTTGCAGAAGAATTCCACGGCGGAGCATGACTACATCAAGGACGGATTCTACGCGGCGACGCCCGAGCAAGAGATGAAATCACCTGATCTGGAAGTGAATGTACTCGTGTCGATGGAGAATGTGACGGAACGCGTGCGCTCTGCGCTCAAAAACGCGAAGACGGAACAAGAAGAGTTTGCAGCGCGCAAAGGGGTTCTGGCGGACATCGAACGCGAGAGCACGGAGAAGACCGGCTTGCGCTCCGACATTGTGACGCTCTATCAGGGAGGCGAATACTGGCTGTACTGCTACAAGAAATACACCGACGTCCGCATCGTGTTCGCGCCGGAGGAGCAGATCGCCTTCTATGGCGGCGATCCGGACAACTTCACCTTTCCCCGCTACGACCTGGATTTCGCGCTATTTCGGATTTACGAAAATGGGAAGCCCCTCGGAAACAAGGATTATCTGAAGTGGAATGCCAAAGGCGCGAGCGAAAACGAATTGGTTTTTGTGACAGGTCATCCAGGCTCCACGCAGCGGCTGGACACGGTTGCCCAGCTCGAGTTCGAACGCGACTATTTCGAAGCGAATGTTCTCAAGGTGTTGAAGCATCGCATTGAAGCGATGAAGGCCTACGCGGCCCTCGGGGAAGAACAGGCTCGCCAGGTGAGCACCCGCATCTTCGGCCTTGAAAACAGCGTGAAAGCCTTCGAAGGGCGATACAAGGGCCTGCTTGACAAGAACCTGATGACCAAGAAAAAGAGCGATGAGGAAGAGTTCAAGTCCAAGGTGATGAGCACGCCCGAGGGGAAACAGGCGTATGGGGGAGCCTGGGACGCCATCGCGGAAGCCACCAAGAAGGCTTCAACGAGGGTCAAACAGTCTCTGTTCGAAAGCACGGATTCGCAGCTTGGAATTCTCGGCGCCAGAATCGTGGAGTACGTCGTGGAGATCAAGAAGCCGGACGCGGAACGTCTCAAAGGCTTCCACGAAGCGCAGCTCGATTCCCTGCGATACAGCCTGTTCTCTCCCGCGCCAATCTATCCTGGAATGGAAATCGCGCGCATGACCGCTTCCCTGGAACAGGCCTTGCAAGAGCTGGGGCCCGATGATCCCTTCGTGAAGATCGTTCTCAACGGCCGCTCCCCTAAGGATGTGGCCACGGAGGTCATCAACGGCACGAAACTCGCCGAGCCGGAATTGCGCAAAAAGCTGGTGGAGGGCGGTGAATCCGCGGTGGCCGCATCCACTGATCCGATGATCGTGTTGCAGCGGAAGCTCGAACCGAATCGCCGCGCCACCATCAAGTGGCAAGAAGACAATGTGGACAGCGTGCTGCAGCAGGCTGGAGAAAAGCTCGGGAAGGCGCGCTTCGCAGCCTATGGCAAGAACACTTACCCCGACGCCACCTTCACCCTGCGTCTTTCCTACGGCCAGGTGAAAGGCTATCCGATGAACGGAACCAAGGCGCCCTACAAGACCACTTTCTATGGCTTGTACGACCGCGCGCACAGTTTCGATTTCAAGGAGCCCTTCGGGCTTCCGGCACGCTACATTTCGGGACGTGACAAGCTGGATTTGTCCACACCGGTCGACTTCGTCTCCACCAACGACATCATCGGCGGAAATTCCGGATCACCGGTAATCAACCGCAATGCGGAAATCGTCGGCCTCATCTTCGACGGCAACATCGAATCGCTGGTGGGAGATTTTGTCTACAGCGATGAAGCAAACCGCGCCGTCTCCGTCCATACCGGGGGAATGACGGAAACCTTGCGCAAGCTCTACAACGCGCAACGTCTCGCCGATGAACTTACGGGAAGCGGCTCCGGCCGATAATTAACCGAGCGCAGCCCGGCTACTTGTCTCACTGCGCCGTCGATTTCGCGTCCGTAATCTTAAACTTGTACAGCACCGTCCCCGCCGGATAGAGCGCGTCACGGATTTCCGGCGTGGCCTGCTCGCCGGGGCCAATGCTGGCCGGCAGCCTGCCTTTATTAACCAGCAAAGGCTTGTTGGCAGCGTCCATATACGTCGTTTCGTACGTGATCTCGCTATACGCATACTTGTTCGATCGATTCTCTATCGTGACGGACCATACTGCCGTCGTCCCCGCGTGGTCTTTCTCCATCGTTGCGCGTTGCACTTTCAAGTCACGCAACGGATCGGCGTTCGTCGGGCCGGCTGGCGCCTCGGCAGCAGGCGCCGTATTCTCCGCGGGTGCCTTGGCCGTTCCCTTGGTCATCGCATAGTACAGCGCTCCCAGCCCTGCGACGGCCACAATCACAAAGATACCAATCCACATCTTGGTCGAACTGTCTTGCTTTTCATCCTGCCCTGCCTCAAACATAAATCCCTCCATCTCTCTGCCCCTCGGCACTCCACCAGCACACCTCCCATGCTACCGGAACATGCGTGGAGTCTGCGTGCCTCTCGAACCGTACCCCATGACGATTTGAGATAAACTCTCTACCCTCTTGAGAGAGCGAGTCTTCGTGGAAAATCCGAATTGGCTCGGGAAGTCCATCGACGGCGCTACACTGATACCGCTTATATCGCATCTCTCCTACGCGGACAAGTTTTGAATTGGTTTTGGGCCGGCTGGAGCGGACGCGCAACCTCTAAACGGACTTAATGGGGCAGACGAGTCGAGGCGAGGCTTTCTTGGGCGGCAGTGTCGTAGAGATGCAGGATTTCCGCTGCGCGTTTGAGCAGGTCCGTGGGCAAGTCACCCTGTTGATAGTCTATCCAACCGGTCGTGTACCCGATAGTGATCTTCCGGCCCGAGCAGGTTGTTTCGAGGGCGCCAAGCCGGTTCAGGACCAACTTGGCTTCGCCCAAATTGCATTCCGGCAGCACCAGCAGGAAATCGTCGCTCGCCAGCCGCACCGCAAAATCGGAGCCCCGGCACGCCTTCTTCAAACGCTGCGCGAGCTCCTTCACTGCCTGGTCCATCGCCGCGGGACCATACTGCTTGCTGATCTCCGCGAATTCATCCAGATGGATCGTCGCCAGGCTCAGCGCACTGTTTTGCCGCCGCGCGCGCGCAATCTCTTTCCCAAGCTGTTGTTCAATGAAAGTGCGCGTGTACAAGCCCGTAACCGGATCCACGGCGGTAGAGTCGATTGTTTGCCCGGCGTGGCTTTCCGCTCCGACGCTCGGCCCGGTCAGCTGCTTGCGCTCACGGCGAAACGCCCATTGCCGGTACACCATCCGGCCGTTGAAGAGCAGCAGCAGGCACAAGACTCCCCAGCGGACCTGATCCGAGCGTATTTCGTAAAAATGCTCGCTGTGCAGGAAGAGCGCACGGAAAGAAGTCAGCAAGAAGGCCACCGCCGAAAGCGCGGTCACGATAACCGCAGACAGCCAGAGCCACCACTCGCGCCGCGCGATCTGTCTCAGCTCGGATTCCACTTTTTGCGTGCGGAAAGCGCCGAATCCCTCCAGGGGTGAGGGTTCGGGTCTGCTGGCGCGCCGGCCGAAGATGGATTGCATGTTCCCTATCGGAAACCCACTAAACAGCTACCTTAGGCTGCTGCTGCAAAATAAGGCAACCGCGAAATGGTACAGGTTCGTGCACTGCAAGAACCTGACCCGACGGCCAGCGTCCGTGTGGCACGGCCATTCTTGTTTACCCTGACGCAGGAGGGAGCTGCGCGCCTTCCAGTCCGCATCGCGCACGCGGACTCGCGCTATAATCGCCGGCATGCCTACCTACCGTCTGTTCGCCAAAATAGTTTTGGCCGGACTTCTCAGCTTCCATTTCGTCCTTTCTGCTCTCGCGCAGGATAAAACACCCGACAAACAGGACACCACCGCGCCGGCCTCCCGGGCAATGGGCCAAGCGGCAACTCCGGGCGCGCCTCACGAATTTCTCGCGAAGCGCGCCGGTGAGTACACCCGCGTCATAAAGTTCGTCGGACAACCGGGCGCGGATGCGATGCAATTTACCGGCACGGCGAAAATCTCCGTCGTTCTCGACGGGCGGTTTATCCTGGAAGAAAACTTCGACGTCGTTTTTGGGCGCCCCGTGCATGGCATGCGGCTGTGGGGCTACAACAACGTTACAAAACAATACGAGGCCGTTTGGACGTATACGATGTCCACTGCCATCCTGATGCTCACGGGCACGAGCAGCGATGGCGGCAAGACCATCGACTACACCGGCACGACCGACGAACCGAACGGCAAAATTCCGCTGCACGCCCAAGTTCGTCAGCTCGACGCTGACAACTTCGGCGTCACCCTGTACAGCAAGAGCCCGGACGGCAAGGAAGCCGCGTTTCAGGAAACAACTTACACTCGCAAAAAATAGTCCACACGAGAAATCTGTCACGCGCCTTGCCCCAACACGACGCGCTGTTTTCTGTCAAAGTCTCCATAACTTAAAATGAATGGAGGAGTATTAGAACCATGAACTCCTTATCAGTAGCCTGCATTGGCCTCGGACGGATGGGCTCCGGCATTGCCCGTAACATTCTTTCTGCTGGCTTTCGCCTCACAGTTTACAACCGCACCGCGGAGAAGATGCAACCGTTCGTCGCCTCCGGCGCGATCGCTGCGCGAACTCCGCACGAAGCCGCCGCTGCAGCGGATATTGTCGTCACGAACCTTATGGATGACGCCTCCGTGCTGAGCGCCACTACCGGTGAAGACGGCATCCTTGCGGGGATGCGTGCGGGAGCGATCCACATGGGCACCACGACGATTTCACCGGCTGCCAGCACACAATTCGCACAGCTGCACGCCGCGCACGGCAGCCATTACGTCGCTGCTCCCGTGGCAGGACGTCCCGACGCCGCCGCAGCGGGCAAGCTGATTACGTTCGTCGCAGGAAAGCCCGACTGGATCGAGCGGTGCCGGCCGGTCCTGGAAGCCTACGCTTCCAGGATTGTGCCGATGGGCGAGGACCCCGCTGTAGCGATGAGCATGAAGTTGGTGGGAAACTTCTTCGGCGCCGGCTTCCTGGAGCTGATCGGCGAAGCCTATGTGTTCGCCGAAAAACGGGGCGTTGACACCAGTTTTCTCACCGGCATGCTGAAGACGATGATGCCTTTCTCTCACGAATATGTGGACAGAATCAGCTCTCGAAACTTCGACCAAGCCGGTTTCACTCTTGACGCCGGCCTGAAGGACGTTCGACTGATCCTCGACGCGGCCGCCGAGGTCCACGTTCCGCTTCCCTATGCAAGTCTCGTGCGTGATAAGTGCCTTGCCGCTCAAGCTCGCGGCATGGGCCAACGCGATTGGTCCACCCTGACAGAGATCGCCCGGCTCGATGCCGGCCAGAGGTGACGCTCCCGGGACCCGTGCAACTCTTCCCTCCATTCCGGGTTTGAATATATGTAGACCGCTTCCCCAGGCCAAGTTGCCGGGAAGCGTCCCAGCCCACTTCGGTTTTGAACACGATTTCCGGGCTGGAATCGAGGCGAGAACATGCGATACCTCAAATACGCTGCACTGTTGGGGATTTTGCTCTTTGCCGCAGGAAACGCGCGGGCACAGTTTGCTGTGGGCGTTCGAGTAGGTCCCGTGTACGCCGCAGGCTATGGCCCGGGGCCGGTGTGCGACTACGGTTACTACGGCTACTATCCGTATGACTGCGCGCCGTATGGCTATTACGGGCCGGACTATTTTGCAGGCGGCGTGTTTATCGGCGCCGGCCCGTGGTTTCACGGCTACTACGGTCGCGGCTTTTATGGCCGCCCCGGATACGGCTACTACCGTCCGGGCTTTGGGTATAGGCCAGGATTTGGTTACAGGGGCGGTCCTCGCGGCTTCGCCGGAGGTGGCTTCCGCAGCGGCTTCGCAAATCGCGGTGGTTTCCGCGGCAACGGCGGCGGCTTCCGCGGCGGCGGAGGATTCCACGGCGGCAGTGGCGGCGGCTTTCATGGCGGCGGTGGATCCCGCGGCGGTGGTGGCGGCTTTCATGGCGGCGGTGGATCCCGCGGCGGCGGTGGCGGTTTTCACGGCGGTGGAGGATCCCACGGCGGCGGCCACCACTAACTGATTCTTAGGGAGTCGGAGCTTTTGCTCCGACAAACACGACCCGAGAGCCTCAGGTGAAGGATTTACACCTGGGGCTTTCGGTTTTTCCTCCATACTCTTTCGGGCCTTCTTGAATCCCGCTTCCTCCGTCCCTGATCCACCCCGCCTGCCTCGGCTCCTCTATCCGCCTTTGTAGTGGCCGCGGACTGTCGCGGGCTCTTTTGCTGGGCAGTTTGTAGCAGGGTAAATCCTGAGAAGAGAGAGAGTTAGGTGACGTTTCCTGCATGAGAGAACCTCGAAGAAAGGATGGAGGGGGAGTATAGAGTCTGTGTGGATACTCGGTTTTTGCTCGTCGCGACCACAACATATTGTGAAAGAGTGGTTGGCCTCACACAATTTGTGGCCACGAATTGTAGTTGCCACACAGACTCGTATACCCCCTCGTTGTGAAAGAAAGGGTCCGTAAGGGCATGAAGAGAAAGGAGATGAAAGCGTTTCTGTTGGAGCGCAACGGGATAGCAACGGGCGATTTGTGACCCCTCGACTCCGCTCGGGACAAGCTGGTGACTCGTGACTGGTGGAAGAGAGGGAGAGACTGCTTTTGACCGGGTCGAAACTCTCCGGTAAGGTCCCCGAGAGGCGCTCGACCGATTCGGGCAGGCTGCAATCGAACTATCACGACGAATGATAGCATGGAACTGTTAACGTGTCAAGTACGATTATTATATAGTACTCGTTCGAATGACAAGAAATGAGGGTTAGAGGCGGGGAGTTAGAGATTAGGAAGAAGTTGCGGCGCAAATCGGCGGGAAAAATGGATCGTACGTTCGAATCGTTCTGCAAACGGAACAGTGGAGGATGGTGACTGGAAGGCGAAGAAAAGAGAGAATTAAGGGAGAGACGCAGGAGATAAGAATGAGGTGGAGATTGTTCGAATGATTGCTACTCGAAAAATCGGCAAGGAGAGCGCCGCGGAAAAAGCCCCACACGCAACCCCGGCGTATCGGCCACCCAAATTCGTCTTCGGACTTTACGTCCGGGTCACCCGCCACTTGTCCGGCAATGCGACCTACCGGGAGTTATCCGACCGCGGTTAAGTCCACACGACGCCATCCGAGCGTGGAGAAGTTAGGGGGCGGGAACGTTAGCAGAGAATTGACTTTGATTCTCAATCTCAGCCAGTTCTTGGCGCAGGCGAGCGGCTTCGGCGCGATCCTTCTCGGCCTCGAGGCGGAAGTTGACGGCGGGGACGCTTCCGATCGCGTTGAAAAGCTTGGTGATGCCATCGTTCTTGCCTTTGCCGGTATGTTCGAGTTGGTCGGCAAGATTGTCTTGGTTTTGCGCGTCTCCCTCCAATCCGGCAATGCGGCGCTGAAGATCTTGGATCGTGGCCCAGTGTTGTGCCCGCGCGATGGCAGGATCGGTGGCAGGGATGCTGGCGGCTTCCCACACCCCCGAGCCGCGGTCTTCCAGCACCTCTTTGAAAGCGTCGAGATTGTCGATGCCGCGCCGATTGCCCTGATCGGCAGACATGCGGTACCAAGTCACAGCCTTGGCGTCGTCGGGCTCCACGCCTTGGCCGTACTGATACATCCAGCCAAGCTGGTTTTCCGCGTCGCTGTTGCCGTGCGCCGCAGCTTTGTCAAACCACGACATGGCCTTGGCATAATTGGTTTGCACGCCCGTGCCATGCTGAAATATATAGCCGATATTTTCCTCGGCGGTGTCGCTGCCATGTTCCGCGGCTTTGTAATACCAGGAAAGAGCCTCGTCGTAATTCCTCGGCTGGCCCCATCCTTCCCCGGCCATGTAGCCTAACTGGTTTTCGGCGTCGGAGTTGCCGTGGCCCGCGGCGCGGAGATACCAGGCATGGGCTTGGGCAAAGTCCTGCTTCACCCCATATCCGCACTGGTAAAAGTAGCCGACTTGCTTTTCGGCCTGTGAGAGATTTTGATCGGCCGCTTTGCGGTACCAATCAAGGGCTTGCTTGTAATCACGCTTGACGCCAACACCATCCTCGAACATGCCGCCCAGATTGTACTCCGCGAGCGCATAGCCCTGCTTCGCTGCGGAACGATAGTAAGCTAGGGCGCGCTTGTAATTCCGCGGCACACCAAACTTATGTTGATACATGTTGCCCAGTTGATTCTGAGCCGGAGCAAAGCCTTGGTTAGCGGACTTGTCATACCAGAACAGAGCCTGGGTGTAGTCCTGGGGAACGCCGAGGCCGCGAAAATAGTGATTCGCCAAGGCGAATTGCGCCTGAGCGTCACCAGCGGCAGCTAGCTCGCGAAGAGAGTAGAACTCATTGTCCGGCGACGGTGCCGTCGCCTGGGTGGACGTCTGGACCGGTGCCTGCGCTCGCGCGCGCGTCGTGGAAACCAGCGCGAACACAAATAAAGCTGCCACCGTGGCCCTAGTCAGAAAGCTCATGGACGTGTCCCCCGTCGAAAAATTTCAGAGAAATAACCAGGAAGGATGGGACTGGAATGGCAGCTCTCTACCTTATTTGACTCGCTCCGCCGCCGCTTTCCGCCAAGACAGTATCCCACCGCAATCAAATGCCATCCTCCAAGAGCTTGGCAGACGGAAGCGCGTATAACGATAGAACTCTAGTACTAAAGGAACAGAATGTGCTTAATTTTTTACTTCCAGGGCGGGCAGACGTCCGGTTAGGCGTTGGACCCATTCTGTTCTGGTTCCGTCCCAAAACCGCTACGTCGGCTAGACAGCAGGTGCTGGACATGGTGTGCGATACAGAAGCCAACTCACACCAGCGATGGCTAACGCTACTAGCCCTAGAAACAGGTAAATAAGATCTCAATTTCCGGGCAAGCCTACAATCGGTGGTAACTGGCCAGAAACGGCGTTCGAGGAAGTAATCGACATAAACCGTCGCGGCACTTGGACGATAAACGCGCTTACCGGACAAGTAGATTCCGCGAAAGTGTGCAAATCAAGTGCAACCGTGTTTTAATCCTCACACTTAAAGCGGCACGGAAATGAGCTGCGGGCGAGGAGCCCGCCGTTGTCGGACTCGCGATATAATCGCCTCCATGCCTGACTGTCTTCTTCTCGCCAAGACTTTTTCGCTTGGACGTCTCTGCGCCAGGATTTTCGCCATTGGGATTCTCTGCTCTGTCTGCGGCCTGTCCACTCTCGCCCAGGACGCTTCCTGGCAGCGCGACCTGCTCGCCTGGCGCGAGCAGCATGTCGCGGAACTCGCGAAGCCGGACGGCTGGCTCTCCCTCGCCGGCCTCGAATGGCTCCAGCCCGGCGACAACTCTTTCGGCTCCGCCCCCGACAACAAGATCCAGGTCCCGGCGGGCAATCCCGCTCATCTCGGCGTCCTGGATCTCGAGAGCACCGTGGTGACGCTCAACGCTCCCTCCGGCGGCTTCCCCGGGGATTTGCTCCTCGACGGAAAACCCGCGCACGCTCAGGAGCTTCCTGCCGATCCCGACAGCGACAAACACAATCCCCACCTCACCATCGGCACGCTCAACATGTATATCGTTCGCCGGGAAGCGCGTTTCGCGCTGCGCATCAAGGATTCCAAGTCTCCCACGCTCACCGGCTTCCATGGACTGCATTGGTATGACCCCGACGCTAAATATCGCGTTACCGCTAAATGGCTTCCCTACGACCCGCCCAAAACCGTCACGCTCGCAACGCTCATTGGCACAACGTACGACCAGCCCGTGCCCGGCGCCGCTGAATTCTCTCTCTCCGGCGAGACTTATCGTCTCGAACCCGTCCTCGAAGACCCCGCGGAGCCGAAACTTTTCTTCATTTTGCGTGACACCACCAGCACCTCAACCACATACCCCGCTTGCCGTTTTCTCTACACCGGCTTTCCCACAAATGGTCTCGACAAGCCCGGCGAGCTCGTCCTGGACTTCAACCATCTGGAAAATCCACCCTGCGCGTACACGCCATTCGCCACGTGCCCGCTCCCGCCGCGGGGAAATCGGCTGCCGATTCCCCTCCCCGTGGGAGAAAAGCGTTACCACAACTGATACGCAAATGAACTTCGGCGCCCCCTATTCCTCTTCCTCAGACAACGGCGATTCTCCCGCCCGCGAGAAACTCGTCGCGCTCCGCCTTGCCCTGCTGCGCCTCCATAAGACTCTTCTCAATATGGAGCGCCGCGAGTACGAGCGCGTCAACGACTACGTTTCTGCCGGCGAGCTTTTCCGTCTGGTCATCGATCATCCCCAGTTCGCGTGGCTCCACAACATCTCCGAATTTGTCGTGCGGCTCGATGAAGCGCTCGCCGCCGAAGCGCCAATCACCCCGCAAGACACCAGCAGCGCCATTGTGCTCGCCCGCAAAATGTTCGCGCCTTCGGAATCCGGCGACGCCTTCCAGAAAAAATATTTCGACGCCATCCAGCTCGATCCCGCCGTCGTCATGGAACACGCCGACCTCGCGCGTCTTTTCGCCTACGAGCCCGCTGAAAAAGACAGTCAATGAACGCGGCAATCCAGAAACGCGCGAAAAGCGGAAAGCGGCAAGGGCCGAAACATCGCGCACACCAGCGCGAGGCAAATCATCCCGCGCTTTCCACAGCACGGGAGCACGCGGAGAAAATTTCCGTACGCCGCTTGCAACTTTCCGAGCTCCCGGCGGACACGATCAAGCTCGCTCGTTTTCTGATCGGGAAGGTTGTCGTCCACGACCTTCCCACTGGCTGCCTCAGCGGCCGCATCGTCGAGACGGAGGCCTACCCGCCGGGCGATCCAGCCGGCCACCACTACCGTGGGCCCACGGTGCGCAATCGCTCGCTCTTCCTTCGCCACGGCCATTGCTATGTCTATTTCACCTACGGCAATCATTTCATGCTCAATGTGAGCAGCGAGGGCGCCGACGTGGGAGGCGGCGTCCTGATTCGCGCGCTCGAGCCGCTCGAAGGTGTGGCCGCGATGCAGCGTCATCGTAAAACGACCAAGCTACTCGACCTCACCCGCGGCCCCGGGCGCCTCGCTGCGGCGCTTCGCATCGATCGCCGCTATGACGGTCTGGATCTTTGCGTGGCGGGCCCTCTCTGGCTGGGCGCCTTCGATTCCCCGGTCGCTCATCCCGCGCTGCCGGTCGGAAAAACCGTGCGCATCGGCATCACTCGCGCCGCCCACCGCCTCTACCGCTTTTTTGAGCGCGGCAATCCCTTTGTGAGCGGACCCAAGAGACTTCTCTCCACGAATCGGCAAAAATGATGGAAAAAATTCCCGGTGCTAGTACCTTGGCGTTTCGGCCGCAAAGCACCGCCAATTGCCTCCATCTTCTTGATTTCACACTGGGTTATTTACGGCGCATGACTTCCTTCCGGCTTTGGCGCAGTTCTTGCGCTCTGCAAATCACCCCCAGCCGAAATACTCATTCCATCTCTGCCCGGACTCAGCCCCGGGCAATTCTTAAGCGACACGCACCGTGGAGACATGATGCGAACGACTCTGAAAATGGTCCTGCCCCTGATCGTGAGCGTGGCGGCGGTCTCTCTGTCTTTTACGGCGTATCAGGTGCGCACGGAACGCCGCGCGCTGCGCGATGATCTTTCACGCCGCGCGGAAATTCTGGGAGAGAGCCTGCAGGAAACCATCGAGCCGATTTTTGACCGCGGCGCGGACAAGAATTTACAGCGCATCGTCACGCGCTTTCGCCAGCGCGAACACTTGAAAGGTTTCGCGGTTTACGACGCAGGGGGAGCGTCTGTCGCGATTACGCCGGGCCTCGCGCCACTTTTCCGTTCCCGCCCCGCCGTCGCCACGCGCGCCATCCAAAATGACACCGGCTACGGAGAATTTTTAGCCCTGAACGATTCCGTAATGTACGTCAACGCGCTGCCGCTTCGCCGTGACGGCCAGGCGGTGGGCTCACTGGCGCTTTTTCACGATGCAAGCTATATCGAAGCGCAAATATCGCGCACGCTGCGCGATTCGCTGTTGAACGCCGCGGTACAAACTTTGCTGATTACTGGATTGGCGCTCGTGCTGGTGCGCTGGGCGTTCACGGGGCCGCTGACGCGCACGGCAAAATGGCTGCGCACGCTCCGCACGGGGCAGCCGCATGTTCCTCCGGTTCTCGGACAAGGAGAGATTTTCGATCAACTCAACAAAGAAGTGACGCACCTGGCGCGCGATTTGAATGTCGCGCGGGCCACCGCGGAAGAGGAAGCGCGCCTGCGCGATTCGAGCGCGTCGCTGTGGACAGCGGAACGATTGCGCGTGAGCGTGCGCGGCAAGCTGCAGGAAAAGCCGCTCTTCGTCGTTTCGAATCGCGAGCCGTACATGCATGTCTTCGGCGAGAAAGACAAATCCGTGAACGTAATTGTTCCGGCCAGCGGACTGGTTACCGCGCTCGAGCCGGTGCTGCGCGCGTGCGAGGGCACGTGGATCGCAAATGGCTCCGGGAACGCCGACCGTACGGTCGTGGACAGCCGGGACCATTTGCGCGTGCCGCCGGATCGGCCAAGCTACACGCTGCGGCGCGTGTGGCTGACAGCCGAGGAAGAGCGCGGATTTTACGAGGGCTTTTCGAACGAAGGGATTTGGCCGCTCTGCCACATCGCGCATACGCGCCCGACCTTCCGGCCGGAAGACTGGATGTATTACGTGCGCGCGAACCGGCGCTTCGCGGATGCGGTGCTTGAAGAAATGAAGGGAATGGACTCACCCATCCTTCTCGCGCAGGATTATCACTTCGCTCTTTTGCCAAAAATGATCAAGGACGCGCGGCCCGATGCGCGAGTCGCCATCTTCTGGCACATTCCCTGGCCGAATCCGGAGGTTTTCGGTATTTGTCCGTGGCAGCGCGAGCTGATCGACGGTTTGCTGGGAGCAGACCTCATCGGATTCCACATTCAATCGCATTGCAATAATTTCCTCGAGACCGTAGACCGCGCCGTGGAAGCGCTCACGGAATGGGACCGCTTCGCCGTCAATCGCCAGAATCACGTTACGCGAGTGCGGCCCTATCCGATCAGCGTTGCATTTCCGGAAAATACAAGCTCTGAAAATTCTCAACGCAACGCCGGCCAGGAACGCGCCGCTTTGTGCGAGGAGCTCGGCGTCGAAGCTTCCGTGATGGGTGTCGGCGTGGATCGCGTGGACTACACCAAGGGAATTCTGGAGCGTTTTCGCGGGATCGAACATTTTCTGGAATTGAATCCGGCGTATCACGGGCGTTTCTTATTCGTGCAGATTGGCGCGCCCAGCCGCACGAAAATCGAACGCTACCAGAAATTACTCGACGAAGTCAGCGCCGAGACTGAACGCATCAACGCGCGCTTCCAAACGGGCCGTTGGAAACCCATCGCCTTCCTCAAGAGGCATCACTCGCACGAGGAGATCGCGCGGTTTTACCGCGCGGCATCCTTCTGCCTGGTCACGCCGCTTCATGACGGGATGAATCTGGTCGCGAAGGAATTCATCGCTTCACGCAGCGATGAACGCGGAGTGCTGATTCTCAGCACTTTCGCGGGCGCCGCGCACGAGCTTTCCGATGCGTTGCTCGTAAATCCCTACGACGTGCAGCAGCTTGCGGGCGCCATTCTGCGCGCGCTCGAAATGCCCGCGGAAGAACAAACCGCGCGGATGCAACGCATGCGCAACACGGTTCGGGAGCGCAACGTATATCGCTGGGCGGCCCATCTTCTCTCCGACTTGACGGAAATCCGGATCGATCTTCCCGAGCGTGTCGAGGCTTGAGGTGAACACAGCGCAAACACCGTTTGAGTTTTCCACCGTTTCTTACCTTGTGCGCATTGGCAACCAGTCGGCCAGCACAATCGCCGAACTTCTCGCCGGGCTCGAGCACTGCAGCGACGCTTCCATCTTTCATCACACCTTTCAAACACTAAGCAGCCACCACTTCCTGACGGAAGGATTTTCCAATGACTTCGCGCAGTGGGCGCTCTCGGACGCGAACCGCGGCGATCTTGCCGAGCAGTTTGCCGCGCTGGACATTCGGGACTATACGTCGATCGCGGCGCTGCGCAGCGATCTCTGCCGGGTAACGGACGACTACTGCGCTGCGTTTCCGGATTTCGCCGTGCAAACGGCGCTGGAACGTTTTTATTTCTGCGAGAGCGCGGAGGTAACAGTTCCTCTCGGATACCAAGCAAGAACCATAGAAGAGTTCCGAGACGGAATCGAGCGCCTCAGCCACTCCTCTTTTTATTTTCACTTCATTTCGTCGAGATTACGGCTCCATCTTCGCACCAACGATTTTTCGCTGTGGCTCGAGAACAACCTTGGCTTGGAAACCCTCGCCTCGAGCATCGAGCAGATCGATGTCTACACAAATACTCTGGACAGCGCGCGCGCGAAGATGTTGCGGCTGATCGACCGTGAGAGGAGAAAGGCATGACGGAAGCCCAGCTCGCCAGCCGAATTCCGCTCGAAGACTATGCGGGATTGCTGGGTAAAGGAGAGATTGAAGAGCTTCGCACGCTGGCGAAGCCATTGCGCGGCCGCAGCATTGAGATGATTAATTCGACGGCGGTCGGCGGCGGGGTGGCGGAAATACTGAATCGCCTGGTGCCGCTCGCCGAGGAGTTGGAATTGAAGATTCGCTGGGACGTGATGACCGGCGACAGCGATTTCTTCGAAGTCACCAAAGCGTTTCACAATGCGCTGCACGGCGGCACATACAATTTGCGCCCCGGCGACTTCGACATTTTTCTTCAGTGCAACGAGAAAAACCGCACGCGCCTTCCGCTGGATGCGGAATTCATGGTCATCCACGATCCGCAACCCGCCGCGCTGATTGACGGCCGGCAGGCCGGTTCCAACCATTGGGTGTGGCGCTGCCACATTGACCTTTCGCACCCGAGCCGCGAGGTATGGGATTTTCTGGCATCGTTTGTGTCCCGGTACGACGGAGCGATGTTTTCTTCGCCCGAGTTTTCCCGGCAACTGGCGATCCCGCAATATCTTTTCTACCCGGCGATCGACCCGCTTTCCGAGAAAAACTGCGAGCTGGATCCGGAATTCATTACGCAAATCCTGGCGCGCTATCAGATCGATCAGCGGCGCCCCATCCTCACGCAAATTTCCCGCTTCGACCGGCTCAAGGATCCCATCGGGGTGATCCGGGCCTATCGCATTGTGAAGCGCTATTTCGATTGCCAGCTCGTCCTTGCAGGCGGTGGAGCAGCCGATGATCCCGAAGGTTCCGTCGTACTCAAGGAAGTTCTTCACGAAGCGAATGGCGATCCCGATATTCGCGTGCTGGAGCTTCCCACCTGGGCGCCGCTGGAAGTGAACGCGCTCCAACGCGCCTCGACGGTCGTGATTCAAAAGAGTCTGCGCGAAGGATTCGGGCTCACCGTTTCTGAAGCTCTGTGGAAGAAGAAACCCGTTGTCGCATCCGCGGTCGGCGGGATCCCCATTCAAGTGATTCACAAACATACGGGTTTGCTGGCGCACTCCGTGGAGGGGGCGGCTTATCAGATTCGGTATTTATTGTCGCATCCGGAGATCGCGGCGAAGTTGGGAGAGCACGGGCATCAGCATGTGAAAGAGAATTTTTTGATCACGCAGAAGTTGAAGAGATATTTGACGCTGTTTTTGTCGCTCGCACGGAGTGGCTGAAGAGCTTGTGAGCACCAAGAAAAAGGCTTATTGCGGTGCCTTCAGGCGTTGCAAAAAGCCTTGGGCGTCTTGCAGCGAACGAGCAGCATCATCTCGAATCCCGATATTAATGCTCTGGTCCGATTGCACGCGAGTAAGTTGTGGAATCACAGCTTCAACAATGGAAGCCGCCTCTGTGGTTTTGCCAAGTTGGAACAATGCAACGCCAATCCACAGATTGGTTTGAGCCTGTTCTTTGACCCCAATCATCACAAACTCGTGCGAATCACTCAGTCTTTCTGCTTTAGCATACTTGGTTTCAGCGTCGCGTAGCGCGTCTATTGCACCCTGGAAATCGCGTGCATGCATTTTTGCCATTCCGAGTTTGTACTGAGCATCTGCGCAATTCGATACGGCCGCGGATTCTGATTCACAGTCCCGTTTTCTCTCAGCCAATAGCTGTGTGTAAATCGGAATGGCGTCTTCGGCACGATTCCCTTGCACATATCCATTCGCGAGCTTTTCCAATACATGGTTTTCCCGTTCTGCCAAGAGCGGCTGTTTCCGAACTAAGTCTAAAGCCTTCTCATATTGCTTAATCGCATCGGCTGCATTTCTGCTCCTAAGCGCTTGGTCGCCCTGGGAGATTATCTCCTTCAGTCGGTCCTCGAGTGCCAACTGCTCCTTCGGAATACCAGCAGAAACCTTAATGGAATCCTCCCGCTGAACGCGTTTATCGCCTTGCGGGGCCGTCTGGAGCGAACAAATTGCAAGAACTAACAGAAGCATGGGATTTTTGCTAAGCATATGGCCGCAGCCTCAGGTCCTTCGTGTTTCGCTTAGTGTTGGGAGAGTAACAGAAACTGCGGCCCCGGCGAACACCCGACATTCTGATGGACCGATCCTCGGAAATCGATGCAGCGTACCGAGAAGGACAAGGGAACAAACGCCGAGCTACTTGTAGCTGGCGATGACTTCGCCGTTTTCGATTTTCAAGCCGGACATTTCGGCGGGGAGGCGGAGTTTTTCGCGGTTTTCGGGCGACTCCATCATGTGCCGCACGGCCGTCTCGAGCGAAGATTGCGGAATCGGCATCGAACCAATCTGGCCGCTCACGGGCTCGAACCGCAAGTATCCATCCTCTGCGCCGAGTTTTCCTTCAAGCTGCAGCGTCATGTCCTTGCCGTGAAAACCAAAGACAACATAGGCGCGGACGCGATCATCAACCAACTGCACCTTGACGTCTTTGACCGCCGAGCGTACTTGCTCGACGTCCGCGGGCGCGGCTTCGCCGGGCGAGGCGTTTGACGAACCGTCGTGAGAGATATCGAGATGCGAGGCGAGATAGGAATTCAGCTCCGACTCATCCATGCGGAGAGTGGCGGGCTGGCCGGAGTTTACGGCTTGCTCGACCTGTTCGATTTTCTGATCGGCGCTGGCGGCGGCCTGCGCGCTGGTCACCACCGGCGGAGGCGGTGCGGTGTGCATGATCATGAGGATGGCGATCAATGCGAAGGCGTAGGTGGTCCAGCGAAAAATCCGGAAAATCAACTTCCATGGATTGGGTTTCGCTGCGATGGCGCCTGGCGCAGCATTCTCGCCGGGCGCGGATGGAGTCCCACTCATGATTCACCTCTTGGGGAATCTTCGGCCGCGAAGGGACGGAAAAACCCCACATACAGAACCCTAGTCCGCGCAGAAGGTTGCGGCAATAGGACCGGAGGTCGGGCGCGGCCAATCCATTACCTCGGAGCGGACCCCATGTTTCGTGTACACCTTGGTGGCCGAGCAGAGGTATCCTCTCCAGGGCAAATTTCGCATGCATCCAACATGGAACACGCAGACGGCACTGGTTACCGGCGCGGGGAGCGCGGAAGGAATCGGCTTCGCGGTTGCGCGGAGGCTGCATGCGGCCGGAGTGTACGTGGCGATCACCTCGACGACGGAGCGGATTCAGGAGCGAGCCCGAGAGCTCGACGCCAGCGGAAGCCGTGTGATGGCGCTTGTCGCCGACCTGACGGTGGAAGCCGAAGCGCAGCGATTGATTGAATCCGTGATGGCGCGAACCGGAAGAATCGACGTCCTGGTGAACAACGCGGGGATGGTGCAAACAGGGTGGGCGATGGAAGGCGCGACGCTCGAGAAATCCACGTACGAGGATTGGAAGCGGCAGATCGAGATCACACTGCACACGGCGTTTCTGATGACGCGCGCGGTGCTGCCGATCATGACGCGACAGAAATACGGACGGATTGTGAACGTAAGCTCCGTGACCGGCCCGTTGGTCAGCAATATCGGATCGGCGGCCTACGGCGCGGCCAAGGCGGCAATGGATGGAATGATGCGCGCCGTGGCGCTGGAGACGGCGCGCGATGGAATTACCATCAATGGGGTGGCGCCGGGATGGATTCAGACGGCGTCTTCGACGGAAATCGAGCGCGAAGCGGCGCTGCATACTCCGGTGGGCCGCGCGGGGACGCCCGATGAAGTTGCCGCAGCGGTGTGTTTCCTCGCTTCCCCGGATGCTTCCTACATTACCGGGCAATCGCTGGTGGTGGACGGCGGCAATATTCTCCAGGAAAACAAGACACTTTAGTTTAGATCGAAGCTTGCTGCAATGCTTGCCGTGGGCGACACTCGTACGTGTTTCCGCAACGTTCCCAGCTCAAAAAATCACCGGGGAGGTTCATCATGCGCCGCACTCTGATTTTCTTCGTGCTGCTTCTGCCGCCATTCATTGCCGTGGCCCAAGAGAAAAGCTCGACGAGCGGAGAGCAAGCGCCAGCGCGGCGGGCGCGGATCGGAGTTGCGCTGGAGGGTGGAGGCGCGCTGGGACTGGCGCATATCGGTGTGCTCGAATGGTTTGAGGAACACCACATCCCGGTGGACTACCTGGCGGGAACGAGCATGGGGGGGATGGTGGGTGGATTTTATGCGACGGGAAAGAGTCCAGCGGAACTGAAAAAATTGATCGAGGGCGTGGACTGGGACAGATTACTGGGAGACCGAACGCCCTATGAAGATCTTTCCTATCGGCGAAAAGAGGACCAGCGAGCGTATCCGAATTCCCTGATCTTTGGCTTGCGAAACGGTTTGTCGCTTCCCGCGGGGTTGAATGCCGGGCACCAGATCAGCCTGCTGATCGACCGCGAAACGCTGCCGTATTTCGACGTGGGTTCCTTCGATGCGCTGCCCGTGCCATTTCGCTGCGTGGCAACGGACCTGGTGAGCGGCCGGCAGGTTGTATTTGATCAAGGGCCACTAGCAGAAGCGTTGCGGGCGACGATGTCCATCCCGGGCGTGTTCACACCGGTGACGGTGGGCGATAAAGTGCTGGTGGACGGCGGGCTGGTGAACAATTTGCCGACCGACGTGGTGCGGCAGATGGGCGCGGACATCGTGATCGCAGTGCACCTGGAAACGCATCCAGCCGGAGCGAAGGACCTGCAATCCATCTTCAGCGTGCTGAATCAATCGGTGCGCGTGGTGGTGGCGGAGAGCGAAGTACGCGGACTTGAGCGCGCGGACGCAGTCGTGTCCGTGGACCTCGGCGCTTACGGCATCGCGGACTATAAGAAAAAAGAAACGATCATGCAGAAAGGCTATGAGGAGGCGAATGCGAAATCTCGCCTGCTGGAGAAGTTTACCTTGAGCGATGCGGAGTGGACGGAATACATGCAGGAGCGGAATGCGCGAAAGCGCACGGCTGCGCCGGTGCCGCGGTTCATCCAAGTAAAAGGCACGAGCGGCGAGCAGCAAGCGAGCATTGAACGATACCTGGCGCGGTTCGTGGACAAACCGCTCGACACAGAAAGCCTGGATCGCGCGTTGACCAGACTGACGGGCGTGGGGAAATATGACGCGATCGGCTACCGGTTCACGGAACAAAATGGCAAACAGGGACTGCTGATTCTGGTGCAGGAGAAAACCTACGCGCCGCCGACGATTCAGCCGGGGTTCGAAATGGACGGTTCGGAGAGCGGTGATGAGAAGTTCACGCTGGGCACGCGGTTGACGCATCTGGACGTCGCGGGATTCCGCTCGGAGTGGCGCACGGATCTTTCCTTCGGGAGCACCTACGGAATCGCGAGCGAGTTGTACCGGCCGTTCACCGCGACGAGCAAGTGGTTTTTCGCGCCGCGCGCGGATGCGAGCGACGCGGCGTTCCACATCTATGCAAAAAATGATCCCGTCTCCGACTACCGTTTTTATCGCGCGGATCTGGGCGGCGATTTGGGGTACGGGTTCGGCCGGTTCAGCGAGGTGCGCGTGGGATATGAGGTGGGTTACCTGAGCACACGGCTGCGGCTGGGGACGCCGGAATTCCCTACGCTGAAGGGGCGCATCGGGGCGGCGCGGTTCCATTACCTGATGGACCGCACGGACGATCCCGTGATTCCCCGGCGCGGTGTGCGCGTGGAATCCACTTTCCGGTGGTATAACGCGAGCCCAGGCGCGGTGGAGAGCTTTCCCGCGATGGATCTGCACGTGAACTATTTTCAGCCGATCTCAGGGGCGGCTTCGCTTTTCGTGGCAGGCGAAGGCGGCACGACATTTGGCACGACAAACACGGGGTTGCCGCAGTTTTTTCTGGGCGGGCCGGAGAAGCTCGGAGCCTACGGCCAGAATGAATTGAACGGCGATCAGTATTATCTTTTCCGCGCGGGATATTTGCACGATTTGTTCACGCTGCCGCCGTTTGTGGGGAAGAAAATTTACGCGATTGGTTCTTTCGAGACGGGAAAAATGTACGGCTCGTTAAACGAGAGCAGGTTTCCTGTGGATGGCGTCGCGGGAATCGTTGCGGAAACGGCGCTGGGACCGATTTTTGTGGGTGGGAGCGTGGGGGATACCGGGCATCACAAGTGGTTTTTCCAGCTGGGGAGAGTGTTCTGATGTAAAACACCCCGTAAGAGAAAATCAGATATATCTTATACTTATACATTCTGTCAGATGTATTCACATTTCGTTGTGATGACAAGAATCTGTAACGAAGGATAAAGTAAATGCGACGCACAATCGTTTTCTACGCCGGGATCATCGCGATCCTCTGGCCCCTCGTTAAATATTGCAGGCAGATAGCCGTTTTGGCCGACGAAGGCAGCCCCTGGACATTTGCGGTGTCGGGAGATTCACGGAATTGCGGCGACGTGGTGATGCCACTGATTGCCACTGGCGTGCTCGAAAACAAGGCCAGATTCTATTGGCATCTGGGTGACTTCCGAGCGATTTACAAGGTGGACGAGGATTTTGTTAGCCAGAAGATTTATATGCCAAAGAATGGACCTGGTGGCCTGCCGATCACCACGTATCAATTGCTGGCCTGGCCCGATTTCATTGAACACCAGATCCAGCCGTTTGGCTCCCTGCCGGTGTTTTTAGGAATTGGCAACCACGAAACCATCGCGCCCAAGACTCGCGAGGAGTACCTTGTGCAGTTTTCAGCATGGCTCAACTCCGGGCCGGTACAAAGACAGAGAGCCGCCGACTATAAATGGGACTGGAAAACGACTACGTACTACCGCTGGATACAAGCCGGGGTGGATTTTATCAACTTGGACAACGCAACAGGCGATCAGTTCGATCAACAACAAATCAACTGGCTCGAAACCGTTCTCACTTGGGATGCCAAGAATTCCGACGTGAAGACTATCGTCGTCGGAATGCACAAGGCGCTTCCCGGCAGCTTCTCCGATAGCCACAGCATGAGTGAGACAGCAGCAGGTTTGCGAAGCGGCCGACATGTGTACGAAGATTTGTTGCAGATCCGCGATGGAACTTTTGCGGCAGGACCGAACGGTTCGAAGACACCGAAGATTGTCTACGTGCTGGCGAGTCATTCGCACTACTACATGAAGGATATTTATAATACGCCCCAATGGTCGCAGTACGGAAAAACGCCCGGAAGCGTATCAGCCAATGGAGTGCTGGATGGCTGGATTGTGGGAACGGCTGGTGCCGAGCGCTACCCACCCCCCACGGATCCCGTGGTGCAGAGTAGGACGACCCCCTATACGTATGGCTATTTACTGGGGACGGTGGCCCCGAGCGGCACAATCATTTTTAAATTCAAGGATGTCCAAAGAACGAGCATAAGCAAGGATCTCGAGGATTCGTTTATCCCTGGCTTCGTCGACGCGTGCTTCGACAAGAACAGACAGGCACCCCCAAAACAACCATAGAATGCGCTGCTCTGCACATCAGTGGTAACTACAATTAGGTAGTGGGCCAGTTTCAATTTGTGAACCCCTTGTTTTTAGCGTCTGTCATGTGCCAACTGGCCTACTACCTACAATCAGTTCTTCTTGACTTTCGCTTTTTATTCGCCTATAGTGCGATGCGGTAGAGGAAACGGGAAACGGCTGGCGGCTCCATTGTCCTCTGGACTCTCCCGAGCCGCCGGCCGTTGAAAATTCCGAGCCGTAAGCGGGGTGAGGGGTTGACTCGAAAGAGCGATCCCTCAATCCCGGGGCGATCAAAACGATCGGCTCTTTCCCGGAGAAGCATCCGGGATGCAAAAGACGCAGCTCGGAGGACAGTATAGATGGCCCGCTTCCCTGCCAGGAGCCGCCATGGACGTTGTTATGTGTGACCCCGACCAGGTCGGGGTCGGCTGTGTCGAAAATGCCGCCCCCGAAACACTGGATGTGATTTGCAATCATCCGGCGAGTCCTGTAACGCAGGACTTTAGCCCTGCGGTTTTTCCTGCAGCTATGCCGGACGAAGGAGCGATGGAGAAAGGCTCCTGGTCCTTTGCGAACTGGCTGGGCTTGAACAAAAACCGCAGCAGCAAAATCCCGAACATCGTGCATGTGGATGTGGACGCGTTTTTTGCGTCGGTGGAGCAGGTGCTGAACCCCAAGCTGCGCGGGAAGCCGGTGCTGGTGGGGCGCGGAGTGGTGGCGTCGGCGAGCTACGAAGCGAAGATGCGCGGCGTGAAGACGGCGATGACGTTTCGCGAGGCGCTGCGGATCTGCCCGAAGGCGGTGGTCGTGCCCGGGCAGTACGAGCACTACGCGGATTTTGCGGAGCGCGTGCGGCAGATCCTGGAGACCTACACGCCGGCGGTGGAGACGGCGGCGCTGGACGATTTTTACCTGGACTTTGCGGGGACGGAGCGGCTGTATCCGGATTATGAGGCGGCGCTGCGGCGGCTGCAGGCGGAAGTGCTGGGGCGGACGGGACTGAGCGTGAGCGTGGGCGCGGCGCGGACGAAAGTGGTGGCGTCGATTGCGTCGCGGCTGGAGCGGCCGCGAGGGTTTCGCATGATCGCGCCGGGTGAGGAAGAAGCGTTCCTGACGCCGTTGCCGGTGGAAAAGCTGCACGGGATCGGGCACGTGCACGCGGGAGCGCTGGCCGAACGCGGGATTACGACGATCGGGCAATTGCGGCAGGTGCCGCGGCCGGCGCTGGAGGCGGCGTTCGGCGAAGCCATCGGGGGACAAATCTGGGAGCGCGCGCGGGGGCTGGACGGGCGCGAAGTAATGATGCCGGCGACGCCGAAATCGGTCTCACGAGAGACGACGATTGAGGGCGGAACGATTGACACGGAATTTCTTGGCGGGCTGATCGAATATTTGTGTGAGCGAATCGGGTCGACGCTGCGCGGCAATGTCATGTATGACCGCAAAGCGGTCAATGCAAAGCAGGCGCGGACGATTGGGCTGCGGGTGCGCTATGTGGATTCGTTTTCGGAGCACCGGACGGTGCGGTTGACGCGGCCGACGAACGACGAGCGCGAGCTGCTCGCGGCGGCGATGGAGCTGTTCGGGAAATTGTTCACGCGGCGCGTGGCGGTGCGGCTGGTAGGCATGAGCGTGACGAACCTCGAGCCGGACCGGCGGCAGAATGAATTGTTCGATCGGGACGCGAACCGGCGGTGGTATTTGAACCGCGAAATGGACCGCGTGCGCGGGCGCTACGGCTGGAACGCGGTGTTCTACGGCAAAGGGCTCGAGCTGCGCGAGCATTACGCGACGAAACCGAACGGGCTGGTGTTGTCGACGCCTTGTTTGTCGCGGTAGTTTGCTGAAGTTTTTCCTTCCTGTTCCCTACCCTGATTTGAATACGAGAGGCCACGTCTTCACACGACGTCACTTGTGCTGCGTGATTCGTGGAAAAACCACTCTCTCACGCAAGTTTCACGAGTCACCTGTCACGAGTCACCTGTCACGTGTTTATTCATCTCCATTGCCACAGCCACTACTCGTTCCTGAGGGGCGTGGCGTCGCCGGAGGAGATTATCGCGGCAGCGGTGGAGCAGAAGATGCCGGCCGTGGCGTTGACGGACACGAATGGGATGTACGCGGCGGTGGGGTTTTATCAGGCGGCGCGCGCGGCGGGGGTGAAGCCGATTGTGGGGGTGGCGCTGGACGTCGCACCGAGGAGCGATCCTGCCGCGATCCCTCGACTCCGGGCCGATAAAAATCATCCCGACCGAGTCCCCGAGAGGCTCGGGGCAGGCGGGACAGGTCGGCCCTTCGCTCCCTTCGGCGCCGCCCAGGGCAAGCGGGATGACAAACCAGGGCAAGTTGCAACGCTGGTGCTGCTGGCGGCGGATATGGAGGGGTACAGCAATTTGTGCCAGCTTGTGACGCTGCGGCATTTGGGTAAAGCGGAGTTGGCGCAAAGCACGGGCGCCGATGAGGAAGAGGGGCGGCCGGTCACGATGGAGGAGCTGGGGCAGCACAGCAGAGGAGTGATTGCGCTGGCGCCGATGGGGAATCTTACGCCAGGATTCCTCGACTTCGTCCCGGCAAAAACTGCCGGAACTCCGCTCGGAATGACAAAGAAGAAACAAGACGCAGCGATCGTACCGATCGGGCGGCTGAAAGAGATTTTTGGCGAGCGGCTGTACATCGAAGTGCAGCATTTGTCGCCGGGGGACGGGCGCACGCTGCGCGAAGCGGAACGCATTGGACGCGAGCTTGGCGTGTCGCTGGTGGCGACGAACAACGTGCATTTCCTGCGGCCGGAGGAGCACCTGCATCACCGCACGATGAATGCGATTCGCACCGGCAGGTTGCTGACGACAGTAGCGGCCCCCGAAATCACCAGCGGCGAGGCGTGGTTCAAACCGGCGGCTGAAATGCAGCGGCTGTTTCCGGATCATCCGGAGGTGTTGCGGGCAACGCTGGAGATTGCCGAGCGGTGCAATTTGCAGCTCGAACTCGGCAAGCTGATCTTTCCGGAATTTCCGGTGCCGGAAGGGGAATCGCCGTTTTCATATTTGTGGAAGCTAAGCTTCGACGGCGCGCGGAAACTTTACCGGCCGCTGCGGCCTCCGGTGCTGTCGCGGCTGACGCACGAGCTGGGAGTCATCGAAAAGCTGAACCTCGCGCCATATTTTCTGCTGGTGTGGGACATCGTGGAAGAAGCGCGGCGGCGCGGGATTCCGGCGATGGCGCGAGGCTCGGCGGCAAGTTCGATGGTGACGTATTGCCTGGGAATTTCACGGGTGTGCCCGCTACGCTGGGGATTGTATTTCGAACGGTTTTTGAACGTGCAGCGCGGCGATTGCCCGGACATCGACATCGATATCTGCGGCGCGCGGCGCGACGAGCTGCTGGATTACGTCTACGAACGCTGGGGCGAAGAACACGTGGCCATGATCGGAAGCTTCATCACCATGCACGCCCGGCTGGCGGTGCGTGAAGTGGCGAAGGTGTTTGGCGTGCCGCCGGGCGAGGTGAACCGCTTTACGAAGCGGCTGCCGCACGGGCCGGTGCGCAAGATTTTGACGGCGATTCGCGGGCTGCCGGAATGCCGGAATTTGCCGGTGGACGACGAGCCGTGGAAGACGATCCTCGAAGTCGCGCTGCGTTTCGACGACGCGCCGCGGCACCTGGGAATTCATCCGTGCGGGACGGTGATTGCAGCGAAACCGCTGGCGCGGTTGACGCCGCTGGAGCGCGCGACGAAGGGAATTGTCGTCACGCAGTACGACATGAACGCGATCGAAGCGCTCGGGCTGATCAAGATGGATTTGCTGGGACAGCGCGGGTTCACGACGATGGCGCTGGCGCTCGATAACATCGAGAAAAAAACAAAGGAGGTAAAGGAAATAAAGGAGGCAGAGGAGAAGAGCAGCATCGCGCCGGATGGAGCGACGCCGTGTCCAAAGCCGCGGGAGATTGATTTTGACGCGATACCGGAAAACGATCCGGCGACGTGCGACGTCATCGCAGCGGGAAGAACGATGGGCGTGTTTCAGATCGAGTCGCCGGCAATGCGCGGGATACTGCGAACGATGCAGGCAAAAACACTGGGAAAAATAGCGCAAGCACTGGCGTTGATCCGGCCGGGAGCGGCGGAGTACGGGTCGAAAGAGCTGTTTCTGAAGCGGCTGCGCGGGCCCTTCACAGCCGAGGGCAAGCAGGAAGAAATCAAATACGCGCATTCGGCGCTCGAAGAAATTCTCGGCGACACGCTGGGTGTGTGCATCTTCCAGGAACAGGTGATGCAGATTTCACAGGCTCTCGGAAGCATGTCGCTGGCGGAGGCAGACCTGGTGCGGCGGTCGGCGGCGAAATTTTCCGGGCAACGGGAACGCGAGCGGCTGCGCGGAAAATTCCTGAAAGCGGCGGAGCAAATCGGGCTCGATGGAGCGGAGCGCGAAGAGACGTGGATGATGGTGGAAAAATTCGCGGGCTTCGGGTTTTGCAAGGCGCACGCCGCAACGTATGCGGACATTTCCTACCGCATGACCTATTTGAAGACGCATCACACGGCGGAGTTTTTGGCGGCGATGTGCAGCGCGGGCGCGGGTTTCTATCACGTTTCGGCGTATGTGGAGGAAGCGAAGCGCTGGGGCATCGAGGTGCGGCTGCCGTCGGTGAATCATTCGCGCATGGAGTACACGGCGGAAACGGGCGCGGACGGACGGCGCGCGATCCGAGTCGGACTAATGCAGGTGAAGGGGCTGCGGCTGGAAACAATCATGGCGATCCTGCGAACACGGGAAGAGGGCGGCGCGTTTCGGTCGCTGGAGAATTTTTTGCGGCGAGTTCCGGTCGAACGGGACGAGATTGAGGCGCTGATCAAATGCGGGGCATTTGATCACCTGGGTGATGAAGTGCGCGTGATGACGCGCCCGGAAATGCTTTGGCGGTGGAATCTGCTGCAGAAGGAAAAACAAAGAGAGAGCCCTCGACTCCGCGCCGGCTTCGCCGGCTCTCCACCCTCTTCGGCTCCGCTCAGGGCAAGCGGGATGACAGATTCTTTATTTGGCGGCACGCCCGATGAGGAAGCGAGCGAAGCGCTGGAGGGGATGCCCACGGCGGAATACACGCAAGAGCAAAAGCTGCATTACGAGCGCGAGATTCTGGAAGTGTGCGTGAGCGGGCATCCGCTGGATTTTCTGCCGCGGAATGGCGAGGTGTGGAGTGATGAACTGGAAAAATTGCGCGGAAAGCGCGTGGCGTTGTGCGGCTGGGTGGTGACGTACCGGCACGTGGGAACGAAGAATTACCGCAACATGATGTTTGTGACGCTGGAAGACCAGCGCGGCGTGTATGAAGCGGTGCTCTTCCCGGAGGCCTATGAAAAATATGGCGGGCTGGTATTCGAATCGCGGGCGCTGCGGGTGACGGGGAGGGTGGAGCAGGACGGACAGGTGAATTGCGATGGATTGGCGGCGCTGAGGAAATAGAAAGAATTAACGCCGAGCGCACGGAAGGCACAGGGAACGGGTTGCAGTGTGATCCGAGCAAAGACACAAAACGCGATGACGGTAGCAGAGCCAGAAGCGGGGCGGCCGGCGGGAACCGCCGAGCAATGGCTGGGACGCAACCGCAGCGCAAAACGCAAGCTGTGGGAGCAGTTGAATCCCCGAAGCCGCAAGCAGATCCGGCTGATCGCCGAAGCGCTGGCGCAGCAGCAGACTCACGCGCGCTTACCGGAGCCGTTGCGCGCAAGGCTGAGCGCCGCGATAGAAGAACTGGAGCGCGTGGCGGGACGAATCAGCACGCTGCTGGCGGAAATCGCGCGGAGGAGGCCTCCAAACGAGTAAAAAAGCGGGACACGCGGCGAGTGGGCCCGCGCGGGGCGGCTGGAGGTAACAGGGCGGACACTAGCGCGCGCAGGAGTGTTGCAGGGCGCGCGGGGTGACGCCATACTCAAATTGTGGGTAACTCCATGAAACGCGTCCTCCTGACAATTGCGATCCTGACGAGCGCGATGAGCGTGGCGGCGGTTTCCGCGCGGGCGGATGAGATTCGCCTGAAAGACGGCAAGAAGCTGTACGGCGTCATCGTGGCGTACGAGGACAATATGTTCAAAGTCAAAACGGACTTTGGCTACGTTCTCGTGGAGAAGGATAAGATTGCGTCGATCGTTCCATCGACGCCGGCAACGGCGAAGGCCGAACCCGCAGCGAAGAAGGAAGCCGCCTCGGAGTCTTCCAAACCGGGGGCGGATTCGCAACCGAAGACGGAACCTGCGGTCGCGTCCTCCGCCGAGCCGACAGCGACGAATGCCAGCGCCAAATCGGTCGTTCCTGGCGAAGCGGAAAAAAGCGAAAAGGCAGCGCCGAAAATAACGAACGCGGCGGTAAAGCCGCAATTGCCTGTCAGCGTGGCAGAAAATGCCGTGGCACCGGCGATAAAAGGACCGGCAACCGGCGTGCCGACCAGCGCTTTGGCGGTGCCTGCGGCGCAGCCTGCTCCGCCGGAGCCACCGGCGATCCGGGAAGAAATTCAGGGAAACCTCTACACGAACTACACACATGGCTTCCGGATGTACAAGGCGCCGAGCTGGAATCTGCTGGATGACGCGCGGAAGGCGCTGCCGAACGCGATTGTCGCGATGGGCACGTCGAACGAATCCACGCTGATGGTGGTCGGACAAGAAAAAACAAAAGAGCCGCTGGATGCGGCTGCGGTCACCGTCGAAAGGCGTTTGCGCGAGATTTACGAGAATTACAAACAGGTTTCGCAGCGCAAGACCGCCGTCGGCGGATTGCCGGCGGTGGAATTTCACTACCGCGGATTAGCGGACGACCATCCGTGGTCGGGAACACTCGTGGTAGTTGCGCGCGGGAACGACATATTCACGGCGCTCGGCATGACCTACGCCGACACCGATCTGATTCAGATCCAGGAAAATGTAATTGCGCGGACGATTACCAGCCTGGATTTCAACGTACACTGATCTGAATTTCTCACCACGATAGAACAGGCAGGTTCCGCCGAAGAAGCTCGACGGTCGCGAAGTCACTCCTCCTAAAGTCGAAGCGCGAATGCTTACTACGCCGATGCGGATTCCGAGGAATCGTGGAATTTCCGGTTCTCCCGGATGAGGCCGATGAGCGCTTGAGCGGCGCGGGGCAAGCTGCGGTCGCGACGGTAGACCAGTCCGAGCTCGCGCCACAGGTCGACACCCTCCACGCTTAACAGCTTCACTTCGCCGGCCTTGATCTGGTCGCGGGCAAAACTTTCGCTGATGAAGGAAACGCCGGCGTCGGCTCCCACGAACCGCTTGATCATGCCGATGCTCGGCAGCTCCATGGTCACGTGCATTCGCGAGCGGTAGGGACGGAAGAGTTTATCCAGGACCTGCCGTGTGAAGCCTGTGCGCGGAAAAATGAGCGGCTGCGCCGCTACTTCCGCGAGCGTGACACGCGACCGGCTGGCCAGAGGATTGCGAGTGCTGACCATGAAGCGAAGGCGATCTTTGTAAATGTGGTGGACCTTCAAATTCGGGGACTTCACCGGCAGCGTCACGATTCCCACATCGACGGAGCCATCTTCGACGCGCTGCAGAATCTTGTGGCTGAAATTCCGGTAGATGCTGATGTGCACGAGCGGATAGCGCCGCTGAAACTCCGCGAACATGTCGGGGAGAAGATAGAGGCAAGTGGCCTCATTGGCGCCGAAAACGACGGGGCCTTGAACCACATTCCCGCGGTCGGCAACCAGCTGAATGGATTCGTCGCGCAGACGCAGCAGGCGCTCGGCGTATTCGAACAGGACTTTACCGGCGGGTGTGAGCTCGACGGATTTTGCCGAGCGGTCGAGCAGCTTGGCGTGATAGGTCTGCTCGAGCTGGCGAATCTGCGCGCTGACGGCAGACTGCGAGCGAAAAACTTTCTGGCCAGCCCGCGAGAAGCTCTTCAATTTTGCAACGTAAACGAAAGTAGCGAGTTGGTCGAAGTCCATGGGCGAGATGCTCGCTGCGAATTATAACGGATTCTCGCAGCCGAATGCGGACGGAATGCGGCTCCTTTCAAGCATGCAGTGCCGCCTCACGAAGCGGGACGCTAGGACCGGGAGGAATCATTGCTTCGCGCTGCGGGAGCCGGGAAAGCACGGGCGCCCAGGTTGCTTCAATAGTCCCTTGAAAATGAACCGGCTGCACACGAACCATCGGCAGAGCGCCGTGACGCGATAGCAGGCGAGCGGCACGCGGACTGGCCGTGAATTGGGCATGTTCTTCCAGCACGCGGCGCAGCCATACCTCTTCCCTGCTCTCGAGGTCGGCGAGTGTGACGAACTCACGGTGGAGAACCTCATCGCCTTCGGCGCGAAGAACGTAGGCGAGACCTCCGGTCATGCCGGAGCCGAAATTGAGACCCAGCGGGCCGAGAACCAGGACGACGCCGCCAGTCATGTATTCGCAACCGTGCTGGCCGACCCCCTCGACAACGGCGAGCGCACCACTGTTGCGAATGGCGAAGCGTTCACCGGCCCGGCCTGCGATAAAGAGTTGGCCGGATGTGGCGCCGTACAAAACGGTATTCCCCGCGAGAACATCGCCGCGGCGAGAGGCAGCGGAGCCTGAGGCAATTGCGATCGTTCCACCGGAGAGACCTTTTCCGACGTAGTCGTTGGCTTCTCCGTGGAGTATGAGCGTGATGCCGTCGGCGAGGAACGCGCCGAAGCTCTGGCCCGCGAAGCCGTGATATTCCTGCGTGATTTCCGGCGTCGTCAAATCATCCAGCGCGCGGCGGCGCATGAGCTCGCCGCTCCAATTGGCGCCCACACTACGGTCGGAATTTTGTATACGCCGTGATTCACCTGTGTTTTCCGACGCGAGGTCGAATCGCGATACATCTCCAACCACGGCAGCGTGCAAGCTTGGAGATTGGTGCGGCGCAATGCGCAGAGAATCGGAAATCGGCACCACCATGAGCGCATCCATTCCAGAGCGCGCGGAAAGACGGTCGTACCAGCCTCTCAATTCGCCGAGGGAAGCGACGCCGAGCTGTGCGAGCCGCTCACGAACTTCTCCGGCGAGGGAACGGAAGTAGGCGACGACCATTTCGGGCTTGCCTGCGAATCGCGCGCGCAGCGTTTCATCTTGCGTGGCAATCCCGACGGGACAAGTATTGAGATGACACTGGCGCGCCATAACGCAGCCAATGGCAAGCAGCGCGGCGGTTCCGAAACCAAATTCGTCGGCACCGAGAATGGCACCGACCAGAATGTCGCGCGCAAATTTCAGGCCTCCGTCCACGCGGAGAGAGAGGCGTGAACGGAGGCCCGCGCGAACCAGCGTGTCGTGCGTTTCGCGCAATCCGATTTCCCAGGGCAAGCCGGTGTTTTTGATCGAGGTGAGCGGCGAGGAACCTGTTCCGCCGTTGTGGCCGCTGATGGTAATCACGTCCGCTCCCGCTTTGGCCACACCCGCGGCAATGATGCCGACGCCCGCGCCGGAGACCAGCTTGACGCCGATGCGCGCGCGCGGATTCACTGCGCGAAGATCGTGAATCAGCTGCGCCAAGTCCTCAATGCTGTAGATGTCGTGGTGCGGCGGCGGAGAAATCAGTGGAGTTCCCGGCACGGCGTGACGTATGCGCGCGATGTAGCTCGTGACTTTGCGCGCGGGAAGCTGGCCGCCTTCTCCGGGCTTGGAGCCTTGCGCGATTTTGATCTCGAGTTCCTCGGCGTGGACGAGATAGTCGGTGGTCACGCCGAAGCGGGCGGAAGCCACTTGTTTGATTTTGTTCGCAGCGTGAGGCTCGGAACGGTAGAGCGCAGGATCTTCTCCGCCCTCGCCGGTATTGCTGCGCGCGCCGATGGAATTCATGGCGAGTGCGAGTGTGCGATGGGCTTCGGGGCTAATCGCGCCGAGAGACATGGCTTGCGTGCTGAAGCGGCGCAGGATGGAGTCGAGCGGTTCGACTTGTTCGATTCCGATGGGCGTGCCCGGAACAGTCTCCAGGAGGTCGCGGAGAAACACGGGGCCTTGATGTTCCGCCAGCTCCTCGAAGGCGGAGTATTTTCTTTCTTCTGGTGCGCGTACGTGTGCATGCAACCGGCGCACAATTTCGGGCGAATTCGCGTGGAGCTCGGCGCCTTTGCGAAAGCGGTACAAGCCCGCGTCCGCAAGCTCGTCCGACGTGGCGGCAAATGCAGCGGTGTGCATGCGAAGGTAATCCGCAAGCAGATCGTCAAGGGTTTTTTGGCCGGGATAGTCGGCGGCGTCTTCGAAAAACTCCGCGCAAAGATCCTTGTCGAGGCCGATGATCTCGAACAGGTGGCTATTCCGGTAACTCGCGAGCGTGGAAACTCCCATGCGGGCAAGGACTTTCCGGAGACCTGCATTGATGGCCGTGTGCATGCGCGCGATTCCATCCGGCTCGAGAGACCCCGCGAATTGTTCGGCGAGATAGGGCACAACGGCACTGGCGCCTGCGGCGACGAGGAGCGCCACGTGATGAGTGTCCAATATCTGCGCGGATTCGACGATCAGTGGCACATCCCACAATCCTTCGCGCACCATCGATTTCCAAACAGCGGCCGTGGCAAGTAGCGCGGGCAACGCCGCGCTCTCGCTGCTGATGCCGCGATCGGAGAGGAGGAGGAGCCCCGGGCGTTCGCCGCTGCTCAGAGGGGTAGCGGAAAGCTGAGCAACTCTGCGGCGTGCACCCGAGACTCCTGTAGCGGCAGGAAAAGTGAAGTCGATTTTGTGAACCGGGCCGAAGAGCACCGAAAGCTCTGTAAGTTGACCTGCACCAAGCATGGGGTTGGGAAGGATACTACCGTCCTTCAGATGCACGTCGAGGGACATGACGTGGGATTCGCGCAGCGGATCTATCGGTGGATTCGTGACCTGCGCGAAGCGCTGCTTGCAGTAATCCCAAAGCGTGCGCGGGAGCGAGGAAAGAAACGCCGGAGGCGCATCGTCGCCCATGCTCCAATCGGCTTCCTTCCCGTGCGCGAGGGCAGAAAAAAGAATCTTGAATTGATCTTCGGTCCATCCCGAGGCGGCAGCGATGCGCTTAGGCTGATCAATTCCATAGTGCGGGGCGTTGACGCCGGTTGCAAAGGTACGCGCAGGAGCAACGGCGCTCTTCGCCTCATGTGTCGCCAGGCGTTTCAGGATTTCACGCCAGCGATGAAACGTACCCGTTGCGGGATTCGCCAGAATCATTTCGCCGGGGCCAAGACGCTGGCGCTCGGCAATGCGGCTCTCGTCGAAATCGATAAGCCCGGTCTCGGAGCCGGCAATAAGCAACCCGTCATGCGTCAAGGTGTAGCGCATGGGACGCAGCCCATTGCGGTCGAGCTTTGCGCCGACGCATTGGCCATCGGAAAAGACGAGCGCGGCGGGTCCATCCCAAGGCTCGCTCTCTTGCGAGAGTGAAGACAGCGCGGCGCGCACATCGCGCGAGAAAAACGGATCGTTTTCAAAAGCCGGAGGCACCATGGACAGCATGGCAGCTTCCGGCGAGAACCCTTGAAGCAAGCGCAGCTCCAAGGCGTTGTCGAAGCTGGCTGAATCGCTGACATTTTCTTCCAGGAGACGGAACCAGGAACCGACGGTGAGCTGCTCGCGAATGCTCCGTTCCTTGGCGCGCAACCAGCGGCGATTCGAGAGAATCGTGCTGATTTCCCCATTGTGCGCGACGTAGCGAAACGGCTGCGCAAGATTCCAGGACGGCTGCGTGTTCGTCGAATAGCGCTGGTGAAATATCGCAAAGGAAGCGGCAAAAGAGGTATCTCGCAAGTCCTCGTAGAATTGCGGAAATTGCCAGGGAGTGAGCAGGCCCTTGTAGACGACGGTTCGTGAAGAGAGCGAACAAAGGTAACATCGTTCAGGCAGTTGTGATTCCGCGCGTTTCCGGAGAAGGGCGAGACGCCACTCGAAGCGTGCAACGCTCCGCGTGGCATGGAATGGCGCCACGTAGAACTGCCAGATTTCGGGCAGGGTCTCAAGCGCGCGGCGCCCGAGTGAATCGGGATTCACGGGCACACACCGCCATCCGAGGATGCGCAGTCGTTCCACATCCGCGGCAGCCTCGATGGCAGCTCGAGCCTCAGCAGCCACGGCCTTTGGAAGGAAAGCAAAGCCCAAACCGAAGATTTCCGGCAGCGCAATGCCCTGCTCCAAAGCGCGAGCCCGAAAGAAAGGTTGCGGCAAGGAGATCAGCAGGCCAGCGCCATCGCCGCTGGCTCCATCGGCATCCACGCCGCCGCGATGCGTCAGGCGTTCCAGCGCCGTCAACGCATAGTCGATGATATCGTGCCCGGGCGGACCGGCAAGGCGCGCCACAAAACCCGTGCCGCAGGCGTCGTGGTCGGGATGCCCCCAGTTTGGATGCCGGGGCCGACCAGGGGGAGTTTCCGCGCTTTGCCGAGCCATGACCATGTATAGGCTGCTGGAGCTTGCGAAGTACAACGCAGAATTTGCATTTGTTGAATCGATTTTCTTGCGGGACAGGTGAAGCAGAATTATTAAAACTTCGTAACTTCCGAGAAATGAAAATTGCGGACTTTCATGGCGGGAACGACCATTTCGAATGATTCTTCGCCCGTGGCACGCACAGCGGGGCTGAGAAGCTCGACGTTGCGAAGCATCTCGATCAAGGACTGGTTAAAACGGAAGTTACGGACCGCCGAGGTGACGCGGCCGTTCTCCACGAGAAAAAGCCCGTCGCGGGTCATGCCGGTCATCACTTTTTCGTAAGGGTCAACTTCGCGGATGTACCAGAGACGCGTGACGAGCAGACCGCGATCCGTTAACGCAATCATCTTTTCGAGCGCAACATCGCCGCCGGAGAAAACAAGATTCATCGGAGCTTCGCCGTATTCATTGGGAAGCGCGAAGCCGTGGCCGGTAGGCTGCTTGCGGGCGCGTTTCGCAGCGCTGCGCGCATACACGAGATTTTTTGGCACACCGCGGTCCACCAGCAAGACGCGCTGGCGAGGAATGCCTTCGCCGTCAAAGGGCGCGCCGAGCTGCAGCGGATGATAAACGTCATCGCAGATGCCGATGTTTTTCCCGAACAGCTGCGTGCCCACGCGGTCGTTCAGGCAGGAGCGCTTGTCTTCCAGGGCCGTAGCGGAAAAATCGTAAAAAAGAAAGCCTACCAGATCGAGAACCGCGGCGGGCTCGAGAATTACCGTGTAACGCCCGGGTGGGAGCTCGCGGGCGTTGCTGGCAAGATGCGCTTTTTCACTCGCGCGCGCGGCCAGCTTCTGCGGATCAAAATCACGAACGTTTGCCGAATTCGCCTTGGCCCAGCTCGCGGCCGCGCCTTCTTGCATGGTGATAGAAAACTCCGCGTGGGTTTCGCGGTAGCTGGCAAAGAGGCCGCGCGAATTGCCCATCGCCATGTGATTCTGCCCACTGGAGAAAGTGCCCGCCGCGACTTGGCCTTTTTTCACCGCTAAATCACAGGCTCGGCGGACAGCGCGGGCGCGATCCTCGGGCGAAATTTCCGCAGTCCTCTTGATGAAGCGGTTGACTTTGCGATATCGCTGGCGGCCCGGAAGCGGCAGCAGCCGCAGATCTTTCGGCTGGCTGTGAGCGAGGGAAAGAGACGCCTCGATGGCCGCGCGGAGTGAATCTTCGTCAACGCGATTGGTGGTGGCGCGAGCCGTGCGGTGGTCAACAACCGTGCGAATGGAAACGGTGAGGCCAAGCTCGGCGACGTTTTGGTGAATGGCGTTGTTCGCGAAGCGCGTGAGCGCGCCGGAAATTTCCTCGACGTGCACTTCGCTCTCGTCCGCAGCGGTGGATTTGGCGAGCCGCAAGACGGTATCGATGATTCGACGATGCGCGGAAAAGTCGCTCATTGGTTCGAGAATGCTGCGCCGATGCGAACATTGCGGAAACGCGCCGGAGAAGCTCCGTGTCCTGTTCCCATGGTCTGCATGGGCTGGCCCTTGCCGCAATTGGGCGTGCCCCAGAGAGTCCACTGGTCGAATTTGCAAATCGCGTCGCACGAATTCCAGAAATCGGTGGTAATGCCGCTGTAGCTGGGATTTTTCAGCATGCGTCCTTTTTTGCCGCCCTTGATCTCCCAGCCTATCTCCGTCGAAAACTGAAACTGATACCGGCGGTCGTCAATGGACCAGGAGCGGTTCGTCTCCAGGAGAATTGCGTCATCCGTATCGGCGGCCAGATCATCGAACGACCATGTGCCCGGCAGAAGGCTGATATTCGTCATGCGAATAATCGGCAGGCGGTTCCAGCTTTCCGCGCGCATCGTGCCGGAAGATCGTTGCAGGCCGACAAGATGCGCGGTCTCACGATTGGAGAGATAGCCGCGAAACTGTCCGTCCTTGATGATGTTTGTGCACTGCGCGGGAACGCCTTCGTCGTCATAGGCGAAGGTGCCGAGCCCGGGGCCGTGGTCGATGCGCGCGTCGGCGACGACGTTCACGATATCCGAGGCGTAACGAAGATTGTTGAGTTTATCGAGCGTAAGAAAGCTGGTCCCCGCGAAATTTGCTTCCTGACCGAGGACGCGGTCGAGTTCGATGGGGTGGCCGATCGATTCGTGAATCTGCAGGCCGAGCTGGCTGGCGCCGAGAATGACCGTGCCGGTTTTCTCAGGGCATTGCGCGGCGGAATGCAATGCGGCGGCTTCTTCCGCGACTCGCGGCGCGTGCTTCAAAAGTTCGAGCGACACCACCAGCTCGTAACCCTGCAGCGTGTGTTGTCCGCCAAAACTATTGGGATACGAGCGCTTCTGAATCTCATCGCCTTGAAACGATGTCGCGGCGATGCCGCAGCCGGAGATGACTTTGCGCTGGTGGATACGGGAGCCAATGCTCGACGCAAACCACGAATCGATTTTACGAAACTGCATGCCTGTTTCGGTAAGCGTGACTCCCTTTACGCCGCGCATCGCGGCATCCGCGGCGAGCAGAAGTTCCAGTTGCGTTTCGAGCGGAATTTCGAAAGGGTCCTTGCGAAAAGGGCTCTGCCAGCTATCGATGTAGGCGTCTTCCGCCGCCATCACGACGTCGCCGCGCTTGGCGAGTGCGGAGGCTTTTGCGATGGAAACGGCTTGCGCGGCACAAGCCGAAATGCCCTCGTGCGTGAGCCGGTCCGTCGAAGAAAACCCCCAAGCGCCGTTCGCCAGGACTCGAATGCCAAGGCCGATGGATTCGGATTGCGCCAGCGTTCCGACCTGACCGTTCTTGGTCGTCAGGTCGCGCTGCCGGATGTGCATCGCGCGCACATCGGCATAAGAAGCGCCGCGGAGTTGCGCCGTATCGAGTGCGTGCGTGGAGAGATCCCACATAATCATTCTCCAGGACAAATCAACGTAAGTTTACAGGAAAAAAGGCGCAGCATTCGTTCCCTAATATTCAGGGTAAGGCTGCGCCCCTAGAAAAGCGGCCGAGGTAAAAACAAAAACGACTGGCCGGATCAGGTGCCTTCCTGCCAGGAGGCGAGGTACCGCTCCTGCTCGGCGGTAAGCTTATCGAGCTTGTGCCCCATGGTTTCGAGCTTCAGGCGGGCAATTTCTTTGTCGAGGTGTTCGGGCACCACATAGACTTGCGGCTTCAAATCCTTGGCGTGCTGGCGCAAATACTCCGCCGAGAGCGCCTGGTTGGCGAAACTCATGTCCATCACCGAGGCGGGATGCCCTTCGGCGGTAGCGAGATTGACGAGACGCCCTTCGGCGAGCAGATAAACCTTGCGGCCGTCTTTCAACAGAAATTCGTCCACCAGCGGGCGCACTTCCCGTTTCCCGGTCGAAAGGCGCTCGAGCGCCGGAATGTCAATTTCCACATTGAAGTGGCCGGAGTTGCAAACCACCGCACCGGACTTCATCGCTTCAAAATGTTCCGCGCGGATGACGTTCTTGTTTCCGGTCACGGTAATGAAAATGTCGCCTTCCTTCGCAGCCTCGGACATCGGCAGAACGCGAAAGCCGTCCATGACCGCTTCGATCCCCTTCACCGGATCAATTTCCGTCACGATTACGTCGGCTCCGAGCCCTTTGGCGCGCATCGCCACACCGCGTCCGCACCAGCCGTAGCCGGCAATAACAACTTTCTGACCGGCGATGAGAATATTCGTCGCGCGGATCACACCGTCGATTGTGGACTGGCCCGTGCCGTAGCGGTTGTCGAAGAAGTGCTTGGTCTGCGCGTCGTTCACGGCAATGATGGGAAACTTCAGCGTGCCGTCCTTGGCCATGGCGCGCAGGCGAATCACGCCGGTGGTCGTTTCTTCGGTGCCCGCGATGACATTGGGCACGAGGTCCGTGCGCTTGGTCAGGAGCATGGTGACCAGGTCCGCGCCGTCGTCCATGGTCATTTGCGGCTTGTGCTCGAGAGCAGCGCTCAGGTGCGCATAGTACGTCTCGTTGTCCTCGCCCTTGATGGCGTAAGTCGGAATGTTGTAGTCGCGATTCAAGGAAGCGGCGACCTCATCCTGCGTCGAAAGCGGATTCGACGCGCAGAGGACGGCGTCCGCGCCGCCATCGCGCAGTGCGATCATCAGATTGGCGGTTTCGCTCGTAACGTGCAGGCACGCGGAGATGCGCAGCCCCTTGAGCGGCTGCTCCTTGATGAAGCGCTTGCGGATGGATTGCAGAACGGGCATCTGCTGCAGGGCCCATTCAATCTTGCGCTTGCCCGCATCCGCGAGTCCGATGTCTTTCACATCACCTTTTTTCAATTCGGCAGTAGCCAAAGTCTTGCTCCTTGTTTTTTCAGTTTCTTCACTCAGTCGAAGGGACGTTTATCGGCGCGCGCCAACTTCCGCGGTAACCGCGGTGGAAAGCCCGGCCGCTTTGCGCAATGCGTCGGCGCGGTCGGTGCGCTCCCAGGTGAAACCCGGGCCGGAGCGCCCGAAGTGGCCGTAGGCGGCGGTAGCTTTGTAAATCGGGCGGCGAAGATCGAGCGCTTCGATAATGCCCTTGGGAGTCAGCACAAAAAATTCACGAATCAGCTCGCTGATCCTTTCCTGGGAAACTGCCGCCGTTCCAAACGTGTCGGCCATAACGGAGACCGGCTCTGCGACGCCAATCGCGTACGCAAGCTGCACTTCTGTCTTGCGCGCCAGACCCGCGGCAACAATGTTCTTCGCGATGTACCGCGCCATGTAGCATGCCGAGCGATCCACTTTCGAAGGATCCTTGCCGGAGAAAGCACCGCCGCCGTGCCGGCTGTAGCCGCCGTAGGTGTCCACAATAATTTTGCGGCCCGTGAGTCCAGCGTCGCCCATGGGCCCGCCGATCACGAAGCGGCCGGTCGGATTGATGTGGTACTTCGTTTTCGAATCGAGCATGGGCGCCGGAATGATCGGCCGAATGACGTGCTCTGTTATGGCATCGTGCAAATCGGCGTTTGAGATTCTGTCGCTGTGCTGCGTAGAGATGACCACGCAATCGACGCGCGTCGGCCGTCCGTCGCGGTATTCGATGGTGACCTGAGACTTGCCGTCGGGCCGGAGGAAATCAACTTTGTTGGATTTGCGGATTTCGGCGAGGCGCTGCGTGAGGCGGTGGGCAAGCTGGATGGGCATGGGCATCAATTCTTCGGTCTCGTCGCAAGCGAAGCCGAACATGAGTCCCTGGTCGCCCGCGCCGCCGGTGTCCACGCCCATGGCGATATCCGGCGACTGGCGCTTGACGGTGCACATGACGGCGCAGGTGTCCGCGTCATAGCCGTACTTCGCGCGGTCGTAACCGACACCGCGGATGGTGTCGCGCACGAGCGTATCGTAATCCACGTGCGCGCTGGTGGTGATCTCGCCAGCGACAACGGCAACGCCGGTCGTCACGAGCGTCTCGCAAGCGACGCGGCCCTTGGGGTCCTGCTTTATCACTTCGTCAAGGACGGCGTCGGAAATCTGGTCGGCAATTTTGTCCGGATGACCTTCCGTCACGGACTCCGACGTAAACAAGAAATTTTTTAAGGCTTCGCTCAAAACAAATTCTCCTTATTGAATTGTGGCGCACACGATTGCGCCATTGCGCCTGGCGCCCTTAAGGCACTCAATTATTAAACCTCTCAAAGCTATCATCCGATGCAGCCAGAATCAACCTATTGAATTTAAATGCGTTAGTTAGGGGTTGAACGGTCGAATTTCGGGTCTGAATGGTATAAAGCTGCCGCTTATGGCCGGATCTCACGCAGCATCCGCGTCGTCGTCCGGCTGGACGTCGAGCTTGCCTTTGATCTTCTTGGCCATCAGATAGGACCGGATAAAGGGGTCGAGGTCGCCATCCAACACCCGATCCACGTCGCCCACTTCGAATTTGGTCCGGTGGTCCTTGATCAACCGATATGGCTGCATCACGTAAGAACGCACTTGGCTGCCGAAGGAGATGTCCATCTTGCTCTCGTCGAGCTTGTCGGTACGCGCCTGGCGCTTCTGGATTTCCAGGTCGTAGAGCCGCGAGCGGAGCATCTTCATTGCAAGTTCACGGTTCTTGTGCTGGCTGCGTTCCGCCTGGCACCCGACCACAATTCCCGTCGGCACGTGGGTGATGCGCACCGCAGTCTCCACCTTGTTGACGTTTTGTCCGCCCTTGCCGCCCGATCGAAATGTGTCCACGCGCAAGTCTTCCGGGCGAATGTTGATCTCGATGCGATCGTCAATCTCAGGGATCACGAAAACGGAGGCGAAGGAAGTATGGCGCCGCGCCGCCTGGTCGAATGGCGAAATACGCACGAGGCGGTGGACACCGGTTTCTCCCGCAAGGAGCCCGTACGCGTTTTCTCCTGAGAATTGAATGGTGGCGTTCTTGATGCCGGCTTCTTCACCCGGCGTTTCGTCCAGGACCGCAGCGCTCATGCCCTTGCGCTCCGCCCAGCGGAGGTACATGCGCAAGAGAATGGAAGCCCAGTCCTGGGACTCGGTTCCACCCGCGCCCGGTTTGATGGTCATGATGGCGTTGAGGTGATCGTTCTCGCCGGAGAGAAGCGTCTTCGTTTCCAGTTCGGCGACAAAATTTTCCGCCGCCGCGAGCTCGCGATCCAGCTCTTTCAGCAGATCGTTGCGCTGCTCCGCATTGCTCTCTTCCTGCGCAAGGTTGATGTAGGTCTCGATGTCGCTGGAGAAAGCGGCCAGTTTTTCGTCGGCGCTTACCTGGTCTTCGGCCCGCTTGCGGTCGCGCAAGACGGCCTGCGCAGCTTCCTGATTGCTCCAGAAGCCGGGGTCGGCGACGCGCGCTTCGAGGGATTTCAGACGCTCGCGCTGTTGCGGCGCGTCAAAGATAGCTCCGCACAAGCGTGATGCGCTGCTTCAGGCCTTCGTATCGGTATTGCAGGTCTTCGAGGATCATTCTCTCTTCCAAAATGTTGACGCTAATAGAATAACGGAAACAACGACGCAGAGCCAGGCGAACCAGTCGCCAAAGCGCGTGTAAATCGTCTGGTCGGTCCGGAAATCGTAGGGCAGATCGGCTGCGGCGCGGACATCCGGAGGAAGCGGTGAAAAGATGCGGCCGTAGGGATCGACGGAAACGGTGAAACCGTTGTTCGTGGTGCGCACCAGCCAGCGGCGATTCTCCACCGCGCGGACCCGCGCCATCCGAAGATGCTGCTCGGGCGCGGCGGAACGTCCGAACCATCCATCATTTGAAATATTCACGAGCAGTTGCGCGCCGTTGGCCGCGAAACGCCGCACTTCTCCCGCATAGATCGCTTCGTAGCAGATAAAAACGCCGAAGGAGTGCCCGCCCGCGAGATGTCCAACGGCGTAGCTGCTCCCCTTTTGAAAACCACCCACTTCGTCGGAGACGCTCGTGACCACGCGGTGGATCAGCGGAAAAGGCTCGTATTCGCCAAAAGGCACCAGATGCACTTTGTCGTAGGAAAAGACCCGCTGCCCTTGCGCGTCGAACAGCAGCGCGCTGTTATAGGCAGAGAACTCCGAACGCCCCGACGCACCTTCCTGCTTTTTCCACTCGATGACGCCGGCGATGTACGGATGCCCGAAACGAATGGCGAGACTTGAAGCTCGCTTGGCAAACTGGACGTCCTGAAACGAAAACGGCGCCGGAGCTTCCGGCCAAACGAGAAGATCGGGCCTTTGAGCGGAGGGCGCGAGGCTGAGACTCTCGACATCATCAAGCTCGCGGGCATGTACCCTGAACCAATCTGTGGGGTATTCGGCCGCTTCGGGAAAATTGAGCTGCACGGCGCGCGCATAATGACTGGACTGAGGCTTCGGCACGAACCGCGGGCCGCCAGCCATCACCAAGAGAATGACCGCGGCGGCGGCGGCAAGTACGGCCAGACGCCGACGCGGATGCGGCGCCGCGGCCGAATCGCTCCAGGCAAGCAGCGCGTTGAACGCCGCCACCACGAACGAGAGGCCATAGATTCCCGTGATCGGCGTGAGTTGAAGGAGCGCAAGATTCGCCGAAGCCGGATATCCGAGCAAGTTCCAGGGGAAGCTGATCTCCGGAAGTTTTGCGCGGACAAATTCGAACGAAACCCATACAAATGGCGCACCAAGACAAGCAAGAGCGACGCTTCGCCGCGCCAGCCGATTCACAATCCAGGAAAAGCTCCCGATGAGAATGCCCCAAGCGGCGGCGATGAGAAACAGCACGCCCCAGCCGCCGGCTCGCGAGAGTCCTCCATGCACCGAAAGAACGGTGGCAATCCAGGGAACGGAAGTAAACACAAACAGCAGGGCGTGAAGAAAACCGCAACAAAACGCCACCCGCGGGCGCGCTCCAAAAAGAACAACGAGAAGTACGCCGACGCAAACCCACGAATAGATGCTGAGATACGACCCGATGAAGGAGAGCGACAGCGCCGCACCGGAGACGCCGCCGACGCCGATCCGCAAAGAGGCGGGCAAGTCCGCTCCAGGTTGCGGACGAAAATAATCCAGCCAACCGCGCGGGGGCATCAGTGTTTTACGATGGCTTTGAAGCCGGCGCCCTCGAGGCCTTTCTTCGCGGTGTCCGCGGCCTTTTGATCGGCGTAAGGCCCGACCTGCACGCGATAATACTTGTCTGCCCGCGGCGAAAGCACGTACGCCGGAAATTTTTTCTTCTGCAGCCTGGTGGCGAGGTCGAACGCGTCCGATTCCTTCCTCAGCGCCGCGACTTGCAGCGAATATGCACCGTTCGGAATCAGGGGTGCGTTCACTGCTGTCCTCGAGGAAGCGTTCGACGGCTTCGCGGACCCGTCGTTTTTCGCCACGGCCGTGCCTGTCTTCACGGCGGGCGCCGGCTTCAAGCGGGCTTCCGCCGGCTTGGAATCACCTGCGTGGTAAAACTCCCAGTCGGAGCTAGGCGGCGTCGCGGAATCCGATGCGGGAGCGGAAGAAATCTTATCTGGTGAGCGCTTCGCGGCCGGATCGGACCTTGGCGCGACCTCCACTCCCGCCGGCGTGCGCGGATTCGTGGCGGCGCGCACCTGGCCGTCGTACTGGTTGCGCCCCATCACGTATCCAAGCGTAAAAAAAACGCCCGAGAACAGCAGCATCAGAAAAAATAATCCGATGACGTGCCGGCCTTCCAGCACACGTTCCCCAGCGCCTCCCCTTTTTCCCCCGGAAGCCATTCTTATTTTCGCTGTCCCCCGATCGCCTGAACCCAGCTATTAATGATATCGATGGGCAGGGGAAACACAATCGTTGTGTTCTTCTCGACACCTATCTCCGTCAAAGTTTGCAAGTAACGCAGCTGGATCGCGGAGGCCTGTGTTTCCAGAACTTTCGCGGCGTCGGCAAGTTTTTGCGAGGCTTCGAATTCGCCTTGCGCGTGAATGACCTTGGCGCGGCGTTCGCGTTCCGCCTCGGCCTGCTTGGCAATGGCGCGCTGCATCTGCTCGGGAATGTCCACCTGCTTCACTTCGACTTTGGAGACTTTGATGCCCCAAGGCTCGGTGTCCGTATCGAGGATGATTTGCAGCTTGGCATTCACCTTATCGCGTTGGGAGAGAATCTCATCGAGCTCGAACTGCCCCACGATGCTGCGGAGCGTGGTCTGCGCGAGCTGCGAGGTCGCGTATTGATAGTTTTGCACCTGAGACATCGCTAGATTGGCGTCGACGACGCGAAAGTAACAAACGGCATTCACTTTCACGGAGACGTTATCCCGCGTGATGATGTCCTGGGGCGGTACATCCAGAGTTTCGAGGCGCAGATTGATGCGATAGAGCGTCTCGATCGGCCAAAAAACCAGTCTCAACCCCGCCCCTTTGGCCTGGGGCAGCAAACGGCCCAGGCGCAGGACCACGCCGCGTTCCCACTCCTTGATGATGTAAAGCGAATTCCAGAACCAGATCAACCCGATACCGATGATCAGCGCGAACCCCAGAAATCCGATCTCCATGTTTGCCTCCTGAACGTCAACGAATTCTACTTGCTTTGTGCGGCAGATGCTTGCGCCGGTTCAACGTGCAGCTTCAAACCCTCCACGCGAACAATGCGCACGGCCGCCCCTGCCGGGACGGACTGCGCCGAGAAAGCCCGCCACAGCTCGCCGTGGACTCGAATCATTCCCTCCGCGCCCGCAGACAGCCCCGAAACGGCAATCCCTTCTGCGCCGATCATCTCTTCCCTGCCCGTTGTCATCTTCCATCCACGAGAGCGAAGAACCAGGCGCATCAGGAAAACGGTAATGATGGCAAAAGGAAGCGTCGCCGCCAGCGCAACTCCCAGGCTGACGCCTCCCGTTGTGAGCGGCGATCGGATCAGGAACATCGCGCCGAGAAGCATGGCCACGATTCCGCCGGCCGCCAGTACGCCATGACTCGTGAATTTCGCCTCCAAAATAAATAGCCCTAGCGCCAGAAGAATGAGCAGCAGCCCGGCAAAATTCACCGGCAGGATGTGCATGGCATAAAGCGCCAGCACCGCGCAAATGCCTCCGATTACGCCCGGCGCAACCATGCCGGGATGCGTGAATTCCGTGTACAGTCCCAAAGCCCCGACGATGAGAAGCACAAAAAAGACGTCGGGCTCGACAATGCGCGCAAGAAATTTCTGCCGCGCGGAAAGTTGAAAAGCCACGCGGCTGGGATTCGCTAGCGAGAGCTTGACGCGCGTGCCGTCGAACCGCGTTATCGTGCGCCCGTCCAGCTGGCGCAGAAGATCTTCCGGCGACGCAGCGATGAGATCGATCAATTTCCCATCCAACGCTTCTTTCTCCGTAAAAGCCTTGGCATCTGTCACGGCCGTCTCCGCAAGCGCCGGATTGCGTCCGCGCTTATCCGCATAGCTGCGAAGGAACGCCGTAGCGTCATTCGTGATTTTCTTCCGTAGTGTTTCATCGATCGCGACGGGATACGCGCCGATTCCGATGAGCGGCGAAGCCGCTCCCGTGTGTGTGCCGGGGCCCATCGCCGCGATATCCGCGGAAAGAAGTATGAAGAAACCTGCGGAAGCGCCACGCGCTCCGGTTGGAGAAACGTAGACGGCTACCGGAACCGGAGAAGCCAGGATGTGCTGGATTATGTCCGTCATCGAATCGCTGAGTCCCCCCGGAGTGTCCATGGTGATCAAAACAAGCGCGGCGTTGCGCTTTGCGGCATCCGCGAGCCCTTCGTCAATGTACGTGGCCAGAACGGGCTCCACTTCGCGGTCCAGCGAGAGTTCGAGGACCAGCGAACCCGCAGAATGCTCATCAGCAGTCGCCGAAGGAAGCAAAATCACAAACGCGGCGGCACAAAAAACACACGAAATCGCAAAAAATGAGCACAGAGGCGTGCGCTGTGGTGAAGCGCTTCGATTGCTCATTGCGCGGCACCTCCCGGTTTGGTGTTCTTCAGACGATCCAGCAATTGTTTTGCTTCGGAATAGTTGGGAGCCAGCTTGAGCGCCCGCTCGGCCTCCGCCTGCGCAAGCGCGGGCTTCTTCTGTTCGAGGTAAATTTTCCCAAGCATCGTGTGCGCCGCCGCGGAGTCGCGCGCTTCCAGCGAAGCTTGCAGCTCCTTGACTGCATCATCCAACTTGCCCTGCCTCCGGTCAATCTCCGCAAGGCTGCGGTGCGCACCTGCGTCGGTCTCATCTACCCTGAGCGCGGCGCGAAACTCTCGTTCGGCAGCATCGAGCCGGCCCGCTGCAAGCTCCTGTCTGCCGCGGCGAACGTGTGCCGCAGGAGTTCCGGATGCCGCGTCGCTAGCTGATGCGCTCGCGTCCGGCTCCGCGGTTTCGACCCCGAGGCGCAATGCGATGTCGCCAAGTTCCGTCATGATGCGCTCGAGTCGCGTGAGGGAGTCCGCTTCGGCCTCGTTCTGTGTCTTGCCGCGAGCCACGCTTCGCGCCTCGAGCCGAACCACCGGAAGCGAATCTGTCCCCAGCGCCTCTTTCGCTGCTTCTCGTTCCTGAGCCGCTTCTTCCTTCTTCCCCACCCTCTCGAGCGACTGAATTAGCAGCCCGCGGTCTTCCGGATTGTCCGGCTCCCGCTGCGATGCATCCCGGAAATAACCTGCGGCCGCGGCGAAATCACCAGCGCGCAGCGCCAGCAAGCCCAGGTTGAACGGATAATCGTCTTCATCGGGGGCCATTTCGCTTGCACGGCGAAGATCGCTCTGCGCCAGTTGCCTTTTCCCTTGCCGCTCGCGCGCGATCGCGAGGTCATTGAGAATCTCCGGCTGCTCCGCTCCCGCGCCCCCGCTATTCCGAAGAGAGTCTTGCAGCGCGGTGAAAGTCTCTTCGGCGCGGTCCGGCTGGTTCAACAACAAACGGCAGACGCCCGCGGAAAAAACCGCTTCCAGATGCCGCGGGTGCGAAGCCGGCACGCGCGCAAACCACGGCAGCGCGGAATTGCAGTCGCGGCGCACGAAGTACGCCTGGCCCAGCGCGAAGTCCGGATCGGGCCAGTCAGGATCAAGCCGCGCCGCTTCACGCAATTCGCGCAAGCGTGCCTCGTCTTCAGAAGCAAGCAGTCCGCGGATGTAATGTTCAAAAGCGTCCAAGCGCAACGGCCGCTGCGCTTTCGAAAATTCCGCGAGGCTGCGGGAATAGGTGTGGTCGCTGGCGGAAAGCAAACGCCACGTGAGGCGAAGATGGAGGTCCATCAAGGAATCAAGCGGGCCGCTTTCGCGAACCGGCGGAAGCAGCGCCGTGGAATTCACACCCGTGCGGTCGGCCGCGACATTGACGCGCAAAACGCGTGATTCTACCGTGAGTTTTTGTCCATCGGAGGCGAATCTCCCGAAGATCACGAAATCTGCATCGAGCTCTTCCGCGACGTGCAACATGGCTGCGTGGCTCAATTTCGCGGATGCTGGGAGGCCGTAGCGCTCCAACTCGCTGACGCGCCCGGCGTGCGTATAAACTTGCTGGCCGGCGGCGGAAAGCCGCTGAATGGTCAGCTCCTCGAGTCCCTCGCCAAGCCAGTCGAGCCGCGACGACGCGCCGCCATTTTCGAACGGGATAACCAGAAAGACGCCCTGCTGGGGTCCGCCTGCCGCTGCAACTTGAGAGTTCGTTGAGGTTTGCGGCTCGGCCAGGCTCGCCGCACAAGCTGAAATCAAGGCACACAGAAAAACCGCACGATGACCGCTGGAGTTACTCTGCCTCATTCTGCTTTTCATTGTAGCAGAGGCAGCCGGAGCGCTGAGAACCAACACGCTATTTTGCGCGAGGATTCAGAGCTCATTCAAAATTGGAAGGGCACATGCGCGCGGCGCGAGTTCCTGCTCAGGGTTGCGGAGAATCAACTGGCTTAGGCGCCAGAATCTCTTGGATGGCCGGGAGCTTCACAACGCTGGAGAACGCTGGATCGGTCTTGATGTCCGCGAGCGATTTGTATCCTTCGTCCTTCGCTTTGCGGAGATAAAGGAGGCACCGATCGACATTGCCGGCCTCGGCAAAAGACTTGGCGAGCAGGTAATAGAAGCGGCCGCGGTCACTCACCGTGCGATCCTGGAGCACCGAGCCCGTCCTCGAGGCGCCATGCTCGAATAGCTGTGGATCGATAGCCAAGGCCTGCCGGAACGACGCTATGGCCTCCTCGTACTTCTTGTCCGCGAAATAGGCGTAGCCAAGATTACTGTAAAGAACCGCCATGTCCTTGCGCATCCCGATGGCTTTTTGATACGCCTTGATGGCCTTCCCATATTTCTTGCGCTGGTACCAGATCGTTCCGACATTGTTTTCCGCGTCGGCATAGAGCGGGTCCACTTTCACCGCGCGCTCGTAATATTTCAACGCCTGGCCGAGAGCCGTCTGCTGATGCAGGGCGATGCCCAGCTTGTTCAGATAGACCGGGTTGTGCGGCTCCTGGTCGGAGAGCCGCTTGTACACCGCCGCAGCTTCGCGGTACTCCTTACGAACCATGTAGAGATCGGCCATCTGCTCGTCGGAGAGACCCGGGCGGACGACGATCACAGGCCCTGATTCCGACTGCGCTGGCGACTGCATGGTGCGAGGAGCGAAAGTGTTTTCGTGTCTATCTTCGGTATTCTGACCGATGGAGGGAACTGCTAGGGTCAGCAGAAAAACACTAACTGAAGCCGCCACACGAACTTGCGTCATGGCGAGTCTCCCTTCTCCGGCTTCGGCTTGGCCTTGTCGGAGTCCTTCTTCTTGCCTCCAAAGATACCAAAAATCTTCTGCAAAGGGTTCTTTTTCTTGTCGTCGCCCTGCCCTGTGGGATCTGCGGACTGCTTGCCCTCGGCGTTGGGTGCCTGCTCCTGCGAAGCGGCGGGCAGAGGCTGCCCATCGGGACCCGTTTGCGGCTGCTTGTTATCGCCTCCGCCGAATACGTGCGAGAGCCAGGATCCCGTCGAAGAAAGCAGACTGTGGCCGCCATGGAGTTCGCAGAACTGCGTGGGGGCCGAGCCCGTCACATAAACCTCTTCGCGCGTGGTCGGGCAGTTGGGGGTGGCCAGCTCGAGAGTTTCCGGATCAATCAGGACAGATTGCACCCCTTCGGGCATGCTGAACTCTCTTACGTCGCGGTAAGTGGGCAGTGTCGTCGCGCGATTCATGAAGTCGGCCCAGATCGGCGCGGCCGCCGCGCCGCCCGCCAGGCCCAGGTCGCGGTTATCGTCGAAGCCGATCCAGATGACGCAAAGGAGATTCGAAGTGAACCCCGCGAACCAGCCGTCGCGCGAGGTGCCGGTTTTCCCGGCCGCCGGCAGAGTGAAGCCGCGGGCACGAACGCCCGCGCCCGTGCCCCGGTTGAGCACATCGATCAGCAGACTGTCCACCAGATATGCGACCCGTGGATCGAGCGCCGTGCGCGTTTGCGGGGTGAATTTTTCCAGCATCGTGCCGTCCGCGCCGACCACGCTGTGGAGAAATTCGGGTTCGGCTCGCGTGCCAATCGTCGCAAAAGTCGTGTAGCCCGCGGCCACATCAACCGGCGTCATTTCATACGCGCCAAGAGCGACGGCCGGCGTGGCCCTGATATTTGTGCCCAGGCCCATCTGCCGCGCGATTTGCACCACGCGCCCGTAGCCGATCAGCTCGGCGACTTTCACGGTGGCCACGTTCAGCGAATTGGTCAGCGCGTCGCGCACCGTAACTTTGCCCATGAATCTTTCGCCGTAGTTGTTCGGTGTATAGTCCGTGCCGTCATATTCGAAGGTCGTGGGCTCGTCATCAATGGTCGTTGCCGGTGTTATGACCGGCTGCACGCCGTCAACGGCGTTGTCGAAGGCTGCTGCATAAACGAAGGGTTTGAAGACCGAGCCGGGCTGCCTGCGAGCCAGCGCGTGATTCAATTGGCTCTGTCCGTAATCGCGCCCGCCGATTACCGCCTTGATCTCTCCCGTGCGCGGATCGAGGGCCACGAGCGCAACTTGCGCCTGCGGAATCGGCTCACTGCTGCCTTTTTTCGCCAGGTCACGCCGCCATTTGTCATATCTCTTGGCGAGCAGCAAATCGACATTTTTCATCCCCGCATCAACCGAAGCGGCCGCAGCGCGCTGGAGCTCCAGATCCAAAGTCGTGTAAACGCGGAAATTCTGGCTCAGCAGTTCCGTCTCGGAATACTTGTCGAGCAGATGGTCCTTGACCATGTCCACGAAATAAGGCGCTTCGCCCCCGGTGATGGAGGTGCGCACAATCTTCAACGGTGTGCTCTTGGCCTCTTCTAGTTCCTCTCCGGTGATGAATTTGTTCTCCAGCATCTGCGTCAGCACGCGGTCGCGCGCTTGCACGCCGCGTTCCGGATGCCGGTCTGCCGAGGAGTAATAATTCGGCGCGCGAATCAGGCCCGCGAGGAACGCGCATTCGGGAAGCGAAAGTTGCCGCAAATCCTTGCCGAAATAAGCGACGCTTGCTTCGGAAAAACCTCGGATCCCAAAGCTTCCGCGATTGCCGAGATAAACTTCGTTGGCGTACAGCTCGAAAATTTGCTGCTTCGAAAACCGCTGCTCCAGTTCGAACGAAACCATCGCTTCCGCGGCCTTGCGCCGCATGGTGCGCTCATTCGAAAGAAAGAAAGTCCGCGCCACCTGCATGGTGATGGTGCTCGCGCCCTGGTAATGCGAAGTGTGCCGGATATCCGCCCACGCCGCCCCGGCGATGCGGATGAAGTCAAACCCCGGATGCTCGAAGAAGCGCTTGTCCTCCGCCGAAAGAATCGCGTGAACGAGCACCGGAGGCAGATCCTCGTAGCGCACCGGACGTCGCTTTTCGCGCGCGCTGTCGAAAAGATTGGTAATGAGTTCCGGCTCGATTTCCGCGGTGCCGAGTTCCGCCCCGCCGGAAAGCGGCCGGATCATGCGGATGGCCTTGCCCGCAAATTGAACCGCCAGCGCGTTCGAACCGGCAAAATAAGAAAGTTTCGAAGGCCGCACGTCCACGGTGTTGCCTCGAACCGTGAACTGGCCGAGCGCGCCGTCGTCATTCTGCGGACGGTACCCCACGCGCGTGAGATAGGTGGTGAGGTCGTCGGGCCCCCAGGCTTGGCCTGGGGAGATGTGTTCCGGGGCCGAGAAGATCTGCGTGGTGTTTTGGAGGACGTTGCCGGAGAGGCGCCCGTCGATCAGGCGCGAATACTTCATGTAGTACCAACTGAAGACGCCCCCGACCGCCAGAAAGCAAGCGAAGACGATTCCAAGAATCGTCAGGCCAAACTTGGACGTCCAGAAACCTTTTTGGATGCGGATGCGCAAGCACGGCTCCCGAGGGCTAGGCTCTTATTGTCTCGCAAGACCCCGCACTAGGAAAGACGGCATTCCTTCGCAAGCGGTTGCCAGGAACATTTGCGAAGAATTCCCAGTCATGTTTTCCGTTCGACCGGCGTGCATCAAGCGAAGGCGCCAGCCTACATAATGGACTTGTTCTCGCTCGACGGTGTGAAGTGAAGATCCATGTGATAGAAAAGCAGGTCGACGGGAACCGTATAGTCCACCGAAATTCTCACGACGGACTGGCTGCTGGAGACTTTGATGTCCTCGCGCCTAGCGGGGATTTCCAGGGATTGAATTTCCTTGAAAATCGTGTCACGGATTTGATCTTCACTGTAACGATTCACGACGGCAAAGCGTGCCGTTTCCTGCATTTTGTCGGAAAGCTGATAGTCTTGAATGTAGACCGGCACAATTTTGAAAGCCGAGTAAACGATCAGGACTATGATAACCGTGTAAACGATGGCCTTGAGCTTGCCCTCCCCCCATTCGCCGCGGCGGCTCGTTGACAATCGGGGTGCGTGAAAGCGGTCGAGCGACACGAGCTTCCTCTCCCGGCGACGCCCAGGCCACCTGCGAGGTCCAGAGACAACCAGCGGCGTCATTCTGCCGTACTTCTTCACGCTAACATTCCAGATGCGGGGTGTCGAGAAGCAGGCGCAGAGGGTGTTCCCGGTAAGCTACTGGAGGTGTGCGGAGCTCGCGATCTGAGTGCAAGCGAACTCCAGGGGTCCCGGAAAACTCGGCGTGAGATCACCCTACAGAAAACTTTTCGTCGAAACAGGCTCCCGATGGCGGGTCCGTTTCCCAAGTTCCGGCTGCAGAGGCTTGCGGCCGCTGCCTCGGCGGCGAAGTTAACACGCCCACGATAGTTTCCGAGTTGCCGACAATCCGGGAGTTGTCACAAGGTGGCTCGAATTCGGCATGCCGGGTTGCCCACTTCCACGGGTAGTGCGCTGCAGGTTGAGGTGAGGGCCGGTGGTACCGGAAAAAGGATTTCCGAGGGTATAATCGCGGTCAATTATGGCCCTCGCTCCAGGCAGCAAACTCGGTCCATTTGAAATTGTTGCTCCACTGGGCGCGGGCGGCATGGGCGAAGTCTACCGCGCGCGGGACACGCGGCTCGAGCGCACCGTTGCGATTAAACTTCTGCCCGCCGAATTCTCCGCAAACAGTGACCGGTTGCAGCGCTTCGAGCAGGAAGCGCGCTCGGCATCTGCCCTCAATCACCCCAATATCGTTACCATTTACGAGCTCGGACAGGACGGTTCCAGTCACTACATCGCGATGGAACTAATAGAGGGGAAGACGCTGCGCGAATTGCTAGTCTCCGGCTTGTTGCCAATGCGAAAGGCCATTGAAATCGCGGTGCAAGTTGCGGAGGGTCTGACCAAGGCTCATGAAGCGGGCATAACGCACAGGGACTTAAAACCCGCCAACTTGATGGTCTCTAACGATGGATTGGTCAAGATCCTTGACTTTGGCATGGCAAAGCACGCGTCGCCCAGTGGTGAGCGTTCGGATATGTGCAGTACGACAGCGTCGCTGACTCCATCGGGCGTGGTTCTAGGAACGGTGGGATACATGTCACCGGAGCAGGCCGGGGGCCGGAATCTGGATTTCCGGTCGGACCAGTTCTCGTTCGGCTTGGTGCTCTACGAGATGGTGACCGGAAAGCGCGCCTTTCAGAGAAGCACAGGAGCGGAGACACTGGTGGCCATTCTCCGGGAACAGGCCGAACCGATCGGTATGCAAAACCGCGATGCCCCGGCTCCGCTGTGTTGGGCTATCGAAAGGTGCTTGGCGAAAGAGCCGGATAAGCGTTACGTCTCTACGCGAGATCTCGCACGCGAACTTGCAGCTATACGAGACCGTTTCTCGGAAAAGCCAGCTAAGCAGGTGGAGACGCGCCCGACCAATCTTCCTGTGTCGCGGACCGGATTTGTGGGGCGAGAAAAGGAAGCAGCTGCCGCCAAAGAACTCCTGCTGCGTCAGGATGTGCGATTGGTCACGGTCACGGGCCCAGGCGGGATCGGCAAAACGCGTCTCGCGGTCGAAGTGGCGAGCGGCGTTATCGAGCGGTTTCCAGGTGGGATTCATTTTGTCCCGCTCTCCCCGATAAGTGATCCGAGCCTGATCGCTTCCGTGATCGTTCAGACGTTGGGGATAGGGGAGGCGGGAGGTCAGTCGCCGCTCGAAATACTCAAGAAGAACTTAGAGCATTTATTGTGCGCACCAATGCTGTTCCTGCTGGACAATTTCGAGCACCTGGTTCAGGCGGCACCTACCGTGGCGGAGCTGCTGACCATAGGTCCCAATCTTAAAATCCTGGTAACGAGCCGCGCGGCGCTGCACGTGTACGGTGAACATGAATTTCCGGTGCCGCCGCTTGCGCTGCCGCATTCGCGGTCCATACCTTCCGTGCAGGTCCTGTCACAGTACCCCGCTGTCGCGCTGTTCGTACAACGCGCCATCGCTGCCAAGCCAGATTTTGAACTTAACCGGGAGAACGCGTCCGCCGTCGCTGAGATTTGCGCTCGATTGGATGGTCTGCCTCTCGCGATCGAGCTTGCAGCCGCCCGGGTCAAAGTTCTTTCGCCTTCTTCTCTGCTGACACGCCTGGCGAGCCGGTTGCAGTTATTAACGGGCGGGGCGCGGGACCTGCCACGGAGGCAGCAGACGCTTCGTGCCGCCATGGATTGGAGCTACGACCTTTTGAACGCTGCAGAGCAGAAACTTTTTCGGAGATTGTCAGTGTTCGTGGGGGGGTGCAATCTGGAAGGCGTCGAGGCAGTGTGCGACACCAAATGTGATCTCAATTTGGACCTGCTCGACGGCATAACATCCATGGTAGACAAGAGCCTCGTGCAGCAGGTCGAACGCGCGAACGGCGAAACACGATTCGTGATGCTAGAAACAATTCGCGAGTACGCTTTGGAAAAACTGGAGGTAAGCGGGGAGGAGGTGTTGACGAAACACGCGCATGCGGCCTACTGCCTGGTGCTGGCAGAAGAAGAGGCTACGGAGCCTAGCGGCGCGCAAGGGACGGGATGGCTAGAACACTTCGCGCTCGAACATGACAATTTTCGCGCGGGCCTTGAGTGGCTGACCGAAACCGGAGATGCGGAGTGGGGCCTGCGTCTCGGCACCGCCCTGTTTCGCTTTTGGGAGATTCGCGAGTATCTCGCTGAAGGCAGAGACAGGTTGGGTAGGCTGCTGAAGCTCGCAGGAGCGGCAGCTCCTACGAAGTCTCGCACGCGCGCGCTTTTTGCAGCAGGTGTCCTCGCCGGCGAGCAGGGAGATTACGGCTCGGCGGAGAAGCTTATCAACGAAAGCCAAAACATCGCGCGTCAGTTGGGCGACAATACGGGTGTCGCCGTCTCCCTAAACGCGCTGGCGGTCTTTGCTCGTGACCGGGGTAACGTCGCAACGGCGCGCGCCCTGTTTGAAGAAAGCCTCGCCCTTTGGAGAGAATTGGGCGACTTGAAGGCCGTCGCTCGCGCTCTGAGTAACTTGGCGAATGTCGTCAAATTGCAGGGAGACTATGACCGCGCGCGCCCCCTTTACGCGGAGTGCCTTTCCATCTTCCGAGGACTGGGAGATCGGACAGGTGTCGCCTGGTCGCTTGACTACCAGGGGGATGTCGCACGCGATCAGGGTGACTCCGCCGCCGCGCGCACATTGTACGAAGAAGGTCTGGCAATCTTTCGGGATCTAGGTGACCGTTGGGGCATTGCTGGCACACTGGCTGATCTAGGAAACTTGGCGAGGGAACAGCGGGATTATCCCAGTGCGCACTCTCTGTACCGGGAAAGCATAATAATTTTCCACGAACTCGATCATAAACGCGGAATTGCCCGCCTATTGGAGTGTTTCGCGTGCGCAGCGGCTGCTCAATTCCGGGCAGAGTGTTCCCTGCTGTTGGCGGGCGCAGCGGCTGCGCTGAGCAAAAATATTGGCGCTCCGCTTACGCCGGCGGAACAAGCTAAACTGGAAGCAAGCCTGGACCCGGCCCGGCAGGCAATGACCAACTCGGTAGGCGGGATGGCCTGGTTAGAAGGTTGGGCGATGCCATTCGAAAAAGCGATTGAGGAAGTGCTGATTCCCGAGGCGGTATCTCCCTCCTCTTCGCACATGAGCACCCGAACCGGCTGACGCTGATGTCGAGGGAAATCGAGATGCTACCTGAGGGTTCAGCATCCACTTACTCCGCGGTAGTCGCGTCGATGAGTCGGCGCACGGCGGAGACGCGATTAGCAGGAAGGCCTACGCGCTTGGCGTGTTCTTGGATGATAGCTTCGTCTGGAGCGAGGTAGACGCAGTACACTTTGTCACCTGTCACATAGCTATGGAGCCACTGAATCTCGGGACCCAATCCCTTTAAAACGTTGACTGACTTTTGGGAGATTTCCCGCAATTGGGCGTCAGTTAGATTTCCGGCTCCGGGGACTTCGCGTTCGATGACGAATTTGGGCATGCGCGCTCACCCTGTTGGGCACGTATGCTAGCATGCGACCGGTGCGGCTTCAAGACGGCTTGACCGAAGTTGCCCTAGTCAGCGAAAAACGATCAAGCACAGAAGGATGAGGTTGCCATGGATCTTCGATCGCTCCAGAAGCCCCTGAAAGAGCAATACCGCAATGACCCAAATGCTTCGCAAATCACTCTCCGGGCGAAAGGCGGGCAGACGGATGTTCCGGTTTCATGCTCGGTCGATATCGGTCGAGCCATCTACAATGCCGAGGCCCACAAGGGAGTAGGAGGCGGCGGTACCGGCGCTTGTTCGGGTGACCTTTTGCTTGGGGCGCTGGCGGCTTGCGCGCAGATCACCTGTCAGATGGTGGCTGCGGCGATGGGCATACCAACCGAGTGTATTGAGGTCACCGTGGAGGGAGACTTGGATCTTCGAGGCACCCTTGGCATATCAAAAGACGTGCCCGTGGGCTTTGAGAACGTTCATCTTCATTTTGATGTTGTTGCTCCTAAGGCAACCCCGGAACAAATGCGTGGATTGCAAGAGAAAACAGAACAGTATTGCGTTGTGATGCAGACCTTAATGCGACCGCCGAGGGTCCAGACCGAGTGGATTGGTCACGATTGAACACCCGACCGCTATAAGTCTTCACGTGTCGGGCGCTTTTCTCGCTGGACGTGAGTAAGGGCCAGATGCGGCCGTGCCAAGATTGTGTCTGGATCACGACGCACTCGGAAGCGATTCTGTGGGCCACATAGAGTCCGACTCGCAAGCTGACCGACTACCAGGCTCTCGATTGTCTTATCCTACTTGCAGGTCTTGCAACTAATTCAGCTAACAGGAGGTGAAACTCGACGAACACACAGCACGAGTCAGGTAACACCGAATCTAGTAGGCCCGCGCAAAAATAGCCCGCGCCGTCGCGGGCCGTCCGCAGGCCACGCAAACACCCGAGCCGCCCTCCTGCTCCAATGGAATGCACCGCATGGTGGCGTGGGTCTCTTCTTTGATCTTCGCTTCGCATTCGGCGCTCCCACACCAGTAGGAATACGCGAACCCGGTTTCCACCGCTTTCTTCAAGTCCTCGTAACTCTTGGCGTCGTGCGTGTTGGCCTTGCGGAAGGCCAATGCCTTGTCATGCAGAGCTTGCTGAATCTCCGCGAGCAGGCGCTCGGCGGTCTGCGGCAGCCCGGCGAGCGGCACGCTGATCTTCCCCTCCCTGCCCGGACGATCGCGCCGCGCAAGGACCGCAGCCTGCTTGGCAACGTCTTTCGGGCCGAGCTCGACGCGCAAGGGAACCCCGCGCATCTCCCAATCGTTGAATTTCCAGCCGGGACTTGAGCCTTCGCGCTCGTCCAGCGTGACGCGTATATTCGCTTTCGCGAGCTCGCCCTTGACCTTGCGCGCCGCATCCAGCACCGCTGCCTTCTCTTCGTCATTCTTGAAAATGGGCACGATGACCACCTGGTACGGCGCAAGTTTCGGCGGCAAGACAAGCCCCTGGTCGTCGCCATGCACCATAATGATGGCGCCGATCACGCGCGTGGAGAGGCCCCAGGAAGTGGTCCAGCAATGTTGCAACTGGCCGGTCTGGTCCAGATACTTGACCTCAAAAGCTTGCGCGAAGTTCTGTCCCAGGAAATGTGAAGTGCCTGATTGCAGCGCCTTCCCGTCGCCCATCATCGCTTCGATCGCAAACGTGGAGTGTGCGCCCGCAAACTTTTCCGCTTCGGATTTTTTCCCGCGAATCACCGGGATTGCGGCATCGTTCACGGCGAAGTCCGCGTAGATATCGAGCATCTGGAGCGTTTCGGCTTCGGCCTCTTCACGAGTCGCGTGAGCAGTGTGGCCTTCCTGCCAGTAGAATTCGAGCGTGCGCAGGAAAAGTTTCGTGCGCAACTCCCAGCGAATCACGCTGTTCCACTGGTTCATCAGCACGGGCAGATCGCGATAGGACTGAATCCACTTCGACCACATGTGGCCGATGATGGTTTCCGAAGTGGGGCGGATGACCAGAGGCTCGGCAAGCTCTTCGCCGCCACCAATGGTGACAACGGCAAGCTCCGGCGCGAAGCCCTCGACGTGATGCTTTTCTCTATCGATGAAGCTCCGGGGAATCAGCAGCGGAAATGCAACATTCTGGTGGCCCGTGGCCTTGAAGCGGCGATCGAGCGCCTGCTGGATGTTTTCCCACAGCGCCCAGCCGTACGGACGCACGATCATGCAGCCGCGCACAGGCGCGTAATCCGCAAGCTGCGCCTTCAACACGAGCTGGTTGTACCACTCGGAGAAATCTGCGGCGCGGGTCGGTAGTTTTTCTTCAGCCATGCGGCGGTTGGTCCGTTCTCCTCAGTCCAGAAAAATCGCGCAGTGTAAACCGTAAAGCGTATCGGACGCGTCGAGCACTGTCAACGAAACGCGCCGCGCGCCCCCGCGCGGTAAAGTAGACGCTCTTGAACGCGATTAGGTACAATCGCGCACCGTGGAAATCGTCGCCTGTAACCTGTGCGGTTCCACCCGCCACACTCCCGTCTACCAGATGCCCGACCGGCGTTTCTTTCCCCAGGATTTTTTTACCGTCGTCGAGTGTGACGGATGCGGCTTGGGTTTCGTGAACCCACGGCCTTCCATCGCAGAAATTCAAAAATATTACCCGCCCGAATACTTTCAGCAGCCCACTACGAAGAGCCACGAACACTATCTGCATCGGCGATTCTCCGCCGAAGCCAGCTACCTCCGCGAAATGGAAAACGGCAAAACTCCGCGCCGATTGTTGGACGTGGGTTGCGCCAATGGCGATTTTCCCCGATTCATGGCCGCGCGCGGATGGATTGTCGAAGGCGTCGAAATTTCAGCGTCGTCGCAGCGCATTCAGGATTTCAGAGTGCACACTCAGGAATTCCAGAATATTGCGGTGAACGAACCCACCTATGATGCGATTACCGCCTGGGCGGTACTCGAGCATGTGCACGATCCGATGGCCTACTTTCGCAAGGCCGCGCGGGTCCTCAAGAAAGGCGGCTTATTTGTTTTTCTGGTTACCAATTTCGAGAGTGTGACCTCCAGATATCTTTTCTGCGAAGATGTGCCGCGGCATTTGTACTTCTTTACGCGAAAATCGATCCGTCAATATCTGGAGGCCACGGGCTTCGCTCTAGAGCGCGAAGACAATGGCCGGAGCATTTACAAACTGGCGCCGGTAAATTGGCTTTCTTATATGCTGCGGACGCGCGTCAAGAGAGAGAAGTTTTCTTTCGAGGACGTTCCGCTAACCCACCGTGAATTTCGCGCGCGCTACAATCTTCGGCGCGGCTTGCGCGCCTCGCTGAAATATGCCGTTTACTCTCCTGCATCCGTGATCGACCGGATGCTGTGGCCTATGATCGAAACCGCGCAAATCCTGCGAAAAAATTATGGCATCAGCACCTATGTCGCGCGCAAGCTGTGATGCTTTTCAAGCCTTCGCGGAAATTGACGGCCTGCGCGTGTGCCAGTCCGTGGCCTGCTCGTAGGCGGCGCCTACGCGATAAACCGTCGCTTCGTCGAAGTGCCGCCCCATAATCTGCAGGCCCAGCGGCAGGCCGACGGCGGAAAATCCGCAAGGCAGCGCCAGCGCGGGAACGCCGGCAAGATTTCCCGGAGAAGGCATGCGCCAGAGAATTTCCCAGAGCGTGATGCTGCCCGCCGGCACTTCCCTGACAGGAATCCGGTCGGCCAGCACATCTTCCTGAATCGGATTGGCCTCGACTCCGGTCGAGGGCGCGAAGATCACATCCACTTGCTCGTAGGCCTTTTCAAAATCCCGGATGATGTAGCGTCTGACGCGCTGCGCCTGAATGTAGTCCGCCGAGCTGACGTAGCGCGCCGCGTCCCACTGCGCCTTGTTCGTGTCCGTGTAGAGATCAAATTTCCCTTGGCGGATATACTTCTGGTGGTACGCGAGCGGTTCGCCAAAAATGATGGCCATCTCCGCTCCGACCGCATATTTCAGGTGCGGCAAATCCACTTCATTCACCGTTGCTCCCTGGCGTTCCAGAGTTTTTGCCGCTTCGCGCACCGCGTCCGCAACGTCGCGCGTGGAGTATTCCAAAAAATAATTTTTCGGCAGGCCAATGCGCAGATCTTTCACTCCCGCGCGCAACCCTTTGCGGTAATCCTGCACAGGTTTGTCCGAACACATGCGGTCCGCCGGATCCTGTCCGGCAATTATTTGCAGCATGAGCGCGTTGTCCTCAACCGAGCGCGTCATCGGCCCGGCGTTGTCGAGCGACCAAGCCAGCGGCGTCACGCCGTAACGGCTGACTCGCCCGTAGGTGGGCTTCATGCCAACGATGCCACAGTAACCTGCGGGCAGACGTATCGAGCCTCCGGTATCCGTCCCCAGCGCGCCCGCGCAAAACGAAGCGCAGACCGCCGCGCCCGAGCCGCTGCTCGAACCGGAGACGGAGCGCTCCAGGTTCCAGGGATTGCGCGTGGGGTGCTGCCCGGTCAAGGGATTCACGTCGTCGCCAAACGCAAACTCCGACATGGTCAGCTTGCCGAGAAGAATGCAGCCAGCTTTCTTGAGCCGCGCAACGACGGTCGCGTCGTAGTGGGTAACGTTGTCTTTCAAGATCTTCGAGCCGCACGTGGTGCGATGTCCGTCCGTGGCGAAAATGTCTTTCACGGCGATGGGAATTCCGTGAAGCGGGCCGCGGTAATGCCCAGCGGAAATTTCTTTTTCCATCTCGCGCGCGTGCGTGAGAGCTTCCTCGCGGAGGACGGTGATGAACGCGTTGACGGAGGGGTTCAGCGACTCGATGCGATCCAGATACGCTTGCGTCAACTCGACTGGAGAGAGCCGCTTCGCCTTCAGCGAGGCGCCCGCGTCCACAATCGTCAGGTAGCATGGATTTTCTGCCGGCATGTGCTCTCCAATCGCTTTCTATAGCCGGAACATCGTCAGAGGCTCTTCTTCGTCGGGGTCGAATTCGCGGAGCGTTTCGAGCTGCTTCAAGGTGAATGCGAGCATCAGCTTCATTCCGTGCACGCGTTCGGTGCTCAGGCGTTCCCCGGAAAGCGCCGACGCGCCAATCAGGTTTTCGTCGGACAGGGGATCGGCCGGCACCTTAGTGGCGGGACATCCCGCCATCAGGGCGCTGGCGGCACCGAGGGCGGCACCCTGCGTCAGCAATTGGCGGCGGCTCAGGCGCTGCTTGGCGTCACGCGCTTTTCTGGGTCCAGATTTGTTTGAGCTAGCCATGGGCACCTCGTCCGCGCAATGGATGGCGAGCATCCTAGGCCGCGCGCATAAGCAAGTCAATACGCCCGATCGGGGTTCTAGTGAACACACCTTCAGAAACCAAGGGTGGAACGCTCGCAAGAGGAAGAAAAGAAATGGTTAACGGAAAGATGCAGAGGACCTAGAAGGCTGCGGGGGGCCTCTGCGCTTGTTTCTCTCTTCTGTCATTTGTAGGGGCGTAGCGTGGCGTGCTACGCCCCTACAAACTCACCGGCAAGACTGCCCGCGACGGTCCCCGACAGGGCCGGGGCAGGTCGCGGCTGCTACAAAGGCGGGAGCGATTCCCTAATTGGCTTTCGCTTAGTCCATCCGATAGAATCGCCATTCTGTCCCATTGCGAGCAAGGGGCGCCAGCCAGCGGCGCGGCGAGCCGCACGGCGCTTAGCCGAAATCGAGGAATCACCATGAGCAAGACGATAGCAGCGAATGAGCGGATGAAGCGGCCGCTGGAAGCGGTGGATGCACCGATCGCGGAATTGCTGAAGGAAGAAGCGAAGCGGCAGGCGACGGGACTGGAGTTGATTCCGTCGGAGAACCTCGTTTCGGAAGCGGTGCTGGAGGCGATGGGGTCGATCTTCACGAACAAGTACGCCGAGGGGTATCCGGGAAAGCGGTACTACGGCGGCTGCGAATACGCGGACAAGGTCGAGCAACTGGCGATTGACCGCGCCAAAGAACTCTTTGGCGCGGAGCATGTGAACGTGCAGGCGCATTCGGGAACTTCGGCGAATATGGCGGTGTACATGGCGACGCTGCAGCCGGGCGATACCGTGCTGGGGATGAATCTGTCGCACGGAGGCCATTTGACGCACGGACATCCGCTGAATTTTTCCGGGCGGATGTACAAGTTCGTGGCGTACGGCGTGCGGCAGGACAACGAGCAGATTGATTACGACGAAATCGAGCGGCTGGCGCGCGAGCACAAGCCGAAGATGATCGTGGCGGGTGCGAGCGCGTACGCGCGAGTGATCGAATTCGAGCGCATGAGCAAGGTGGCGAAAGCGGTGGGCGCGCTGTTTTTTGTGGATATGGCGCACATCGCGGGACTCGTCGCGGCGGGGGTGCATCCAAGCCCGGTGCCGCACGCGGATATTGTTTCGACGACGACGCACAAGACCCTGCGGGGGCCGCGCGGAGGAATGGTGCTGTGCAGAGCGGCGTTTGCGAAAGAAATCGACAAGCTGACGTTTCCGGGGACGCAGGGCGGGCCGCTGGTCAACACGATCGCGGCCAAGGCGGTGTGCTTGAAGGAAGCGATGGAGCCGGGGTTTGCGGAATACCAGAAACAGGTGGTGGCGAACGCCCGGGCGATGGCCGCGACGATTGCCAAGCGCGGCTTCCGCATCGTCAGCGGCGGGACGGACAACCACTTGTTCCTGGTCGAAGTGCACTCGCGCGGGATTACCGGAACGGATGCAGAAAAGGCGCTGGACCGCGCGGGGATTACGGTGAACAAGAATTCGATTCCGTTCGATCCCCTTCCCCCGATGAAGGGCGGCGGGATCCGGCTGGGGAGTCCGTCGATCACGACGCGCGGCATGCGCGAAGCCGAGATGGAGCAGATCGGCGGGTGGATTTCGGACATCCTCGGACATATCGGCGATGCCGCGACGGAACAGAGCGTTCGCAAGCAGGTGGCGGAGCTGGCCGGACGATTCCCCATCTATGAAGCTCGCCTACTGGGCGGGCCAGTGCGTGCGGACCACGCGCGCATCTAGTTTTTTGAAACTTTCCTAATTCGCACCATGGACATCATCAGGGCCACTACAGATTTCGAGCACTGGTTGTCGGGACAATTGCCGGTCATCCGCCAGGACCTCGCGCTAAAGCACCAGCACATGGCGGAGGCGGCGTTTCCGTTTTTTCGCGCGACCTTCTACCGCTGGCTGCAGCTCTGGCCGGAACTCGGCGGCGATTTAGTGAAAGCGCCCGCGGTGCTGGGTGTCGGCGATCTGCACATCGAAAACTTCGGGACCTGGCGAGACGAAGAAGGACGGCTGATCTGGGGCGTGAACGATTTGGACGAAGCATGGCCCGCGTCCTACGCGCTGGATCTGGTGCGATTGACGGCCAGCGTTTACGTGGCGGTCCGGGAGGAGCATCTTTCCCTGACGCGGCGCGTGGCATGCGAAGCGATTGAAGAAGGTTACCGGGATGCGCTGGCGGCCGGCGGCCGGGCGTTTATTTTGGCGGAGGATCATCGCTGGCTGCGATTGCTGGCCCTGAGCAAGCTGCGCGATCCGGTCCATTTCTGGGACAAGATGCAGCACCTGCCGCCGTACACGGTAAAGCCGCCGCAAGAAGTACGGCGATTGCTGGAAGAAGCGCTCCCCTCCCCTAAGAAAGAGTACCAATTGAAGAGAAGGATTGCCGGGCTGGGAAGCCTGGGGCATCCGCGGATTCTGGCGGTGTCCCGCTGGAGGGGAGCGTTGGTTGCGCGAGAAGCAAAAGCCATCCGGCCTTCCGCCTGGGTGTGGGCCAAGAAAGCGAACTCCACCGAGATCCACTGCGCAGAGCTGGCGCAGCGCGCGATTCGTGTGCCGGATCCGTGCGTGCGATTCCACGGGCGCTGGGTGGTGCGGCGGCTCGCGCCGGATTGTTCGCGGATTGAGCTGGCTTCCCTCTCGAGAGATCGGGACGAAGCGCGGCTGCTCTATTCCATGGGTTGGGAAACCGCCAACATGCATTTCAGCACTCCCCAGGCGATGACAAGAGTGAAGCGAGACCTGGACGCCCGGCGGGGCAGGTGGCTGCACAAAGCCGCGAAAGCGATGTTTGCGGCGACGCTGGAAGATTGGAAAGACTGGAAGCGCGACTGGAAACGCGCGTCTAAAAACTAAACAAGCCTGGCCTTCGGAAAATCCACTTACTAAAGTGCGGCTGTCCCAAGACTGTCCTCCGGGTCAGTAGATTCCCCTATAAATAGCGCGTAATTTCAGAAAGGACTGGGATGGGAACCGCGCACGCCACACTGATCTTCGTATCCAGCATGCTAGGGCCGTGTATCGCCTGGATGATTGGAACCCACCTTCGCTTCCATGCCCACCGGCAGACTGTGCCGGCCACCTTCGCGACGCGCGGATTTTCACAAGTTCCCGGTGAGATTAATTCTTTGTCCGACCCCGACCGGGCCGGCGAGGTGACGCAATGATGGATACGGAAGCCTTCCGCGAATTCAAACAGGGACTGACGTACCTCCGCGACAATTATGCCGAGAAAGCGCTGCCGCACATGCAGCGCGCCGTGGAGCTGGACAAAAACAATCCCTATTACATGTCTTACCTGGGCGTGGTGCTGGCGCGCTCGGAAAAGAAGTGGGGCGAGGCAGAAAGACTGTGCGACACCGCGGTGCGCATGAAGAGAAACCAGGCGCAGCTCTATCTGAACCTCGCGGAAGTGTTTGCCACCGCGGGAAGGCGCGAAGACGCCGTGGAAGCGCTTTCGGCAGGGATGAAATTTGCGCGGCGTGACGTGCGGCTGACGATTGCGATGAACCGGCTGACGGAGCGCAGGTCTCCCATACTGAGATTCCTCACGCGGAAGCATCCGCTAAACCGACAGCTCGGGATATTGCGGCACCGGGCGATGCAGATATTCCAGAGCTCTAATTAACGGAGTTCCCCACCCCCCAAACACGGGAAAGGGCGTCCCAAGCCATTGGGACGCCCTTTCTTGCTCCTAAAACGCTAGAAAACGAACGGCAAGTGCGCCTTACTTGCGCTGTGAAGGTGGCGTGAACGAATAGGTGTGCTGCATCCCCATTTCCATGAGGATCTTGACTCCGATGCCGTGCAGGCCGTTTGGCAGAGAGTCCCTGCGAACCACTTCCGCGAGATATTCGCGGCTCATGGCTACAGGGTCGTTGGTGTAGGGAAGTGTGACAAACAACCGCATGCCGAGTTCATAGCCCGGTTCGCTGGAATGGAAGTAAACACCGCTGCGGGAAACGCTGACAGTGCCGCGCAGATCCTCGAAGTGCTCTTTCTCCGGGTCGGAGGGGCGGAGTCGCATAAGCTGCGTGATCTTGCAGCGGCGGCTGCCACGCCGTTCGCTGCTTGAGGATTTACGATTTGCTGCAAAACCGCTGGGGGTAGTCTTGCTCATCAAATCCTGGGTCGCCATTAATCTCTTACCTTTCCGGGGAAGGTCTTTCCCCGCTGGTAAGAGTCTATTTCCGGTACGACAGAAAACCTATAGGTGAGGCGTACTCGGGCAAAAGTTGGACGCCCTCGGGAGATGGTAGTACGGAAGTACCAGAAAAAGAAAGCCGAATCGCCGGGATTTCCATAAGAAAAACAAATCTAAGTACTTCCCGGCGAAGCGAACGCGGTTGGAACTCGAAGGCACAAGCTTTTTTCGTCGAGCGCTGGTGAGGGAGCCAGCCGGGTGAAAAGCCCCGTGGTGACTTCGGTGCTCGCTTTGTGCCATTCTTCTCCCCGACGGGAGTGGCGGAAATAGCGCAATGCTAAAAAAATTCAAGGATTTGACGGAAAAAGAGATTCTTGCGATCGCGATCGCCGCCGAAGAGGAGGATGGACGGATTTACGGGGAGTTTGCAGACGCGTTGCGGGACGAGTATCCATCCACCGCGCAAATGTTCGAAGAAATGCGCGAAGAAGAGGTGGGGCACCGCGACCGGCTCTTCGCAATGTTCCGCCAGCGATTCGGGGAGCATATTCCGCTGATCCGGCGGGAAAACGTGAAGGGATTCTTGCAGAGGAGACCGGTTTGGCTTATCCGGCCACTCGGTGTGAAGGTGGCCAGGAAGCAAGCGGAAGTGATGGAGATGGAGGCGACCCGGTTCTACGCTCGAGCGGCGAGCCGAACCACGGATGCTTCGACGCGGGAACTGCTGAATAAGCTCGCGGATGAAGAGAGAAAGCACATACAGACGGCGGGCGAGCTCGAAGAAAAGCACCTGACGGAGAGTGCGAAGGCAGCGGAGGAAGCTTCCAGCCGAAAACTGTTTCTGCTGCAGGTGGTGCAACCGGGACTTCTGGGGCTAATGGATGGGTCGATTTCGACGCTGGCGCCGCTCTTCGCGGCAGCGTTCGCGACGCACAAGAGCTGGTATGCGTTTCTCGTGGGGCTTGCGGCTTCGATCGGTGCGGGAATCTCGATGGGGTTCGCGGAATCGCAATCGGACGACGGATCACTGACGGGGCGCGGGTCACCCTGGTTGCGAGGAGCGATCACCGGACTCATGACAGCAGCGGGCGGAATCGGGCACACACTTCCGTTCCTGATCAACAATTTTCATGTCGCAATCCTAGTGGCAGTCATCGTTGTGGGGGTGGAGCTTGGCGTGATCAGCCATGTACGGCACCGGTACATGGACACGCCATTTTTGCAGGCGGCGTTCCAGGTCGTTGTGGGCGGGGTACTGGTTTTTTTGACGGGGATTCTGATTGGGAGCCTCGTAAATAGGGGTTGATGTTTGCCCTGCGTTAGAGCGTGGCGGGAAATCAGGGTTAGTCGGTTTGAGGGGCGGGGGCGACGGTGACGACGTGGTGGCCGCGCGCGCGGATGCGCTGGATCCAGGACTGCAGCCGGTCGAGATAGATGTAGACGACGGGAGTGGTGAAGAGGGTGAGCAACTGGCTGAGGATGAGGCCACCAACAATGGCGATACCTAGGGGGCGGCGCAGCTCAGCGCCGACGCCCCTGCCAACTGCGAGCGGCAGGGCGCCAAGAAGCGCGGCCATGGTGGTCATGATGATGGGCCGGAAGCGCAACAAACATGCTTTGTAGATGGCTTCGACCGGAGATTTCCCTTCCTCGCGTTCGACCTGAACGGCGAAATCGATCATCAAGATGGCGTTTTTCTTGACGATCCCGATGAGCAGAATGATGCCGATCAGAGCGATGACGCTAAGGTCGATCTTGAAAAGCATCATGGCGAGAAGAGCGCCGACACCGGCGGATGGAAGCGTTGAGAGAATGGTGATGGGATGGATGTAGCTCTCGTAAAGGATCCCGAGAACGATGTAAACGGCGGCGAGAGCCGTGAGGATGAGGATTCCTGCGGAAGCGAGAGAGTCCTGATAAGCCTGTGCCGCTCCCGCGAAGTTGGCGTGGACCGTGCTGGGCATGCCGATTTCACGCTGGACGGCCCGAATGTGAGTTACAGCGTCCCCGAGGGCAGCGCCGGGAGCGAGATTAAACGAGAGCGTGATGGAAGGATACTGGCCCTGGTGATTTACGGAAAGGGCGGTGTTGGAATGCTCGTAGTGGGTGAAGGAACTAAGCGGAACAAGCTTGCCCGAATTCGTGGGCACATAGATGGACTTGAGGGCTTCGGGATTCTGCTGAAACTCCGGCAGGACTTCGAGGACGACGTGATATTGGTTCAAACCCTTGTAAATGTTGGAGACCTGACGCTGGCCGAAGGCATCGCTGAGCGTGTTGTCAATGTCTTGAACATTCACTCCCAGGCGGGAAGCGGTGTCGCGATCGATGACAAGCGAGCTTTGCAGGCCATGGACCTGCTGGTCGGTATTAACGTCACGGAGCTCGGGGACCTTGCTGATGCGCTGCATGAGGATGGGAGCCCAATGATTGAGGTCGCTGATTTGATCCGCTTGCAAGGTGTACTGATACTGTGCACCGCCGTAACGTCCGCCAATGCTGAGGTCCTGGATGGCTTGCATGTAAAGCGAGGCACCGGGAATTACCGCTAGTTTGCCGCGCAAACGCGCAATGACCTGATCCGCGTTGAGCTTGCGTTCCCCAAGAGGCTTGAGCTGAGCGAACATTCGCGCAGTGCTTGCACCGCCGCCGCCGCCGGCGAAGGAAGTGACGGTGTCCACGGCAGGATCCTTCGAGACGATACCCACGAAAGCCCGCATCTTCTGCGACATGGCAGAAAAGGAGATGTCCTGATCGCCCTGAATGTAGCCATTAATGCGCCCAGTGTCTTGCTGGGGGAAGAACCCCTTGGGTATGGTCCAGAAGAGATAGAGGTTGAGACAAATCGTGCCGATGGTTAGGAGGAGAACTGTGAATTGATGGCGGAGGACCCATCGCAAGCAGACGTCGTAGAAATGGTGGACGGTGTCAAAAAGGTATTCGGAGAGGCGATATGCCGCGTTATGACGCCTTACTCCAGTGTTGGAGCGCAGGAAGCGAGCGCACATCATGGGAGTGGCGGTAAGGGAAACAAGCAGCGAAACGGCGATGGCGACACTGAGGACAACAGCGAATTCGCGGAAGAGGCGGCCGACAATGCCGCCCATCAACAGGATCGGGATAAAAACGGCCACCAGCGAAGCGCTCATGGAAAGAACGGTGAAACCGATTTCGCTGGAGCCCTTCATGGCGGCGGTGAAGGGAGGCACGCCCGCTTCCATGTGACGGGCGATATTCTCGATGACCACGATGGCGTCGTCCACGACGAAGCCGGTGGAAATGGTCAGAGCCATGAGAGACAGATTGTCCAAGCTGTAGCCGCACAGATACATGACGCCGAAGGTGCCGACAAGGGAGAGGGGCACGGCCACGCTTGGGATGGCGGTGGCCCAAACATTTCTGAGGAAAAAAAAGACCACAAGGATGACGAGAGTAATGGAAATCATCAGTGTGATCTCAACGTCGTGGATAGAAGAGCGAATCGTCGTCGAGCGGTCATTGGCAATATTCAGGTGTAGAGAGGGAGAGATGGAAGCGCGAAGCTGGGGAAAGAGGGATTTCACACGATCAACAGTCTCGATCATGTTGGCACCGGGTTGCCGGAAGACGGCGAGGAGGACGGACGACTCGCCGCCGGACAGACCCAAGTTTCGAACATCTTCCACGGAGTCCGAGACCGTGGCGATATCCCTGAGGCGCACGGGAGCGCCCTGGTGGCCGGCGACAATCAGAGGATCATACTCGTAGGCTTTGAAGAGCTGATCGGTGTCCGCAACGGTCCAAGCCCGGGTTGAATCGGCGAGCTGGCCTTTGGGAACATTGGCGTTTGCCGAGCCGAGAGCCTTTCTCACGGTTTCAATGCTGATGCCATAGCTATTCAGCAAGCTCGGATTTACTTGCACGCGCACAGCAGGCCGCGAGCTGCCCCAAACGAAGACTTGGCCGACACCCTCGATTTGGGCCAGCTTCTGCGCCAGGATGGAATCGGCAGCGTCATAAATCTGCGGAGGAGGAATATTGGAGGAAGTGAGCGCGAGAAGAAGAATGGGGGAATCCGCAGGATTGACTTTTCGATAGGTAGGCTGGCCTGGAAGATCGGCAGGAAGCTGACTGCGCGCGGCATTGATAGCGGCCTGCACGTCGCGGGCGGCGGCGTTGATATCGCGATTGAGATCGAATTGCAGAATGACGCTCGTGGAACCCAGCGAACTGGAAGAGGTCATCTGCGTGACGCCGGCGATGCGGCCAAACTGCCGCTCAAGCGGGGTAGCGACAGCGGAGGCCATGGTCTCCGGGCTGGCGCCGGGGAGACCGGCACCAACAGCGATGGTAGGGAAATCGATTTGCGGGAGAGGAGCGACTGGCAAAAAGCGGAAGGCCACGGCGCCCGAGAGAAAAATCGCGAAGGTGAGCAGCGAGGTCGCAACTGGGCGACGAATGAAAGGGGCGGAGAAATGGGAGGAGAATTTCATGCTAAGCCCTAGTCTCCCGTCGCGGGCTCCTCGGTGGGATTGCCGATATGAAAAGCGAACCGGTGTGCCAGCCAATCGAAAGCGAGATAGACAACCGGCGTGGTGTAAAGCGTGAGCAACTGGCTGAGCAAGAGGCCGCCGATGATGGTGATGCCCAGCGGACGGCGGAGCTCGGAGCCGACTCCGGTGCCGAGGGCAAGCGGCAAGCCGGCAAGCAGAGCGGCCATAGTGGTCATCATGATGGGGCGGAAACGCAGCAAACAAGCTTCATAGATGGCATCGAGAGGCGGCTTCCCTTCCTTGCGCTCGGCCTCGAGCGCGAAGTCAATCATCATGATGGCGTTTTTCTTGACGATGCCAATGAGCAGGATGACTCCGATGAGGGCAATGACGCTGAATTCCGACCGGCAGAGGAGAAGAGCAAGAATGGCGCCGACACCGGCGGACGGAAGCGTGGAGAGAATGGTGATGGGGTGAATGTAGCTCTCGTAGAGAATTCCAAGAACGATGTAGACGGTGATGAGCGCGGCGAGAATGAGGATGGGCTCGTTGGCAAGAGAATTCAGGAAGGCGGCGGCAGTCCCCTGGTAGGTTGCCTGAATGCTCGGAGGCATATTGAGGTTCTGCTTGACCTTATTGATGGCGTTGACGGCATCGCCGAGTGATGTGTTTGGAGCGAGATTAAAGGAAAGGGTGACGACGGGAAACTGGCCCTGGTGATTGATGGCCAGAGCCGTCGCGCTAGGCTCAAAGCGAGTGAAGGCGCTGAGCGGAACCTGTTGGCCGTTGGAAGAGTGTACGTAGATGTTTTTGAGGGCGTCGGGGTCCTGCTGAAATTGCGGATCGACTTCCATGACGACGTGATACTGGTTGAGCTGAGTAAAGATGGTGGAGACCTGACGCTGTCCGAAGGAGTCGTAGAGGGTGTTGTCAATGTCAGCGGGAAGAATGCCGAGACGCGAGGCAGTGTCGCGATCGATCGTGAGGGTGGCGAGCAAGCCCTGATTCTGCTGATCGCTGGCAACGTCGCGGAGCTCGGGGAGGGACTTCAGACTGTCCATAAAGCGAGGAGTCCAGTAGGCAAGCTCTTTGGCATCAACATCTTCGAGGCTGTACTGAAATTGCGTGCGGCTCACGCGGTCTTCGACGGTCAGATCCTGGACAGGCTGAAGGAAAAGGGAGATGCCGTCCACTTTGGCGAGCGCGGGCTGAAGACGCCGGATCACGTCGGAAGCGTTCAGGCGGCGTTCCGCGAGCGGCTTGAGATTGATTTGGATGCGGCCGCTGTTAAGCGTGGTGTTCGTGCCGTCAATGCCGATGAAGGAAGAGAGACTCTCCACGGCGGGATCCTTGAGGAGGACGTCAGCCAGAGCCTGCTGCCGCTGGGCCATGGCGGCGAAGGAGATGTTTTGCGCGCCCTCGGAGACGCCGAGGATGACTCCGGTGTCCTGGACGGGGAAAAAGCCTTTGGGCACGTAAATGTAGAGAAGGATGGTGCCTACAAGGGTGGCGAATGTGACGACGAGCGTGGTGGTGCGATAGCGCAGAACAAACTTCAAAGTGCGTCCGTAGAAAGCAATGACAGAATTGAACGCGTGCTCGGAGGTGCGGAAGAACCAGGTTTGCTCTTCTTCCTTCTGATGGCGGAGGAGCTTGGCGCACATCATCGGAGTGAGAGTGAGCGAGACGACGGCGGACACGAGAATGGTGACGGCGAGGGTGATGGCAAATTCGCGGAAAAGGCGGCCGACGATATCGCCCATGAAAAGCAGCGGAATGAGCACGGCGATGAGCGAAACGGTGAGCGAAACGATGGTGAAGCCGATCTGCTCCGAGCCTTTGAGCGCCGCCTGGAGCGGCGAATCTCCGGCTTCGATGTAGCGGTTGATGTTCTCGATCATGACGATGGCGTCGTCAACGACGAAGCCAGTGGAAATGGTGAGGGCCATGAGAGAAAGGTTATTGAGGCTGTAGCCGAGGAGATACATCACGCCAAACGTGCCAACGATGGAGAGAGGAACGGCAAAGCTGGGGATGATGGTGGCGCGGACGCTGCGGAGAAAAAGGAAAATCACCATCACGACGAGAGCGATGGTGAGCATCAATTCAAACTGAACGTCGTCCACGGAAGCGCGGATGGTGACCGTGCGATCCGTGAGGATGCTGACTTGCACGGCCGCAGGCAGCGCGGCTTGAAGTTGCGGAAGAATTTTTTTCACGCGGTCGACCACGCTGATGATGTTTGCGCCGGGCTGCCGCTGGATATTGAGGATGACGGCGGGATTGCGGTTGGCCCAGGCGGCTTGTTTCGCATTTTCGGCGCCGTCAATGACGGTGGCGACGTCGGTGAGACGCACGGGCGCGCCGTTGCGGTAGGCGATGATGAGCGGGCGATAGCCTTCGCTGGAAATGAGCTGATCGTTGGCGCCGATGGTGTAGGCCTGATGCAAACCGTCGAAGGTGCCTTTGGCCATGTCTACGTTGGCCTGGCTGAGCGAGGTGCGAAGGTCTTCGAGGCTGAGGCCGTAGGAAGCCAGGGCCGTAGGATTTGCCTGAATGCGCACGGCGGGCCGCTGGCCGCCGCTGATGCTGACAAGACCGACGCCGGAGAGCTGCGAGATTTTTTGCGCGAGGGTGGTGTCGGCGAGATCCTCGACTTTGGAGAGGGGCAGCGAAGTCGAGGTGAGCGCAAGAGTGAGGATGGGCGAGTCGGCGGGATTGATCTTGTTGTAGATCGGCGGATTCGGAAGATCGCGGGGAAGAAGCTGAGAAGCAGCGTTGATGGCGGCCTGGACTTGCTGCTCGGCGACGTCAATGTTCAGATCAAGCACAAACTGAAGCGTGATGACGGAGCTGCCGTAGGAGCTCGTCGAAGTCATCTGGTTGAGGCCGGGGATCTGTCCAAACTGGCGCTCGAGCGGCGAGGTGACCGAGGAAGCCATCACATCCGGGCTGGCCCCGGGGTAAAAAGTCTGTATTTGAATCGTTGGGTAGTCCACCTGCGGCAATGCGGAAACGGGCAACTGCCGATAGGCGACATAGCCGGCGAGCATGACGCCGACCATAAGAAGCGTCGTCGCGACTGGCCGCAGAATGAACGGCCGAGAAATGCTCATTGGGTGCTTCCCCGAGATTTGCCGGATGGCTGTCCGCCCGCGTTCGCAGGGGCACTCGGCGTGCCGTTCGAGGAATTGACGGAATTGACCTTGCTGCCGTCCTGAAGCTTGTCCTGACCGTCGATGACTACGGATTCGCCAGGATCGAGTCCCGCGCTGAGACCTACGTTGTTGCCAGTGACCTGCGCGATGGTTACGACATGTATTTTTGCGGTGTTGCCATTGGCGACGGCGTAGACGTAGGTGCCCTGGGGTCCGCGTTGAATCGCCGCGGTGGGAATAATGGTGAGGTTGTGCTTGACGTCAACGAGCAGGTGGACGTTCACGAATTGATTTGGGAAGAGAATGTTGTTTTCGTTGCTGAAGATGGATTTGAGCTTGTAAGTCCCGGTGGTGAGATCGATCTGATTGTCGATAGTGGCGAGCTTGCCGGTGGCGATCTTGGCGGTGTCGTCACGGTCGTAAGCTTCGACGGGAAGCTGGGCGCCGACGCGGAGCTTTGCGACAACCTGGGGGAGCTGGTCCTGCGGCAAGCTAAAAATCACCGAGATGGGTTGAAGCTGCGTGATGACGAGAAGGCCGTTGGTGTCGCTGGCGTGCACGATGTTGCCGACGTCCACAAGGCGGAGGCCGATACGTCCGCTAATCGGAGCGGTAATCCGGCTGTAGGTAAGCTGGAGCTTGGCGTTGTCAATTTGCCCCTGATCGGAACGGATGGCGCCGTCAAACTGGCCGACGAGCGCCGCTTGGGTATCGAGCTGCTGCTGGGGAATGACGCCTTCCTTGAGGAGCAGTTTGAAGCGATCGTAATTGACTTCGGCGTCGGTGCGTTGCGCTTGATCCTTGGCGAGCTGGCCCTGCGCTTGTTCGAGCTGCACCTGGAAAGGGCGCGGATCGATCTCGGCGAGGAGATCGCCCTCGTGAACGAATTGTCCTTCCTTGAAGGAAACGCTAATGAGCTGGCCGTCGACGCGGCTACGCACCGTGACGGTGTTGAAGGCGGTCACGGTGCCGAGACCATTGAAGTAAACGGGAAGATCTCCGCGTTGAGCGGAAGCGACGACGACCGGCACGACGAAGCTGCCTTGACCTGTCCCGGTGCGTCCCTTGGCAGCTGGCGTGGACGCATCTTGCGCCTGGCTCGTGGAGCGGCTGCGGTAATACCAAACACCTGCGGAGATGACGGCAAGGATAAGAATCCAGAGCCATGCGCGGCTCTTCGGAGCGGGCGCGGGCAAATTGGCAGAGGTGTCGCTAGGTGTTCCCTGGTCCGCGAGGTCAACGCTTTTGAGTTGGCCCATTCCTACGCTCCTGTCGTGTGCCGTGGGACGGCTCAAGCGAGTCTGCCAAGGCCAGACTTTCGCAGGTAGTCACCAGGGGCTGCAATTTTGCTTCCCGGCAGCGTACCGTAAATGGCGAACTATGCATAGATTGGACGGCTTTTCGCGGAGAAAGGTTACGATGGCGAAGGGCGGACTTTCCCAGCAAGAGATACTTGCCGGAGGAGTGGAAAACGCTTCGGGGACATGCGAATTGACGCGCGTTTTGAGCCGTCGGAATTTTTTGGTATGCAGAAAAGGAATGAAAAAGTAGACTGTCAGCGATTCGGTGGCGTGATGCAAGTTCGAATGGAAACCTCAGGAAGAGAGGCGGAAAGCAACCATGTTCAAAGGTCCGGTGATTGGAATCCTGCTTGGCGTGGTGCTGGTGGTTGGCGGCGTGTGGTTCTACTTTACGACCGGGCGTGCGCCAGTGGCCGTGACCGACCCGCCGCTGCCGTTTGAGAAGAAACTCGCGCACGGCGCGCTGAACGCGCGTATCCAGAGAGATGGGCCGAAGGAGTCACTCGTGCCGGCGGATGAGGCGAACTACCTGGCAGCCGCGGAGGTCTATAAGGAAAATTGCGCGGTCTGCCATGGATTGCCGGGAGAGAAGAAGACGACGATCGCGGAGGGGATGTATCCCGATCCACCACAGCTCTTCCACGGCACGGGCGTGACGGACGATCCTGCGTGGGAGACGCATTGGAAAGCCGAGAACGGCATTCGAATGACGGGGATGCCGGGTTTCAAGGGGCGCTTGACGGATAAGCAACTGTGGCAGGTGAGCCAGTTGCTGGCGAACGCAGACAAGATTTCGCCGTCCGTGAAGTCGGTGCTGACCAGCGCCGTGGCTGCGCCGGTGGCCGCCGAAAAAGAGACCAAGAAGAAGTAATAAAGAAAGGTACGCGCGAGCCGAATAGAGAGCGACGGCTCGCGCGTACCGGGGTGGAAGTGCGGGCCCGGAAGTCTTTATTGCCCAAACACGAGAATGGTGAAGGCGCCTGCCTGGTTCGCCGGAACGAAGAGGTGGTGCGTATTAGGATCGAACCCCATGGTCTTCGAACCCTGGTTGGTGGCGATATTTTCCACAAAAGTGTAATTGTCGGCTGAGTCTTGATGGAAGACGGCGATGTGGCCGTCACCGAGAGAGTTCAGCACGAGCTTCGTGGCTGGATCGAAAAAAGAAGCGTCCACGTGATCGCCGATCGGGTAGGTGGCAACGACTTTGCCGTTATCGGCGTCGACGACTGCCATGACGTGGCTGCGGCAGCCGAGGAAAAGACGGCGCGTCTGCGCATCAAAGGCCATGCTGGATGGAGCCTGGCAGGGCGCGACCGGCCAGCGGTCTTTTACCTTCAAGCTTTGCGAGTCAACGTGGACGAGGAGATTCTCCTCCTCTAGATTGACGTAGAGATTGCCCTTGCCATCGGCCACGGAAAATTCCGGGCCTCCGCCGAGATCGACCGTGCCGGCGACCGCGCCATCGGCAGCGTTAATGGCCGTGGTGCTGTCGCTATCACCGTTCATCGCGAAGACGCGCTTGGTGGCGGGGTCGTAGATGATTGCGTCCGGCTTCTTTCCGACCTTTACTTGACTGATGGTCTTAAGGGTCTTCAGATCGAAAATGATCACGGAATCCCCCTTGGCCGCGGTAATGAAGCCGCGGCCGAATTCCGGAGCGAGCGCGACGCCATGGACGCCGGGCGTGTCGGGAATTTTTCCGACGATTTCGTTTGTGTCCGCGTCAAGAATTTCCACCTGGGTCGCGTGCGAAATGTAGACGCGGCGCGCGACTGCATCCACGGTGACATAGTCCCAGCCGCCTGCCCCGGGGATGGAAACTTTCTTGAGCAGGTGGTACCCGGAAGAAGCGCCGAAGGCCGAGAGTGTTGCGAGAACGAGAAATGCCACAAGAGCTGCTGATTTGCGTTTCATTTTTTCTCCGTTCCAGAAATGGCTTGTTGTGAACTGCAGACCGCTCAATTTGTGTCCCCCCGTGAGAAGCTTCGATGCCGATGCTTGAAATTACACAACCACGCCTAAACCGGCCTGAAAACACTTTCAGCCGGTAGGTTTGTGAAAAAGACCGAATGGCGGCAGAAATGCTCTCGCGCCCGGTCTTTCTTCGGGGTGATCAAAACTTGAGCCGCAGCATGAACTGTAGTTGCCGCGGCAATCCCGTGCCGGTGTTCGTGCCAAGGCCGTTCACCGTGTTGGTGATGACGCCAAAGTTACCGGGTGCGGATAAATTGGTGCCTGAAGGATCCCCCGGGGCGTAATCGAGCGTCAGGTTGCCTGGATCGCCAAGCTGGGTGTGGTTGAAAATATTGAACGCCTGTACCCCGAACTGCAGACCAAATCGCTCGGTCAATTTCGTTTCTTTCATCAACGACATGTCCACTTGCCAGATGTTCAAGGCGCGAGCCACGCCGTTACCTGCGTTGCCGAATCGCGTGAAATTTCCATTGCTATCCACGGGTGGAGCTTGAAATGCGGCGGGGTTGATCAAGGGCATGCCATTTTTCCCCCCGCCGGGCAGATAAAGCGGGACTCCCGGCACGATGTCTGGCCGCTGATTAGTCTGATCATTGCCATCGGGAAGCAGAAAGGTCTGCGAAACCCCGTTCGGAAACTGCGCGGTTGGCGGAGTTGTGCCCCCAAGGCCCATGGAAATCGTCAAGGGATGGCCAGTATGCCACGTGCCCAAGCTGCTGAATTCCCACCCACCGGCTATCTTCCCAAGGACACCGCGCTGGTTCAGATAGGTCTTGCCAGGTCCGAAAGGCAATTCATAAATAGCGTTGGCGGTGAAATTGTGCCGAATGTCGAACACACTGGGCCCTTTGTCGCATTGGCGGCAGTTGACGTTTTCCTGTCCGTTCGCTTCGCCGCCGCCCACTGCTCCATCGTTGATCGAGTGAGAGAATGTATAGCGCGCCTGGAAGGAAAGACCGCCCGAAATTCGCTTTTCGAGAGAGACGAGCAAAGCATCATAAGTGCTTTGTCCGGTATCGCTCTTGTAATCGACAGAACCATACGGGTCCGTCGACGGATTCCCGGGAAAAAACTGATCCAACGGCCGAGTGCAATTGGGGTTGCCGGTCGAATCATTGAAAACAAAAACTGGAGGAGTGCACAGGTTTACGGCGCCACGCGAGAACAGTCTCACGCCGTGGCTTCCAAGATAGGACGTTGAGAAGAGAAAAGCGGCGGGCAGCTGGTGCTCGATAGTCAGACCCCACGTCTCCGAGTATTGATCCCTGCGACCTTGACGCTGCAGAGCACGCGGGTGATTCGCCAGGCTCGCAAAGCCTGTGAGATCCGGCGTCTCTTGTTCGAGCGCCGGTGTGAGCGGAGGGTTGTTGACGGATGCGCGAAAGGTGTCACTCTCGAGTCCGGCATTGAGGTCGTCGTTTTGTGCGGCGCCACTATAGATACCGAAGCCTGCGCGAATAACCGTCTTGCCGTGGAGTGCAGATGGAGCCCAAGCGAAACTCACGCGGGGGTCGAAATTCCGGTAATTGGGGTCGTACAAAGACGGATTTTTCGGACATGGCGGCGTGTTCACAGGGACAGCAAATGGCGTGTTGAACGAACCCGAGCCGAGGCAAGCCCCGTGGAACTGGTTCAAGTCGAAGACCGTCGTGCGGTTGTCCGGCACGTGCGCGGCCCCGTAGTAATCCCAGCGAATTCCAATGTTTGCGGTAAAAGTGGGAGTCACTTTCCACTCATCCTGGAAATAGGGCATGTAGAAAGTGCGGCGGTACTTGTGGCAGCACCATGGTGCAATGAAATTGACGCTGGTTAGCGAAGCACTTATCAGACTCGGGATGTCTCCGAAGTTGAGGGTATTGTTTGCCGTCTGACCCTGATTGAGCCGTATGCGGCGAATCTCCATGCCGGTCTTGAAAGTGTGGCGGCCATGGGTCCAGGTGAGATTGTCGATAAATCCGAAGGTAGTCCCGACTTCGATATCCGCCGAATTATTGTTAATTCCCGTGAAGTTGGTATTCGTGCTGACCGCATAAGGCAGGACGCTGGCCTGGGGATTGTGATACGGCGAGCGGTTGACGAAGACCTTTGCTTCGTTGAAGAGACTCGGAGTGAAAATGTGCTGTAGCGCCAGGAAGTAATTGGCAGGGTGATTGACGATTTTTTGTACATCGAAGAGCGGGCTAATCGGCTGGTCGGAGTGCAGAATGTCCCGCTGGGCACGGCCGTACAGAGTGGTCTTATCGGTGAATTTGTGGTCGATGCGGATCAACGCGGTATCTTCGTGAATCGTGGTGGGTGTGGCATGGGTGAATTGATCCGTGTTGCTGTCCAGACTAGTGAAGGCGCCGTCCGGAAAGACAAGTTTCGGCGCGCAGCCGGCGATGGTCCCTGTGGAAGTACGCCATGGGTATGCCTGAAGGATGGGACACATCTGCGGCGAAGTAGCCAAAATAGCCTGCTGAAGCGCACCCGAGGGCACGGTTGCTTGCTGCGTGGTGGACTGCAACTGGCGAAGTCCTTCGTAACTAAGGAAGAAGAAAGTCTTGTCCTTTACGATCGGGCCGCCAGCAGTAAGACCATACTGCCCGAGACGAAAAGGGGGAATCGCGGGGTTTCCATTCAAGTCGACATCGTTGAAGTTGCGCGCATCAAAAATAGAATTCCTGAAGTACCCGAATACAGTGCCGTGGAAATCGTTGGAGCCTGATTTGGTGACCACGTCGATCTGACCACCGGCTTGTGTCCCATACTCAGCGTCATAGAGTGCGCTGTTGACACGGTACTCTGCAACAGCGTCCTCGGAGATTTGCAAGCGAACCTGCGATTTTTGCGCTTGCTCCTGGATGCCACCAGCGTCCACGCCATCGAAATTGAAATTGTTGTCGTCAATGGCGCGGCCGGCGTAGCGGATGGTGCGTTGGTTGCCTCCACCATCATCCTGAGCAAACGGGGCAAGCAAGGTTAAGCTCGACCAATCGCGGCCGTTGACCGGAAGATTGACCACCTGATCCGTGCGAATAACGGTCGAGATTTCCGCGGTGCTGCGTTCCACGGGGCCGACATCCATTTTGACCTCGACCTTTTCCTCAACTGAGCCCAATTCGAGCGGAACGTCGAGTGTATGAGTTTCACCGACCTGAAGTTCGACGTGCTCCAGGATTTTCGTCTTGAAGCTGGTATTTGAAACTGTGACCGTGTACTCGCCAGTGGCGAGGCCAGGAAAACGGTAATAGCCGTTTGAGTTGGTCTTGCGTTCCTGGGTGATGCCGGTATCCACGACAGTGACTTTGACGCTCGCAGCGCTGATTGTGCCGCCGGTCTTGTCCGTCACCGTGCCCTCGAGCGTGGCGCGGTCCGTCTGCGCGAGGCACGGAAGCGCGAAGGCGAGCAATAGAAGGAGACTTAGAAGATTTCTTCTTGAATGAACCATCTGCACTCCCCTCAGGTCTGATTGAATAAAATCGACGGGTGTCGGCACTGTAACCACCAAGCAAAGCCCGATTACACACGTGACCCACACTCATTGAGCGGCCCTATTGGGAAGGAAAAATGAGAACGGGAGATGAATGGAGATTGATGGTTGGTTAAAAATGACCTGAAGAGATTTTAATCTTGGTTTGCGGGCTCAATAGCGCCAAGCCTTTTCTCCTGCCATCTACTTGAATTCTCATGAGCCCGCGGCGAGTGGAAAATGGAGACGAAAAACGGAGCCATTTCCTAGCGTGCTGAGAGCTTCGATTGTTCCGCCATGCTTTTCCGCAATCCAGCGGGCGATAGCGAGGCCGAGGCCGGAACCACCAGGTTCGCGTGAACGGGCCTGGTCGGCGCGATAGAAACGCTCGAAAATATGCGGCAGGTCTTTTTCCGAGATGCCAATGCCAGAATCGCGAATTTCGGCGGTTGCACTCCCCTGCGCGCTCGCGAGCTGGATATTGATAACGCCACCATCCGGCGTGTATTTCACGGCGTTTTCGAGCACGATGAGGAAAAGCCGCTGGAGCGCCCGCTGATCGGCGGAAACCCACAAAGGGCCGGGTGAGGATTCCAGAGAAATTTGAATGCCCTTGGCAGCTGCGAGTATGCGCACCTCCTCGGCAGCCTTGCGCACCTGCGGTATGAGATCAATGCGTTCGAAGAGAAGGCCCTCCGCACCGGCATCGGCGCGAGCCAATGTGAGGAGATTCTCGATCAGATGAGTGGTCTCTTCAGAGGCTGCCAGGATTCGAGAAAGTGTTTCCCGATATTCCTCTTCGGTGCGAGAGCGGCGAAGAGCGAGCTCGGCGTTGCTGCGGATGACGGCGAGCGGTGTGCGCAAATCGTGTGAAGCGTCGGCAGTAAATTGCGTAATTCTTTTTACCGAGGCTTCGATTCTCGCGAGCATTTCATTCAGTGTCTGCGAGAGACTGCGCAATTCATCCTGAGGCTCAGGGACGTTGAGGCGTCCGGCCAAATCCTGAACGCCGATGCCGCGAGCGGTCCGAATGATTTCCTTGACGGGAGAGAGGGCGCGGCCGCTGAGCCAATAGCCGGTGAGGGAAGCGAGTATCACCAGAGCCGGCAGGGTTTCCGCGAGGACAATTCGAAAGCGGTCAAGGGCGTCGTCAAAAGGCTCGGTATTTACCGCCGCACGGATGCGAAACGTTTGGCCCTCCACTTCGACGGCTTGCATCGCGATTTGGTATTGCATGTCTGCCAGATTCGTCGTGAGATAAGTGACTTGCGGGTTGTTTACCGGAGGGAGGCTCCGATAGGGGCGCGTGAACTGCGGCGATTGCACGATCAGCTTTCCGCCGGCGCCCGCGACTTCCAGCGGCGCACCACCAGCCCAGAGGCCCATGAGTTCGTTCAGCTCGTCCTTAATTTCGGCGGAGCCCTTAGGAGCCGTTCGGCGGATGACATTCGCCACACTTTCCAGATTCGCTCGCGAAGCATCGTTTGCGGTCGTCTGGATGCTGCTCCGAAATCCATAGTCGGAAATCCAAGCGAACGCGGCGAAAGAGACAGTAAGAACGGCGAAGTACCAGGCGGTGATGCGGGCCCGAAGAGGAAGCTTCATGATTGGGGGTCCGGCTCGAGGCAATAGCCGAATCCGCGCATGGTGTGAATGAGTTTCACGGGCTCGCCTTCGTCGATTTTTCGGCGAAGGAGTCTGACAAAAGCGTCCAAAGTGTTTTCCTCGACGTGTTCCTCCGGACCCCAAATGGCTTCGAGGATGGCGTGGCGCGAAGCAACTTTTCCGTCCCGGCGCATAAGAAATTCGAGGAGGCGAAATTCCGTGGGTGTGAGATGGACCTCCCGGTGGCCACGGAAGACCCGTCGCTCCATGATCTCCAGCGTAAGATCCGCAACGCGGAGCGAATGGGTGCGGAGTTCCGTATGGCGGCGGTCAAGAGCGCGAATACGAGCCAGAAGCACGGCGAACGAAAAGGGTTTCGTAAGATAGTCGTCGGCACCCGCATCGAGACCCTTGACGATGTCGGGCACGGCATCGCGCGCCGTAAGCATCAGGATAGGAGTGTCCTGCCGGCTTTCGCGGAGCCGCCGCGCAACCTCGAGCCCGTTCATTCCGGGAAGCATGACGTCGAGCAGGATTAGATCGAAGGTGCTGTTTTCGGCCAACTCCAAGGCGGAGAGGCCGTCGGCCGCCAAGCTGACAGCGTGACTGTCTTCTTCCAGCCCTCGCCGAAGGACTTGCGCCATACCCTTTTCATCTTCAACAACGAGGATTTTCATTTGCCCTGACTGTTTCTGGACACCGGGCTGGGAGGGCCCGCTCTAACGTGTCTTATCCCTGCTCGGCGGTCCTCGGCCGCAAATAGAAATGAATGGCGGGCGTGAAGACGAGCGACAGCACCATCGAGCTGATGAGCCCGCCCACAACCACGATCGCCAGAGGCTGAAGCATTTGCGAGCCCGCTCCGATCGCAAAGGCCAAGGGAAGCATGCCCGCGATGGTGGCCAACGCGGTCATGGCGATGGGCCGCAGACGGCGGCGGCCGGCCTGAATCATGGAGTCTTCCGCGGAAAAACCGAGATCGCGGAAGCGGTGCTCCGCGTCGAGAAGCAAGATGCCGTTCTTGGCGACGATGCCGATCACCATGATCATGCCCATGAAGGAAGCGACATTGAACGTCGTCCTGGTGATCAGCAAAGCGAAGAAGCCGCCGCATGTCGAGAGCAGCGAGGAGGCGAGAATGGCCGCGGGCGCGGAGAAAGTTCGGAATTCGAACAGCAACGCCACGAACAAAAGCACGAGAGCCAGAAACAGAACCATCAGCAAGTCGCGGAACGATTTCTGCTGTTCCTGGTACACGCCACCGTATTCGATGCGGATCGATGAAGGCAGGTGGAGATCGTTAACGGCCTTCTGCACGGCAGCGATGCCGGTGCCAAGATCCACACCTTCCAGGCGCCCGGTGACTTGAACGAGGCGCTGCAAATTCTCCCGGCGAATTTCCGTCTCGCCGGGATCCGTGGATACGCTGGCCAGAGATCCGAGTGTGGCGGTGTGTCCCGTGGAGCTGGTCAGCAGGGTATTGCCCATGCGATCGAGGGAAGAGCGATTCTGCTCTGGGAAGCGAATGCGAATGGTGTAGGCGCGATCGTTAAGAACAACGGGCGTTGGGGAAGGCTCACCTTCCAGAATGGCCGATGCGTCCGTGGCCACTTCTTCAGGCGAGAAACCCGCCCGCGCGGCCACAGCGGAGTTCACTTGAAACGTCACCGCTGGACCACTGATGGTGTTCTGAACGCCGTCGAGGATGTCCACAACGCCGGGGACTTTCCCGATGGCGTCGGCGACACGCGGGGCGGTCTCGTTCAAGAGCTTGCCGTCCGGGGAGAAGAGCTTGATGACGATAGGCTCGGGCTGACTGGTCAGGTCGCCGATCATGTCCTGCAAGAGCTGAACGAACTCGATTTTGGTGGCGGGCTCACCCTCTTCGACCTGCGCCCGGATGTCGGAAATGACTTCATCGATGCCACGTCTGGGACCGCTCTTAAGCTTCACAGTGAAATCGCCGTTATTGGCTTCCGTGACGGCGGCAAGGCCCAACTGCAAACCCGTACGGCGCGAAGTGGTTTCGACTTCCGGGACGGAACGTATGATTTGCTCAATGTGTTGAAGGATGCGGTTGGATTCGGTGAGCGAACTACCCGGTGGTGTGAAATAGTCCAAGATGAACCCGCCCTCATCCATCTCTGGGAGCAGGTCGCTGCCGAGAAAGTTGTAACACACAGCCGACAGAACGATGATCACTACAGAGCTTGCGGTTAATACCCAGGGGCGCTTCAATACCGATTGCATCGTTCGTCCATAGAACTCCACGATGCGCCCGAAGAAGCCGGAGAGGTGCGCTTCTTCCGCGGCGAGCAGCGCTGCCATGTCCGGCCCTCCCTCCGAAGTGGCGGCGGGAACCTCGCCAGTAGTTTTGCGGCGGACGAAGTATTGGCTGAGAATCGGGGTCCAGGACAGCGCCAAAACCAGTGAAGTAAAGAGAGAAACGGTCATGGTAATCGCCAGCGCGCGGAAAAAGCTGCCGGTGACACCGGTCATGGAGATCAGCGGGAGAAATACAACGATGGGAGTAACCGTCGAGCCGACGAGAGGCACCGTCAATTCGTGCAGGGCGCTCTGAATGGCCTGGAGACGGCCCTGGCCGGCGTCGCGGTGCAAGACGATGTTTTCGAGCACGACGATAGCGTTGTCGATGACCAACCCGACCGCGGCAGCCAAGCCGCCGAGGGTCATCAAGTTGAAGCTCTGGTTCGTAAATTTGAGAACGATGAAGGTAATAATAAGCGTGGCGGGAATGACCAACCCGGCGACGAGCGAAGTTCCCCAATCCCGCAGGAAGAGCACGAGAATGATGGAGGAGAGCACCAGCCCAAGCAGGCCGGCATCACGGACGCTGGCGATGGAATCGTGGACGATAGTCGATTGGTCGTAAAAGGTCTCCAGATGGACCCCCGGCGGGAGGGTGGGGGTAAGCTTTTGGATTAACGCGTGGACTTCGTTTGCGACCTGCAAGGTGTTGCTGTCTGGCTGCCGGTCCACGTTGAGGAGCACCGCGGGCTTGCCGTTGGCGGTCACGACGGTATAGACCGGCGCAACGGAAGGAGCGATCTGCGCAATGTCACCGAGGCGTATCGGCACGCCCGCGGGAGAATTCTTCACGACGATTTGTCCGATCTGTTCGGGTGTGCGCACCTGGCCGCTGATGAGGCCGAGCACGAGCTGGTGGCCATTCTCAAGCAGGCCGGGAGAGTCGATCAGATTGGTGCGGCGAATGGCCTCGAGTATGTCGGGTACCGTAATGCCCGCGGCCAAAAGACGCGCAGGATCGGGCATCACCTGGAATTCGGGAACGCGTCCGCCCTGAATGATGATCGTGGCAACACCATCCAGCCGGTTCATGCGCGGCTTGAGATCATAGGTGGCGATTTCCCAGAGCTTGTTCAGCGGGACCGTGTCCGACGTCAGACTGTAGCCAATGATGGGAAACACGGCGAAGGTCATGCGATGCGTTTCCACCTTGGCCGACGCCGGAAGCTCCGTCTGCAAGCGCGCGACAACGGCGTCGACTCGCTGCAGCGTCAGGATCATGTCCGAATTCCAATCGAAGAACAGATTGACATCGGCCGTGCCCCGGCTCGTCACGGATAGTACCTTCTGCAATCCGGGGACGCTGTTGACCGCCTCTTCGATCGGGCGCGTGATGGTTACCAGCATCTGATCGATCGGCATAACGCCGTTGTCCACACCGATGGCGATGCGCGGAAAGTCCGTGCTTGGAAAAACCGCAATGGGGATGGTAGCCGCGAGATATGCGCCGGCCAGAGTCAGGCTGACGATTAGGAACAAAATGGGACGCGATAGACGGCTAAACCATGGGGCAGCGGGCTGCCCCGCGCGATGGGATTCAGGCCGGGGATCCATGCGTGGCTACTCCCTGACTTTCTCGGCCGGCTTTGTGGCGCCGCCCGCTTTAGAATCTTTTTTGTCGGCTTTTGCGTCTTTCTTATCATCCGCCGGATCTTTTTTGTCGTCCTCTTTGTCACCTTTATCCGCGGCTGCTTTTTCGTCCGCCCCTGGCTTTTCGATCTTGACCTGCGTGCCGTCGGGCAGCGCATAACCGCCGGTGGTAATAACCGGATCGCCGGCGCTTATGCCGCTCAAGATCTGTGCCAGGTCGGCGTTGCGAATTCCCACTTGTACCGTCTTCTGATGGGCTTTTTCATCGGAGCCAGCCAGGAGCACGTAATCCGCGCCTTCCGCGTTCTTGAAAACTGCCGACGCCGGAACAACGAGTGCGTCTTTCACCGTTTTCGCGGTCATCGCCACTTCCGCGGTCATGCCGGGCCTGAGCGCTGGGTCAGGCTTTGAGGCTTCCACCCAAACCTCAATGGTCGTACTGCCCGGATCGAGGGCGGGGCTGACGAGAGTAATACGGCCTTTCAATGGATGATCCAGGGCCGGAATTTTCAGCTCGGCGGGATTACCGACCTTCAGGGCCGCGGCTTCCGATTGCGCGATGTGCGACTTCGCGATCAGTCTGCTCACGTTCATCACCGTGAGGATCGGCTGATTGGCGATTGCGAGATCCCCTACGTACAGAGGGCGATCGGTCACAACACCATCGATGGGGCTGCGAATCTCCGAGTAGCTAAGCTGCGCTTGCGCGGCAAGCATGTGGCCTTCGGCCGACGAGCGCGCGCCGTGCGCGGACTTTAGAGCCTGTTCTTTCCCCAATCGACGCAAGTCCACCAGCTGCTTCTGTGCAACCTCGTTCAGGCTCCGCGCCTGGGCCAAAGCAACTTCCGCGGAATCCAGATCACGCCGTGGAATAGCGCCTTGCTGAAAGAGTTCCTTGCGGCTGTCATAGACTTTCTGCTGCGCGTCAAATCCGGCCTTCGCGGCCGCGGCATCCAGCTCGGCTTTCTGGATTTGTTGCGGAAGGCTGGCTTCGACGGTGGTGACATAGCCAGCATCGGCCTGTTCGAAGTCTCCCTCTGTCGCCTTCGCCGCAGCATCGAGATCCTTGTTCTCCAGAACCACCAGCAGTTGGCCCTTTTTCACGCGGTCCCCGCGTTGTACCTTGAATTCGGATACCGTCGAGGTGATCTTCGGAGCGACGGTCGCTTGTTGCAACGGAAAGACCACCGCTTCGGCCGAAACGACCTGTGAGATAGGGCCCTTTTGCGCGGGCGTGGTCTGCACGGCCGCGACCGGCTCCTTTTCCTTCTCGGCGCTTCCGCAACCGTTCAGAACGATAAGCATCGCAAGAGCCGCGCAGGCAATCGCCAGCGAAAAGCGGCCGGGGTGGTGTAGAGCTCTCATTTTCGGATTCATGGCGTTGTCAATACTCCTGTCAGAGTTTGCAGGTTCGCAAGGGCTACGCGGTAGCGTACGGCGCCATCCTGATAGCTGGCGTTCGCCTGCGCGTAAGTGGTTTGCGCATCGACGACTTCGAGAACCGTTGCTTCGCCGTTCGTGTATCGCAACGTCGTCAATCGCAGGCTGTCCTCGGCAAGTTCGGCCGAACGGTTCAAGCCGCCCAGCTCGTTGAGCGCTGTCTCCGCTTCGGCGTAGAGCGATCGTATCTCCGCCAGGAGTGTTCGTTGCGCGAGAGAGAGTTCGCGCTTGGCCTGGGCGCGGCGTAAATCGGCTTGCTTGACGCGACTCTGCGTGGCGCCCCAGTTCCAGATGGGAATGTTCAGTGAGCCGACAATCGAACTACCAAGATTCGAGAATTTCTGATTGCCAAAGACGCTATTCACTGCAAAGTGCGCCGCGTCGATACCGTAGAAATAATCCAGGGCTAATGAAGGAAGGTAGCCGGCGCGCGCCCCAAGAACGTCGTGATCCGCTGCCTGAACTGCTGCGAGAGCGGCGCGGACATCGGGATTGTCGCGCGCGGCTTGCTGCTGAACTTCCGCAAGTGTGGGCAATGGGACGGCCGCGTGTAAATCATCCGTCACCTCAAAGTTATCGTTGAAGTCGGGAAAAATCAGGACGGAGAAATCGAGACGCGCGTTGAGCAGCGCCAGCTGTGTTTCCTGAAGCTGCCGTCGGCGTTCCTGCATCTGGAGCTCGGCCTTGATGACGTCGGAGTGCGCGACTTCGCCTCCATGCTCGAGATCCTGGGTAATTTTCAGAAAACGATCGCCTTCGTCCGCGCCTCTTTTGGCGGTTTCGAGCTTGTGCTGAGCCGCGGCCACGTTGTAAAAACCTTGCACGACGGTCACGACGAGACCCCGAGATGCAATTTCTGCCTGCGCGCGGGCAACCGCAGCCGCGGCCGAGGCGCGGCGCCACCCCGCAACCGCCGCCACATCGATCGCTTCATGAATATTCGCCTGGCTGATGTACTCGTGAACCGCGTTATTGGCAATAAAGATGACTGGAGCAGCTCCGAGCGACTGGGCTCTGGCGCCAGTACTCTGGGAGTAGATCGCTGCATTGTTGTAAGCAACGGAAGGAAGCAAGGCATCGCGAGCCTGAGTTCGGTCCTCACGGCCAAGTCCGGCGCTGGTGACCGCGGCTTGATACTGCGTGTTGTTTTTTCGGGCGAGGTTAAGCGCGTCTTGGAGCGCGAGACGGATCGGCGCCCCCGGGGCAAGTCCCTGCGGCTTTGCCGTCTCTGCGGGCGAAGTCTGCACAGGAGGCGCCGCGTCTTGCGCGAAACTGCCCTGCGGGCAAAGAAGAACGGCAGCCGCGGCCATGAAAAACGAAGTTCTTAGAATAGGCACTAGGTTCACAGGTCAAATCTCCTGAGCCACACGCGAGACTTCCCGGGGCTTGGACTATATAACTTTAGCGAGAGGAAGTTAAACGGACGATTAACGCCCCGCAGGAGCGGCGGCCGTGGAATTTGCGGGGAAATAGGCGGTAAAGGTGCTGCCTGAGGCGTCAGAGCGGGTGAGTTCCAGGCGCCCCTGATGAGCTTCCGCAATCCAACGCGCGATCGAGAGGCCCAGCCCCGCGCCGCCTCCGTCGCTGTCCGCGCGCGACCTCGCCTTATCAACACGGAAGAATCGCTCGAAGATGCGAGGTTGAAGTTCGACGGGAATGCCGGGGCCGGTGTCCGTGATGCTGAGCGCGTATTCTCCGCCCTCGGACCGGCAAGCCACCGAGACCCTGCCCCCTTTCGGAGTGTACTTGATGGCGTTGTCGAGAAGGTTGAGGAACATCCGGCGCAGCAGGGCTTCGTCGGCGTGGATCGGCAATTCTTGGGCTGCGTCGCAAGTAAGCGTGATGCGCTTCGCAAGCGCCAGTGTGCGCGTCGTGCGGGTGCAGTCTGCCACGAGCTCGTCCAGATAAAAATCATGCGGTGAAAGCGGGTGCTGTCCCGCATCCGCGCGGGCCAGCGTGAACAGATCTTCGACGATGTGCGTGAGGCGTTGTGACTCCGCGCGAAGGACAGCAAGAGATTCCCGGTATTCCTCGGGCTTGCGGTCCGGCCGCGCGAGTGCGACTTCCGCCTCACCGCGCAGGATCGCCACCGGAGTACGTAATTCATGGGAAGCATCGGCCATGAAGCGGCGCTGGCGGTCGAAAGATTGATCGAGGCGGTCAAGGAGTTGATTGAAGGAGCGCGCCAGATGGCCCAGCTCGTCTTTTTCGTTCTGAACCGGCAATCGCTCGTGAAGAGTGGCGGCGCCGATGTGCCCCGCCTGCGTGCTCATGGCGACAACGGGAGCGAGGCTCTTGCGCGCGAGAAAATATCCGCCCGCGCTGGCCAAGAGAACGGCGATCGGAATTGCAAACGAAAATGTCTGGGCCACTTCTTCGAGCATCGCCGCTTGCGGACGCAGGGATTGCAGAACGATGAGGGTGTACGTCTTGCCGCTCACGGCGAAATGGCGGACGAAACCACGATACCCGCTCTTGTCGTCTCTCACATTCTGAAAAAAACCAGCCGAGCGGGAAGAAGATTCCACGAGCTTGCGAAAGGAACGGGAGTCGAAGATCCCAAGAGAATCTTCTTTTGGTGAAGGCGGGTTCGCGGCAGGAAGATCCTTTGATGAGGCGATCCACTCGCCCGAGGGTTCCAAAACTAGGTAGAAATGGTCGCGAAATCGATGTTCGACGATAGCTTCGAGCGCGGCGCGTTTAAGCGCGCCAGGGCCCGACTCGTCTCTCATCTCCGCCTGCAGCGTGGTCAGAAACACGTCCGCTAATTCAGAGAGGCTGCTGTCCGCGCGCTGCGCAGTGTTCTGCCGAAGAATGAAATACGTCGCGAGAGCAAGGATAACAAGCACCAGCGCAAGAACACCGGCATACCAGAGCGTGAGCCTTACGCGAACGGATTCAAACATGGCTCTTCCTGGGAGGCGGAGTTACTTTGCCTCGGGAAGCTCGCGACGCGCCGGGAGCTTGCGGCTCTCCTTCGGGCACTTCAGAGGAAACGCCCAGTAGGTAGCCGGCGCCACGGCGCGTGTGCAGAAGCGGGAGCTCTGCGTCGGCGTCGATCTTACGGCGAATGCGATTCATATAAACTTCGATGAGGTTGGAAAAAGCGTCGAAGGTTTCGTCCCACACGTGTTCGGCGATTTCCGCGCGGCCAACGACGCGCCCCGCATTGCGCGCGAGAAATTCAAGCAGGGCGTATTCCTTTGCCGTCAGAGGAATGTTCCGCCCGGAGCGGGAGACACTCTGCGCTGCGGTATCCAATAGGAGATCGGCAACAACGATCTTGGGAGGTCGCAGTTCTCCGGAGCGCCGCAGCAACGCGCGCAAACGCGCGAGCAGTTCGCGGAATTCAAACGGTTTCGTCAGGTAATCATCCGCGCCGTGATCGAGGCCGGTGATGCGGTCTTCCACGGCGGCGCGCGCTGTCAGCATGAGAATCGGCATGCGCTTGCCGGATTTTCGCAACTCGCGGCAAACCGCGAAACCATCGCGGCCGGGAATCATCACATCGAGAATCACGAGGTCGTACGTATTGATGTCCGCCTGGTAGAGCGCGTCGTCACCCGTGGTGACAATATCGACGGCGTACGCCTGTTCACGCAGGCCTTTGGCCACAAAGCGCGCGATGCGGGTATCATCCTCAACGAGTAGCAGCCGCATAAGAGCATCATACGGCAAGTAGGGGAAAGAGGGTGCTAGGCCGGCCGGACCAACGTAACTGAGGTTCGAGTCTAACCGTTGCCAAATCTCTGGGTGAAATGCGCCTGTCATGCCGATTGGGTTCACTTACTCTGCTGCTCCTGTGATTTAATTCACATACCGGAGTGATGAGGCTCACGCCGCTGTGCCGGCTGTTTGTCGATCATTCTTGACATAGATCTCCGGTCTATCGGAATTGGCGCTATGGTGTCGGTGACGATCAACGGCAGGCATCACGAGTTTGAGGCGAAGCAATCACTCCTGCACGCTCTTCAACTAATCAGCATTAAAGTTCCCGCGCTTTGCAAGGACCCACGGCTCGAGCCTCTGGGCAGTTGCCGGTTGTGTATGGTTCGAGTGAAAGGGTTGGAGCATCTTCAGGCTGCCTGCACGACTGCGGTGACTGAGGGCATGGTGGTGAAGACGCATACACCCGAGCTCGAAGCAGGGCGACGCGCAATTTTGCGCCTGCTCGCCGAGAATTATCCGCAGGAGGCCGTCCGCCGCTTCCCCGAAAAAGAGTTTCACGTTTTGATTCGGCAGTACGGATTGGAGAAGGAGTGCCGGGGAACAGCGACACGGGCAAAGCTGGATGAATCGAATCCATACTTCCGCGCTGACATGTCGCAGTGCATTCTCTGCTACCGCTGCGTAGGAATTTGCGAAGACGTGCAGGGGCAATTCGTCTGGGGGATCACGAACCGGGGCGATGCTTCGCGAATTCTCCCTGATTCCGGGACAACTCTCTGGGAAAGCTCTTGCGTGAGTTGCGGCGCCTGCGTGGACACGTGTCCGACGGGCGCGCTGGAAGACAAATCCATTCTCTCCATGGGTACGCCAACGCGCTGGACGAAGTCGACATGCGCGTATTGCGGCACGGGATGCGAATTGGAAGTCGGTGTCCGTGAGGACAGAATTGTCGCCGTCAAGCCGGCACTGGAGGCGCCTGTCAATCGGGGTCATCTGTGCGTGAAAGGGCGGTACGCGAATGAATATGTGTATGCAGCCGATCGCGTGATGCGTCCCATGGTCCGTGAAGGCGGCGAATGGAGAACCGTTTCCTGGGAGGAAGCGATAACTTTCGCGGCCGGCAGATTGCGGCAAATCGGTGAGCGCTATGGACCCGACAGCATCGGCGTATTGGGTTCCGCGCGGGCCACAAACGAAGAAAATTACCTGACCCAAAAGTTTGCGCGAATCGTTGCGGGAACGAACAACGTAGATTGCTGCGCCCGTGTATGCCACGCACCGTCGGCTGCTGCGATGAAGCTCATGCTGGGGACCGGAGCAGCAACCAATTCCTTCGACGATATCGAGAAAGCGAGAACCATCCTGGTTTGTGGCGCCAATGCCACGGAAAATCACCCCATCGTCGGAGCGAGGATCAAACAAGCCGCGCTGCACGGCGCCAGGTTGATTGTGGTCGATCCGCGAAAGATTGAGCTCGCCCGGTATGCGGCCGTGCACCTGGCGCCGCGCCCGGGAACGAATGTTCCGCTTCTCAATGCGCTCGCCTGCGCCATCGTTCAAGAAGGGCTGCAGGATGAGTTATTCCTCAAAGCTCGCGTCGAAGACCGCGAAAACTATTTCGCATTCATTTCTCGCTGGCCGCCAGAGAGTGTCGCGGCCGTTTGCGGAATAGAGCCAAATGAGATCCGAAGGGCTGCGCGAATTTACGCAACGGAAAAACCATCCATGGCTTTCCACGGATTGGGCCTGACGGAGCATACGCAAGGGACGGAAGCGGTAATGTGCATGGTGAATCTCGCCCTGCTCACAGGAAACCTCGGGCTGCCCGGGACCGGCATAAATCCTTTGCGCGGCCAGAACAACGTCCAAGGTGCAGCGCAGATGGGATGCGATCCCGGTTCTCTGACAGGCGCCATCCCCCTGGATGCGGGCCGGAAGCTCTTCGAGAGTGTTTGGCGAGCTCCGCTTCCGGCAGAAAAAGGCGCCAATCTTCTAGGAATGATGGACGCCTCACTCGAAGGAAAACTGAAAGCTCTTTGGGCCATTGGTTACGATATTTTCTTGACGAATCCGAACTCCATCGTGACGTCCCGCGCTCTGGAGTCTTTGGAACTTGTCATCGTGCAGGACATGTTTCTAAATGAGACCGCAAAAAGGTTTGGGACCGTGTTCTTCCCGGCTTGCTCGGCCTTCGAGAAAGACGGGACCTTTATGAATGCCGAGCGCCGCATTCAGCGCGTCAGAAAGGCCATCGAATCGCTCGGAGAGTCGAAGTCGGATTGGGAGATCATCTGTCAAATGGCGCGTGCCATGGGGAAGGGTGAATTCTTCGCTTACGCGTCTGCCGAAGAGATTTGGGGCGAGGTCAGGACTGTCTGGAAGGCTGCGGCGGGAATCACGTACCCGCGAATCGACAAAGAAGGCCTGCAGTGGCCGTGCCCGTCGGAAGATCATCCGGGAACGAGGATCCTGCATGAGTCGTCTGCGTCTTCCGGGAAACGTTTTGCGCTGTGCAGGATCGAATACCGCCCCACCGAGGAAGCGGTCACGCAGGAATTTCCATTTCTACTCGTTACGGGAAGAACGCTCTACCAATTCAATGCGGGAACGATGACCAGCCGCACGAAAAACTCTGAGTTGCGTCCCGAAGACACTCTGGACATCTCCGTGGAGGACGCGGCGGCGGTGGGCGTGGGATCCGGGGAACGCGTGCGCGTCCGCAGCCGCCACGGCGCGGCACTCTTGCCGGTTAGAGTGAATCACTCGCAAAAGCGCGGCGAGCTTTTCGCGACATTTCACGATCCGGGAGTTTTTCTCAATTCCCTTACGAGTCCGCAGCGCGATAACGTTGTGGGCACTCCGGAGTACAAGATAACGGCGGTCCGGATAGAAAAGCTTTCTTGAGGATGAGTTAGACTGCGTGAACCCGTGAGCAGGCTAAAGAAAATTGGCGGGCGAGCCTGTAAGCCGGATTCTCCGGGCCGCTCTTTCCTTTCAATAAGTTACGCAGAATCAATGCACAGTGTTTGTCAGCTACGTCAACGATGTCACGGTCGGCAGGATTCATTGCACGATTTTTGCACGTTTTTCTTTTGACGGGCCTCAAAGATTCTGCTATAGGTCTATAGTATGAGGTTCTCGACTCGTGAGGCAGCTAAGAAGCTGGGCGTCCATATCCTGACTCTGCAAAGACACGTCAGGGCTAAGACTGTCGCCGTGCCGCCGTTGCAGAAAATCGGCGGCGTCAGCGTCCGGCTCTGGACGGCCCGCGACATTGAGAAGGCCCGAAAGGTTCTCGCTGGCATCCGGCCAGGAAGGAAAAAGAAAAGGTAAGAAGCGGGACGCGCCGGTGGTTGCACACCGAACGCGCCCCTAACTCACATAGGAGGGTTAAGCTCCCATGCAAGCTCCGGTTACTTTATCACCACAACAGCGTCATGCCCTGGAATCAACTTACATTGCCTTTCGGGGCTTGGCGTCCTTTTTCGACTCCATTGGAAACGTACTGGACCGGCCAGATCACCGCCTAATAGCGGCCAATGTCCGCGATCTGGGTGCGCTCGCTCAACGGCAACTTGTCGAAGCGTTCCCCGAAGTGGCCGAGTTTGAGCGGCGCATCCAAGGCGGTGCGCTATGACCGGCATCCCGCTCCCAGGAAAACTAGGTGGCCCGTGCGTCAGCCTGTGCGGTCATGGCGAGTGCGCGCACCTGTGGCAGATCGTCAATTCGACGTGTCCAGGCTGTGCGCTAACAATCGGCTTCGACAAGGAATTTTGGAAGGACCAAGAGCACGGCAACTATTGGCACCTTGCCTGTTGGCGGGAGTTCAACGGCGGGGGTGGGTCGTGAGCCGCAAGAATAAGGGGCTAACTACAACCGCCGTTCCACTTAATTTCTTGCTTGGCTGCTCTCAAAGTTCGTTAGGCAGTTTCGAGCTGGCGAAGCTGGCGGAAGTGGCAAACCTTCGCAAGGAACTGCACTTAATTCTTGACCGCATTATTGACCAGATGGCGCAAGCGGCTCTGGCTGCATGGTTTCGGCAGGCCGACGTGGATACGCTCAAGCGAGCACTTGAGAATCCCGAGGATGTTCTGCTGTGGGCAAAAGAGAGAATCCGCAATCAGCAGCGAAGCGACGCGGAGCTTGTCCCGCTCACATCGCTGCCCCCCGGCGCGGCCCATCTTGCCGCTGCGTTGCGATACGCGGAGCGCAACATCGCGGAAGGAAAGTGTAGCGTTTGCCCGCGACCACTCGCACGCAATAGCGTCCGCTACTGCGAGAAACACCTTGCAGATGCACGCGGACGAAAGAAACCCAAAGGCGGGAAGGGTCAACCGCCAGGAAGTATCGGCTGGCTCTATGAAGGTGGTTTTGAGAGTGGGCATGGGCGACAGCCGGGGACGCTCAAGGCGCTCAAGGAAGCAAACGAGAAGCGGGCGAAAAAGAAGGGCCGCAAAGCATCTTCAACGTTTGGCGTCCCCACGAAAACGCTTGTTGGCTGATTCGGAAAATCTATATATTGCTACTAACGCATGCAAAGTGTATAAACCTGACATTCTCCGGGTTCGAAATTACCAAGGAGGAAAATATGAGCTGGCTTTACTACCTATGGGCGCTAACCGGGGGAGCCATCGCCACATCAATCATGATACGCATTTGGCTACCACGTCCCATCCCAATCATGAGGTACGCTAGCGTGCTTGTTGCTGGCGTCTTCGGAGGCATAATCAGCGGATTGCTTGTGCATGCCGGGAACAGTGATCCAATGCCCGCGATTGTGGCAGCACTAGCCGGAGGAGCGGTTCTTTCTGGCGGTGTGGCATTACTTGGCACTGCTGGCGGAAAAGCCTAGACGCTTGCGGAATGACGGCTTCCACCTGGCTGACGGCTCTTTAATTGGGGCCGCATGCTTTAAGACTGCTAGGGGAGGGCCATTTCTCGTCAATCAAATCCAGAATGTGTGCAGCGCGCTCCATTGATTTCTTGGTGTAGCGTTCCGCCCAAAATTCCGTCGCCATGTTCGGCTTGCCTGCCGCATCATCTTCCTCAAGGATTGGTTGTAGCTTTCGCGCCGTCAAGATCACGGTGGCGAGCAAGATCGCGTGCTTCCGCTCTTCGGTCATAGGGAGTCTCCGCAGTTTGGGATTGAAATGCGGCAGAGGCAGGAGAGAGGATTCTACACCTGTTCGGCTGGTGGTACACTCGCGCTGCTATGCACTACGCCTACTGGCATTTCAGATGCAAAACGGATGGCTGCAACTTTCCAATTCTGGCGACTTACATCGGCCCCCATGACGAGGACTCCAAAATACCCCCGATAACAGGAATAGGGAGTATCGAACTTCACTGCCCATCTTGCGGCCAAGCTCACGACTACAAGCGCAGTGAGGCTACGCTGTTTTTTGGGTCGCAGCCTCCAAGCGGAAAGCTCTAGAAACGTCTCCCGTAACTTGCACGGCACTTAATTGTGTTATAGCCTCGCGGCGCACTGGAGGTATTTCAAATGCGCACCATAAACGATGCCACTATCAAGCTTGCGGTTGACATCACCAAAGCCGCCATTACGCCAACTACTTCGGGCGGTCACCATCTGGGTTCCCCCGACGTGGTAGCGAAGTTTATAGAGACGATTGCAAATAAACTTGAGGACCTTAGGATTGGCCCGGAGAATCGCTAACAGTCTCTCTAAATACTGCCTGCCAATTCTCGCCAAATTCGCGCACTGACCGTTTCCGGCCCGGAAGGGGCCGGGTAAGGGTGTAACGCGGGTAGACCTTTCGCTCCGAGCGTGATCCCGACCATTCTGCGCGAAAGAATAGGCGTAGAATCAGTTATCGACGGGTCGTTCAAACCGGAGCGTTTCAATGTGGAGTAGGAAGCGGAAGCCGGTGCTACCGGCACCGAAGTGCGAATGCGTTTGCCTCCGCTGTGAAATCGGGGACCATTGCGGCAGAAAAGACCTAGGATGCGACCACCCGAAGTGGACTGACCTTTCCACTAAGCCTGGGAATAAGCCGCGTTCGCCCTAGGCTTTTGGGCCTGACCACTTTCCTTTTTACGCTGTTCTTTTTGCATCCACTCAGCAAAAAGGTTCTGAAACTCCTCTTGCGAATAGACCCCCTTATGAATCAAAAGGGTATTCATCGCGTACATAGTCGCCATGAACCTTTCCTCTCGACTTGCACGTTGCAAGGTTTCTTCATAGGACATACTTCACCTCCGCTGAAAATTGCCGGGAAAGGAACAAAAAACGTGGCGGGCATAAACACTTCGGCCGGAGCGTGCGTGTGCCAAGGCAGTTATACCCCGGCGTGAGAGGGTAGCATAAAACATTGAGTGACGCCGTTTCGTTGCTACTCATAGAGATACCTCGCTGTCGCTGTTTCCTTTCAAGCGTATAATGCTTGTGGCTGTCGGTTGGCGACCGCCGGGCCACCTTCTAGTGGCTCCGGACTCAGTTCACTTTACCGTCCGCCCCTCTGAGTGGAGGCTTCATGTGGTCTCTATTCAGACGGGCGAGACGAGCTAAACGTGACGCCTGAGAAAGGAGACCACATGAAGACTGTTCCTGTAGGTTATCGGGAAGTTTTCTGCCGCTTCATTACCTTGAAGAACGGCCAGAGAATCTACCCGAAAAACGCTAAGGTTTTCCACTTCTTTGTCAAAAAGTAGTGTGAAGCAACTTTAGCTTTGCCTCCGGCAGCCTTTTCCCTCCTTGTGTCCTAACCCAAAACTCGTCGCTGCTCTCGTTTCATTGCTCCCGCTCTCCCGCGTGCGCTGCCTGCCCTTGCTGCCCGGAAAGGCTTGCGGAGATCGCGCCGTAGCCATTGCTGCTTGCCGCTGATTGCGAGAGCGCCTGGCCGCCGAGAAGTAAGCCCTTAACAGCGCCAAAATTACCAGTGGTGAGCGCGTCCGCAATGCCGCTTTTGGTTGCAGCGGACACCGTTCTCCATGCCGTGCTGCGAACAACTTTCCCCAAAAGATTCATAGCTCCCGCGTATGCGGCTGCCCCCGATAGTCCGCTCCGAGCTAATCCCCCGGCCCCGGCAATAACCGTCTCCATCTTCGGGAGCGCGTTGACCTGCCCAGTTTTCCGCTGAATCGTCTGCTCCAGAACATCGTTGAGCGTGTTCCAGAAATGAAACTTCGCATTCACGGCTGCCAAGTCGGGCGAAGCGTTGCCCAGCTCCTCGCGGAAAGAGTTTGCCGTCGCCTTTCGGATGTTCGCCATGCTGGTATCGGACAGCGGCCTGCCCTGGTAGCCGCCCACTTCCGCAACCGCGTCGTCAAGAATCCGCCGCGCCCGCACAACGTCCTGATAGGACATTGTTCTTTCCCCAAGTTGCCCATACATCTTGATAATATTCCCAGATGAATCCACTTCGGCACCGTGTACGAATTTCCATTGGGGTTCAAACTGTGAACCAACATTTTCAAATTCCGCCATCGCGCCATTGCCCTGTTGTCCCAGGGTTCTTTTCCCGAGCGAAGGAAGAATCGGAGATTGGGAATATCTGAATGCTTCATCTGGATTTCTGGTAATATCGCCGTATCGTACCTTTCCTGGGGTTTGTGCATATCCCGCGCCCGCCTGTAATTCCCCAGTTGTGGCAGTTTTTTCCAATTCTTCGGCTGACATTCCTCTAAATACTTTGTTACCCTGCAACCCGGCGTCTTGAAAAATGCTTTTATAGTTTTCGCCCTTCACGCTCTGCTGCGATATACCTCTCAATTGGTCTTGCAGCGTGTCTATCGCGCTGTCTACTTCCGGCCTGAGACTTACTCCGTTGACTTGATATTTCTGGCGCAAGTTTTCGAGCCTGTCTATGACCGGCTGCGTTTTCATATCGCCCTGCAAGCCGGAAACCTGTTCCTCAATTTGCTGCCCCGCTATGTCTGCCTGTCCCGCCGCTTTTGCCGCGAGTCCCTTGCGCGTCATGGCAATGGGAGCCTCTTCCATGAGTTGAGGCATGATCTGTTGCGTCTGGTACTTCGTATCTACCCTGGTAGGGTTTAGAACGTCTTCATAGTTCTTTTGCGCCGATGATCTAAAAAAATCGGCTAGTTTATCTGGTACGCCCGTGGCCCGTGCGATCTCCGGCGCATTGCTGTACGCCACGGCTGCCGCAACGTCCGTTGCGGCGCCCGATATATCCCCGCGCTCTGCACGCTGCGCTACGCTGTTAAGCCACGGCCCGGCCCCTGGTACGGCACTCAAAAGCCTGTCTGTAGCTCCCGACACGTACAGATCCGAGCCTTTCCACGTTTGCCCTTTTGAGAGTAAGTCTTTCGCTGCCGCCTGTTCGTCCTCTCCCTTTTGCGCGAGTGCTCCAGCAGGAGCGTCAATCAATCTGTGATAGGCCAACGTCGCGCGGGATGGGTCAGTAGCTACGCTTTCGTCAACCTGATTCGGGTCATAGCCGTGCGCCGTCTGCCATGCCTTTTCATCCTGTACTTTCTTCATCAACTGCGCTTTTTCTTGGTCCGTCGCCGGGTCCGTGAGCGCATGATACAAACCCGCAACCATCCCCACGGTGTTTCTCTTGACGCCCGCCCATACCCCGGTGTCTGGTTTGGTTTCGTCAACTGGCGTGACATTGGTAAATGTCTGCTTTGGGGGAGCGATTGGCTGAATGTTCGTGAATGTCTGCTGCTGTCCGTTGGGCATTTATCGCCTACGTCCTTCGCCGCGCACGGTGTTAAATTCGGGAATCATTGCGCTCTGACTTTCTCCCCTTCGTAGTCACATAGCGGGGGATTCCTGGCCCTTTCTTTGTGCGCGATTCGATGTACTTGTCCGTGTCCGAATTGTCGCCGGGCCGCTCGCTCATTCCTTCATGGAGTTTCGCTATCTCTTGAACCTGTTCCGCATCGGGCAGTTTGGCAATCCTTCCCCGCGCCTTTTCGTCCCGGTTGAGGTAATCGGCAATCTCAGGCGCAGCGCGTTCGATGATCTCGCCGGTCGCCTTGCTGGACAGTCCTAGGCTCGCTAGATGGGCATCATGGACGGATGCCGCATAGCTAGGCCGCTCTTTGCCTAATGCCGTTGCCGCTTCGATGTATTGCGGGCTGACGTTCACCTTCTCCGCCCTTCCCGCCGAGCCATTGCCGGGCTACTGTGCTTTAGGTATTCGTCTGTATTGCCATCCCTGAGGGAGCCCCGAACGTCCTCGCGCTTGGCATACTCACGGATTTTTTCAACCTGCTTTTCAGGCGACAGACACATAAGCGGGTGAGCGATTGAATCGTAGTTCCCCGGTCGAGCCATCCAGCCAGTCAATTCGACGCGCTGCTCTTCGGGCATGTTCAATAGCTCCATAGTCGCTTCCGGTGAGAAAGTTAAGCCGTATCTAGTCGCGGCTGTACAGGCCGGATTAAACTCCGCAATGGATTCCGCCATTCGCCTGATTGCCTGCATTTCGGTTTCGGTT
>JBIOGB010000009.1:0-100257 GCA_044447665.1 Candidatus Acidiferrales bacterium | reverse complement strand
GGAAGGGACACCCTTCCCCTGCACCCCATCCCGAGAAACCAAACCATGGCCGTTTACACAGAAGAATTGACACACCTGACGCGACCGACTTTTCGCATAAAACGTGGATCGCCTTATGTCGGAATACACAGATCGGCGATATGGTCCACGACTTCCTTCACGCGATCATAGTAGCGCTGCACACTCGCCATGGTGACGCCGGCGTCTCGACCATGCGATATTGTGTGGCGGAGGTTTACGACGCTGTCGACCGCATCCTTGTGCTCGTCGACCAGGTAGCTCTCTAAGTCCTTTTGCCACCCTAAGTCAAAACTCCCTAGAAGCGCGATCAGATTGTTTGCATTGGGTGATGTGAACCTGCGGAGTCGTTGCTCCACATGCCGTACGATTTCCTTCGAGGATCTGACTCTGATGTATTCGAGCAGAAGCTCGATGATGGCTTGTTCTAGGAAACCTGAAACAAGCACGCATAGGTGACGGGCGAAGTCGGACAACAATTCGGGGTCGCTCTTTAGGCCAGAGGCACGTTTGAAGGTGTCATTGAGCCTCTGTTTCTGACGGTCGAGCTCCGCCCTGCCTGTCATCGGACAGACGCGAATGCCTTCGTCGCCAGGTTAAGGCGTGTCTGGACGTTCGCTTCCTGGGAGGTACCGGTCTCGACAGCTTTCCAGTAGGCCTTATTCTTGAGAAGCGCTTTATAGCGTTTGGCCAGTTGATCCTTTTTCTTGATTGGTCCATCCGCTATGCGGCGAGCCACGCCGGTCATGACGGAATCTATTACGGCCGCGTTCACCGCGCGGACGGGACGGAAGGCCCGGGTGCCAATGGCTTTGACAATCGTGGCCGTGGTCTCTTGGAAGATCTTCGTTAGGTCTTTCTTGGTTTGGCGCTCTAAGTTTCGGTTACTGGCCATATAGCGATTGAGGAAATCCTTCATCGGGCCTTTGTACTTCTTTTCGTAGTAGTAGAAGGCGAAAAAGCGCAGGATCATCTCCATGTCTTTTAGGCGCTTTGTTTTTTTGCCGAACAGCTTCCTCCATGCTGCGTCATCGTTCAGCTTACTGAGGACGCGAACGAATTCTCCGTGGTAGAGGGCGACACGTATCTCCTGCGGCTGTAGGTTAACTCCACCAGTGTTGAGGCGTTCGAAGATCGTGTAGATGCTGCTTTGGTCCTCGGTTGGCTGGTCCTGTCTCACCACGGTGGCGTGGATGATGCTGTCGTTGAGGCGACGCCTATCTTCCACATCTAGGTCTGCGTAGCGTTTACCTACGAATCGCTCTTGGACGTTTTCGAGTGCATACTCTGCCCCGTTGATTATTCCCTTGTAGTAAGCAGCGAGTGTGTGGAGACGCTGGTGACCGTCCAAGACTAGGAGTCGACCCGACTGCTCTTTCACGAGGAAGATTCCTGGCACGGGAAGTCCGAGGAGAAGCGACTCGATGAACTTGTCGGCTTTTGGTCGGGGCCAGACGTACGCACGCTGAAAACCAACGATGTCAGAGTCGTCCTCGGGTTTCCAGCTGAAGCGCGGGACAATGATGTCCTTGGCTTCCATGCGTTTTACGATCGAGTCGACCGGATAGTCCGCGCCGTACGCTGTTATTGAGTAGGTGAAAGGGATGACCTCCAATGCCTCATCGAGATCCTCCACGTTCACGTCTCGTTCCATCTCAGTGTCGTATTTTGTGGCCCTCGCAGCGGCCCTCCTCTTGGGTCTTGGCATGGTCGGACGCTTCCTCTCTTGACTGTGCTAAGGGTGCAATTATAGCTGACTAAGATGCGTTGAATTTCGCGCGTCACAACAACAATAGGGTGCCGGCCGATAAAACGCGGTTCTGGTAAACTAACCTCTTTTTCCAAGCGGAGCAGGAATAGCCGGGGCGTCCGGCTTCTTCAACAAGGCTTCGTTGAAGTCTGTGCGCACAAAGGTAGGCAAATTTCTCAAGAAGTCCCAGCAACGCGAACCATCACATTGCTTCTGGCCCAACTAAGGTCACGTCCGATAAGAAGTTCGCGCATTTCGGCGTGATGCGTGTTTTTCATGCTGACAAGCTCTGTGTCAAAACCTTGAGCTCCCGCAAACGCCCGCACACCTTCCGCGTCATCGTAGGTCATCAAGAAGTCGCCAGAAACTTTGCTCACAACGTTGAATAGCTTCTCATGGTCAAGTTCAAAGTGTGTATACAGCCGCCTGCCTGCCCTTTTGCCACTAGCTGTGTAAGGCGGGTCAATGAAGAAGGCCACGCCAGATCGCGAAGAGGCTTTGCTAATCAGTTCGATGCCGTCACCTTCGATGAAAGAGATGCGGTCACGAATAGCTTGTATATTCAGGATGCGCTTCGCCAGAGTCTGAGGGTACCAACGAGACAAAATGCCCCTGCCATTCTCCCCATTTTTCAAGAAGCCAGAACCCGGAGCCAAGATGCCGCCGTGGAACGTTCTATTCTTCAAAATCGTTTGAAACGCCTTTTCACGTGTCGACTTCGGTTTCTTTTGAAGGTCTTCGTACAACACTTCACGTGAAAGTTTGTAGGTCAGAATGCTGTCAACCAGCCATTTCGCATCTTTCCCAAGAATTGTTCGCCACACAGCGGCAATCTCATCGTCAAGTTCAACCATCGTCACGTGCATGGCAAGTTCTTCTGCCGCTACTGTCAGTGCGATAATTCCACCACCGGCAAAAGGTTCTATCAGTTCTGTGGGTTTTTTCTTCTTATTCCAAAGCCATTTGCGAACCTGCGGCACAAGCCAAGTCTTGCCGCCCGGATACCTAAAAGGGCTTCGCTGAGGAATCGAAGCCACGTTGATAATCCTAGAAAGGTGGTCGCCCTCAAAAAGAGTTTGTTGGTACACCGGGGTTCGTTCTCCTACTCCGTGATAATAATATCCGTCAAAGCTGGTGCATCCGGCGCACTTTCCAATTTCTGATTCAGCTTGGTCTGTAGGTGCTCAATGAATTTGTCCATGGGCCAGCTTCAGCTGTCGTCAGCTTTAGAAGCGCTGGTTGAAACTGTGTATAAGCCATCTTGCCACGCACAAGCTTGTATGTATTCGACTTGTTGTCGTGTTGCAAGTCATAAACCATCCACGCTAAGTCAGCCTTTGTTTTCTCAACTTCGGCCATTTTGGGCAACGTGTTGTAAAACCCGCGATGAATCGCGACAGCCTGTTTCTTTCCCCATCCTTTCAGGATGCCACCTTTGAAAAGTAGCTGTGGGGCCAGCCTCTTCCGCGATGATGACAGATAGTCAGGCCGTGGGTAGTTCGGTTGCCCTGTCCAATCCATCTTCGCATTCCTCGAGCGATTTCCCATATAGTGCTCAAATGGATCACGCACATTGCCTGAAATGTAGACGGCCTGGACTTCGCATGTGCCGAAGTCTATGACCTTGCCCCTCTCATTGTAGGCGACCAGAACAACGTCAATGTTTCCGGCTGAGATTCCGTGCTTGTCATGAAGTCTGACTTCCACCAGTGATGTCCACTTCGTCTTTGGTGGGAAGAAAAACTCTGCCGCGTCTTCTGCGATTAGCCAGTCCTCACGAAACCGAACTGGACAAGTGATAGCGATATTTTCCCTGTTTTCACCTTCAAAAACGGAGCAAACCCCTAGCGGGTCTTGTGCTTTGTCCTTGGTGCAGTTGGGCACTTTGTTATTAAAAGGGCAGAGCCTCTTTTCTCTGTTGCGAGCCGCAGCTTTAGACTTGTTGTCTATTGGAAACCCGAAGACTTCGGCCATGGGCTGTTTTGGCATTCCTCTTACCCTCACTCAAGTTGAAGATGAGAATACCATGACAAACCCCGAGCCAATTATTCGCCTTTTGCAGGATAGTCTGTAGTCCGCCGGCGGGTGGGCCATTCTTGACGATGCGGCTAGATGCGAGTAGCCCGTTGGCGCGTGGCGAGCCCAGAAATCAGCAGAGGTGAGGGGCGGTTATGTCGGAGCTTAAGCTCCGACCCCCAAAAGAGCAGAGCAAGGACCTGGAAACAGCGAGTGCCCGGGCAGAGTGGTCTGTGTCTCGATGCCGCGCGAAGGGCGCGCTCTAGGCGGCGACTCTTTGTTCGGAGAGCAGGTGCGGAGGCACTTTGCGGAGGTCCCACACGATCCCGAGCCAGGACATGACTTTCAGCGTGTAGTAGGTGATGTCGATCTCCCACCAGTAGAAGCCCTGGCGCGCCGAGGCCATGAAGTGATGATGGTTGTTGTGCCAGCCTTCGCCGAGCGTCAGCAGCGCCAGCAGCCAGTTGTTCTTGCTGGTGTCATTGGTTTCATAGCGCCGCGAACCAAACAGGTGCGAGAGCGAATTGATCGTGAACGTATCATGCCAGAGCATCACCGTGCTGAGGCAGAAGCCCCACACGAACAACGGCCATCCGCCGATGAGCACCAGCGCGGCGCCCAGGACGACCGGGGGCACCAGATGATATTTGTTCAGCCAGCGCAGCTCGGGGTATTTTGCAAAATCGCCGATGTAGTCAATGCGCGTATCGTTGTACTTATCCGAAATGATCCAGCCCACGTGCGACCAGAAAAATCCGAACAGCGTCGGCGAGTGCAAATCCAGTTCCTGATCGGAATACCGGTGATGGTGCCGGTGATGCCCTGCCCACCACAGCACGCCCTTTTGCGAGGAGGTCGTCGCGATAAAGGCAATCACAAATTGGAATACGCGGCTGGTCTTGAACGCGCGATGCGAAAAATAGCGGTGGTAACCCGCGGTCACGAAAAACATGCGCACCAGGAAAATACCCAGGCAGGCGAAGAGATAGGACCAGCGAAAATGCACGAAAAATATTCCGAAAGCCAAGATGTGAATCAGTGCAAAGGGCAAGGAAAGCAGAATCGAAATCCGTGAGCCATTCGGCAGGGGGATTGATAATGCGCGTGACGCCATCCAGCAACTTCCTCCGCGTCCTAGGGACGCTCCTACAGATTTTCTGCGAGCGCGAAACCCAGCCGGAGCTTGGCGAAACGGCTCAACATAATCAGTTTACGGGTTCGTCGCGTTGCGGTCAAGAGGTACTGAAGTACAGGTAGTTAGTAAGTTGGATGCATTCCGCTCGTGCTTGGTTATCGCGAGGCCGGAAGAACTCTTCTCGCAAATGTGCTATCGTCCATTTGCACGGAATAAATCAGGAGCTTTGACCCTGCACCGCACCTGGGTCGCACATCACAATGGCCGAACGCCCAGTACTCGTTGGACTCATCCCGCAGACTGTCGTCCTCGACGATGGCGACCAGGTCTCCTGGATCTCCGACGCAGGGAACTTGCGCGTCGAATTCGACGTCAACCGCTGCCCCTTCTCTTCCAACGTCTTCCAGGCCCCCGCCGGCATGCGCCTGCTCAGCGGGCCACCACGCCCGGGGACCAAGGCTGCCACCTATAAATACCGCCTCTGGCTCAACGACCAGATGGTCGGCCAGGGCGAAGTCATCCTGCGCGAGAAATAGTCCGCGAAGACAAAATTGCCCGACGTAGGAATTTGAGTTAGGAGAAAAGTAAGAGAAAGCCGTCCAACGGCAGTTTAGGCCGCCTGCCTCGCAGTCGACGGGCAAGTCAGTCGCTGGCCGCGCCGGTACGTGTGCTCTCGACAGACTCTGCCAGTCCCCGGCGCATGGGTCCCAACACAAAAGCCGGCACGGCACGCTCCGGCGCGAGGGAAAGATTGGAGGCCTTCCGCGGGAATTCGGTGCGCCGATCCAGCTTCAATCCTGCTTCGCGGAAGAATTCCGCAGAAAAGCCCATGTCCTCCGCGCGATCCACACCCCAAAACCACAGCTTCTCTTCTTGCCGCTGCAGAAAGCCCAGCGATTCCTCAAGCTTCTTCATCGCGCGATCAAAAGAGGATGCCAGGAAAAATACTCCAAGAGCCCAGGCGTGGCGGGGATAATGCGCATGGATCCGGACGCAGTATTTCCCTACCTGGTTGCGCTCGATGCTGCAACGGTAGTCGTTGCGCACCGAGGTTGTGCGCGCGGCTGCTTTTCTCAAGGATCCCTGCCTATCGTCTTTCCAACTCCAGCCATTGCAGGCCGGTCAAGGAGAATTGTGATTCGAAATTCGACCTTCGAACCGGGGGACTGGGTCGCCAAAACTGGCGTTCCGGGTCAATTTCGAACCCTTTGGGAGACACAAATAGGGTATCGGGATGCGGCGGGAAAGACAAGCCGGCCTTCAAATATAAATAAGTACTTTATTATAAGTAATTTAGGCTAACCAAGGTCCGTGAAGCTGCGGAGCTTCTCCGGCATCAGTTTCAGCTTTCCTTCTTGCTTCAGGCGGGCGTCAAGGGCAGTTCGAAAGGCATCGAAGGCCAATCCGCGCTTGTTTTGCAGAACCTGATCGAGGAGATCCTTACGCTGTTTGTCAAAGTCGGCCGGGTTGGGCTCTTGTTTTTCCGCAATCCGATAAACGAGCCAGTTGGCGCCCAGATTCAGCGGGCCGCCAACGTCCCCCTGTTTCATTTGAAAGGCGGCACTGAGCTGCTTGCCGCTGGCCACCCCGGAGATGCTCCCGTTGCGGGCGATGGGATCGCTGGTCTTGAATTCCAAACCGAGGGGCTTGGCTGCGGCGTCAAATTTCTCACCCGCCTTTACGCGCTTGAGCAGGTCGGTCGCCTTTGTCCGTGCCAGCTCGGCGGATTTCTGCTGCTTCAACTCTGTGGCGACGCGGTCGCGGACTTCTTCGAGGGAGCCCTGGTGAGCTGGCTGGACTTCCTTCAGCGAGAGGACGATGTAGCCGCGGTCGGTGCGCACCGGAGCACTCAATTCACCGGACCGCAGACGGAAGATCGCATCCTTAATGTCCGGGGAATTGCCGAGTTCCAGCAAGGGGTCAGTCACGCTTACTGGGCGGGTTTCCGCGACCGTCAGGTGAAACTGCTTCGCCAAATCGTCCAGTGAGGTCTTGGGGGATTTGCGAATCGCGGCGGAGAGCTGATCGGCTGTACCACTTGCCAGTTTGTCGGCCTTCGACAGCATCAGCGGGGCACGGATGGAATCTTTGACCTCGTCAAAGGACTTCGTGTGCGCGGTCTCTTTGTCCAGGACTTTGATGACGTGGAAACCATATTGTGTCTTGACGAGATCGGAGATGCTGCCTTTGGGCAGGCTGAAAGCCGCTTTTTCGAACTCCGCGACCGTTTGTCCCTGGACAATCCAGCCCAGATCGCCGCCCTTGTCCTTGGTGCCGGGATCCTCGGAATTTTTTTTCGCGAGGTCTTCGAAATTCCCGCCCCTTTTTGCCTGCTTTAGAAGGTCTTCAGCCTTCTTTCGAATCTCTTCGACCTCAGCGTCCGTTTTACCGACGGTCATCAGCAGGATGTGTTCGACGTGCACACGATTGGGCACCTGATATTGCTGAATGTTTTGCTGGTACTGCGCCTTCAGGTCGTCATCGGAAACCTGGACGCTCTGCCGGATTTGGTTTACGTCCACGAGCCCGTAGCGAACGACTCGGCGCTCGGGGACTTGATATTTTGTCTTGTTCTTCTCGTACCACGATTTGATTTCCGCTTCAACCGGCGTAATTTTCGCTTCCAGCTCTTCCGGCTTGATCAGGGCGTAGTCCAGCTTTACTTTTTCATTCCGATAGCGGAATTCATCCTGCAATTCAGCGGGACTCGCGCTGATCCCGTCCGTGACCAGCTTGCGGAATTTTTCCTCCAACAATTCCTGCCGGATCAATTCCTCGAATACGGGGACCGTCATCTGGAAGCGTGACTGCACCTGGGCCGCGTATTGATCCATACCCACCGGCGTGTCACCGTTGAAGGCAGTGGGCAGAAATTGACGGATACGATCCGCAATCTCATCCGGAGAGACGTGGATACCCAGGCGTTTCGCTTCGTACTCAATCTCTTTCTGGAAAACGAGCTGCTTCAGAATCTGCTGGGCATAGAAGCCTTCCATCTGCTTCGGCAGCTGATTCCGCTGCTCGACCTCGTCGATCTGCTTGCGCACGTCGGCAACGGTCACGGTCAAGTCGCCGATCTGTGCCACGCTATCCGTGGCAACCTCAGTCGTGGAAGGCCCCTGCGGCACGAGATACAGCAACATGCTCAGGGCGATTAGCCCGATCACGCCGCCAAGGATAATTCGATACCCTGTCTTACTGCTTCCAGCCATCCGGTAACTCTCCGTAGTCGGTGGACAAACTTCATATTATAGGAGATATACGGCGTGCGCCTCAAATAGAATCCTAATTCGCAATTGGGCCGGGAAACTGGGAGGGGAAGTTCTTCATCTCACCCCAAGAGAATGCGCACGCGGACGGATCGAATCGGACTGATGCTTATGCTGCTGACGCTATGTCTGCTGGCGGATGCAGGATGGCTGTCTCCCAAAGGAGCGCAAGAGACGCGAAAGGTCGCGCCTCCGGCTTTCTATCGCGACGTTTTGCCGATCTTGCAGCAGAGTTGTCAGGCGTGTCACCGAACGGATGGAATCGCTCCGATGCCTTTCGAAACTTACGCGCAGACCCGACCCTACGCCGAGGCAATCAAGAACACAACGCAGGAAAAAACCATGCCGCCGTGGTTCGCTGATCCGAATGTAGGCAAGTTTTCGAACGACCCCTCTCTCACGGCCACGCAGATAACAACACTGAAAGCGTGGGCAGACGCAAAAGCTCCCGGTGGAGAGCCGCAGGATGGCCCGCCTCCGCTCAAATGGAACGCAAGCTGGAGCATTCCGCGACCCGACCTTATATTGAAGATGCCACAGAGAATCCCGCTCCCTGCGCAAGGTGAAGTTGAGTACACCTATGAAATCGTACCGACGCATTTCTCAGAAGGTCGCTGGGTGCAAATCGTAGAAATTCTTCCCTCGCTTCGTCCCAACGTGCATCACGCCGTCGTGTACATACGCCCGCCCGAGTCGAATTGGCTGCGTCACGCACCCATCGGCAGGCCGTTCACGGCATCCAGCCTCTCAGAAGAGGACGACCGGCGCGGCGCCCACTGGACAGACAGCGATATCCTGCTGGTCTACGCACCGGGCAGTTCGCCCGACGAGTGGCCGGCCACGATGGCGAAGTTCATTCCAAAGGGTTCAGACCTCGTCCTCCAGATGCACTACACAACGAACGGAAAAGCGGGAGTGGATCAAACGAGCATCGGCCTGATTTTTTCGAAACAGCCACCGCAGCAGCGGGTGCTTACGTTGCAGCTCACGAACGACCACTTCGTGATTCCTCCCGGAGCACCGGACTACCGAGTCGAGGCCCGCGGCACGCTTCCCCAGGATGCGACACTGCTCAGTTTTTTCCCGCACATGCACCTTCGCGGAAAACGATTTGAATACAACATCGTTCACCCGGACCTGGCGCCAGGACAGAACATAGAACCGCTGCTCCGAGTGAATTATCATTTCCACTGGCAGATGAGCTACCGGCTCGCGGCACCCCGCATCCTTAAAGCCGGGACCGAATTGCAGGCTGTCGCGTGGTACGACAATTCCCGCAACAATCCCCACAATCCGGATCCGGAAGCCGCTGTCCGCTGGGGAGACCAGACGTACGAGGAGATGATGGTCGGATTTTTTGATGTGGCGGTACCCGCATCCCTCGACAAGCAGCGCTATTTTCTCAGACAGTGAATGCGTGTTGACTCCGCTACGGGCCAGACTGAGGAGAGACCATGGAAATCAAAAGCGAATACGTGATGTTGAAAGTGAGCGACGGAACAACGATGCGGGCATGGGCTGCGCGGCCCTCGACGGGAGCTGCGCACCCTGGCATTCTGGTTTTCCAGGAAGCCTTCGGCGTGAACGCCCATATCCGGGATATTGCGACGCGGTTTGCGAGCGAGGGCTACCTGGCAATCGCACCCGAGCTATTCCATCGCACCGGCGCCGGCTTTGAAGGCCGGTATGACGATTTCCCCAGCGCCATGCCCCACATGCGCAGCTTGACGGACGCCGGCATGGAAGCGGACCAGCGCGCGGCACACGACTGGCTACGCACGAACGGCGCTGCGAATTCCCGGATAGCAGCCGTGGGCTACTGCATGGGCGGCCGTGCCGCATTTCTCGCCGCGCTCACCCTGCCGCTGGCGTGCGGTATTTCGTACTACGGAGGAGGCATCGCACCCAACGCGAACAATTCCGGCTTGCTCGGGCGCGTCAGGGAATTGCAGGCGCCAATGATGTTCATTTGGGGAGGATGCGACAAGCACATCACCCCAGATCAAATTCGCGCGGTGACGGACGCGCTGCGAGCGGCGGAAAAAAGTTTCGTGAACGTGGAAATTTCCGATGCGGACCACGGTTTTTTCTGCGAGGCGCGAGCCTCTTACAATCCAGCTGCGGCGGCCCAAGCCTGGCCGCTCACTCTGACTTTCCTCAAGACGTACCAGACTGGAAGACCAGCAAGCGCGTCGGTTGCTTCGTGATCCAGATCCAATAATCGCGGGTTGGGCTGCCGAGAGATATTCGGCAGTGCGAGCCGGCCCCATTTGGGACTTGTACCTTCGTACAGGTAGCGGCTATTTGCAATTTGACTACGCTGCCGCGCACAGTTTGGACGCCCACAAAACGCTGTGCTAAATTGAAAATTTGACGCAGACACCGCGCAAACACACGTGACCACGCAGACACCCACGGAACCCAAGCACTCGCCCAGCCCTCCGGCGCAGCCGAAGATTCACAGGGTCGAGGTTTACTGGACCACAGTTACGTACAAGACCGTGGCCGTCTACGTAATCTTGATTGCGTCGGTCATTCTTGTCGCTCTCTCTATTACTCTTCCCAACTGGTATTCCGCCGCGTACAGCAAGCTCTCCAACGCCGTGGGCAACCCGGAAGCGGAAGCCATCAGCGTAGAACAACGGCAGGCGAAATTCGTCAACCTCGACGGCAAAGTGCAGGTGAAGAAAGTCAATTCCGTACAATGGGTCGAGGCAGACTTCCACACCGCGCTCGATAAAGGCGACCTGATACAAACGGGTTCGGACGGCGCCGCAAGAATCACGTTCGCCGACGGCACGGAGTACACGGTGAAGTCCGATACGCTCGTTACCGTCGAAGAGAATTCGATGGGCAATGACAAGCCGACCAGCGTGGCCGTGCGCATCAATACAGGCGCGGTGGACCTGGCAACCCCCAATTGGGCGTCGCCGGATTCGAAGGCGGCGGTCAGCATGGAAGACGCCACCGCGCAATTGCACTCCAACAGCCGCGCGGCAGTCAAGGCAGACCCGGAAAAGAAGGAAAATGAGATCGTGGTCTCCGGCGGAAGCGCGGAAGTCAAGCGCGGCCAGGAGAAGGTCGAACTCGCGCAATGGCAGAAAGCCAACATTTCTACCGGCAGCCCCATCCAGAAGTCCAACGTGCTCGCCCCACCGGATCTCGTCGCGCCGCTCAACCTGGCACCCATCGTCGTGGAGAACCCGAAGACTTCGTCCGTGCAGTTCGAGTGGAAAGCGGTTCCGGACGCAGTCTCGTATACTCTCCGCATCAGCACAACGGCGATGTTCACCAAGACAGTCACAGATGCAAAGGTCAACGGAACCAACGCGGAGATCACGGGACTCGACGGCGGCGATTATTTCTGGAATGTATACGCGACCGACGCGAAGAAACAGAACAGCGAAATCAGCGAAACGTTCAAATTCACGCTGGCGACCCAGGGCAAGACCCAGGATATGGTTCTGGAGATCGTCAGCACGCAGATTCACGGCCGCGTCGTGGAGATAATCGGCCGCACGGAGCCCGGCGCCGCGCTTATCGTGAACGGACAGTCCGTGCCCAACATTGCGCCGGACGGCAGCTTCCGGCATTTCACGGAGCCGCTGGAGCCGGGCCCGCACACGATTGTGGTTATTGGACAGAATCGCCGCGGAGGCACGGCGAAACAGCAGGTGTCCATCGTAGTGCCCAAGTAAAAGTGCCGTAGGAAGAGTTTCCGAAGGATAGGCCACGCCGCACTTTGCGCTGGCTGCACAGTCCGTGGACAATAGCAGGGGTGACTGCAAAGCGCTCCCCATGCCCAGCGGACGGCGGAGAGGATTCCTCCGCGAAGGGACGCAGGAATGAATAAGAACGGATACAACCTGAGGTCGGTATTCAGTTTGTTTTCCTCCGACCTGGCGATCGATTTGGGCACGGCAAACACGCTGGTGTTCTCCGCCGGCAAAGGGATCGTGGTGAATGAGCCCTCGATCGTGGCCATCAACAAAGCGACCGGCGAAGTCGTGGCCGTCGGGCGCGAAGCCAAGGAAATGCTGGGGCGCACGCCGGGCAACGTTGTGGCCATCAAACCGATGAAGGACGGCGTGATCGCGGACTTCAAAGTCACCGAGAAAATGCTGACGTACTTTATTCAAAAGGCGCACAACCGCCGCGTACTGGTGCACCCGCGCATCGTCATCGGCGTGCCGAGCGAAATTACGCCGGTGGAAAAACGCGCCGTGCAGGACTCCGCTTATCGCGCGCGCGCCAGCGAAGTTTTTCTTGTGGAGCAAGCCATGGCCGCGGCCATCGGCGCGGGGCTGCCTATTGAAGAGCCGTCGGGCAACATGGTCGTGGATATCGGCGGAGGCACGACCGACATCGCGGTGATCTCCATGAGCGGCATCGTTTACTCGCGCTCCGTCCGCGTCGCGGGCAACGAAATGGACGAAGCGGTAATGCAGTACCTCAAGCGCAAATACAATTTGCTCGTCGGCGAACGCACCGCGGAACAGATTAAGATGGAAATCGGGTCAGCCTATCCCCTGGAAAAGCCCCTGACGATGGAAGTGAAGGGGCGCAACCTGATCGAAGGCGTGCCGCGCACCGTCACCATTGATGACAGCGAAATCCGCGAAGCGTTGAGCGAATGCGTCGCGACGATTTTGAATGCCGTGCGCGTGGCGCTTGAGCGCACACCGCCCGAACTGTCCGCCGATATCAGCGACCGCGGAATCGTTTTGACCGGAGGCGGGGCGCTATTGAAGAATCTCGACAAGCGCATCCGCGAAGAAACCGGCCTCCCGGTTTCCATTGCCGATGATCCGCTGGCGTCGGTAGTGCTGGGCACGGGAAAGATGCTCAGCGACTTCCGATTGTTGCGGCAGGTTTGCATCGACTGAGCGTAGTGAATCTAAAGGTGAACGGCAGAGGCTAGAACCTGTGCCGCCGAACGCAAATGGTCACCATCCCCTCTCGCCATAAATCACTGGTTCTGCTAGCCGGGGTCGTCGTCGTGCAGGTGCTGTTTCTGGCGGTGCAAATCAAGCGCGATTCGCAGGGACGCCTGATTCGCTCGTGGACGGTCGGGGCCATTTCGCCGTTTGAACGCACCGGAGCATGGGGCTTCGGGAGAGTTCGCAGCATCTGGATCCACTATTTCGCGCTCCAAGACACCTCCCGCGAAAATGAAAGTTTGCGGCGGGAAAACAGCGCGCTGAAGCTGCAGGTCGAAGAACTCAGAAGCAAAGCCGCTGAGGCCGACCGCCTCGCCCTGCTCATCAATTTCCGGCAGCTCAATCACAACGTGCCGATGCTGGGCGCGCGCGTGATTGGCGCAAGCGCGGATACCGCGAGTGAGACCATATTCCTGGACCGCGGCGAGCACGACGGTATTCGCCGGAACATGGCGGTTATTACGCCGGACGGTGTGGTCGGCAAAATCATCGAAGCATTTCCGAACTCTGCCCAGGTGTTGCTGCTTACCGACAAGGACAGCGGTTTGGGGGCGATGCTTGCCGATTCCCGGATCCAGAGTCCTGTGGGCGGCACAGGTGAACCGCTCCTGGTCATGAAATATGTCGCCAACGATGACACTGTGAATCTTGGCGAGCGCGTCGTCACCAGCGGGATGGACCGCATTTTCCCGAAGGATCTCCCTGTCGGCACCGTCACGGAAATTAAGCCCGGCAATCCTTTCAAACTTATTCGCGTGCGGCCCGCGGCAAATCTCGAGGGCCTCGAAGAAGTCATCGTCCTGCTTACACTGCGTCCTCTCGAAGTGCATAAAGAGGCGGAACCTTCCACGTCCGATGCCGCGGAAAAGACTGCGCCCGAGCAACCAACGACGGCGAAGCCATGATCAACGACGCTTTTGACCTTCGCAGCGCCGAAACGCACATCGAAGTACATAAATTCCGAACCGGCGCCGTGGCTGCTGCGACGATTTTCGCGCTCGTCGTTCAGGCGCTTCTTCCGGTTTATTTCCCGAAGGCAGATATTCTCGATTTACCTTTGCTCATCACCGTCTATTTTGGCTTGAGCCGGCGCAATCCTTCGACTGGATTGCTCCTCGGGATGGTCATTGGTCTCTTGCAAGACAGTCTGAGCAAGTCCCCGCTAGGACTCTACGGCATCGCCAAAACCATCATCGGGTATACCGCTTCCTCTATCGGTGCACGCCTCGACACCGAACATCCCGCCGCGCGTTTCGCGCTGACTGCAGTCTTCTTCGGTCTGCACCAGGGCGTTATCGTGCTGATTAAGCGCGTGCTGCTGGCGCAACCCGAAGCCTGGTTCACGGCGCGCCTCGGCATCGCTGCGGGCGTCAACGCCATCGTTGCTGTGTTTCTCTTTCTCCTCCTCGACCACCTGCGTAAACCATCCTGAACGATTTCCGCATTCCAAGATTGGAGGGCTGGCGCTCCTGTCTGTGCTTCCTCGCAGGACGAAGGGGACTAGCGGGCCAGCAGAAATTGTTTGAAGTCATCGTAGGCGCTGGACATTGGGAGGGAAAGCTTCTCGCGTTTCAAGTATGCCGCAAGACGATCGGGGAGCGGCGGCGCGACACCAATCGCCTTCGCCACGACCTCTGCGAATTTCGCGGGATGAGCGGTCGCCAGCACCAGTCCCTGCGCGGGCTCGGGATGTTCATGCCTGTAAGCCTCCCAACCTAATAGGCCAACTGCGGTGTGCGGGTCCGCAATGTAGCCATAGCGCTGATGCACGGACTTCATTTCGCTGAGCGTTTCTTCGTCGGTAGCGCCATGACCCCAGATTTCGCGCTGGACATATTCGACCCGGTTGCGGCAGAGATCGAGAAGCCGCGGGAAATTGTTCGGATTGCCGACGTCCATGGCGTTCGAATAGGTCGGTTTGGCCGGCCGCGGATGAAATTGGCCGGTCCGCAAATATTCCGGCACGACGTCGTTCACGTTGGTCGCGGCCACAAACATCGCCACGGGCAATCCGATGCGCTTGGCGAAGATTCCCGCAGTGAGATTGCCGAAGTTTCCACTGGGAACGGAAACGATCAGCGGAACCGACGCCACCGGCAACTGCCGGTAGGCCGCCACGTGATAGAACATCTGCGGCAGCAAGCGCCCGATATTGATGGAATTCGCAGAAGTGAGAAACGCTTTGTTGTTTAGCGCTTCATCGGCAAACGCCTGCTTCACCAGACGCTGGCAATCGTCGAAGGTTCCGGCCACTTCCAGCGCGGTAATATTTTCGCCGAGGGTGGTGAACTGTTTCTCTTGCGCTTCGCTGATGCGCTTCGAAGGATAAAGAATCACCACGCGAATCCCAGGCACGCCCAGGAAACCGTGCGCCACCGCGCTGCCCGTATCGCCTGAGGTTGCAACCAGCACGGTGAGCGGGCGCGTTTCGCCGCGCACGAAGTAGCCCATCAACCGGGCCATGAACTGCGCGCCGAAATCCTTGAACGCCAGCGTCGGCCCGTGGAACAGCTCGAGAATATGCAAGCCCGGCGAGAGCGAGACGAGCTTTACCGGGAAGTTGATCGCTTCGCTTACCACCTGCCACAAGATTTCTTCCGGGACTTCCGCGCCCGCAAAGGGCCGCACAACGCGAAAGCAGACTTCCGTAAATGGCAGCCGCCGAAACTCCTCGAGCTCTTCCGGCGAACGCCGCGCAATTTCAACCGGCATGTACAGCCCGCCGTCGGGCGCCAGCCCGCGCAATACCGCGCCCCGCAGGGACGTGAGCGGCGCCTGCCGCGATGTGCTTCGGTATCTCATTCAAAAATTCTCATCGCGAGCTTGCGAGCCGGTCCTGGATCATCTTGAGGAATGCCTCAGCGCCCAGGGAAGCATCGCGCGAAATGTCGCGCAACTCCGCGACCGGCAAGGTGCAGTGGGCAAGCGCTTCGTAGCTTTGACGCCGGGCCGCGATCAACGCGGGATAACACCGCGCAACGGTTTCGCGCGGGGCTTCGCCCGCTCGCGGCTGAAAGGCGCCGCACCACAGGACGGGCTTGGGATCCGTCAGGTAGCGCTCGATCAGGAGTTGCTGCTCGGCCGCTGACGCCGCGAGATAGACTACGGTCATTTGCCGCCGCAGCCGAATCAGTAAATTGTTTCCTGTGTGGATCACACTTCCGGTCGTGTCAAGAATCAGATCCTGTTCCCGATTCTTTTCCATTGAGGTCAAGACTTCGTCGAGCGCGTGAATCTCTTCGGCGAGGTAATCGGCTTCACGTCCGGCGTAGGCGGGACTATCCGGCCAACCCATCCACGCAGCAACACCGTGGATTCCGGCATATCCGCCGGCGGCAAGCCGGGTCGCCAGCCGCTGCTCGATGCGGTCGTCGCAGGAGACGGTGGGGCGGCCGGTCTCCGCTAACCGCTTTGTCCAGAAGGTCTTGCCGGATCCCGACATTCCGATAAGCGCCAATCGGAGCGGCTTTTCTCTATGAGTTTCTTGTGTCATGGGCGAACTAGCTACGATAACTTGCCCTGACAAAACGAGCAAGAAGCACAAATGTCCGCGTGTGCCGGAATCCCAGTGTATTCCAAGAACCTGTACTCCAGGACGGCTTGCGTGCACCATCTCCAAGTGCTACTTTTGCTTGAACTTCCGCGGTGCACGCGCTCCGGAAGTCGAGCGGTGATTCGGGAGCCCCGAGGGATTTTTTTCAGCCATTTTGGCGAAATTTTCGACGGACATTTCGAGACCGCCCTGTGGAATTTTCGTGACGCGAGCATTTTCCGGTGAAGCCGGAACGGCCCCGAGAGGATCGGGGCAGGGCTTGCCATCAGCCCTGAGGAAAACGTCGATCGCTTCGCGGTCGCCCAGATAGGCACTCGCGCGCGGGGTCTTTCGTGTCGTACTGGTTTCGTAACGATAATCGGTTGCCGCAAGGCCGGCTGGCCATCGCCTCCTACCTCATCGTGGGAATGATCGGTCTGCTCATCCTGGGTTTCTGGAAACTCCAGGTCATTGATTCCGACAGATACACCTCCATGGCCGAGCGCAATCGCGTGCGCTCGATTCCGATTATCGCGCCGCGTGGGCGCATGCTCGATCGCGACGGCCGAGTGCTCGTCGACAACCGGCCATCGTTCAGCGTACTGCTCCTTCGCGACGATCCCGCTCTGGTGGACAAGAATCTTCCGGCGGTCGCCGACGGGCTGGGCATCTCGCTGGACGATTTGAAAGACCAGCTCAGCAGCACGAAAAATCTCGCCAAATTTCAACCCATCATCATTAAACCCGAAGCATCGGAAGCGGATATCGCGTTTATCGAATCACATCGCTCGGATGTTCCGGTGCTTGAGATGATCAATGTTTCCCGGCGGCGTTATCTCCCCGGCGGTTTCATGGCCCACGCAGAAGGGTATGTGGGTGAAGTGAGCGAACAGCAGATCGAGGCAAGCAACAGCAAGTTGCGCCCCGGCGACTTCGCCGGCAAGAGCGGCCTGGAACGCCAATACAACGATTTGCTGATGGGCACCGACGGTATGCGCCGCGTCATCGTCAATAGCGTCGGGAAGGAAGTCGGCCGCCTTTCGACGCAGGAGGCCATTCCGGGCAAGCAGATTCAGTTGTCGATTGACTATGACCTCCAGCAGGTGGCGGAGCAGTCGTTGGGGGCGCGCCCGGGCGCAGTAGTTGTTCTGGACCCTCGCACCGGGGAAGTCCTCGCCATGTCGAGTCATCCCGCGCCGGACCCCAACGACTTTGCGGTGCGCGTTTCGAAAGAAGAATGGGCGCAGCTTAACGACGACCCTCTGCGCCCATTGTTCAATCGCGTGATTCAGGCGCAGCTTGCGCCGGGGTCTGTTTTTAAGATTGTTACCGCCACAGCGATGCTTGAGGACAAAGTCCCTCCGGAAAACTTCACGGCCTTTTGCCCGGGCTACGCCACGTTTTACGGCCGGCAATTCAAATGCTGGGTGTACGGTAAGAGTTCCCACGGAGTGGTGGACCTGCACAAGGCCATCCTCGAATCATGCGATGTTTTTTTCTACAACGTGGGAATGCGGCTGGGCATCGACCGGCTCTCTTACTACGGCAGCAAGCTGGGCATTGGGCATAAGACCGGGATCGATCTCCCTTCGGAAGAGGCCGGGTTGATGCCTTCGGCGGAATGGGTCGAGCGGGTTCAACATCGGAAGTGGTATGCCGGTGAAACGATCTCCGTGTCCACGGGACAAGGCGCCGTAACCACGACGCCGCTGCAGCTTGCCCGTATGATTGGCGGAATCGCGATGGGCGGCGTCTTCAAGCAGCCGCACTTATTGAAAGATGTGCCGAACGTTGCAGAAGAGCGCTTCGACCTTTCCGAGCCGACCGTGGAAAAAATAACCGATGCGATGTACGGCGTTGTGAACCAGGGTGGCACTGGAGCATTTCTCAAACTGGCCGGGATAGAGCTCAGTGGGAAATCGGGAACTGCCCAGGTGATTGGTTACGCCACGCGCGAGAGGGTGGGTAAACAAAAGAGATTTGAAGACAATGCCTGGTTCGTCGGCTACGCGCCTCGCCGAAATCCTGAGATCGTTGTCGCCGTGCTGGTTCAGGAAAGCGGAAAGCATGGCGGCGAAGCGGCAGGACCGGTGGTGCGTGACGTCATCAAGGCTTATTACGACAAGAAAGCGAAGAAGACTCAGGGTCAATTCACTGCCGAGAACATGAAACCGGGCTCCGGCAGCGCAAGAGCGACGGCGCTGATCGCGCCCCGGGCCCCTGCGATCAAGGAAGACGAGACGGCGGTGCGCGCGCCGGCCGAGAATCGGAACGAGCGATGAAAGACGCACCCGGAACACGCGATTACGACTGGTGGCTGCTGGTTATTCTCGCAACCATTTGCGCCCTCGGCGCGATCGAAATCTATTCCGCCACGCACGGCAGCGCGCTCGCCGGAATGCACATGAAGCAGCTTCGCTGGATCATCGTGGGTACGATCCTGATGTTCGCGCTCTCGCGGGTGGACTACCACATCATCCTGGATCAAGCCCCGATCCTGTATCTGATCGGCGTTGTTGCGCTGGTCGGCGTCCTCCTGGTAGGGCACACACGGTTTGGGGCCAAGCGGTGGATACCCGTCCTGGGGGAATTTCTTCAGGTGTCGGAATTGGTGAAATTGATTATAATCATAGTGCTGGCGCGCTTCTTTGCGGAAGTGCGCACGGATGAGCTTTCCCTGCAGGATTTGATCAAGGCAGGGCTCATCGTGGGCTTGCCGTTGGGACTGATTCTGAAGCAGCCCGATTTGGGAACGGCGCTGGTGCTGGTTCCCATGCTTGTGGTTGGAGCATTCCTGGCAGGCCTGCAGTGGCACCATGCAGCGATATTTTCGCTGGCTGGAATCTTGTTGGTTGGGAGCGTCTTCTACCCACCCGTGAGCCGGCATATTCTGAAGCCGTACCAGAGGGATAGAATCACCTCCTTCCTGCACCCTGAAGATGACGCCAAAGGGTCCGGTTACCAACTACTGCAATCGAAGATTGCCGTGGGTTCCGGCGGTTTTTGGGGCAAGGGTTTCGGCAACGGCAGCCAGAATCAATTGGGCTACATTCCTGTCCGCTATTCCGATTTCATCATGTCGGCGTGGGCGGAAGAACAGGGATTCAAAGGCGTGCTGCTCGCCTTAGGGCTGTATATGGCTCTGCTGCTGCGCCTGGTGCAGAATGCACAGCGCGCGAAAGATCGCGCGGGAATGTTTCTGGTCATGGGCGTGGCTGCGGCGCTGGGTTTCCATGTTTTGGTAAACGTGGCTATGGTCATCGGCGCTATGCCGGTGACCGGCATCCCGTTGCCGCTGATGAGCTACGGGGGTTCGGCCACGTTGTTTGTATTCCTGGCGATTGGTCTGGTAATGAATGTCCGGCTCCGCCGCTTCGTGAACTAAGCCAGCCGCCAAGCCCGAGCGATGTGCCTGAAATTACCCAGGTCTCGCCGGTCAGGAAATTTAGGATCTTAAGAGTGAGGACAGCATCGTCCGCCGCTTGCCCGGGAAGTTTCCGGCAACGGACCAGCCTCGATAGACTGAGGAATTCTCTTCCCTCTGGCTTCGAACGCAAAGCCACTTCAATAGAAGTGTGGCCCACGTGTGTCCCGGTGCAAACCGGATCGGCTTCCATTTACCGGACCTCCGACGGGCAGAAGCTCGCGGCGATGTGTCCCGTCGACCCCGGCCAAGTCAGGGTCGCACAGAAAGGTGACCCCGATTTGATCGGGGTCGCGCATAACAAGGAGTTTTCATGTCGAAAGAATTGGTTATCTCCGCGGCCTCCCACGAACGGCGGGTCGCGATCCTCGAAGAAGGTCAGTTAGTCGAAATCTACATCGAGCGCGAAAAAGAATTCGCCCTCGTCGGCAGCATTTACAAAGGCAAAGTCACTCGCGTCCTGCCCGGCATGCAGTCTGCCTTCGTTGATATCGGCCTGGATGGCGACGCGTTCCTGTACGTCAGCGACGTCTTCGAAAACCTCGAAGACTACGATCACGGCCACCCGATCGAGCAAACGCAAGGCGCCCCTCTCCTAGCGCACCCCGAGGCGGGGGCTGCCGTCGAAATTTTGCCGGGGGAATCGCTCGCGCGTGCGAGCGAGCACCACGGCGAAGTCCCGCACGAAGAAATCCATCCCGAGGAACCAACAGCGGAAGGTGGCGGGCCGCTTGAGGAGACTCATGCCGCCGGCCCGGAACAGCCCGTCGCGGCAGCGGAAGTCCCGCACGAAGAAGTTCATGCGGAAGCTGGAGAGGAGCGTCAGCCAGACTCCAATGCCTCCGCGCCGCAAAATTTCGCGACCCGTTACAACCCGACCCAGAATTATGCGCCGCGGGGCGAACGCAGCGGCCAGGATTTCGGCCGCGGCAGTGACCGCGGCGGCGATCGTGGCGGTGACTCCGGCCGCGGCCGGGGCGGGCGCTGGGGCCGTCGAGGCGGACGCCGCAACGGTGGCCGCCGACCGGGACCCGGTGGACGCAATTTGCCTCCCTCGAAGTATGCCTCGCCTCAGGGAGGGGAGTCTCGCGGCGGTGAATCCCGCAGCTACGACAATCGCGGCCAGCAGCCCCGCGGTTTCGATAGCCGGCGCTCCGAAGGTCCCCGCCAAGGCGGCCCTTCGGCGCCGTCCGTAAGCGCCGAAGAGCCCATCCTGCTTCCGGGCGAGTCGCTGGCAAAATATCGCGGCAAGCCCCTCGCGGCCTCCGCTCCGCCCGTAACCGAACACGATTCTCGGGAGGCGCAGACCGGACCGGAAGAGTCCACGCCCCGCGCAACTACCATTGCACCCACCGGTTTGCCCGGCAGCCCGAATATTCCGCGCCGGTCGTCTGGCGGCCTGCCTCGCTGGGTACTTGCTGACGCCGGCTCTGAAGCGGCATCCGCGGCAGTGCCCGTAGAGGAGGCTCCCGCCACGCCGCAAGAACAAGTTCACGAAGCAACGGAAGCAGTCCGCAGCGACGCGGATCTGAGCGAAGACCAAGTCGCCGCACTCGCCTCTGATCTCGCCCAAGCCAAACACGAAGAAACGCAGGAACAGGCGGAAGCCGATGCCGTCGTCGGCGGCGCTGAATTCGAGGAAGAATCCGAAGAAGAAACCGAGGCAGCGGAAGAAATTCTCTCCGCGGAACCTTCGGAGCTCTCCGAAGAAGAAACAGAGGAAGTCGAAGAGCGGCACGAAGCCGAGCTCGCCGAGGCTGAAGCGGATGCCGCGCATGAAAGCGCCGAGCATGCCGCGGCCCTAGGTGAACACGCAGAATCGTCTCACGAAGCAACCGAAACTTTTAACGCTGAGCAGGAACGCGGCGAAGCAATCGAAGCGACGGCCGGCGAATCGACCGCGGAAGCGGTTGCCGCCGGGGAGGCGGTCGTCCTGCTTCCCGGAGAAACGCGCGCTCCCCATCTCGGCGGCCCCTCCGAACCGCGGGAAGATTTCCCGCGGGATTCCGCGCGCATCGGCGGCACTCCGCGCTCCCGCTTCCAGCGGCCGTTCCGCGGTGGCCGCGATCGCAGCCGCGACAACCGTGGCGGACGGCCCGACCAGCGCGGCGGACGGCCGCGTTTCGAACGCGGTCGCCCCAGCGGCCCGAGGCAGGATCGCGGCTATCAAGGCGGCCAATCCGGCCCATCGCGGCGGCCCCAGCTCATTTCCGAAATGCTGAAGGCCGGCCAGGACATCGTGATTCAAATCGCCAAGGAGCCTCTCGGCAAGAAAGGCGCGCGCATCACGAGTCACGTCGCCCTGCCAGGGCGGTTCCTCGTCTATATGCCCACGGTCCATCACACTGGCGTTTCGCGAAAAATTGTTTCGGCGGATAACCGCTCGCGCCTTCGCCGCCTCGTGAGCGAAGCCGGCGGCGCTTATCCCGGCGGCTTCATCGTGCGCACGGCGGCGGGCGGCGCCACCGATGACGAAATCCGCACGGATATCGAATTCCTCGGCAAGACCTGGAACGAAATCAAGCAGAAGAGCGAGGACCGCAAAGCGCCCGCTCTTCTTCACCGCGACCTCGATCTCGTCGAACGTATGCTCCGCGATTACGTCAGCGACGATTTCACCGCCATTTGGATTGACAGCGAAGAAGAGTACGGCAAGGTCGTGGAATTCGTCAGCCGTTTCCAGCCGAAGCTGGTCACCAAGGTCAAGCTGTACACCAAAGAAGCGCCCATCTTCGAAGAGTTCGGCATCCAGCATGAACTCGATAAAGCGCTGCGCGCCAAGGTCTGGCTCAAGTCCGGCGGCTACATCGTCATCAACCACACGGAAGCGCTCGTGGCCATTGACGTCAACACCGGGAAATTCGTCGGCAAGGGTTCGACGCGGCTCGAAGACACCATCGTCAAAACCAATCTTGAAGCCGTGAAAGAAATCGTCAGGCAGATCCGCTTGCGCGACCTCGGCGGCATCATCGTCGTGGACTTCATCGACATGGAAGAGCGCCGCAACCGCGAAAAGGTACTCTTCGCGCTGCAACAGGCGCTCGAGCAAGACAAGGCTCCTTCAAAGGCGCTTTCCTTCAACGAGTTCGGCCTCGTCTGCATCACCCGCAAGCGCACCAAGCAAGCGCTGGAGCGCGTTCTCTGCCAACCGTGCCCGTATTGCACCGGGTCTGGAATGGTTAAATCCATTCCCACGCTCTGCTACGAAATTCAGGCCGAAGCGCGAAAGATGGCTACCGCGGACCACGAAGGCCCGAATCTTACGCTCCGCGTGCATCCGGAAATCGCCAAGGCGCTCAAAACCCGCGAGTCCATGCTCATCGACGAGCTCGAGCAGAATTCACACAAACACGTGATCATTCAGTCCGACGCCACGCTCCACTGGGAGCAGTACGACATTTACTAGGGAATTGTGGTGGATTAGAGAGCTGCCTGCCAGCGAGAGTCGATCGAGGGTGCGCGTTGGCCCGGCCGGATCTCTTTCGAGGGTGAAGCTGTTGAACTAACTGATGTCCACTTCCAGACCGCCCACCCAGCCGGCCACCAGATTGTAGATGACCGCCCCGATGGCGGCGAAAACTCCGCCAATTAGCCCGTAAAATATCGGAAAGAAAATGATCGCTCCGAACCCCATGCCAAAGCCAAAAAGCCTCGCACCGGGCGCGGCGGATTGACCTAAAGCTCCCCCGAGCGAGCCCAATATCGCGGAAATGGATGCCGCGAATATTCCGAGCACCAATCCCAGGATGGCGTAGGTAATGAGACCTATTTTGAAGGCTGATCCCGGACCGACCCGCTTGAGGGTTGCCATGTAAACCTCCTCGGCCAAATCAGCCGGATGCTAACAGAACATTCACGCAACCACTAGCGATAAATCCCTGGCCAATTGTTTTCCCGAGGCACCGGTCGCGCATTTCCCGTGTGCTATGATTTCGCCATGCCGGCGCGCATCCTCGACGGATCCAAGATTCGCGACCAGATCTTCGCCGAGTTGAAAAACGAAGTTGCCTCGCTCTCCGCAGCAGGCATTCGTCCTGGCCTCGCTGCTGTTTTGGTCGGCGAAAATCGCGCATCGCAGCTCTACGTCAAGAGCAAAATCGCCGCGTGCGAACAACTCGGCCTGGCAAGTTGGCTGCACGCTCCTCCCACAAGCATCACAAGCGGTGAAATGCTAAGTCTCGTCGACGATCTCAACCGCGACAACGCCGTGGATGGGATCCTCATCCAGCTGCCCTTGCCTTCGCAAGTGGACACAAAGCTGGTCCTGGAGGCTGTCGATCCGGCAAAGGATGTTGATGGTTTTCATCCCGTCAATCTCGGCCGCCTCGTGAGCGGGCGTCCCGGCCTCGTCGCTTGCACACCGGCCGGCTGCATGGAAATTCTCCGCCGCAACGGCATCCCAATGGAAGGCGCCAACGCCGTGGTCCTCGGCCGCAGCGACATCGTCGGCAAGCCCATGGCTCTCCTGCTCATGCACGCCAATGCGACTGTCACCGTTTGCCATTCGAAGACGCGCGATCTTCCGGGCACCGTGCGCCGAGCTGACATCCTCGTCGCCGCCATGGGCAAAGCCGGATACGTGGAAACCGGATGGATCCATCCGGGCGCCACCGTTATTGACGTCGGTATCAACCGCGTTACCGACCCCGTCGAAGCGGCGCGCCTCTTCCGCAATTTTCCCGATCGGCTTGAGAAATTTCGCGCCAAAGGCTCAGCCCTTGTGGGTGACGTTCATCCCGACGCTGTGAACATCGCCGGCGCGCTGACGCCGGTCCCGGGCGGCGTCGGTCCGATGACCATCACCATGCTCATGAGCAACACGGTGAAGGCAGCCCGGCTCCGCCGCGGCTCGCCCAAAAATTCCGCGGCTCAAACGACGGCCATTGCGCGATAATCCACCACCATGCTCCGACTTGGCCTCACCGGCGGCATCGCCAGCGGCAAAAGCGCCGTCGCCGCGATGCTGCGTGAAATGGGCTTCCCCGTTCTCGACGCCGATGCGCTGGCGCACAAGCTGATCGATCCCGGCCAGGCCGCTTATGACGAAGTCATCCGCGAATTCGGGCCTTCCATCACAAGCGTAGATGGCCGCGTGGACCGCGCCAGGCTGGCCGCAATTGTCTTCGCGGACCGCGCCAAACTCGACCGCCTCAACGCCATTGTCCATCCGCGAGTCGAAGCCGCACTGCTTCGTCAATTCGAGGAGTGGGAGCGCAAGGGCGTTCGCGACGCCGCCTTTGTCGAAGCGGCGTTGATTGTCGAGGCTGGCATCCACAAGAAGCTCGACGGCCTGGTCGTCGCGTGGTGCGAACCCGCCCAGCAGTTCGAACGCCTCCGCGCGCGCGGGCTGAGTGAAGAGGAAGCACGCCGCCGCATCGTCATGCAACTTCCTGTGGTCGAAAAATTGCGTTACGCCACCGAGAAAATAGATTGTTCCGGATCGCTCGAAGAAACCCGAACACAAGTTGAGGCCCTTGCCGCCAAACTTCGCCGGACCACCACGCACGCTTAGGAATTTGTTATCACGGCCGATGTCGCAGTGATTTCTCACTGGCACGCGCCGGAGCAACCTCTCCCGGAGCGCTTGGCTCGGCCCGGTGCAATGAACGTCGGATGATTTTTCCTTATACTATGAATAGGTCTTCAAGGATGGACACCATGACGGCAAGAACAACCAACACCTCGCGCCTTATTCTCGGCGCGCTCATCCTCATTCTGGGCGCCTATTGGGTCGGAGCGCGCTTTGGCCCGCGCCAGCCGGCGAAAGTGGAGGCCCTGCCCCTCGCCGGTTCAAATTCCGGTTTATTAAAAGATGTCGCCGCCCGCGACGCCGCACTCACCGAAGATGAGGTCCTCAACGTCCGCATCTACCGCCAAGCGTCACCCGCCGTCGCCAACATTCTCACCAAAGCCACCGAATACGATTTCTTTATGGACCCTGTTCCTGTCGAGGGAGCCGGCTCGGGCTTCGTCATCGATCCCCGCGGTTACATCCTCACGAATTTCCATGTTGTGAAGGAAGCTCAATCCATCGAGGTGGTTCTCGGCGACCAGTCCCGCTATCCCGCAAAGTTCATCGGCGCTGATCAGCGCAATGATGTTGCTCTCGTCAAGATTGATCCGAAGGGTAAGCAGCTCGCCGCTCTCCCGCTAGGCGATTCCAACGTGCTGCAAGTCGGGCAGAAAGTCCTCGCCATCGGCAACCCTTTCGGCTTCCAGAGCACGCTCACGACCGGCGTTGTCAGCGCCATCGGCCGCACCGTCCAGACCAGCCAAGAAACTTTTATAGATGAAGCCATTCAGACCGACGCCGCCATCAATCGCGGCAACTCCGGCGGCCCGCTCATCAATACTCACGGCGAAGTCATCGGCATCAATTCCGCGATCTACACGCCAACCGGTACGACGGCAGGGATTGGCTTTGCCATTCCCATCAACACCGCCAAAGCCATCGCGCACGATTTGATGACGGATGGACGCGTCCACCGCGCCCTACTCGGCGTCGAGACGCTCCCCGTGGCCGGCTGGCTTTCCGAGGCTCTGGACTTGCCCACGCAAGACGGTTTGCTGATTGAAAGCGTGACCCGTGGCGGTCCCGCCGCCGCCGCAGGTCTGCACGGCGGCGACCGCATCGCCCAAGCCGGCATGCGCCGCATCGCCATTGGTGGCGACGTCATCGTCGCCATCGACAGGCAGAAGGTGAGCAATCAATTTGATTTGAACTTGATCTTGAACCGCAAACGACCTGGAGATACGGTGAACGTCACAGTCTATCGCGGCGGCAAGAAAATGGAAATCCCCGTCAAGCTCGGCGAGCGCACCGGCAACTAGGTGGAACAGACACTCCTGCCTGTTCCCTTCCCAGCTCACGAATTGCAATTGTAACTGGTAGTTCTCAAGTCATCTATTTTTGAAATTCCGTCCGATATTTCTCCTGCTCCGCCTCACTCAGCGAAAACCACCCTTCCGCAATATCCCGCACCCGCTCCAGCTCTCTCTGCATTTCCGCATGTTTCGCGTCCAGCATTTCGCGGTCCGCATCACCAGGTACGTAAATCGGCGGCGCGAAGAGCATCACTGTCCGCGAGAATGGTCTCGGCAGGAGAAACTGGTCCCACGTCTTTTCGAACGTCTTGCCGTGTTCCACGCCGATGTGAAATACCAGCACCGGGCATCCTGTCTTGCGCGCCAGCATGACCGGTCCCGGCTTTGCCACGTACCGCGGCCCGCGCGGCCCGTCGATCGTAAACGCGCAGTCCAGGCCCTCTTCCAGCCGGCGCGCCATCACCGCCAGCCCGCGCAATCCGCCGCGCGAAGAGCTTCCTTGCGCCGTACCGAATCCCAGCCATTCGATCACCTTGCGCGTCCATTGCCCGTCGAATGCAGTCGTATTCATCACCACCACGCCACGGTTCCGCCCCCACCACGCCACGGGAATGATCACCCGGTGCCAGAACGCCCAGATGCATTGTTTCTTCGCCGCGTAGACACGTTCCGCGTGCTGCCAGCCCAGCACTTCATACCGCAGCGTAGGCCCCAGCGTTCGAATAATGCTGTAAACAGCCGCCGCAATGGCCGGAATTTGAACCCGCCGTGACCAAGGGAGTTCAGGCAGTCTCGTGTCGTAGTGCAAGCCGGCCGGTTCCTGCGCCGGTTCGAGTTCTGCTTTTCGCGGAGAATCGTTCGCTGCGTTCGGTGACGCCATCTTCGTATAGTATAGAGGAGGTGACCTTACGGAAGGCGGCTTGCCGCGGCTCTCTACGATTTAGCGGCATTTTTCATCTCGGCCTGAGATCAGCATGACGTGTCCACTCAAATTCTTCGTATCGCGGCCGATCTTCTTCGCGCTGGTGTTTGGAGCGGTGCTGCTCACCGGAACCTCTCTCCTGCTTGCCGCGCCACGACCCGATGAGCCTCCTTCCGACTTTGTCGGCGTCATCGAAGGGGATGCCATAGCTGTTTCCGGCCCCATGAACGTAAAAGTCGTCAACGGTCAGGTGCGTACGACTCTTCGCAGCGGCAGCGACGTTCGGGTAAAATCGGGACAGGCGCGCATTGATCTCGTGGAAGGCGGCAACATCGTCATTTGCGGACCCGCGCATTTTTCCGTGCTCAAATCCGCCGGCGCGCTCACGCTCGCACTCGATTCCGGAACAATTCATGCCCACATCAAGCGCGAGCCCGCACTCACAATCTACACGGCACAGGTCCAGGCCATGCCCGTCGCCATCGGGGGCAGCCCGCAAGATCTCCTCGTGGGTTTTGACGCGGCCGGGGCGATGTGTGTTCGTGCGGCCTCGGGCGCTGTGCGCCTCGAACAGCAGCTCACGGGACAGAGCGTCATCGTCCCGCAGAATGGCGACGTGCTCATCGCCAACGGCCAGCTCGACGGGCTTCGCACCGCTTCAGGCCACTGCTCTTGCGAATTGCAAGTCGCGAAGGCTTCGCCGCCGCCGGCTATACCCGAAGTCAGCGTGCTCGCCAGTAACGAGGACATCCGCAAGAAACAAGCTGAGGCAGCCCCGCAACCACAGCAGCCCGCCGAGCAAAAGCTGGCCGCAACGCAAGAGCCGATCTACCAGGTATTCATGCCGCCGCTCGCCTACGACTCGAGCGCCAAGGTTCAGCGTGAATTCGATCCCAGGTTCATTGTCCTGGTGCGCCGTGTCCGCGTCCACCCCACTTTGATCTACCAAGGCCGCGTCGAAGGCGACCCTGTCATAGTGGCGAGCAGCGCGGCACCCCCGATTTCAGCGGGGGCCGACCTACACTTGAATCAGCAGAGCGCTCCCAAAACCGCCGCTCCAATTCAAAACGACTCCATGCTCAATCGGGTGCGTAACTTTCTCCACCGCCTCTGGACGCGCAACTCCTAATTTCTCTCAAAACAAAAAGGGCCTTCTCGAAGTGAAAAGGCCTTTCTCGAACTGTACGACCTCTGCTTGTACTCTTTCGGGTGTCGGTGCGCGTAACTACATCCCTTCGTAACATGGACCACCGCCGCGAAACCTGGCGGATCAGCAGCCCTACAATCCAAGTCGGCGAACGATTCCATGTTCAATCGCGTTCACATGTGCTTTCGCAAGCTCTGGTCGCCCAGCTTTTGACGCAATTCCACGATTTTTTCAGAGGATCTTTGGCCAGTCACAGAGAAAAGGAGTTCCGGTTGCCTCCAAGAATGAACTGGCTTGGCAAGAGCTCCCGCACGACCCGAAAGAAAGCCACCCCGTGTACAATGCCATTTGCATCGGAGCTCAAAGAGAAGTCCTGTTCACCCTCGTGACCTCTGGTTCTGAAGAACAAACGCAAGGAGGATGGGTGGTCACCTTCATTCCCGCTTCGTTCGTGGTGCTTCTTGTCCAGGGGGTGTCGCAAGCCGCGGTTCTTGTATGCCTGGCTGTCAGCGTCTGGCTTTTTTGGAGAACGCTCAACCGGCGCCAGCTAGCGCGATTCCCCAAAGCGGAGGAGCTTCCCCCCGGCAACACGGGCAAGCGGATCTGGCGGACATTCGTGGAAGTTGTTTTGCAGTACCGCGTGGTGCGCGACCGTCCAATTGCCGGAATCCTCCATGCCGCAATCGTGTGGGGCTTTCTCGCCTTTGCGTGGATAAGCGCAAAACATTTTTATCTTGGGATCCGCGGGCTGGAAAACGCGAGGGAAGACCAGAGTTGGTATGGAACGTTCGTGGCGGCTTGGGCGATCGCGGTGCTGGTGGCCATACTCGGGCTGTCGTTCCGGCGATTCGTATTGAGACCGGCGGCTCTGGGCGCACTGTCAGGAACGTCGGGGCTGGTCGCCGCACTGATTGCGGCGCTGATGGTGACGTACTTGTTGGGATGGCGGATGTTTCCCGTTGGAAGCACGGCCTGGAAAACAAACTGGTGGATTCATACGCTCGCGTTCCTGGCGTTGCTGGTGGTCATCCCGCAGTCAAAGCACTTACACCTGGTCCTTGCGCCATTCGCGATTTTCTTGCGCCCGGAAACAACCAGCGGAACCCGCGCTCTGCGGGAAGATGGCGAAGATCTGGGTCTAGTGCGCTTCAAGGACTTGCGATGGAAAGATGTGCTGGACATAAACGCCTGCGTGGAGTGCGGCCGGTGCACTCAGTATTGTCCCGCAAACCTTACCGGCGGATCCCTGAACCCGAAGGAAATCATCCTCGATATGCAGCACGGGCTGCTCCGGGGCGGCGACGTGATCGCAGGAACAGCGTCGGAGAAAACAAAGGGCGCGGCATGGATTTCAGAAGAGGATCTCTTTCAGTGCCTCTCATGCGGGGCTTGCGAATATGTTTGCCCGGTGGGCATTGAGCACGTGGGAAGCAAGATCCTCGACCTGCGCCGCGGGCTGGTGAGCGAGGGCCGCGTTTCGAGCGATAAGATCGTTCAACTGTTCACCACCATGGAACGGGCGCCGCACAATCCGTGGGGCATCGCGCAGGAGACCCGGCAGAAGCTCGTCGAGGCAAAACAGTTCCCCTTATTCGACGGCAGCCAGGAGTGGCTTTTCTGGCTGGGCTGCGGTCTGAGTTTCGATCCTCACGGGCAGGCAGTCGCTTCGTCCATGAAGGAGATTCTCGACGCCGCCGGTATTTCCTGGGGCGTGCTCGCGCGCGAAACTTGCTGCGGAGAGCCTGCGCGCCGCGCCGGCAACGAGTATCTGTACCTGCAACTTAGCGAGAAGCTGATCGAATCCTTCCGCAAGAATCGGGTGAAGAAAATTCTTTCCTGCTGCCCTCACTGCACGACGATGCTGGACAAGGACTACCGGCAAATTGCGTCCTATGCGGAACTCGGCATCCGCGTGTTGCACCATTCCGAACTCCTGGCGAAACTCTTGCCAATACTTCCCCTGCAGCCCGCCACGGGGACCGTGACCTACCACGACCCCTGTTATCTGGCGAGGGGCCGCGGCATTACCGAAGCGCCCCGGCGGATTCTCCGCGCCTGCGGAGTATCGCTGACGGAATCTTCGCACCATGGCCAAAACACCGCCTGCTGCGGGGCGGGGGGGGCCCAGCTCTTCATCACCGACGACCGGCGCGAGGAAGCCAAAGAACGCGCCAACCAACGGCGATTCGCCCAGCTCGCGGAAACCCGGGCATCCACCGTTGCGGTGGCGTGCCCCTACTGCCCCATCATGCTTCGCGACGCCGCGGGCCATGCCAAGCGGGATGATATGGCGATCCTTGATATCGCGGAAATTGTCGCCATGCGGTTGCGCAAGCCGGGAGGGAAGGGAGAACGCAAGAGCCCTCAGTAAAGAGGCCTGATCCCTCGTCCGCCTGCCGGTAAAATCTCTTCCTCTAGTTTTCGAATCTCATGAGCTGCAGGGATTCGACGTCAACCCCGAGCCTGCGCTGTGCCGATTAGCGCATCTTTTCAAACTCATCGAGGGAAATGCCTAACTGGCGCAGAATCTTGTAGAAGAGTGGCGGCCCAATTTCGCGTCCTCCATGCATAGGTATTGTAACTGCACGGCCGCCTGGATGATTCCAGCGCTCGTGACTACCTGTGGTACGGGAATGAACGAATCCAAGGAGCCGAGCGACGCGCTGAAAATCGCGCGCCGTCGCGCTAGGCATTGACTATCTCAGTGGTGTCGGCGGGGAGCCTCAGACCCTTTTCTCGATACTCTTGGGCGAGCATCTCAAAAACCCGTGTTAATTCAGCGAGCGCAGCTTCCCGCGTATCCATCAATGCATAACAACCAGGAATGGCGGGTATCTCGGCGACCCAGGAGCCGTCCTCCTGTCGATAAAGAATCGTTTTGTAATTCTCGAGGTTCATGGCGTGAGAAAAGTATACGCCAAATTCGCATTCTCGAGCAGCTACGACGATTTTGCCTTTTCCAGAGCTTCGGTCAGCGCGGGCATGATCTCGAAGATATCGCCGACCACGCCGTAATCCGCGATCTCAAAAATTGGCGCGTTCGCATCCTTGTTGATCGCCACGATCGTCCGCGCGCCCTTCATGCCCACAACGTGCTGAATCGCGCCGCTGATTCCCAGCGCCAAGTATAACTTCGGCGCAACCGTCTGTCCCGAGCTGCCGATTTGCCGCTCCATCGGGAGCCAGCCTTCATCGCAAATCGGCCGCGACGCCGCAATCTCGCCGCCGATGGCTTTCGCGAGCGCCTGTGCTTGCGGAATATTCTCGGGCGCTTTGATCCCTCGCCCGATCGCCACAATCAGCGGCGCTTGCGTCAGGTCCACCGCCGACTTCGCTTCCTTGAACAATTCCAGCGGCTTCGTCCGGATCTGCTCGGCATTCAGCGTCACAGCCACTTTGTTCACGGGAGCTTTCCCCGATGGATGCGCCGCCAGCAAATCGGAACGGAACGCCCCTGACTGAAACGACGCAAACCACGGCCCGGCGCCTTGAAACGTCACATCCGCCACCGTTTTCCCTTGAAACATCTGCCGCACAAACACCAGCTTCCCGCCTTCATTCCGGTAACCGATGCAATCGCCGATCATGCCCTTGCCGAGCATGGCCGCCAGCTTCGGCGCAAAGTCACGCACTTGATATGTATGCGCAAACAAAACCAAATCCGGCTTCGCCGCACCAATCACCTGCGACAGCGCCACGCAGAAGCCATCAGGCGTGTAGGCTTCCAGCAAATCATGCTCCACGAGCAGTACTTCCGCTACGTTCTTCCCCGCCAATTCCTCCGCCAGCGCGGCAACACCTTTCCCAATCATAAGCGCGGTCACCGTGCTCGAAGTCGCCGCTGCAATCTGCTGCGCCGCCACCAGCGTCTCAAAGCTCGTGTTGTTCCACTTCCCCTGCCGAAGTTCGGTGATAACTAGAATTTTCATGGCTAGATCACACGCGCCTCAAACTTCAGCTTCTCCACCAGCTTCGCCGCAACTTCCTTCGGCGTTCCCGTCAAAAACTCCGTCTGCTTCGTTTTCGCCGGCACGTAAATTTTCTCAATCTTCTGCGTCACCTCGCCAGACACGCCCAGCGACTCCCGCGTAATCATCGCAATCTCTTTCTTCTTCGCCGACATGATGCCCTTCAGTGTCGCGTAGCGCACTTTGTTGATCCCCGATTGGATCGACAGCACCGCCGGCAGCGGGCACGCGATGTGCTGGAACCAACCCGCCTCCAATTCGCGCTTCAATCGCATCTTTCCGTCAGCCACTTCAATCTGCATGATGAGCGTCGCATGCGGCAGATTCAGCAGCCCCGCCAGCAGCACTCCCGTCTGCCCAAAGCCGTGATCGTCGCTCTGCAATCCCGTCAAGACCAGGTCCGCTTTTTCTTTCTGGATGGCCGCCGCCAGCGCCCGCGCCGATCCCAATGGGTCGAGTTGCGCAAAATTGTCATCCGCGATGTGTATTCCGCGGTCCGCGCCTTTCGCCAGCGCTTCCTTGATGGTCTGCTTCACCCGCTCCGGCCCCATCGACAGCGCAATCACTTCACCGCCATGTTTTTCTTTCAGCCGCAGCGCTTCTTCTAGCGCAAAACTATCCGGCTCGTTCATTTCAAATCCAATATCCGACTCTTTAATCCAGTTTCCGGCAATCGCCAGCGGCGCGTCCTTCGCCGGAACCTGTTTGATGCACACAATAATGTTCACTGAATTTATCCCTCTTGCTCGCCTGTCATCCTAAGGGCATCCGACGAGAATGTCCGAAGGATCTCAACCTGTCCCAAACCTGTGTATTCGTTACGCGGTGAAATTCTTCGGCGAACTCCGGCCCGCCTCAAAATGAAGACAAGTGTTTGGCGCGAAATAAGATTTATTTCCCCGACCAAAGCTTGAATATCAGCGCCGCATTCGTGCCGCCAAATCCAAACGAATTTGACAACGCATATTCCACCGACGCCTTGCGCGCCACATTCGGGATGTAGTCCAGATCGCACTCAGGGTCGGGAGTTTCCTGGTTAATCGTCGGCGGCAGGATCTGATCCCGCAATGCCAGCACACTGATGCCCGCTTCCAGTCCACCCGCGCCGCCCAGCAAATGCCCCGTCATCGACTTCGTCGAGCTGATCGGCACTTTCTTCGCGCGCTCCCCAAACAACCTCTTCAGCGCCCGAGTCTCGATCGCGTCCCCGATCGGCGTCGATGTGCCATGCGCGTTGACGTACCCGATGTCCTCCGGCGCGAGCTTGGCATCCTTGATCGCCGCCTTCATCACGCGGTACGCGCCGTCGCCGTTTTCCGCCGGCTGGGTGATGTGATACGCGTCGCCGGACATTCCGTAGCCGACAATCTCCGCCAGGATCGAGGCGTGGCGCCTCTGCGCATGCTCGAGCGTTTCCAATATCAGGATCCCCGCTCCTTCTCCGACCACGAACCCATCGCGTCCCGCGTCAAACGGCCGGCTCGCGTGCGCCGGATCATCATTCCGCGTCGAAAGCGCTTTCATCGACGCAAATCCGCCCACGCCCATCGGGGTGATCGTCGCTTCTGTCCCGCCGCAGATCATCATCTCCGCCGCGCCGCGCTCGATGATCTTGAACGAATCCCCGATGGCATGCGCCGAAGCCGAGCAGGCTGTCGCCGTCGCGGAATTCGGCCCGCGCGCGCCGTAGCGAATCGAAATATGTCCCGAAGCAAGATTCACGATCGCGGAAGGAATGAAAAACGGGGAAATCCGGTTCGGCCCGCCCTGTATCAGCTTGATGTGTTCGCGTTCAATGATGTCGAACCCGCCGATGCCCGACGAAACGTAAACGCCCACCTCATCCAGGTTCGAGTCTCCCGGCTTCCAGCCCGACATCTTCACCGCGAAATCCGCGCCCGCCAGGGCCAGCTGGATGAACCGACCCATCTTTTTCAGTTCTTTTTTTTCAATCCACAGGAACGGGTCGAAGCCCTTCACTTCGCCGGCTATCTTGCAATCGAACGCTGTCGGATCGAAATGCGTGATGGGCCCTACACCGCTCTGCCCGGCCACGAGGTTTTTCCAGCATTCCTCCGTGCCGATGCCCAGCGCGCAGACGAGTCCAACGCCCGTAACGACTACTCGGCGAGTCAAGTTCCCGATGCTCCCTGTTGAGGTGGTAATTTCGTGGCTTACTTACCCTTGGAGTGTTTGTCGATATAATCGACGGCGTCTTTCACGGTGGTCATCTTTTCCGCGTCCTCGTCGGGCACTTCGATCCCGAACGCTTCTTCGAACGCCATAACCAATTCCACCTGGTCGAGCGAATCCGCCCCCAGATCGTCCACGAAGGACGCGGTCGGCGTCACTTCCGCCTCATCCACGCCGAGCTGCTCGACGATAATCTGCTTTACGCGTTCTTCCACGCTGGCCATTCCATTGTCCTCCGCGATCTGCTATCGCTTGGTTTGCCTCTTACTTGAACCGATGAACGCCCTACCCGGCGAATCCGCCGCCCTACAGCCTCTTTCTTGGCCTCTGGACAACCTGCCCATTCTAGTCATGCCTCCTCGCAAGGTCAACTTTTGGGCTTCAACGTTGCAGCCGAACGTCAAGCACTTCCTCGACTGGCATGGCAAGCTCGACTTGATCGAGTGAATCGCCACTTTCCGCCATAGACTGAACTTCGTTTTCGCTCTTACCTAACTTTTTCGCCACGAGCTGCCTGATTCGCGGCCAATCAGGCACAAGGCGTAAATCATGCTGTTGATTCATCCGGTGACCTCGGCGACGTTTGGAGAGTGTCCACGGCCTTCTAATATCACGCCAAATACATCCCGCCGTTCACATCCAACACATGCCCGGTAATGTACCCCGCCTCATCGCTCGCCAGAAACACGATAGCTGCCGCAACGTCTCGCACCGAACCCATACGCCCGAGCGGAATCCGCGTCTTCAACTCTTCTTTCACCTTGTCCGTAAGCGCGTCCGTCATCGGCGTCTCGATGAACCCCGGCGCCACTGCATTCACCGTTATGTTCCGCGAGGCAATTTCGATGGCAATCGCCTTCGTCAAACCGATCAGTCCGGCCTTCGCCGCCACATAATTCGCTTGCCCGGCGTTCCCCATTTCCGCTACCACCGAGGCAAGATTGATGATGCGCCCCGCCCGCGCCCGCATCATCGTGGGCAATGCCTGCTGAATGCACAGATGCGCGCCCGTCAAATTCGTCCGCAGCACCGCTTCCCAATCCTCCATCTTCATCCGCATCGCCAGGCCGTCGCGCGTAATCGCCGCGTTGTTCACCAAAATATCCAGCCGCCCGAATTTCTCAATCACCTGCTTGAATCCCGCCTTCACCTGCTCCGCGTCCGCCACATCCATTTTCACAGCCAGCGCTTCGCCACCGGCAGTTATAATCTCGCCGACCAGCGCCTTCAGCTTTTCTTCATTGCGCGCCGCGGCTGCGACCTTCGCCCCCGCCGCTGCCAGTGCCAGCGCCGTCTCGCGCCCAATCCCTTGCGACGCTCCCGTCACCACCGCCACTTTGTCCTTCAAGCTAAACATCGCGCCGTTGTGCTTCTCCCTCTTGCCCCTCGCCAGTTATGCTTTCCTCACGCCGCATCCGACGCCCGGGCCCCCGCGATCTTTTCGATCGTCGCCGCCAGACTCTTCTCATCCTCCACGTTCAGCGCCGCCACCGACCGCTCAATCTGCCGCAGCAGCCCCGTTAAGACGCGCCCCGGCCCCACTTCGACAAACGTGTTCACGCCCTCATCGATCAGCAGCCGCACGGACTCTCCCCACCGCACTGGCATGGACACCTGCCGCACCAGCGCTTCTCGCGCCTCCTCGCCGCTCGTCGTCGTATCCGCATCGACATTCGTTACCAGCGGCACCTGCAAATCCGCGAACGGCGTCGCGCGCAAATCCTTTTCCAGCCGCTCCTGCGCCGGCATCATCATCGCCGAATGAAACGGCGCCGAAACCGCCAGAATCACCGCGCGCTTGGCCCCGAGCTGCGACGCAATTTCTACCGCGCGCTTCACCGCGCCTGCATGTCCCGAAATCACCGTCTGTTCCGCCGAGTTCAAATTTGCCGGCGCGCACACTTCGCCGTTCGCCGCGCGCTTGCAAGCATCCAGCACCACCGCCGGCGACAATCCCATAATCGCGGCCATCGCGCCCGCGCCGGCCGGCACCGCTTCCTGCATGTACGTTCCGCGCTTGTGCACCAGTTGCACCGCATCTGCAAATTTCAGGCTCCCTGCCGCCACCAGCGCCGAGTATTCGCCCAGGCTGTGCCCCACCACGTAATCCGGCGCAATTCCCTTCTCCTCCAGCACCCGGTACACCGCCACCGAGCACGTCAGGATCGCCGGCTGCGTGTTCGCCGTCAGCTTTAGCTCCTCTTCCGTGCCCTCAAAACATATCTGCGAAACGGAAAAGCCCAGCGCCTTATCCGCTTCATCGAAAACGGCTCGTGCCGCGGCATATTTGTCCGCCAGCTCTTTTCCCATGCCGGGGTATTGCGAAGCTTGCCCCGGAAACATATATGCGACTTTACCCATCGTTCGTACCTCTGTTGCGCCGCCAAGCGCTGTCCCCCGCCTAACTTAAATGCGCGGCCGCGGCGGATAGTTCCTGTTCGATTTTTTCGTTCATGTGCGCGCGCGCAAGTCCCGCGGCCACGCGAATCGCGTTTTTCACCGCGTTGGCGTTCGAACGCCCGTGCCCGATCACGCACACCCCGCGCACCCCCAACAGCGGCGCGCCACCGTACTCCGTGTAATCAATCTTCTTCCTCACTCCCTTGAATGCGCCCTTGGAAAGCAACGCGCCGAACTGCGTCACCAGCGAACTCTTCAGCGACTTCCCCAACAACCCGAATAGCTGAAACGCCAGCCCCTCGCAGATTTTCAGCACGATGTTTCCCACAAACCCGTCGCAAACGATCACGTCCACGTCTCCGGTAAAAAGATCTCCGCCTTCGACGTTTCCCACATAATGCACCGCACTTTTCTTCAGCCGGCTGTGCACTTCGCGGGTCAGTTCGTTTCCCTTGATCTCTTCTTCTCCGATCGAGAGCAACCCCACGCGCGGCCGCCGGCTCCCGAACGTCGCGCGGTAATAAATCTCTCCCATCACCGCGAACTGCACCAAATGCTCCGGCTTCGAATCCACGTTCGCGCCCACGTCCAGCAGCACGGAAACGCCGCCCTTCGCGTTCGGAAACGGCGCCGCCAGCGCCACCCGGTCCACGGACTCAAGCGTTCCCAGCAAGAATCTCGCCACGGTCATCACCGCACCGGTATTTCCGGCGCTCACCAAACCGTCGGCCCTCGCCTCTCGCACCAGCCGCGCCGCCACGTGCACGGAGCTGTCCTTCTTTCGCCGGAACGCCTGCGCCGGATGGTCCTCCATGGTGATCACTTCGCTCGCCGGCACAACCTCGATCGGCAGGTTGGGTTCCGCGTGCTTCGCCAGTTCGCTGCGCACCACATTCGGCTGGCCAACCAGCAAAATGCGCACGCCGAACTCTCGCGCGGCCTGCACACTGCCTTCCACTTCGGGGCGGGGCGCATGGTCTCCGCCCATGGCGTCAACGGCGATGGTGATCATGGGATTTTGCCCGCAGGCTAAGAAGACAGACGAATCTTACGCTTTCGTCTCTTTAACTGCACGGCCCTTGTAGTAACCGCAGTGCGGGCAGGCTTGGTGCGGCTGCTTCATCTCGTGGCAGTTCGGACACTCTCCGAGCGCCGGCTTCGTCAGAAAGTCGTGTGCCCGGCGGTTGCTCGTGCGTCTCTTCGAATGCCTTCGTTTTGGATTAGGCATAACAATACTCCTCTGTCCCACCGTTAGCGGGCGGATTGTATGGGCTTTTCGCCCTGAAAGCTATCTTTTCCGTATTACTCGGAACTCTCTTGCCGCTGCCCTCTGCCCCTTAACCGTCATTCCAGCCGGAGTCCCGACGATTTCTGCCGGGAAGGAGTGGAGGTATCTCTCTTCGATTGCCGTGTATTCTCAAAACACAAATACCCGGAAACCTTCTAATCTACGCTAAACTATTGTTTTTTCAGCCAGTCCTGCTTGAGGCGCGCGAGCGGGGCCAAGCGCGGGTCCGTCGCGTGGGTCTCACAGCGGCACTCTTCATGGTTCAGGTTCGCCCCGCAGCTTGGGCACAAACCCCGGCAGTCGCTCCGGCAAATCACCTTGAGCGGCAACGCCAGCAGCACCTGTTCCTTCAGCACATCCGCCAGGAAGAGTCCTTCTCCTTCGAAAAACCCTATCTCCGTGTCGTCATCCCTCAGCCGGTCTTCTCTTGGCTTCAAATCCTTCGTCACCGGCCGGTAAAACAGGTCAAACGCCCGGTTTACGTCCTCGACCACGGGCTCCAGGCATCGCGCGCACACCAGTTCGATCTTTGTTTCCAGGTCGCCTGTGATGCGGATTTGTCCATCCAGCAACTCCGCCGTCGCCGTCACTTCCAGCGGCTCGGTCTGCTTGATCTCCGCCGAATGGTAGTCGATGCTCCCCGGCGCATAGTTCCTTCGGATGCGCAACTTACGGACGGCAAGATCCTTGATGTCAAGGAACATGTCTTCTGCGCCTCCGGCGCGTACGCTCATGCTTTCCCATTATTGAGTCGCCCGCCCCTCAAGTCAAGGAACAGCCCTCTTCACATATCTTGATTTGCGCCCTCCCGGTCACCATTGCGTTCCAGCACTCAGTGCCTCTGTTCAGCCGAACACCAAAGAAGAGTTAAAATCCTGTAAAGATTGGCTCTCCCGCCTTCTTTAATCCCTGGAGGTAATGCTAAGGGCAAGGTCACAAATATAAACGGCCTGTGAATATTTTATGAATGTTTGTTGACAAAGATTCTAGAAGCGCTAGACTCCCGTGGCAATGAGCGGTCTGGCTAACCGCTTAGAATTCCTCGGGCCATGTATCAATTTACTCAGCGGAGGGTTAGTTATGCGCAGATCTTTGTACCTATTTTCCCTGGTGACGCTCCTACTCAGCATGCTCTGGGCGAGTCCAACTAACGCGCAGGAGCGCAGAGCCACGATCACTGGCCATGCGACCGATACGAACCATGACCCCCTGGTAGGCGCAAAAGTAGAGTTGGAGCCATCGGGGCAAACAGCAGTGACGGACGCCCAGGGCACGTTCAAAATTGCCGACCTGGCTCCCGGTAGTTATACCCTCAACATTTCCTATGTCGGATTCGCGCCGTTTTCCAAGCAGGTGACCGTCGCTTCGGGCGGGACTGCCACCGTAGATGCCGAGCTCCAGATCGAGACAGTGAGTGAACAGGTCATCGTCAAGGGCGAGCGCGAGCGCGGCGAAATCGAAGCCCTCAATCGGGAAGAGACCTCCGACAACATCCTGCAGGTGCTCCCCGCCGAAGTCATCACCAGCCTGCCGAATGTCAATATCGCCGACGCCGTCGGCCGCATGCCCAGCGTCTCGCTCGAGCGCGACGAAGGCGAAGGCAAGTACGTTCAGATCCGCGGCACGGAGCCGCGCCTCAGCAACGTAACCATTGACGGTGTTCACGTGCCTTCTCCCGAGGCGGTGCGCAACGTAAAGCTGGACGCCATTCCCGCTGACCTCGTCGATTCCATCGAAATCAACAAGACACTCTCTGCCAATCAGGAGGGCGACGCCATCGGCGGTTCGGTGAATCTGGTGACCAAGAAAGCCACCGACCAGCCCTTCATCACCGTGCTCGGTATGGGCGGCTATACCCCCGTCGCCGGCGGCAGAAAACTCGATGAGTTCACGGGAACGATCGGCAAACGCTTCGGAAAGGAGAAGCGCTTCGGCATAATGTTTGGCGGCAGTTACGATTGGAACGCGCGTGGTTACGACGACGTGGAGCCCGCGCCGGGTACCACTCAAATTGGCAGCAATTCGGCAGTACCCGTATTCTTTGGGGAAGATATTAGAGAATATTGGTACGACCGCACTCGCTTTGGCTTTGCTACCAGTGCCGATTACAAGCTGGGCACCGGCTCGTTTCTCTACCTCCGCGGATTTTTCTCCCAATTCAAGGACATTGGACAGGATTGGATCTATTCGCCGACTCCGGGCGTCTTCACCTCCCCCACCACGGCGGACAACACCGGCAGCATGGTGTTCAATCATGTGTATCGCAATCCATTTCAGCAGGTCTTCAACGTGACCGCCGGCGCGCAGCACACCTTCGGACCCAACTTAATCGGCTACGAAGTCTCGGGAGCCCAGGCGCGCTATTCGGGGGGATTTCCAAGAGGTGTTTTCAACGGGCCAACGGGAATCGCGTTTGGGCTCGATACCTCCGATCCTCACACTCCCAAGTTCCCCGTGCTGAATGGCGTGAATATCACCGACCCCACCACGTACACCCTTACCCAGGTCCAGTACAACAGCGCGCCCATTTCCGAGCAGGATTTCACGGGAAACATCTGGCTGACGCACCAGTACAATATTGGCTCGCATTACGGTACGTTTGAGACGGGCTTCAAAGTGCGTGACGCGCAAAAAAACGAGGTGAGCAGGCAGTTATACTACAACTGTAATAGCTGCGCGACGATGAGTCAGTTCTTGTTACCCTTCACGAATCCAAACTACTATTTGGGTGCCTACCCCCCGTACGGACCGACAACCGATTGGAACAAAATCAACTCTTTCTTTCTCGCCAATCAGGGGCTCTTCACCCCGGACGTGAACAAGAGCCACCGAAGTGCGGATGCTAACAACTTCTCCCTCTCCGAACGCGTCTACGCAGGCTACGTCATGAATACTATTAACCTCGGTCATTTCCGCCTGCAAACCGGCCTGCGCTTCGAGGGAACCCAGGGCTCTTTCCTCGGCACGCAAGCAAATTTCGATCCCAACGGAAATTTTTTCTCTGATTCTCGAGTGCCTGGCCAACAATCTTATCTGGACGTCCTGCCGAGCGTTCAACTCCAATACAATATTAACGGCTCTACGAACATCCGCACAGCCTATGGGCGCGGTATCGCCCGGCCCAACTTCGGGGATCTTCCTCCGTCCGCAACCTTGGATCAGGGTGGTGTGGGCGGAACTACGAGAGTATTTGCGGGAAATCCGGCTCTGGTTCCGACGCATGCCAACGATTTCGATCTCTTGTTCGAACACTATTTGAAAACCGTTGGCATCATCCAGGCCGGTTGGTTTTACAAGGACTTGACCGATCCTATCTACGTTGTGCAGTTCGTGGCCACCACTGGGCCGTTTGCCGGCTTCCAGACGCGTCAGCCCATCAACGGACCGGGCGGGCACATCCAGGGTGTCGAAATGTCTTGGCAGCAGCACCTTAGGTCTCTTCCAGGCCTGCTGGGCAGCATAGGCGTGTCGGCAAATTACAGCTATACGACTTCACAAGCCAGCTTCCCCGCCAGCTTCGGACGAACGGATCACCCCGCGCTCCTGCGGCAGGCGCCGAACAACTGGAACTTTGACGTCACTTACGACAAGGGCCCAGTCTCAGCTCGCATGGGCCTGACCCACAACGACGGCAATATTTTCCTTTACAACTTCTCAGATAGCTCACCAGGTGGCATAAAGGGCCCGAATGGAGACGTCTACCTCTACCCGCACACCCAGGTGGACGCCGAGGTGCTGTACCACTTGCCCCATGCCCACGATTTTCAGGTGGTGGCCTCGTTTCTCAACCTGAACAACGAAGTCTATGGCTTGTACCAGGGCAGCGAACAATATCCCATCCAGCGCGAATACTACAACCGCACCTACTCGTTCGGCTTGCGCTGGACGCCGTCGCTCGGGAGGAAATAATCAGCTTCCTGACAACTCCGTTCATCCGTAAAGGGATCGGTCATCAGGTTGATTTGCTCCAGTTCGCGAGCCGGGTGCCAACAAGCACTCGGCTCGCTTCGATTGCAATTTCTTCATTCCGCCGGGCGCCGCGGCGTTCCTTGCTGCTATGCTACGGCTTTGGGGAGTGATCTCGATGAAGCCCCGCGCGCATTTCCTTTTCGGTTTAGTTTTGTTCTCTGTCAGCCTCACTCTGGTCCTGCGCGCGATCAGTTCGCCGGCCGCCGCCGGCATCGAAAATCCCACCTGTGAACTCATCACCCCCGGCGTTTACCGCCTCGACTATCAAGCTTCGCCCGGAGCAGGCCCAGTCCAAGTGTTTGCCAGTTCGCGGCCAGACCGCATCGATTCCGACAAGCCGCTGCTCACCATTCAGCGGACACCCGCTGAAGTTTCGGTGCCGGGAAGTTCCGGCCGGATCTACTTTCACCTGAAGCCCGCCTCCGGCCACACCCGTGTCGTCTCCATCCGCAGGCTCCCGCTTGAAGGCGCGAAAAACTTTCGAGATCTCGGCGGTTACCGTGCCGGCGATGGTCGTTACGTCCGCTGGGGTTTGGTCTACCGCTCAAATTATCTTGTGGATCTCACTCCCAAAGATTTTGCATATCTCAACGGCCTAGGCATCCGTCTGATCTGCGACATCCGCAGTGAAGGCGAGCGGGCGCGCGCCCCCACACATTGGATCGGAAGCCCGCCCGAATTCCTATATCTGCCGATCGGGCCGAATCGCGATGGCACACTTACTCCGGAAGAGCTCAAGCGCAGGGTTGACTCAATCAATGCCCAAACCAAAAGCACTATTCGTGGATACGACTACGCCGCCAGTGGCGCCGCGCAGTACGGCAAAATTCTCCAGCGAATCGCCGCCGGCGATCTGCCGTTACTCGAGCACGACATTTCCGGCAAGGACCGCGCGGGCCTTTTCGCCGCGATCCTTCTGACCTCGCTCGGTGTCCCTCGCGACATTGTCATTCAGGACTATCTACTCACAACCGAGTACATGCTCGCGCCAGACGTCATCGAAAGCACAACCACCGATCTCCGGAAAATTTTCGGCCTCGCCAAACCTCCCGATGTCTCCTCCGTGCGGGCGATAATGACCACCAAGCCCGAGACCCTCGATGCCACATTCGAAAGCCTTAACAAAACTTATGGCTCCTTCGATTCCTATCTCCAAAACGCATTAAAAATTTCAAATTCCGATTTGGAAGCGCTCCGCCAGCGCCTCTTGGAACCCTAGTTCCCTCCGCTCAATCACCCCGCACGTCCCCCCGGCGTGGTTCGCGGAAACGTGCACGACAATTTCCAGCGCGGATCTAGTGCACTATTGTTGTGCTCTTTCGGTTATCAACCCAGGCTAGTACCGGATGATTATTTTTCTTAGGTACCGCAACAAAAGTACTATTGCCCTTCCGCTGCCCAGTGTTACGCTGGCCTTTCCCCTTCTTAATTTAATTCTGCGCCAGCCCCCCCTCCTTGGTGCCTGGAGGCATCTCATGGATCATTTTGTCGACCGTTTTGTGCGGGACCGTCGTCTGGCTACGCGTCACAATCTCAGAACTCCTCTGCGTTTCCGCATTCGCAAGTCTTCCATACCGGAGCAAAGAGCCGAAACAGAAAATCTTTCCGAGCGCGGCGTTTTTTTCGCGACCAAATCGCCCATCAGCGTCGGCACGGCCGTCGAGCTTCTCTTGAAGATGCCGGAAGAAATCACCGGCAAGAGGACCAGCGAGTGGCGCTGCACGGGTCATGTCGTCCGTGTCGAGCCGCAGGTTTCTCCCGAGGAGCAGCTCGGCGTGGGCGTTGAGTTTGACTTTTATGAGATCAGTCAAGCCTGAAGCCCCTTCAGCAGCTCGCTGGCGCCGATCTCAGGAAAACCTCTCCGCCGTCGCCACACAACTTGTCTGAGCCGCGCGTCTCGCAATACCGGCTCGCGATTTTTCTGGAAACTTTTGCGGGAAAGGAAGCATCATGAATCACTCAAGAAAAATCCGCTTCAACCACGAATCGGCCGGCAGCTTGCCGCTCCACCCGAAAGCCTTCGTGTTCTTCGACAAGGAAACGGGCACCCCACGCTTCCAGGTTAACGCCGCCCTGGATGGCAGCATGCCGAAGGATCAAGCCGCGAGTCTCCTCGCGCTTCACTGCGTCGCCCGGCAACAAAAGCCGAATGATTTCAGTGTGATGATCGCCATCGGTGACGACCTCGTCGCCGGTTTGGCGGGACAGGCCGTCAAATTGATCCGGACTTGCGCGGCCCCTGCGCCTCCAACACACCTCACTCGCCGTCAGCACGAAGTCCTCGAGGCCGTCACAAACGGTCTATCAAACAAAGAAATTGCCTCGAAGCTGAATCTCTCGGAGCGCACCGTAAAGTTCCACGTTTCCACTTTGCTTGTGAAGTTCGAAGTGCGCTGCCGTGGAAGTCTGATGCACAAGGTCGCCAATATGGCCTTGTTCCCATCCGGCCTCCCCGGCGGGGTGGCTTCCCGGATGCCCACTGTTCAGGGATATGACGCCGCTCCGGCGCAAAAACACTCGCGCCCAAAACTCCCTCTCCTTATTCCCGTGGAAACACGATCGGCAAGCTGAATCACCCGTTGCCAGGAGGGCAATCTTGCATATGCAAAAACGCGCACTCATCGTCGACGACGAACCAGACACCTGCGAACTCATCGAGAAAGTCTTGGGCTCCGTCGGAATGGAATTCTTGACGCTCACAAAGAGCCTCGAAGCGCCCGGCATTCTGAACGAGGGAAAATTCTCTTTGGTGTTCCTCGACCAGCGCATGGCTTCCCCGGATGGCCTTGATCTCACTCGTCAAATGCGCGATTCCGGCTTTAACCGCATGACTCCGATTATCATGATCAGCGACGACCAGCGCCCCGGCGCTTTGTCCAAAGGCTTTCAGGCCGGCGCCAGTTTTATCCTTTACAAACCGATTGACAAGGATCGCCTTCTCAAATTGGTTCGCGCCACACAGGGGAACATGGAGCACGAGCGCCGCAAGATTCGCCGTGTCCCCTTGCGGTCCAGGGTTTGGCTGCGGAATGGCCGTCAGGAAATCGAAGGCGAGACCGTGAACGTCAGCATGGAAGGTGTCCTCGTTAAAGCTCCCAGGACTTTCCCCGTCGGCTCCTCCGTGGATATCCGCTTGGATCTGCCTAGGAGTGCGCGGCCCATTGTGGGCGCTGGCTCTGTTGTGCGCCTTCCCGGCGGAAACCAGATGGGCATCCATCTGGGCCGCTTGCCTCTTGAGGAAAGCCAGCGGCTCCAGGAGCTGCTCTTGCCCCTCATTCCTCCCGAATAGCCGCCCGCGCCCCCATCTCCTTCTTGCCTCTAGTTTATTCGCGATGACCTCTTCACCATCGCGCGCTTTATCTGCGAGGAATCCCCGCAGTGCGCGTCTCCCGGGCGTCCAGCCCTATGGGACGATCGGCAACGTGATATGCGAAGGCATCGCCGGTGAACAATAGATGCGCTGCATCGCCTTAGTATAATCAGAAGGGTCGGCTTGATAAATGCTCGGCAAAAACTTTTGCGGATTTTGGTCGATTATCGGAAACCAGGTGGATTGAATCTGCACCATGAAGCGATGACCCTTCAGGAAGACATGGTCGTGGTCTCGCAGAGGGATGTTCCACTCTGCCGGCTTATTGGGCGTCAGCGGCCCGGGTTTTTCATAGCTAAGCAGATACCGGCCGCGCCGGACTTCCATGGCAATGGGCAATTCGTATCCGTTCAGCGATTGCGCGTACTGCCCCGGCTTGGGTCCGGCTTCGGGATTCCAATCATTTTTCTGCGCATCGTCGGGATAAACGTCAATCAGCTTCACAATGAAATCGCTGTCGCTTCCGGATGTGGAAGCGAAAAGGTCAGCCGCCAGCGGGCCCGTGATCACGATGTCGTGGTCGAGCGGCGCGCTCACGTAAGTCAAAACATCGGGCCGATGATCGACGAAGCGCTGGTCCGCCACTTCCCAGGTCCGCCAGTCCCCACCAGGATAAGTCGGCGAAATGGGCCGCTGCCGGTAGGGCACCGGGCTGGCAGGGTCAGAGACATATTCGCGGTACGGCCCGGATCCCCCACTCGCCGATGGCGCAGTAAAGGTCAGCGTGCCATCCGCGTGCAGATACAGATTCGTCTGGTGCGCTTCCGCCGGTGGCCAAACGGCGTAGGTATGCCAAGTGTTTGAGCCGCTCTGAAACATACTCGCTTGCCAATTCGGCTTCTCACCCTTCCCGTGCAAATAATAGCGAAAGAATGGAGCTTCGATGTTTTCGCGAAACTCCCGCGCAGTCTCGTGTCCCCCAAAAGGGATAATCCCGATGCTGTCGCCTTTCCCGCCCGCCCATTGGCCGTGATACCACGGCCCCGCAACAATGAAGTTCGTGTGGTCGGGGTCATGCTCCCCGGCATGGCGGAAAATCTGCCACGGGCCCCAGGGATCCTCCTGATCCCAAAAACCCGCGACATTCAGGTTTGGGACCGTTGAGGCGTGGAGCTGCCTGACCCACGCTTCTTTTTTCCAGAAATCATCGTAATCCGGGTGCTCGATGGTCGAATTCCAATAGGGAATCGTGCCGTGGAGATATTTCGCGTTGATATTGGAGAGCGGCCCCAGCTCCAGATACCACTGATACGTGTCGTAGGTCTCAAACTGGAAATTCGTATTCTTGTTTTTGTCGGCTTGTTCCATCACGGCATATTCGAAGTCGTAGCTCTCTCGCAGCGCGCCGTAGCGGTGGTCGTCATCATTCATCCACTGATCCACCGGCGACGCCTGCTCGCTAATTGCCTTCAGCGCCGGATGCGGGTGGAGCAGGGTGAGCGCCGTCGTTAAACCGTCATACGAGACTCCGTACATGCCGGCCTTCCCGTTGTTGTTCGGAACGTTTTTCATCAGCCACTCGATGCTGTCGTAGGCATCCGTCGTCTCATTGGTGGCCTTGGGATCATTCAAATCGACCTCAGAGGACAGCTTAAACATGCCCTCGGACTTGAATCGTCCACGCAAATTTTGGATCACGAAGATGTAGCCATCCTGCGCCAGCTCCTTGATCGAGGACGGCATTTGCGCGGGCGGTTTCTCCGGAACTCCATACGGCGTGCGCCGGAAGAGGATCGGCAACGGCCCATCCTGCTCGACTGGCGTCAGGATCACGGTTTGAAGATGTACTCCGTCCCGCATCGGGATCATGACTTCCTGGAGTTTGAAAATGGGCTTGGTCTCAGGCTGCTGTGCCGGCGCGGAAACCGCAAGCAGCACAGTCAGCGCGAGGCAGATCGCAAATGGACGCATCTAATCTCCTTCGGAATGCTTTTCAAGAATGATGAAGAATTTGCAGCAAGTCAGCGCGAGTATATCGCAATCCCGCCCGATGCTGCGAAATGGGCGCCCCTTGTCTTCCCTTGTAAGGGCGCAGCACGCTGCGCCCGTCCCCAGGGGGTCGGACCGGCGCCTGTCCCGGCTCCTGTCGGGAGGTCCGACAAAACTGCCGTCCCACCCCGCCACCCGTCTTTTCGCCTGCCCCGACACCATCGGGGAACGCAGCAGGCCGACTTTTTCTTCCCGTCGTTCCTGCGACGGGTCGGCCTGCGGATGTGAGAAATCTCTCTTCGCTTGCTTCTCGCCGCCCCTCTTCTCTTGCCCGCCTCCGCTCCCCGCACGTCATTTCGAACGGAGCAAGCCCATGCTTCTTCCGCCCGGCTCGCTCCTGCGAGGCGGTGGGCTTGCGCAGAGAGAAATCTCTCTTCCACTTTGGTTTCGACGCAACTCGGCCTGTGCAGAGAGAAATCTCTCTTCGCTTTCCTTAAACCCGTCCCGCCACCTTCATTTTTTCCCAAGCGTCAAAGGTGTCAGCGACGAGCGCCCGACGAAGGGCGCGAGTCCCGCCTGCCCCGAGCCTCTCGGGGAGTCTTATCGGGATGAAATCTCTCTTACTCTCCCTCTTTGCGTCTCATCACTCCACAACTAATCATGTAAATGCTACTTGCCCCTTGCTCGTGGCCGCGAAGAGGAAATCACATAGATGAAGGGAAGCTATCGTCAGAGTATACTTTTCGCAATGCTTAGCTCGATGCCAGAGTGGATCAAGACACTGACCATTGCACTTGTTAGCTCTTTCTTTACGGTGTGCCTTGTAGAGCCGGTTAAGGCTGTCATTCAGCGGCGAATGAGGAGGCGCGAGGTGCGCCGAAGCCTATACCAAGAAATGGTCCACAATTATAAAGAACTCTTTGGTCAAGTCACAATGGCAAATCATGACCCTAAAATGAAGCGCGGCATCGGCGACAGGTTCGCAATGGGTTTCAAGAAGTTTAGTTTTGAGCTCGCCCAACGAGACCCCGTTATTTATTACAGTCTTGGGTATTACGAGTTGTACTGGATTGAGCTCCTTTACTCCGGTATGGAGCACATCATCACCGGGAAGTTTACCGATGAAGAGCATCTTCGCGCTGCCGATTCTACCGCTTACTCTTTTCTATCCGATGTTAAGAACAGGAACCTTAGCAGGAGATTGGTCTTCCGCGTGAGCCCGGGTTGGCTCCGCAAACACTTTCGTGAACGCTTGCCCGAGATCAGCTATATCGATGTGGAGCCGCCAAGTTTGCTCGAAAGAACTCGAAGACGATTCGACCAGGGGGCGGTGGAGACATAGACCGTCGGGACGATTTCAGGCGCGTGGTACAGGCACTTGAATTGGGTGGAGCACCCTTTGAATTCTGCTCTTTCAAAGACTGCGGACGCCGAGTCTATATCCCGCTACCTCGAGCCGCGCAATCTCAGGAATCTTCAAGCTGCAATACTCCCAAACCTGCGGCAGCTACGCCACCGTACCCGCTCTTGCTTACCAAGGATGTCGTTTCTCTGGCCATTTGGAAAAGTTGATCTTTGGTCGTGGCGTCATTTGGAAAGGACACGACACCAATGCACGCTGGCAACTTGACCGTTCTCCCTGCATACCACAGCCATTCTGCCTTGCCGAACTGTCTGCTTAAGTCGCATGCAACCCTGCATGCTTTCTCTTTCGTCTCTCCAGCATGCTCGGCCAGGCCGGGAATGAGAATAGCAAACGTGCTGTCGCTGCATCGATAGGCCAAATCTATCAGCCTGCAAGAGGCCTTTAGTGTCTGGCCAACTTGTTTAAGGCAGGCTAACCAAGCACCGACAGGAACATCGTGAAAGTCTTTCCAAGGGCTTTGGCCAGCCTCCGAGAGGGATAGGTTTAGGTCGATCCAAATTAACGAAAACTCGGATCTCCCACGGAGCGAACGGGAGATTTCCCAGTTGACCATCCACTGAAGAGCGCGAGCATTCTCTAGGCTCGTGTCGTCATCAGTGATTGTCAACTTGTGGATCGCCTGCACGTGACGGGAATTTTCAATTGCGATGGCAGCAAAGTCGGCGAGCGCTTCGAGGAGCATAAGGTTACGCCTGCTGAATCCCTCGGCGCCTACGCAATTAATCAGCTCGATCACGCCCAAGCAGCGGTCGTTCAAGCGCACTGGCGCGGCCACAATCGAGCGCGCCTCGGTTGTACCCATCCCATCTACTTGCGCGTCGAACCGCGAATCCTTGCTTGTGTCCGGCACAACAACTAATTGCCCTGTTCGTGCGACCCACCCTACCAGCCCCTCGCCCGTGCGTGTGACCGGTGTATATCCCACCTCTGCGAGCCCCTCTCCAACCTTGATGTGAGTGGGACTGAAATCCTTCCCCGCAAATAAGGCCCCTATGAGAGGTGACCCATAAAGGTCGCCTTTTTCGGAGTCCATGAGAAAAAGATAATAGGTTTCAGACCGGAAGACCTCGTGAGCTTTCTCGATCATTTCACCGATCGCCTCTTCGGGTGAACGCCCAAGATGGAGCGCCTTACCCATTTCAATTAAGATGGAATCTAGCGAGCCTGTTAGATCCCGGAGTCCTCGGCTAATCAGGGCAGGGGACCGCGTGGCGAGGCCCTGCCTGTCCTCGGGAATAATTGCGTTCGCGTCGGCCTTCTCCTCTTCGCTGTTCATTTGTGAACTTCACCTAGCACACTGAGCTGCTTTTTCCTACTGCTAATCTCATCTCGCAGTGACTCGGCCATTTCTTCTAGCAGATCGCGGCCTTGTTTGATTGCCTCGTCCGCCCTGGATTTGAGTTGCGCGAGCTCGGAACCTAGAACTCTTTCCATTTCCTCGCCAATTTCGCGAAGTCGCCTTCTGACCTGAGCTATCTTGCGAATGACACGTACCAGTTCGGCCCCGATGCCCTCGCCGACAACCGTGTCGGGACTACTCTCGTACTCTTCCAAGATCGCTCTCAAACCGGCTTCATTGCCTTCCTCGTAGGCCCGATTCGCCCGAGCCATGAATCGTTGACGGCGAGCTCGGTCTCCGTCGTCCGCGGCGAGGTCGGGATGAATCCGTCTGGCGACTTCGCGGTATAGGCTCTTGAGTTCCGGAGAAGGCTTGAAACTCTTGGCACCTTGGAGAGCTATCCCGCCGACCGAAGTGTAGGACTCCGTCGCCTTTTGGCGAGCTTGTCGGGCTGTCTCTTGAGCGCCCGCGCTCGAAGGGTTTCGACGGGCGTGCAATTCGGCTATCCGGGCCTCAATTTCATCTAGTTCTGCGTAGAGCACTCCGACCGTCTTCAGGTAAATCCTTTCAAAGGCGGCCAATTCGGCACGCAACTCAGTCAGTTGAAGCTCTTTTTCTACCAGGTCTTTTTCGAGGTCTTCAAATTCCAGGCGCTTAGATCGAAGCTCTTCTTCTTCGGGTCTCGGGCGGAGATTAATCTTGCTGCTCACTGATCACATCCTTGAACGTGCTTTGATTCCCGCAATCAGAAAGTGCAAAGGTTGGCGGCCAGCGCTAGATTGAGATAATTCAACCGCTCGAAGAGTGTAATATAGCCTGCGCAGCCAGCGGCGTGAAAATCCACTCCAGGCGGGTGGAGAATTGAATTTCCCTGGGCGACTGTGTGGCTCCAGACGACAGGCGTATCACTTGCGAACGGCACAAATTTGAGACTGCCGCGCTCCATTTAGGCGGGAGGAACGCCCCTGATCCAGTGGGACACGGCCTCAGAGGGAGCGGGTCAATTTGAAAATTTCCTTAAGAATCTAGCCCTTCCAGGATGTTCGTGCTATGTTCGCCTCGGAGGTTCCAATGCTGAAGCAGAGCAAGCCAATGGAGTGTGACAGTTACATGCCTGCCAAACTTGTAGATTCAGACCCGGAAGTATTTTTCTTCATTTACTGGGACAGTCGGGAGTTTCCAAACCGATCTACGACAAGTAGATTTTTTTTGCGCGATCCGTTCCGATTGGAGCTATTCAGGATTGGACACACAATACTCCAAGCCGATCACTTGATTTCTAGCTGCGTCCCGGTCCGATGAACGGCGGGTGGCACAGACGTAAACCACCATGACAATTCAGGGTGCCGCTCGCTTTTATGGGTGCGTGTTCTAACTTTGCTTTTTTCTTGCCCGTCTTGCTGCTGCCCGCACCGTTCATCCCGTCAGATTGCCGTTCAACCCTCAATTTTCCCCATTCCCTGCAAATCACTTAACCAACCCGTACTGGCATGCTATCCTCTCCCGTGTTTGCCAAGCTCCAGTCCCGGCCTTCTTGCTCACTTCACCCGGAGAGTTTCAACCCGGCCAAAATCACCCTATTTCCCGCCGTCCATCCCATTTCTCTTCAACCGCTTACAAAATGCTCCTCCCGCAACTCCTTTGTTTTGACAACGATCCATTTTCATGGGGGGTGTATACCCCTCGCTCCCCACAGAGGCCGTTGGTGCTCCGTTGCGCTCCGACGGAAACGCTTCTATCCCCTTTCTCTTTGTGCCGTTACGGACTCTTTCTTTCACAACAGGGGGGGTACACCCCCTCCTTTACCCAGAGCGTTCTCCGCGAAGGGCGCCATCCTCCCCACAAAGGTTGTACAGTGAAAGGAGGACGAACCAGGTCACATCAGCCGCGCATCCATTTCTATGTGCCTCGCTGGACTCTGACGGAGGATACAGCATGCCATTTGGGTCGGCGAAGAGGAACCTCGCCAGAAGTTGCGGATGCACTTTCTTTTTCGCTTCCCTCTTCTGTGCAGCCGCGCTTTTTTCCCCCGCTTTCGCCGGCGCGGACCGCGCCCCAGCTTCCGCGGCCGATGACGCCGCCGACCTTCGCTCCGCCAAGGGAAGTTTCGACGCCGGCGACTACGCCTCCGCCCGAAAAACTTTGCAGGCTGCCCTCGACAAATCCGCTGCCGATCCGGAGATTCATTTCTGGCTCGGACGTTCCTCTTACGAACTCTTCGATTTCAATTCCGCCGCCGTTTCCTTCGAGCGCGCCATTCAGCTCGATCCGAAGAGCTCGCTTTATCGTCAATGGCTTGGCCGCGCCTACAGCGAAAGAGCCGACCGCGAACGCAGCCTCTCTCTCGCACGCAAAACCAAGAAAGAATTTCAGTCCGCCGTGCAGCTCGATCCCTCGAACATTTCCGCGCGCAGCGATCTTGCCGAGTATGAAATGGACGCTCCCTGGATTGCCGGCGGCGACAAAGACGATGCGCGCAAGCAGGTGGAAGCCATTGCCGCTCTCGATCCCATCGAAGGCGGCCTCGCCCGCGCCCAGTATGTTTTCCATGCAGAAAAGAAAACGCCGGAAGCCCTGGACATCTACCGGCAGCTTTTGCAGCAAAAACCGCAGCGTATCCAGCCATACTTTGAAATCGCCCGGTTCTTTCAGCACCACGGCCGCCCCGCCGATCTCGAACTGGCCATTCAGGGCGCCGCAGCAATTGACACTTCGGACCCGCGCCTCGATTATTTTCGCGGCGTCGCACTCTTTCTCGAGGGGAAAGACTTGCCCGGCGCAGAGCGCTTATTGTCTCAGTACCTCCGCACGGCCCCGCAGCGGAGCAATTGGCCGTTTCATGCCGATGCGCTCGAATGGCTTGGCAGGACGCTCGAAGCGAAAGGCAAGCGCGCCGAAGCGATCGCGCAATATCGTGAAGCGCTACGCCTCGATCCCCGTCGCAAATTCGCGCATGAGCGCCTCAACAAACTGGAGAAATCATCGGACTAGAAGGAAGCGTATGTTGCGAAGAATTATTCAGTACAAAACAGCGGGGCGTCACTCGATCCTGCATACCAGAAGAAGTTCATTTGCATATGGGCATACAAGTCCCGCCGCGCCGGGTCGCTCCACTACGACCCAATCGACGCCGTACCGTTGGTTCAGGCGCAGAAAATCCTGGTACTGGAATTTTCCCCATCCTTCCTGCGCCTTCGCTTGTTCTTTCCATTTTCCCGCGAGCGCGGGAAACATGCTCGCCGCACCGCTATCTTTGACTGCGTCCGCCAGCATGCTGCGCTGCGCGATCGCGCGAAATCCGTGCTGGTCTTCGCCCGGCAGCGCCATGTGTTTCGGGTTGAGAGCGAAGTATGCGTCCTCCGGCGTATTCACGCGAATCCACTCGAACGCCTGCACCCATGGATTGCCAGAGGCGCGGCCCGGCAGTTCCAGGTGCGCTGTCGCCGGCGATGTTTCCTGCTGCGCGTACGCCATGCCTGCGCAGAGGGGCACAAACAAAGCCGCCCAGCGCCAGGTCTGGCGTTGCAAAACAAATTTACCGAGCAGTCCGCCGATGAACAGAAACATCAGGATGTATAGCAGATGCAGATACCGGAGCGGCTGGATTTCCGCAAGATTTTCAAACCGCCCCGGCCTCGAGACAATCAATGCCGTAGCAAAGAACAGCGATCCATAAAGAACCAGCGCGCGGCACGCAAGGTTCATCGGGCCCAGCGCATAGCGCCGCCCGACGCGTGCAAACCATGCAAGAAGCGCGAACGGCGCGAGAAGTCCCAGCCATTCATACCACGCCCAATTGGACAGAAAAAAATAAGGACGCGTCTGCAGAATTTCCCGGTACTCGCTCGTCGCCGGCGGAAATAATTGCTGCGGAAGCGCCGCCACCGATGCCGCCGCACCGGAGGACTTCGTGCGGAATTTCAGCAGCAGGATTATCCCGACATAGACCGCCGCAAAAACCGCCATCAACGGATGGATTGCGGCCGTGAACAAAATCCACGTGGCTGCGGCTAAATATTTTTCCTCGAGCGCGCCGGCTACGCCGAGCAGCGCGCCGGGCGCGGAGAGCGATCTCGTCGTGAAGTACGGATCCATGAGGAAGAGCCGCGTCCCCGCAACCGGGATGCTCAACAAACTTCCCACCAGGGCAACGCCACACCACGCGGCGTGCTTTTCCTCAAAACATAAACTGGCGATGCGCCAGCATCCCAGTAATAAGAGAAAAATTGAAAAAAAATGCCATGTCAGGAAAGCGGCGCTGAGCGGCAGGCGGGTGACGCGCATCGATCCCGCGATCAATTGCGGAAAAAATGTCATGCGCGCGTGCGACTCGAAAAATTCCACGTTGTACGGAAAAAGAGAGGGATGGAGAACTTTCAGTATTCCGGGAGTGTAAATTTCCGCATCTTCGATGGCGGGATGATAGCCGTTAACGATGATCGCCGCGATGGTCAGCCCAGCAAGAAGCAAATATTCTTTGCCTCGCGGCCGAACTATGTTCAAGCCCGCGCCTCTTTGGCCAGCGCGGCTTCCATCTCCTCGGTCAGTGCGGCGTCCGACAGCTTTCGGCCTTGGGGATCAAAAATCGAGAAGCGCACCAGCCCGCGCTTTTGGAGGAAAAATTTCAGGGTCGTGAGCAGAACTCCGAAGCCGTAATTCATGCTCCTTTTGAAATTAATCGAGGATGCTTCCGCGAAATATTTTGTCGGGCACGACACTTCGCCGATGCGGAATCGGAAATGAACGCACTGAGTGAGCATCTGGCTGTCGAAAACAAAATCGCCGGAATTTTCGAGCAGCGGCAATTCCTCCAGGACGCGGCGGCTGAACGCGCGATAGCCGGTGTGATATTCAGAAAGTTTGGCGCCAAGAAAAAGATTCTGGATCGCCGTCAAACAACGATTGGCAATGTATTTGTAAAGCGGCATTCCACCCGACAGCGCAGTGCCGCCGAGAATGCGCGAGCCAAGCACAACATCGTAGACGCCGTAGGCCAGCATGCTGGCCATGGCCGTTACCAACAGCGGGGTATATTGATAGTCGGGATGCACCATGATGACGTGGTCGGCGCCGGCCTCCAGCGCCATGCGGTAACAGGTCATCTGGTTGCGCCCGTATCCGTAATTTTCGTCGTGCACAAATGTAAGGAGGCCCAGTTTGCGCGCCAGCGCCACGGTTGCATCGGAGCTGCCGTCATCCACCAGAATGCGGATGTCCACGAGCTCCGGCAATTCGCGAACGGTCGCTTGCAAAGTTTTTTCCGCGTTATACGCCGGCAACACAACAGCGATGCGCTTGCCATTGATCATTATTTTTTCAATTCACGCTCACAAGGATGGTTCTCGAATCTTGCCGCACCAATATGTGAGCCGCTCTATTACCGAGGATAGCCGCCAACCGCGATTCCGACAAGAGACCTGGCATCAGTATGTATTCTTAGTATCACGTTCCTAGCCGACGTTCCAGTGAAAGCGGTGCTCCGGCTTTCGATCAAGAGCGGTGCTTAAGGCAGAACTCGCGCGAGGGCACGCGAGCCCGCGCTCCATCGTGGTTAACACATGGACTTCACTTGGCCGCTGGGTGCAGATTGAGTTTTTGCACGCGCCAGTTCAGGAGTTCGGCAACGTAAAGGGTATTTTCGGAGGGACAGGTAATTTCATGCACCCATCCGAACTGGCCGAGCTGTTTGCCCGCTTTACCGAAGACGCCGAGGATGTTTCCGTCCAAATCCATTTTGTAGATGCGGCCGGGAGTCGAATCGGAAGTATAGAGAACCTGCTTGGGTCCGGGGGTGATGCAAACGGCCCACGGAGAGCCGATATTGGTCCACTGTTTCAGAAAATTTCCGTCGTTGTCGAAGACCTGTATCCGATGATTTTCCCGGTCGCCCACATACACGTTGCCCTTCGCGTCCGTGGCAATGGTATGCACGGTGTGGAATTCGCCCGGCTCTGTCCCTCGTTTTCCCCAGGCCTTTACCCAGTTGCCGTCCTTATCGTATTTCACGACGCGCGAGTTATTGTAGCCATCGGCGAAAAAACTGTTGCCGGCAGCGTCCCACGCGACGTCGGCTGGACGGTTGAAAAGTCTTTGCGAGAATTCAGCGAAGTCAGGGTTCGGCGCCGGGGGAGGAGCGCCCGGAGGCGGGGCCGCTCCCTCGACAGCTTCGGGCTTTCGACCGTAAAGCATAATGACGCGGCCCTGTGGGTTGAACACAATGGCCATGTTGGCGCCTTCATCCACGCACCAGATATTGTCGTCCTTGTCGATTCGAACGACATGGGCAAAGGAAAATCCGTACAAGTCTTTGCCGATTTCACGAACGAATTTGCCATTCGCTTCGAACTCAAAGAGCCTCGTCTCCGCGCTTCGCGTGAAGACGAAAATGTGTCCCTTCGAGTTCACCGCCACGCCAGCAACTTCTCCCAGATAAAGATCCGTCGGAAGCTGCAGAAGATTGGGAACTGAATCGAATGGAATCTCGGGAATAGACTGCTGTTGACCAAGCACAAACAAGGGCAATGCCAGAGAAAACAGCAGAAGCAAAACAGAACGTTTCATCACAGCCTCCTTGAAGATTCTGCCGATGCAATAGAGCAATGGCAGGAAAATCATGCAAAGCGACTCAAGGTTTCGGTCCCGGCTCCAGCAGCAAGCGATCTTTGGCTTGCGTATCAACGGCAGGCTGAGAGTATAACAGGGGAAAATAGCGCGTCTGATCCCAGAGCGGCACCAAGTCGGAATAATGGGGGCTGCCCGGCTGACCGCTTTCTCCCGGAACGTTGGCGACGACCGATTCATCCCAATTCCCGACATCGAGAATTTCGCGATAGCTCGGGCCGCTGAGCTGGTCGAAGTTTTCGCCGATGTAGCTTGTATTGTTGACGGTATAAGAATCGCCGGGGCGCGGGAGAGGCCCGATGTCCAAGAGCGGCCTGGCGCCGGTGAGGAATTCGAGCGGGTGATGGAACGTGACCATGTGCAGGCGCCCCCAGGACCAGTAGGAGGGCTCCGAGCCCTGAAGGGACTTCAATTTCTGGACGGCAGACTTCAAAGTATCCAAGAGCAGCTGGTCACGGGCGGCCTGCCGCTGGGGTCCGAACGTTTCCTGATCGGGATGTTCCAAGCGGTTGAGAATTACGGTCAGGGGCAAGCGGCCTTGGAGCGTTTTCCAAGCTTTCTCCGGCGCCAAGCGGTGGAGCATCTCCCTTTCAATTTCAATCTGCCAAAGTTCGTAGAGCGCGGCGGCGGGCGATTCACGATCGAGGACGGCATTCCACCGAAGGAGCATCTGCGTGGGAGGATCGTCCGAGCCGCGCGCGGCGGTCGTCAACAATTGCAGGAGCTCGCGAGCCGGAAGCGAGGTGACGTCGGCTTGCAATTGCTCCATGTCTTCCCGGGTGAACTTGTGCCCGCTACTGATTGTCTGACTTAGAACTTCCATGACCCGGTTGGCGCGGTACGGTTCGACCCACTCATATCCCACGTTGTAGGGAAAGTTGTCGGGGGTCATGCGCTGGTTGGCGGTGACGACGAATCCGAGCTCGGGATTGAACTGATGCGGAAGTTCCGGCACGGGAACCCAGCCCGACCATTCAAGGCCGGAGTCGCCGGGCACGGGCATCGTACCGGTAAAGTTTTTGCGAATCGGGGCCATGCCGACGGAATATTCGCCGATGTTGCCCTCGACATCGGCGTAGACAATGTTGTGGGTCGGCAGCTTCCAGCGCTTCATGGCTTCTTCGAACTCCCGCCAGTTCTGGACGCGATCGAGCGTGAGGCTGGCCATGTAGCCCGCGGTGCCCGGCTCCGACCCGACCCAGCGCAGAGACAAGGCGCGATGTGTAGCGGCGTCTTCCCAGAGCACGGGACCGTGCCGAGTGAACTTCAGGTCGAGGGCCACATCGGGCTTGCCCTTCACGTGGAAAGTGGACTGGCGGAGTTCCATGAGTTCCCAGCCCTTTTCGGTCTTGTAGCGCTGCGGATTTGCAGGGTCAAGTTTCTCCAGATAAAGATCCTGCTGATCCATGCCAAAGATTGTCCATCCCCAGGCGATGCGCTGGTTGTGGCCGTCCTGCACACCGGGAGTGCCGGGCTCGGTGGCGCCAATGACGTCCCAGCCGGGGGCCACGAGATGCACGATGTACCGCAGCGAGGGAGACTTATCCACGGTGCGGTGCGGATCGTTGCTGAGAAGCGGGCGGCCGGATGCGGTGAGCTTGCCGGAGACGACCCAATTGTTGCTGGCCCATTTGGCGCTGCCCTGCTCTTCGGGCAAATCGAATGCAGCCGCCAGATCGGGAGGCATGGTCATGGAGCTGTCGCTGCCCTGCAAGTTGCGAAGCAATTCGGGGGCAAGCTCGGAGAGATCCATGCCAGGAAAATTGTCGAGCTGAACGGGGGGATCGAGATCGAGGAGGGAGGAAGCTTTCTTCACGCCGAGAAGGGTGACGAGCTTGGCGTGGAGGAGCTCCGTAACGGCATTGCGCGTCATGGGGAAACCCGCCATGCGGCTGAGGCAGTCTTCGGGTTTCCAGGGCTCGGGAGCAAATCCCGCTAACTGAAATTCGAGTGGGAGACCCGGGCCAGCGGGAGCAGTTCGGAGAGCAATCTCCGCGTTGATGCCCTGAGCGAAGGCTTCGAGAATCTGCTTCGCGTCGGGGGCGTAGCTCGCGTAATCGTCGGACACTGGGCCGCGGTAGGCGAGGCGCCTGGCGTTAATGTCGCGTTCGAGATAAGCGGGGCCGAAAATTTCAGCGAGGCGACCCTGGCCGACGCGCTTCCAAAGCTCCATTTGAAAGAGACGATCCTGAGCGGCGACGAAACCTTGGGCGAAAAAGAGGTCGTGCTGATTCTGGGCGTAGATGTGGGGCACGCCCCAGGGATCGCGGAGAACGGTGACGGGATGCTCGAGTCCCGAAAGTTTCAGTGTGCCGTTGGTCAGGGAGAGAGCGGAGCGGGCGCGTTGTTCGAGAGATTGTTTATCAGTGGACGAGTAGAGGGATGCGGCGGCGCGCGGGGCGCGGCCCGCAGAATGGATTGCAAGATACGCCAAGCTCACAGCAACCAAGAGAGCCAGTGCGATTTTCCGGAAAGGCCAGCGTTTCATTGCTGCGGAGTCTCCTCTGTGTTGCGCCGCGATGTTAGCGGAAGTCGGAGCATGACTGCAAGAGAGCGAGCCGCAGTGCGTGGGACGGCGCACTGCTAGCATAACCGAGTCTCGGGAGGAAAGGGACCAGGAGCCTCGACGAGTCCGGGTCCCGGTTTGTCTGAGCCACTCGCTATATTGCGCTCACGAAATGAATTTCAACGCGAATTGGATTTCGCGCGATGGAACTTGCAGGTTGGTGATCTGGGCGTTGGGGACGACAGCGCCCGAGGCATCGGTGATCGTGCCCGTAAGAGTCGCGCCGGCCACTTGGGCGTACGCACAAGTGGATGTCAGCATCACAGATACCAGCACCAGCGAGAGAATAACGATAATTCCAGATTTCTTCGAAGTTCTTCGACTGACCATGAACTACCTCCAATCTGTCACTGCAGGCTCCAGCAAAGCCAAAGCTGCTACCAGACGAACTTTATAGCAAACTGAATCTGCCTCGAAGTTGTGGATGTACCGTTGAGCTGGCCAGCACCGCCGACGGGGGCGCCGGTTCCGTCGAATATCACGTTGTTGGCTGTCGGTGGATTGAAATTGGAGTGGTTCAGGCTGTTGAAAATTTCCACGCGGAACTGCACGTTGAACTGCTCGGAGATGCGTTTGATCGGATTGTTTTTGAATAAGGAGAAGTCCAGATTGACCAATCGCGGCCCAGTCAGAGTGTTTCGCCCGCCATTGCCCATCAGATTCCCGCAAGTGCCCGCAATGCCCGGGCTCCCCGGGTCCGGTGGGTTGAGAGTAGGATCAGGAAATCTAAAACCAAAGGGTTGACACTGCCCAGCCAAGGACGCCGGCTGAGGTGGAAGAACGAAGCAGTTCAGGTTGAGGTAGTTGAAACCACCCTGGATGGGGTTGCATCCCTTTACGCGGTCCGGCAAGCTGAACTGATCTGTGCTGTTCATACCGAGCGGATCCGGCGCGATGATCGCGGTAAACGGCAGACCGCTGCTCGCCTCAAAAATTCCGCCGAACTCCCATCCGCTTGCCGCCCAGCCTATAGGGCCGGTAAGGTTCTTGGAGCTCGGAACGTCCCACGTGTAGCTAACAGTTAATTTATGCGACTGATTGAAGTCAGAGAGGCCCCGCCGAATCCCCTGGTCGAAGAACAACATGCTGGTAAGCCCATTCTGAAACTGATCGCCATCCGTGGAGCCCGAGCTGCTATCAATGCTTCTGCCAAAGGTGTAAGAGGCCTGCGCTTCGAACCCATGACTCATCCTCCTCTTGAGTTGAAGCTCGAGAGCGTGATAGAGGGAGCTCGAATTCCAGCTTGTGAGCGCGATGCGAGCGAAGTTGGTGTTGAATGTCGGCAAGGATGGTGGCGCCGAGAATGCATCCGGCGGCGGGGGCCGAAGGGGCCAGAGATAACCAAACGGGGTTTTCGCAATAGGAAGCACCATGTCGGAGTCATCCGTCTGAAAGGTGTTATGCACCGCGTGCGAGCCCACGTACGCGACCATGGCTGTGGTGTTGGGAGAGATTTCGCGTTGAATGTTCAGATTCCATTGCATCACGTAATTCCGCGGCGGATTCTGCTCGATGAAAGCTGCGCGGTTCGCAGACAGCTGGGTCGAAAGTGAATTGAACGCGGCGGTCGGAAATAGGCCGGGCAAATTCGCGCCATTTGCCGACAGGGAAAAAGGAATCGTTCCATCCACGGTGTGCCGCAAGTTCGCGGGAAGTACCAGCACGTCGAACATTCCGAAGCCTCCCCGGACGGCGGTCTTTCCATTTCGAAACGGATCCCACGAAAAACCCACTCGAGGCTCGAAATTCTTCAGCGAGGGATTCGCGAACAGAGGTGACCTCACGACCACCGTCGGGTCGGTCAAATGTTGCAGCGAGGCGAGTTGACCATGAACCTCGGTAGGCACAGTCGCCATCTCGTAGCGCAGTCCAAGGGTTAGCGTCAGGTTGGGGCGGAAGTGGAGGTCGTCCTGAAGGTAGGCCCCAAAGATGGTCTCTCGAACCCCCTTCGGTGATGACGCCTTGTCGGCGGTGAACGTGGCAAGACCGTTGGTGAGAAAATCCTGAAGCGACTGAAAATCGAACTCCCCTCCGGGCCGGGAGGGCGTGAATTGGTTGTTTTCAATCCGCTCCACGTTGGCGCCGAACTTGAGGGAGTGCCTCCCTTTCGTCAGAAATACGTTGTCATAACCCTGCCAGGAGTTCCAATTATAGACTGCTGGGATCGCGGTGCTCAGCCCTCCGCTGAAAACCGTCAGTCCCGGCACGTTGATAACTCCCGCTGTATCCCCCGGAAGGAAGCCCTTGCTGGTATCGGCGGCGAGCGGGTTGAGAGCTTTGCTGCCCGCTGGCGCAGCTGCAAACACTCGGCTGTAACCTACACGGAAAGAATTCCCCAAAGATCCGCTGAATACGTGGTTCTCCTCGAGCGTTACGAGCTGGCGCCGTGCTCGGTTTAACAGGAGTTTGTTCTTGAACTCGTCGTTCTGCGAAGAGGGAGAGTTGTCGAACATGTAGCTGCCCGACAGGTTGTCCTTGTCCGAAAACCTGTTGTCGATCCGCGTGCTAAAGTAATTCTCGCTCGTAATCTGCGACCCGCCGAAGGTTAAAATTGCCGTATCACCTGCGCCGGCGGGGCAATTGGTGAAGGCGCATTGGACCGGACCATTTGCCTTAGGGAAGAAATTAAGATAAGGCTGCACCGACGGGTCCACTGCCACTCGGATCGTATTCGAGCAATCGGTTAAAGAGGGATCGCACAGTATTCCCTGCCGGGCATTGTCGGAGGGTACGTTGTCCACAATGCTCGTGCCCAGCGATTGCCGCAGGCCTTCGTAAGCCCCGAAGATAAAGGTCTTATCCTTCCGGATCGGGCCTCCCGCGGACGCACCGAATTGATTGCGCCGGAAAGCCGGAATCGGCCCGTCAAAGAAGTTTCGCGCGTCGAGCGCGCTGTTGCGCAAGAACTCGAACGCACTTCCATGAAACTGGTTCGTGCCGGAACGCCCGATAGCACTGACCACTCCCCCGGACGTGCGCCCGTATTCCGCGGAATAGTTGGTTGTCAGGACGGAGAACTCTGCGACCGCATCTACCCCCAGGTTTCCCCCCAGGATGCTGCCCGGGGACTGGTTGGAATAGTCGTTGATGCTGACTCCGTTCAGGAGGTAGTTATTCTGCTGCGGCCGCCCGCCCGTGACGCTCAACTGAACTCCCAATCCGCGCCCCAGCCGGTCGGGGCTGGCGACACTCACCATGGCACGGATGGTGTTGACCCCGGCTTGCAAGGCAGCCAGGTCCGTCCAGGAGCGGCCGTTTAAAGGCAATTGCAGAACCGTGTTCGAATCGATCACCCCGCTAATGGTTGATGACGCCAATTGCACGTCGGGAGCGATTTCCGAAACTTGAACCCTCTCACTGACGGTCCCCACCTTCATGCTGAAGTTCAGCACTTGTTGGGCTCCGACTTCCAGAACGAGGTTGCTGGTCACCTTGGTATCGAAGCCGGCGGCTGTGATTGTCACCTGGTAGGTGCCTGGCAACAAGTTTGGCGCATTGTAGAGACCTTGCGCGTTCGAGCCGGCATTCGTGGTCACTCCAGTCGCCACATTCTTAATTGCGACCGTCGCGTTGGGGACGGCCGAACCCGAGGCGTCTGTAATGGTGCCAGACAAAGTTCCGCCGACGACTTGCGAGTAGACAGGGGTGGATATTAGAAATCCGAGCGTCAAGGTGAGCGCGTACCTACAAACGGGGAAAATACTTCCGGGTTTGGTTCGACTCAGCATGGTCTTCTCCTTTTGATCACCTCGTTATCGAACGCCCGGTCACATCCAGCGGTGACGTACCCGAAAGTTGCGCGGGCAGCAATCATTCCCAGCGATAAACTTGAAAGCAAACACAAGATGGCACATTGTCACGCCGAAAGGAGGGCACATGGCGTACCTTTGCTGGCGGCTATGATGAAAGAATTAACCCTCGATCGCATAGATTCAAGTCGAGACACAGAGGCGCGAACAAATCAGACGTCCCATGCTTGCAAAATGAAACACAGGTCCACAGTTAGCCCGTTCAGTCATAAGGGTTTTGCGGATTATCCGCCGAGCCCACCCCTGAGCACGGAAGAATTTGATTTTACGCCAGCTACGATACTCCGGCGGATGCGGCGCACCATTAAATTATGATTAATATTAATTTATCTTGGGACGCTCGCCGGCCCAACTGGCTCTCTTCTTCCCGCTCTGGGTTTTTGGGGTCCAAAGTTGTGGGTAAAATCTCACGTTTAAGGAGCGATCTCTTCGAGGCGGCGTTTCTTGGGCTCGACCCCAAACACCATGACGACGATTATCTGAACGATCAGAAGTCCGATCATGAGCCAAAGCACGCCGCCAACTCCGTGGGACCTGAACAGCGCGACAACAATAAAGGGCGTGACAATTGTGGCGCCTCGTCCAAAGGTGTTGCAGATTCCAGATGCTCGCAGGCGAACCTCGGTTGGAAAGAGCTCCGGAATGTAAATTGCGAATAGCAGCGTGACGAGGACATAGATTGGGATGATTAGTATAAGACCTGAAATCACCAATGCGACCGGATCTTTAATAAAGGGATAAAGTCCGCCTACCAAGATCGTAAGCAGTGAAGCGCCGATGATGGTTGGCTTGCGGCCCCAGGAGTCGGAGGTAAATGCTCCGATTGCCGATCCGATCGGCGCACCGAGAGAAATCACAAGCGAATACTCGAACGAGCTTACGATGCTGCGGCCTTGCTGAACAAAAAATGTCGGCAACCAAGTAACAAAGCCATAGATCAAGGTGTTGACGACAATGAGGGTGGTTGCTCCTACAGCCATGCGGGGGAGAAGTGCTGGGCTGATGAGTGAGGCAAGCTTCCGCGAATGGCTCACGGCCGCGGCTGACTCGGGCGGAGGGAGTGAAGTAAATTGGAGCGAGACTTCCTTTTCGATGCTCTGCAGGATCTTGTCCGCCTCTTCGATTCTGCCCACCGATTCCAGCCAACGCGGCGACTCCGGCAGCGCCTTCCGTAAATACCAGACCGCGAGTGCACCCAACCCGCCGAGCATGAACATAACCCGCCAGCCGAACTCTGGGATGATAAGGGTGCCGGCCAGCGCGCTCACCGGGAGCCCCGCCACAACGAAAACGGACATGCCGCCCAGCCACCTGCCTCGAGCTTGCGGTGGGACAAACTCGGTCATCGTAGAATACCCGACGACATTTTCCGCCCCTAGTCCCAGGCCCATGATGAAACGCAGCAGGATGAGCATCCGCATGGAGGGCGCGAATGCCGAAACGATGGATGCAATACCAAAGACGGCGAGATTCGCTTGATATGTGAATCGTCGTCCATAGCGGTCGCCGAGAAAACCCGTTAGAAACGATCCCAGCATCATTCCGAGAAATGTCACGGAGACGAACTGCGCGTTCTGGCCCAGAGTGGAGAAACCGCTTTTGAGGGTCGCTCCAAGAACGGTTGCAGCAAGATAGATGTCGAAGCCATCGAAAAACATTCCAATGCCGATAAGCCACATGATCCGGCGGTGGAACGAGGAAATCGGAAGCCGATCGAGACGCGCGCCTGCATTGGGCGTCACAGCGGTTTCATTTCGTCTTGGCGAGAAGAGTCATGCTGCCGACCGTTAGCGCATCGACGGCAAGACGGCAGTTTTGGTCAAAAGAGTTTTGCTGCGCAGTCAGGAAAAACTCCTTGCACCGCCGCACGGCTTCAGGGTCAAGCCGCAAAATGCGCTCGACGAGGGCATTGGCATCAGCGGCAAGGCGGTCTGCCTGGCTGACTTGCGAGATAAGGCCGATTTGCAGCGCGCGTTGTGGATCGATCGGATCACCGAACAGAACAAGGGGGAACGCGCAGCGAGGCAGCGCGTATTCGCCGAGGTATGCCATGATGGCGGCCGGGGCGAGGCACGAGCGCATTTCGGGAAATCCCAACGAAGCATTTTCGGCAACGAGGACGAAGTCACACACGATCGCAAGTCCGAAGCCGAAGCCGAAAGCGTCACCTTGGACCTCCGCGACGCTGATCAATGGCGATGTTCTTAATGCTCGCTTTAACTCGATAAGCCGGGCTGATTCGTAACGAATCGCCGCGACATCGCGGCCGGCGCGTTCCCTCCCCGTGCAAAAAACCTTGCCGCGCGCCCGTATACGCAAGACCCGCACGCTGGGCTGGGATGCTTCGGCACGAAGCACGGCCAGCATCGCGTCGAACATGGGGCCGGTGACCTCGTTGCCGCGCCCGGGATTATCCAAAGTAAATGACAAAACGTCCCCGGCCCGTTCGATGACCATCCCAATCGGTGCAAGGAAGCCGGAAGATTCGATTGTTTCTTGGTTCGACATGGTGGACACGCTATACAGGCAGCGCCGTCGTGTCAACCGATGTCACAAACAGCGAATGCCTGTTCAAAGTGCCAGAGGAAATTTTTCGAACGGGAGAATCCAAGATAAAAGCGGAGGGCCTACATCGTCCTCATTGTGTTTGTCCTCTTGATTTTTGGTGCGTTCCCATTCCCCAGCGGGTCCGACAGTGAAGAAGCGGTGACTGCGTGTGAGGTGATCGAGCGCGCAACGCTCTTGCTGGTAATCTCCGCAATAGGTTGTGGGCTGGAAGTTGTAGCGCGTGGTCTGTTCGCGGTTCAACTCACTGAAGCATGCTTCGGTTGCAGCAATAGCTACGGATTAGGTGCCGACCGGAAAGCGTCAGGCGGGTCCAGATAACAGCGCTTCCAGAAATTATCCCGGGAAAGCGAGCCGCTTGCCAATTGCTGCACGTTGAGAAGTGTACTGCCAATGATACCACCGTCGGCCGCATCGAAGATCACAACGATCCCGTCCAACGCCGGAGTGGAAGGGGTGCTTTCCGCCGCATATTTCCGGAGCAACCCGCCCGCGAATGCGAGTTTGGCTCGCGCGTCTGTTTCCTTAGGGTCCTGCGAGACGGGTTGCACGGTATAAATCTTGACCGTCTTTCCCTTTAACGGCTCCCAATCGCCCGGGAAAGGACTATTCTCTTCGCGCTCGATGCGGAAAGCGTCGAGCTTCTCATTTGCAGCGTTCCCATTGGGCGATTTTAGCCGCGCGGCGATAAACTCCGGCAGATCCAGACTGCTTCGGCGGATGTACCCGCGCGACACACCGGAAATCTGCACGTGAATCCATTCACCCTCGGCATCGAGGAATTCGAATTCGTCATTGGCCGCGGCCGTGAAGAGAGGATGGGACCCTATCGCCGGCCGCGCCAGGACCGGTGTACTATTCCTCTTCACCACCACAAGATTCAAAGGATGCGCCTGGTTGCGCTGGATTTCCTGCAAGGTTTGCAACTCCGCGTTGAGCTGCTGCATGCGCTTCTCTTCGGCTTCGCGCTTTAGGCGCAGTGCGGCCACTTCATCAGCCCCTAGCACACCCGAGGTTGTTCCGGGCGACCCCTCCGCGGCCGGGGCAGATGGTCTGCTTGACGGGAGAGAATTTCCAGGCAAACCAGTGGAGAGATCTAGCTTCGGTTTGGGTGCCTGCACATCAGATCGGGCAGTGGGAGCAGTTAAATTTCCTCCGAACTTCTCTTTAAGCCGATCCAGGAGGTCTAGCTCGAGACGTCCATTCGACGGCAGGATCTGATAGCCTGACCTCGAAGGATCCGGATCGGCATACCACGCAGTGATTTTTGCGGTGACGCGAACGATGGTGCCACCAGGCGCGGCGGGGAGAAGATCGATTGAAAACTGGTAGAACGCACGCTCGAAGCGGTTGAGGGGTTGATCTCCAGTGGCGACGAACCCATCCACAGTCGGTAGCTTTTGGCCTGCATATGCTTGCATTTCCTTCAATGCTTTGTCGACTGCCTCTTTCGATTTGGCAAAAGTGGCAGCATAAGGAACGGCTTGGGCGGTGGCCAGACGCGGAATCGAAATGCTCAGGATAAGAAACACCCATGAAATGAGGACCTGCGGCTTGTGGAAACAGTTTATGGGTCTCTTCACGGCAGGAATTCCAGTTGGTCCAAAGGAAGCCACCCGCGCAAGCCGCTGGGCGTCTCGACGCCATACCAGTGGGGCGTTACAATCACGATTACAACCTCAGTATAGGCAGCCAGATTGGCAACGTTGGCGGCGGAGCTAAATGGCGCCGCTTTCAAGCTGGCCCCCGGCGCCAAAATGCGTCTCTCTACTTCATGCCGCAAAGAATTAACGCGCTGTTCGAGATCTTGGACGGAAGACTGCGCTGCGGCTAGGAGAGCTGCTTCATCTTCGCGCTGGCGGATGAAGGTCTGTCTAGCAAGATCCACACTCTCGCGACGTCGCTGTGCGTCGGCTGCTTCCTGTTCAGCAAATTGAATCGCGTGGAGATGATCCTGAATCACTTTATATTCGCTAGATTCGACGGTACCGTCGGAGGCGTGCACTGCGCGGCGGGCCGTTTCGACGAAAATCGCGTCAATACGCAAGCGGGTGCGCTCTGGGCTGACACTTGTGACCACATAACGAACCGCGATCGTTCCTTGGTCTGCGCTTTCCAGGAAATGCCGTGGAGCAATCGCACTGGTGCGAATTTTATAGAAAACCTTGCCTTCGTCTTTCCAAGGCTCGAAAAGCGGAGTCGACTTCACCACAATCGCCCCTGTAAGCGTTGGATCCCTGTCGAACATCCGTGTCCCATGGATAGTTTGATCCTGCAACACTTCTTGTAGAGCCTGAAGAACGTCTTCGATTGACGCTGCGAATTCAGCGACAAAGCCCGGATTAGGCGCTGCATGATCCTTTGAGGCGTAAAGGTGAGGAGCCGCGGAGAGGAGCCAAAGCATTGTGGAAATCAACCCTGCGGCCGATCTTGTAAGGAAGAATTGACGCCTGGTTGGCAAGAATTCCTGTTTCATATCTTGAAAGCCAGTTTGCATGTTCCCTTCAGGCCAAAGTGTCGGTCACGTGCACAACGACATCACAGCCAAGCGCCATAGTCCACGAGCAAGATTCTTTCGTACTCTGTGGGACCGAAGGATGTCAATCCCGAAAATGGCCGGTACCCGATTGCCCACTATCAGTAATCCAAAGAACTAAGGAGTGCGGCCCGGAGGAATACGGCGCATAGGAAACGTAGAACTTCTAATCCCACACTACAACAATTCTAAAGACTAAATAAAACAAGTATGAAATTAACAAAACTCTTGCAATCTATTTGCAGCAGGAGTACAGTCCCCCTCGATTCAGGGACTCGAGGGGATTAGACCTTCACTTGTCGTCGCTAAGGGATGGGTCGGATTCTTTATGAGCGTGTTTTCTCCTGCACGTTTTGTAAAGCCGCACGGTTCTTGGGTAGCTCCGCGTGTATGGTCTTTTGTTGTGTCCGCTCTTCCCTGCCAGGACGATCCTCAGATGTTCTCCCTCGATTGATATGAATCGAAACGTAGAGGAGGCGGTATGCACGAATGGGCGCCGCAGTTAGCAAAGAAAAGGATTTCGTGGGCAGCATCCACTCTTTGGCTAGGGTTTCTCTTCCTGGCGATTGTCCTCGCAGATAGTCCCCCCGCCACTGCGTTGCCGTTCTTGAAAGCTAATGTATATGCGCTTCCGGCGTTCGCTCGCAAGTACGGGATGCCGTGTTCATCCTGCCATGAAGCGTGGCCTAAACTGAGTCCCTTCGGGCAGTCATTCAAGGACAACGGCTACCAGATGATGAATGACCGGGATGCTCCCATCTTCCAGCAGCCGGCCTATTGGCCAGTAACATTCCGCATTACGCCAATTTGGCACCGCGAAAGTCTGGGTCGCCAGGCTGTGGATGGTCCCGTCGTTGGCGGAGTAACGACAACGGTCGAACAGCGCCTCACCACCCACGGATTCGATTGGAGCGGCCTGGATTTCCATACCGGCGGCACGCTCGCCAAGAATGTCAGTTTCTACGTGCTCCCCTCCTCGAACAATGCGGGGGCGTTCCACTTCGAGTCCGTCTGGGCCCGCCTCGACAACCTGTTGGGCAGCAGTTGGCTGAACATCAAGATGGGCAAATTCGAGCTGGATAATTTGCTCTCCGAGAAGCGCATTCTCACGCTCACCAATATCGCCGGCACGTACCAGAACTATCACTTTCAGCCTGTTACGGAAGCTGCGTCCCCCTTGGCGATCCCCTTTGTGGTTGGTATTGGTGATAACCAGGTCGGGGCGGAATGGATGGGTCATTCGAAAAATGATCGAACACGGCTCTCGGCTTCTTTGCTGAGTGCTAACGACGGGCAGTTTAGTCTTCCGACCAGCCGCGGCTACAATGGCTATTTCGCGGCAAGCCAAGCCTTCGAAGCGGGAAGCTTGGGACTCCAGCGCGTCGGCGCGTTCGCCTATATCGGCCAAGCACCGACTTACTTTCAGTACAACAACTCAACGGCACCAGGCACCAACGTTGCCGGCACCGGTACCGGCAACAAGGGCTACTACCGCGCGGGCTTGATCGGGATGTGGTACATCAAGAAGCTTGATCTCACCACGATGTATTTCCACGGTTGGGACAGCGCTTTTCTCGGCACCGGCACTCCGGCGAACGCAGCGCTTCCCACGGGAGCGCAGGCGCCCACGTGGAACGGCGGATTATTTGAAACCCACTACAACTTCAACCCGCAATTCATCCTGATCAACCGCTATGAGTTGATTCGCATGTCGCGTCAGGCCTTGCCCATCGTGGCTGGAGGGGGTTTCGTACCAGGGGTGAGCGTTCCATCGGCAGACTTCGGCGATATCGACACGCTGACCTTTGGGTACCGTTATTACCCATTTATTTCCAGCCGCGCTGGATTTGCCTTCCACAACGAGTTCGCCATCTCCCGTCAGCGTGGTGTTTCACCCGTCAACGGCCTGGACGTAACCAACAGCAGCTTACTGGTCGGTTTTGACTTCGCGTTCTAGAGGTGGAAACGATGCGCACAAATAAACTTACAAAACTGTTGATCGTAGTCACCGCTCTTTTGGCTGCGCCGGTACTGGCCTCAACCCAGCAAATGGAATCTCATATCGGCAAAGTTACCGGCCACTCCGAGAGCGGCAAGCAGCTGTTTTACCGCTACTGCTGGGGTTGCCATGGCTTCCGCGGCGACGGTAACGGCGAGAATTGGCTTGCACCAGGCACCTGGTTGGAGCCGTACATGAACATTCAGCCGCGCAATTTCGTCGCGGGAACGTTTAAGTGCCGCTCGACGCCAACGGGGGCTTTGCCGACCGACCAGGACTTATACAACACACTGGTGCGTGGGTTGATCAATTCAAACATGCCTTCGTGGATCACTTTGACCGACCAAAACCGCGCCGATTTGATCGCCTTCATCAAGACATTCTCTGCTCGGTGGAAGAATGACAAGCCGGGCGATCCGATCAATGTTCCACAGGAGCCGAAGCTCACCGTGGAGAGCATCAAGCATGGCCAGGAACTCTTCCAGAAACTAGAATGCTGGAAGTGCCATGGCCAGGAAGGCCGCGGCGATGGTCCCTCGGCCTCGACACTTACGGACAGCAACGATCAGCCCATTCGCCCGTATAACTTTGCCGTGGGTTCGCGCTTTAAGTGCGGAGTAACCAATCAAGACCTCTACAAGATTTTTATAACTGGTCTTGACGGTACACCGATGCCCTCCTTTGCCGATGTCATCAAGCCTGACGATGCCTGGGACCTCGTGCACTTCCTTCGCACTTTGCAGGTAACCCAGAAGAGCCCGGAACTGACAATGTGGGGATCCACCAAGGAAGGGGCGGCGCAAATCGCGTCCCGGAAGGTCTCCGGCACGTCAACGGGTTCCGGAATTAAACAATAACCTTTAGCTCTGAAGTGATGAATCTCAGGAAGGAGTAGAGATTATGCGAACGAAGCTAGGCTATGCCGCAGTGCTTGCCGTGCTCGCTGCTTCGGCTATTGCCTTCGCGGGGCCGAGCGGCGGCAGCGTCGGCGGTAAAGTGACTTACGAGGGCACCCCCGCAAGACAGAAGCCGATTGATATGTCGAAGGAGCCGAGCTGCGCCCAGCAACATCCGACTCCGATCACGACGGAAACAGTTGTTGTGGGTCCGGGGAACGCGCTGGCGAATGTGGTCGTTTATGTTTCGGCCGGTGCTCCGGATGAGACTTCACCGCCCGCGCAGCCGGTCAGCATCACACAGAAGGGTTGCCAGTATTTGCCGCACGTCGTTCCGATGGTCGTCAACCAGGAACTTAAAGTCGTGAACGCTGATCAAACATCTCACAACATTCACCCCTTGGCGAAGATCAACCACGAGTGGAATAAGTCGCAGCCGCCTGGGACGCCGCCGTTCTCCGAAAAGTTTGATAAGCCAGAGTTCATCCCGGTGAAATGCAACGTTCATCCTTGGATGCACAGCTCGTTCGCAGTGCTCAAGAATTCCCATTACGCCGTTTCCGGCGGGGATGGTAGCTTCAGTCTTCCGAGCCTGCCGCCGGGTAAGTACACTTTGACGGCGTGGCATGAATCGTACGGCGAGCAAACGCAAGATGTGACCATTTCGGGCAACGAGACAAAGACCATCAACTTCGTTTTCAAAGCGAAGCCCTATTAAGGTTGCGAGGCACAAGCAGCCGGAGTTAGCGGTGGGTTCCAGCGAAGTATAGTTTATCGACGTGGCCTGCGGACCGGAATCGAGCGGAGGCGAGGCATCATGGCAAAATTCTTTGCACTGACCATCATAGTGATCGCAATTGCTTCAGCGGTTCCCATTGTGATGCATACATGGGAGGCACCGGCAGACGTCTCGACTCATGGACATCTGATTGATGAGCAGATGTCGGAGACCATGCTCGAAGCAGGAGTGTCGTTCCTTGCCGCGCAGATCATTTTGGCCATTTTCATCTGGAAGTGCTCCAATTTTCGCGCTGACGGAAAGACGAGGACTTTCCCGGGCGGCGCCAAGGGTTTGGTGATTGCCGCCCTAATTCTCGTAGGCGCGGAAGTTCTGGCCTTGGGAGCCTTTGGAGTGAAGGCGTGGGCTGCCGTATATTTCACCCCACCGTCGGCGGACGCCCTCCCGATCCAAGTCCAAGCCGGACAGTTCGCTTTCTATTTCCGCTACCCGGGTCCCGATGGAAAGTTTGGGCTGCTTCACCCGGAGCTGATCAATGAGGCCACCCAGAATTTTTTCGGCCTTGATCCAGAACACGACCCGGAATCCAGGGACGACATCGTAACGGCTGGGATGGCTATCCCAGTAAACAAGGAAATCCATCTGCTCATGCATGCGAAGGATGTTAGTCATTCCTTTTACGTACCCGCCTTGCGCATCCAGCAGGACTTCGTACCCGGGCTGGATCTTTCGGTCCATTTTACGGCCACGAAAATTGGCAAATATGAAATCGTCTGCTCGCAGTTGTGCGGGCTGGGCCATTACAACATGAGGGCTTACCTGGACGTAATGTCCAACGAAGACTTTGATGACTGGTTGAAGAAAGAAGCAGCCATGCAGTAGTTACCTCCGTCAGGTCAAATTGGCGCCGGCCGAGACATTCTTTGTTCTATGAGGTGAGCAGATGGACGCTACGTCAGCAGCACATGCAGCACAACACCACGCTCCTCCGACCAGCTTCATTCGGAAACACATTTTCAGTCTGGACCACAAGGTAATCGGCAAGCAGTATTACGCTCTTGCCCTAGTCGCGGTCCTGACAGGGATGGTGCTTTCCTGGCTGATGCGGATCCACCTCGGGTGGACCGATGTGGCGATCCCGGGGCTACAGTTTCTTTCAGCAAACGGCGCCCCCGCTGGGAAAATGACGCCAGAGTACTACCTCGAATTGATGACCATGCACGCGACGATCATGGTCTTTTTTGTGCTCACCACCGCACCATTCGCGGCCTTCGGCAATTATTTTCTGCCCATCCAGGTTGGCGCGGAAGACATGCCGTTTCCCCATTTCAACATGATGTCCTTCTGGACCACATTCGTCGCCTTCTGCGTCCTGATTTCCGTGTTTTTCGTTGGCGATGGTCCACCGCTCTCGGGTTGGACCGCGTACGCCCCGCTCAGCGCTATAGGAAAGGTTGCCGGGCCCGGACAAGGCACCGGACAAGTCCTTTGGGCAACTGCCATTGGCATCTTCTGTATTGGCCAGTTGCTGGGCGCTCTAAACTTCATCTCAACGGTGCTTGATATGCGTACCAAGGGCATGACTCTGGCGCGCCTGCCGGTCACCGCCTGGGCTTGGTTCATCACCTCCTGCATGGGTCTGACAGCGTTCGCCGTTTTAATGCCGGCGTGTGTCCTGCTCATTCTGGATCATGTGGCCGGAACCAGCTTCTTCGTCGCGTCGGGTCTAGTCATCAACGACCAACTGCTGCCGCATTCCGGTGGATCGACTTTGCTTTGGCAACACCTGTTCTGGTTCTTTGGTCATCCCGAGGTGTACATCGCCATCGTGCCCGGAATGGGGATCGTAACCCATGTTCTGATTACCAATATGCGGCGTCCCATGCTCAGTATAAAGACGATCCTCTACTCTCTTTGGGCTCTCGCCTTTCTCAGCTACATGGTCTACGGACACCACATGTTTGTCAGTGGGATGAATCCATTCTCCTCGCTGGCATTCTCTTTCCCCACGCTGATGATCACCATTCCGTCTACCATTCTTGTCCTGATCTGGATCGGTAGTCTGTATGGTTCCAAGCTGCGTATCAACTCGGCTTCCCTGTTTGCGCTGGGCTTTATTTCGATGTTTGTCAGCGGCGGCGTGAGTGGCTTTTTCCTGGCTCAGCCTTCGACCGATATCATGCTCCATGCGACTTACTTCGTTGTGGGACATTTCCACATGGTCATGGGGGTCGCAGCTATGTTTGGTATCTTCTCCGGAACTTACTTCTGGTTCCCGAAGATGACCGGAAGGATGATGAATGAAACATTGGGAAAGGTCCATTTCTGGCTCTCCTTCGTCGGTATGTATTGCATCTTCATGCCGTTCCACTACCTCGGCTTGGCTGCGAACGTGCGCCGCTATGCGTCGTTTACAGATGATTTCCTTAAGCCGCTCATCCCCTTGCATCAATTCATCAGCATTGCCGCGCTATTCACTGGCGCGGTCCAGTTGATTTTTGTCTACAACCTCATTCACAGCCACTTCAAGGGTGCGCCGGCTTCAGACAACCCGTGGGAAGGGACGAGCCTCGAGTGGAGCATGCCGTCGCCTCCACCGTGGAACAATTTTGGCGGGAAAGACCCGGTCGTCTATCACGATGCCTATCAGTATGGTGTGAAGAGTTCCACGGGCGCAGACTACGTGATGCAGAACTCACCCGAGCAAATTGCGGGAGAAAAGAAATAAGCGCTGGACTGCGGGAATAGTACTGGAATGAAAAGAGGGAGAGTCTAGAAGTTATGGCAACCACGGTCCACGAACCGCCAAAAACCGAAGTTCGTCGTCTGCCGGCGCGACCAGATGCAGGAAATTCTGGCGATGGCGGCTGGCGGAACCTGGTTCCTTCTGACGGGAGCTTGTTGGTGGTCGAGGAATACTCTCCGCCGCCGTCCAGCAGCGCGATCTGGGTTGGGATCGCGGCGATTACGATGTCGTTTGCCGCGTTCACCAGCGCCCTTATCGTGCGCCAAGGTTCGTCGACGGATTGGCGGCACATAACGTTGCCTCCTATCCTCTACCTAAGCACGCTTCTGCTCCTCATCAGCAGCGTTTCTCTCGAACTAGCGCGCCGCCGCGTTGCTACTTTCATGGGCGGCCTGAAGAGACAGGTTGCGAGCCCGGGGCGCTGGCTGTACGTAACTCTGTCCCTCGGGTTGCTCTTTGTGGCTGCCCAGTATATGGCCTGGCTGCAGTTGAGGTCTAAGGGGCTGTATTTGGCCACCAACCCAAACAGCTCTTTCTTTTACGTCTTCACCGCCGCGCATGCGCTACATGTGCTGGGCGGCCTCGGCGGGTTAGTCCGGGTCATACGTAAACTGAGCAAATCTACCCTGCGACGCAGCACGCTGGTTGCGACCTCGTACTACTGGCATTTTATGGGCGTTCTTTGGTTGTACTTGTTTTTGCTGCTTCGGATGAAGCTTTAACGAATTCGATGATAGGAGGCGCCGTGAGCCACGCCGATTTGGCAGTGGGAGGACACACCCCGGCAATGGAGCCATCGCCGTTTGCGATTCCTGCAAAGAAGCTGGCGATGTGGCTGTTTATCATCGCCGACATAATGACTTTTGCCGCATGCCTGGTCGCCTACGGGTTTTTACGCAATGCCACTCCGGACTGGCCCAGGCCTTTTCACTCTTCAACTGTAATCAACGTCATGGTAATGACGTTTATCCTTGTCTCTAGCAGCTTTACCATGCTTCTCGGCGTCCGGGCTGCCAGGGCTGGAGACAGGCCGGCGGCCTCTCGCTGGACTTTCATCACACTCGCGGCAGGCGTTATTTTCGTCCTCCTGCATATTCGTGATTGGGGGAGCATGATTGGTGAAGGCGTGACGCTCTTTAAGAACCCGTGGGGTACCAGCCTGTTTGGCGCAGCATATTTCAGCGTCACGGGTCTGGAACTTTTGCACGTCATAGGTGGTCTGATAGCTCTCATCATCGTGGTGCTCGGCTATCGGCGCGGCCGTTATAGCTCCGATGATATAGAGAATTGCGGTCTCTTTTGGCAATTTATCAACATCGTTTGGATGTTCGTCCTACCGTTAGTGTATCTGTTGAACGTTGCCAGCTAGAGGCACGAGACGCGGAGAGGAAACGTCATATGAATGCAGCCGAAAAAGAGAGCGGAGTGGGCAAATACTTCGTGGTCTATCTCTGCATGCTGGTCATCGCGGCGCTAGAGGTGGTTGTTGCCTATCAACATATTGGCGGATCGCAGATGCTTCCGGGCATGCTGTCATTGGCCGTAATCGAGGCGCTGCTGGGAGTCCTGTTCTTTATGCGTTTGGCGACGGAAAAGCCGAGGTTTATCCTGTTTGTCGCTGTCTTTACACTTTTCGTGCTGGCGACGATCAATTATGGGTGGACCGACAGCTTCCGGCTCCTGGTTGGCGCGCCTTTTGCAAAATAACATTGAGATGGAAACACGGGTCAAGAGGAAAGAAGATGATAATTGAGAGGCCGGTTCGGCTAATTGGTATCGCGCTAGTGGGACTGGCCTTGCTTACCCTGCCTATCCCGGCTTTTTCTCAAAATTGTGCGCTCTGCTACACGCAGGCTGCGTCCGCGGGCGCTCGAATGATTGAGGCATTGCGCAGCGGGATACTGGTGCTCATCATTCCGCCAATGTTTATGTGGGTCGGCGTCACGGTCATCGTTTATCGTAAACGTAATCAGTTCAGACAGGTTGATTACACGCCTGAGTCTGACCAGAATTTGTAACAGGACAGATGACAGACACAATCTTAATAACGCAGCCCAGCGCGATGGATCGTTTCACTTCCAAGCTCCGGGATTATTACACTCTGACCAAGCCCGAGGTAAACACGCTCATCCTGATGACCACCTCGGCGGGCTATTATCTCGCTTCACGTGGACATTTCGGGGTCTCCGGTCTGGTTAACACCCTCGTGGGCACGGTACTGGTTGCCAGCGGTACCGCAACCCTCAATCAGTGGATGGAACGGGTTTGGGACGGCCAGATGCGCCGCACCGCAACCCGGCCTCTGCCTTCGGGCAGGCTTAATGCTCGCGAGGCTCTTTTGTTTGGGATTCTGCTGAGCGTCGCCGGAGGGCTCTATCTTGCGGTTGCAGTCAATGGGTTATCCGCCCTTCTCGCAATATCAACGCTACTTTCGTACCTTCTCGTCTACACCCCGCTAAAGAGGAAAACGCCCCTATGCACGCTTCTGGGCGCTTTCCCCGGCGCCATGCCGACTCTGATCGGGTGGGCGGGAGCCTCCGCGCACATCGACCGGCAGGCATGGTTTCTTTTCGCAATCCTCTTCCTTTGGCAGTTCCCCCACTTCCTGGCAATCGCCTTGATGTACCGTGACGACTATGCCGGGGCCGGCTACCGGATGTTGCCCCATTTTGATCGCGATTCCCGCTTCACACGTGCAGAAATTGTCGGCTTCACGTTGATCCTGGTGGTTACAACGATGCTGCCGGTAGCTGGTCGCGGTGGCCCGGTTTATCTGACTGCCATGGCGCTGGCGGGAGCATTCCTGCTCTATCATGTGGCTAAGCTGGCGAGGTCCACCTCGAAAGTCCTAGCCAGCCGCGTCGTATTTGCTTCAGTGATCTATCTGCCTGTGATTCTTGGGATAATGATCGCCTGGAAGCGCGTAAACGGATAAAATGCCGCTCATTCAGAGCAATGGTGTGGTCCAGCAACTCACATCGGCAGTTTCCGACCCAGCGCTTCCCAATTCTGGTCTGCCAGGGATCCTGAAATGAAGTTTTGACAGAAGCAATTTTTGTGGATCGAATTGCTGCTGGGGGCTCTAACCACACGTGGATCTTCTGCCCGATGTGACCACCCGCATGGCGAAGTGAAATCTGCGGCTTGCGTGAGACAGGAGCACGATATCCGGATGTCGAGGTTCTTCCTGAAATCTTGGCTCCTGGGATCGGCCGCCTGCGGATGAGAATCTTCCCGCCAGTCCTCAAGGTCTTATGGGTAGCGGCTTTGTTCGCGGGCAGCACGCCGATCGCTCAAAGCCAAGCACCTGCCCCGGCGAAGCCCTCTCACGCGCCGCGCACTCTTTCGCTGACGAAGTTCTATGACACGCCCAATCCGCTGCCCGTCGGTAAACCGGGCGAACTGATCCGCTCCGAGCCGTTTGGCGAGTACGATCTGCCATACGACATAACGGCCGTTCGCATTCTCTATCATTCCCGGTCCCCAAGCGGAGAAGATGTAGCCGTATCGGGCGTGGTGCTGGTTCCGGATGGAACGCCGCCGACGGGCCGCTGGCCTGTCATCGCGTGGGCCCATGATTTCACGGGTTCCGCCCGGCAATGTGCTCCCTCGCTCCTGAGAAACCTGAACGAGGGGCCTCTACTTTCGATGTACGTCGGCCTCGGGTACGCCGTCGTGGCCTCCGACTTCGCTGGATTGGGAACCAGTTTTCCGAATGCAGCCCTGGATATGCGGTCCAATGCGTTGGATGTGATCTACTCCATTCCGGCAGCGCGTGCCGCGTTACCACAGCTTGGTACCAAGTGGGTGGCCGCGGGGCATTCTCAGGGAGGTCTCGCGGCCGTCGCAGTGGCCGAAGCCGGGAGTGAAGTTGGCAATCCCAACTACCTCGGTGCCATCGCAATTTCAGGGGTTGCGGAAGCACAGGAGATCTTTGAACGCCTCGCCCAGGGGCCCGCGTACCGCATGCTCGTATTTTTGGCGCAGGGAATTAAGACTGTCTTCCCCGATTTTCGAGTTGAGGAGATGCTGACTGACAAGGCGATCCCGCTGTACCAGCACATCAGTCATGCTTGTGAAGCCAGTTCAGGGCCGGAGCTTGCAGCCAATGAAATGTTGAAACCTGGATGGGAGAAGAACAGATATGTCAAAGAGTTTTTCACCAGGAACACGCCAGGCCGGAAGCCTGTTCACGGTCCGTTGCTGTTGATCAGCGGCGAAGCAGATCCTGAAGTGCCATCAGCCCTCACTGCCACGGTCGTGGCGCGACTTTGCAAACAGAAAGATCGCGTGCTTTTTGTCAAATATCCGGGCCTCAATGCGAGCGCAGTGATTGAAGAATCGGTTAGTGAGCAGATCAGTTGGACCCGGGCTCGATTTGCCGGCCTTCCTGCACCCAGCAACTGCCCTTGAACTGGTGCGAACACCGGAACCAGCTCCACGCATGGCGCACAGATTACCGTAGTACCCTGCGCAACCCGAAAAGAGAAAGTATTTGCTGTCCGCGGTCCAGTTACCGGAAGGCTGCTGAGAGGGGTGACGCACGATAGCCGGACGCCGGGAAGTTCCGTTCTCAGCGTCTTGCAAAGAAGAGCTGCTGCGGTGGAAAAGACTTGCTGGCCCGGAATTTTCGCCGTACATATTTTTCAATCCTTCAAGACCCGAAACGTATTTACGAGCGGTTCGAAAGGTTTGGGCCAGCGCACTCAAAAACGCGAAGATTGAGTATTTTCGCATTTATGCTTTTCGATAGACGGTTACCGACAAACAAATCTTCTAATCATATTGAAACTCTACAGAGATAGATGGCGCGCCTGGGGCGACTCGAACGCCCGACCTCTGGTTCCGGAGACCAGCGCTCTATCCAACTGAGCTACAGGCGCGCAGCGCTTGGACAAATACTCTACGCAGATTTATTCTAACCTTGATTGGACGCCTGCACCAGAGTTAGTCGCTAAACGAACGATTGCATGTCTGAGCGAGGTGTTCTTGGAGTTGAAGGGGGAAAGAGTTCAGCCCCTGGCAAGTTCCTTGATTTGCTTCGCCAATTTTTCTATTTCTTCAGCCTTTTTGACGAGGGGGATGGAAAGGACGGCGGTCGCGTCCGTCTTCTCGACTTCGGTCTTCAGCTCTTTGGCGAGCTCAAAGAGTTTCTCGATATCCTTCTTTATGGATTTCTGGTTTTGTTCGAGCACGGACTTGGTGGTGGAGCTTGAGGGGTTGGGAGGGCCCTGGGATTGTTCATCGCCGCGGGCCTGTGGCGGTGGAATGACTGGATTTTGGGCGGAGAGTGATTTGGAGCGCAGGCAGACGGCGCCGAGAGCGGCGAGAACCTTCAGGAGCAACTGGCGCCTGGAATCGGGCATGGATTCCTCCGCAACATTGGAGCGGGATAGTCTGCGACTTGCGGCTCCAATCTGAATGCTATACTTTCCCTCGCTGAGAAGATGATGTCCAGTACCTCCATCCACTGGCCGGAAATCACGGCCTCCGGCGTGCTCGCCCTCGTCACCATATTTGTCATTGCGCTGCTGCTCAACCGCTTCCTTCGCGTGATGACCAATCTGATGATCAAGCAGGCAGCGACGCAGACTCGAGCGGCGCAAGTGCGCGAACAGCAGACGCGCACGCTCGCGGGAGTGCTCTACGGCGCAGGAAGCAAGATTGTCTGGGTTATTGCCCTTCTCACGGCCTTGCCCAGAATCGGCGTCAATCCATTCCCTGCCCTGACACTTGCGGGCCTGGCCAGCGTTGCTATCGGTTTCGGAGCGCAGAATCTGGTACGCGATCTCATCACGGGTTTTTACATCATCCTCGAGGACCAATATGTCGTGGGCGATACCATCCAAATCGGAGATACCACGGGGCGAGTCGAGCATCTGACGCTGCGCCGGACGGTGGTGCGTGATGCTCGCGGGGCGCTGGTAACCATCGCCAACGGGGAGATCCGCACAGTCGGAAACCTGAGCCGGGACTGGTCACAGGTCTTCGTTGATGTTTCGCTGGCGCCGGAAGCGCCGCTGGAGCGAACGCTGCAGGCAGTGGAAGCAGCGGCAGCGGAACTTCGCGGAGATCCGGCGTGGTCCCTTGCGCTGGTGGACGGGCCACGAATTCTCGGGATTCAGGGATACGACCAGAGCGCGTCAACCGTGAGGTTGCAGGTGAGGACCGCGCCCACGCGCCAGGATGAGGTATCGCGCGAGCTCCGGCGGCGGATTCAGCTCGAATTTCAAAGGCAGGGCATTCCCCTGTCAGGTGTGCAACGCGTTGAACTGGTGACGGCCCCTGGGTCCGCGCGAGAGGCAAAGCAGCCAGGCTCCGCGACGCAGCGCTAGGAGGATCGCAATGGCTCAGATTACGTACGACGAAGTGAACATGATGTTGCGGCTGTACGACATGCGCCGCGAACCACGGCTGCGCCAGGCGCGCGCATGGTTTGTGGAGCATTTTCATCCGGTTTCGCCGGAAGAGATGATGCAGAAATATCCGCAGGGGAGCGAAGAGAACACCTACATCCGCATGGTGATCAGCTACTGGGACATGGTGGCAAGCATCGTGAACCGGGGACTGATCAACGATGAGCTGTTTTTTGAGAACAATGGGGAGATATGGGTGGTGTGGGACCGCATGCGGACGATCGTACCGACCTGGCGCGCGGCTTTCAAGAATCCTCACTTGTTCTCGAGTATTGAGGAAACATGCAAGCGACTGGACACGTGGCGTGAGAAACGCGCTCCGGGATCGACCAGTGCAATGCGGCAGATGATGGAACAGATGCGGCCAAAGGGAAAGGGCGCCTGAAGGCGGCACGACGGAAGAAACCCGGCGAGACGGAGTACGAGTCAGCGAGTGCGGCCGGGCGATACGTGCTGGGGAGCCAGGGAGCCTTGCGGGACGGAATCGCGCTTGGCAACTTTGCAGCAATTGCGGCCGGCAGCCTTGGAAGCGTAGAGGGCGGCGTCCGTTTCGTGGAGAAGGTCCTCGACGGGTCGGGCTCCCCAATCCTTGCTGGAGAGCACGCCGAAACTCATCGTGACGGCAACAAGTCCGCGGGAGGTTTGCACGGGGTCTTGCGCAATTGATTTGCGGATCTCCTCGGCTCTGGCGAGAGCAAAGGAAGGATCGCAGCTGTTCAGAACAATCAGGAATTCTTCTCCGCCATAGCGGCCGACAAAATCGTAGGAGCGCACCGAGGCGAGCAGGCGGCGAGCAATTTCCTTCATGACTTCGTCCCCAACCACGTGCCCGTAGGTATCGTTCACCTTCTTAAAGTAATCGACATCACCCATGAGAATCGAAGTACAGCCTTGTTCGCGCTGGGTGCGCACTAATTCGCGGCCGAGCAAATCCAGAATTACTCCGCGGTTGAATAGGCCCGTGAGGGTATCGTGAGTGGCCTTGAAGCGCATGTCCTCGCGGGCTTCGACGAGCTTGTCCTCCAATTGTAGGATGCGCTGACCCGTTCGCAGGCGCGCCGTGAGCTCCTCGGGGTCGCAGGGCTTGATCAGATAGTCGTCCGCTCCGGATTGGAGGCCCTGGACAACATCCTGCTTGGATACCTTGGAAGTAAGCAAGATCATGTGGACGTAGGAAAGTTTGCGATGGCGCCGGACCTCGCGACAAACTCCCGGACCGTCGAGTTCCGGCATCATCCAGTCCAGCAGCGCCAGACGCGGGCCGTCCGGTCGGCATAATTGCTCGGCGGCTTGCCGCCCGTTTTCCACGGCAATCACGTCGTATCCGGCGCGCTGGAGAATTTTCTCCAGGAGTTTTCGTGAGAGCCGATCATCATCGGCGATAAGGATCTTCATCGGCGAGCTCCTTGCAAGTAGCTATCCACCATCGGCATGAGGTCCGCGACTTCCTGTTCCAAGAGGGTCAAGGCGTCTTTGAGGCCGGCTCTCTCCCCATGGCGTCCCATCTGTTCCAAATTCGCGGCGGCATCAGCGGCGCGGTCCATCGACAAGTTGGAGAGCATTCCCTTCAAAGTGTGGCTTGAGGCCTGTACCTGCTTCATTTCCGAGTGAAGTACGGCTTCTTTCAAAGAGAGAAGATGCCGCGGAGAATCTTGTTTGAAAATTGCAAGCAGGTCCCGCAAGAGTTCGTGGTCGTTCTCGACGCGGTCGAGTAAATGGGCAAAATTGAAAGCAGGTCCAGCCATATTTTGCATCAGTTTTTGCATGGCGTTTCCCCTCTGACTAGAATCGATTTTCGTCACGCGTTCAATCTCACTACTGCCGGATCGGCTTCGAGACCTAGACTGCGGACACGGTCATTGCAGTGGCAGCGATGTGCCCGGCTCCTTTTTTTCTTATTCGCTGCGGCCAGCAGTTTCCAGCGCATGAGAATCGCGCAACCGGCGCGCCAGATAACTCTCGAGTATTGCATCCAGCTCGGGCGGCCTGATCGGCTTGGAAAGGTAGTCATCCATGCCGGCGGCCAGGCAGCGCTCGCGGTCGCCTTTCATCGCGTGCGCCGTCAACGCGACCACCGGCAGGTGCATACCCGTGCCAATTTCTTTCTCACGGATGGCCACGGTGGCGGCAAGGCCATCCATCTCTGGCATCTGCACGTCCATCAGCACCAAATCGAAGGTTTCTTTCTCCAGGGCTTCCAAGGCTTCGCGCCCGTTGCCCGCCACCACTACCTGGTGTCCTCTCTTTTCCAGTAAGCGCACCGTCAGCCGCTGGTTCACCGCATTGTCCTCGGCCAGCAGCACGCGCAAAAAAGTTGCGGGATCGCGCGCGTCTTGCAGGGAATATCGCGTGATCAGGGGTATCGCCCCTTTTTGTTCCTTGGCCCCGAGCACCCGTGCGATTGCTTCGCGCAGTTCCGATTGCCGTATGGGCTTCAACAAGTACGCCGCAACACCGAGCTCCTGGCAACGGGCCGCATCTCCCCGGTGACCTGCCGAGGTCAGCATCATGATCGTGAGGGTGGACAATTCCGGCCGCCGCCGAATGTTTTCCACCAGGCTGAAACCGTCCATCTTCGGCATGCGCATGTCCGTCAAAATCAATCCAAATGGCTCCCCGGCTGCTCGGGCGGTAGACAGTTGTGCCAGAGCTTCCTCTCCGCCTTCCACCGAGGTAGGTTCCATCTCCCAACGCTTCAACATGCCTTCCAGAATGCGCAGGTTCGTGCGGTTATCATCTACGACGAGCACCTTCACGTTCCGCAGCAGCTCCGGCGGGGCAATCTTTCCGATAGCAATCTTTCGCGCATCCACAACTCCCAGGCGGATGGTGAAGTGGAATTGGGTTCCGCGGCCAACCAGGCTCTCCACCCAAATTCTTCCGCCCATCATCTCGACCAAGCGGGAGGAAACGGTCAGCCCGAGTCCGGTTCCGCCGTATTTCCGTGTCGTCGAGGTGTCCGCCTGGGAAAAAGGTTCGAAGATCAGCGCCCGTTTTTCCGCGGGGATGCCTATCCCGGTGTCGGAGACAATAAACTGCAAGATGCGATCCCCGCCTTCGGTAGCATCCAGTTGAACTTTCAAAACCACTTCTCCCTCATGAGTAAACTTGATGGCGTTGCCAATAAGATTGATAATCACCTGGCGAAGCCGGTTGGAATCGCCGCGCACCAGTTCCGGCACTTCGGGAGCCACTTCACAGAGAAGTTCCAGCCCTTTTTCGTCTGCCCGCAAAGCCAGAGTCTTCAGCGTTCCTTCCAGACAATCGCGCAGATCGAAATCGAGCAATTCCAGATCTATCCTCCCAGCCTCGATTTTGGAAAAGTCGAGAATGTCGTTGATCACCGTGAGCAAGGAATCGGCCGACATTTTCACGGTGCTCAGGTATTCTTGCTGCTCCGCTGTTAGTTCGGTTTCCAGCGCCAAATCGGTCATCCCCATAATCCCGTTCAATGGGGTTCGAATTTCGTGGCTCATGTTCGCGAGGAATTCGCTCTTTGCGCGATTGGCCGCCTCTGCGGCTTCCTTGGCTTCGAAGAGACGCTGTTCCGCGGCACGGCGTTTGGTGATGTCCTCGATTACACCCACGAATCCCCGCAAGCTGCCGTCGGGCCCGTGCAGAGATTTCGTCTGCCATTCCACCCGGTTGACGTGACCTTCCGGTGTGAGCAGTCTGCACTCGTCCTTCAATTCCATTCCCATCGCTATGCCGGCGCGCCAGATCTTTTCGGTAGCTTCGCGATCTTCAGGGTGGATAGACGTTGCCCATCCAGTGCCCAAGGATTCCTCGGCTGCGCGTCCAGTCATCTCCGCCAAGCGGTTATTCAGGTAGAGGATCTGACCATCGGCGTCCGTGCAGAAAATTCCAACTGGCGCGGCCTCGCTCAATGTGCGAAATCTCTCCTCGCTCTCTCGAACCGCTTTCTCGACGCGCACGCGGTGGCTGATGTCCTGGTAAAGCGCGAAAGACCCGCGAGGTTTACCATCTACGAGGAGAGGAACGCCGTGGATTTCGACATCCACCAAACTGCCGTCCTTGCACCGCCGCTGAGACGTCTTGTGTATGATTTTGCGCGCCAATACGTCTTGAAAGATCGCGCTGGCTTCAACTTTCAAATCTCCTGTGGCAATCAGATCGTCAAGCGGTTTTCCATACGTCTCTTCTGGTGAGAATCCAAATAACTCGTGAAAAGCGGGATTCGCAAGCTCGATTCGTCCATGTAGATCTTGCGCAACAACCGCGATGGGGTTGCTGGCAATAAGCGTGTCCAGGATGCCGGTGCGTTCTCGCAGAGCATTTTCCGCTTGCTTGCGTTCGGCAATCTCGGACTGAAGTTCCCGGGTGCGATTGGCGACGCTCTCTTCCAGAGTGTCGCGGGCTTCGGTGAGCTCGGCGTCGCGGCGCTCGATTTCCTCAAGCATGTGATTGAAGTCCGCGCTGAGCTGGCGCATCTCCTGCCCCGGCAGAGCGGGCGCGCGCAACGAATAGGCTTTCCTTGCGGCGATCAAGCGTGTTACACCGGCCAAGTCCTGAATCGGCCCTGTAAAGCTACGCTGTAGCACGGCAGTCAGGAAATAGACGATGGACAAACTTGCGGCAGCGATGAAAACGGCCAGATGTTTAAAGCGCTGGAGGCGTTCCTGCAAATCGGTAAGATCTGCCTCAAGATAGAGCGAGCCCAACTCGGAGTCGCCGAGCACGATCGGCGAAGTGAGCAGCAAGCGAGTCTTTTCCCAGACCACACCGTCGGAGAGTTTCTTTGGAATCGGGAGTTTCCCGTTCAAGTCCGCGCGGACGTAGGATGCGAAGAAATGGCCATCCAGCTTGTAGAGAACTCCGCACCGAATCAACTTGCGTGTGTGAAGTGCTTCGAGGAGCTTAGCGCCGCCGACGGCATCATCGAAGGCTAAAGCAGCCGTCGAATTGGTGCCGATGAGATCCGCGGTGGACTGCAACTCCGCAACCTTGAGCTCTCTTGCCGAATGCATGTCGTAGAAAAGAAACGCGGCGCAACCCACGGCCATGCCAATCCCGCTGGTCAGCAAGGTGAGTAAATAGAGCCGGTGACGGAGAGAAAGACCGTGAGTACGGAGAATTTGCATACTAGTTCTTTGCGGTCTCCGGGATGTTGACCACGCGGCGGGCCAGGGACAACATCCCCGAGCTGATCCTGAGATGGGCGCCATTCGCAGCGGCGAGGTTGACCTCGAAATGCAGGGTCTCAAGCTCAAATAAGAGACTCACTCCACCCCCGGCATCGATAAAATCGGGGGTCTCCCCGATGGTCAGAACACTTGAACCCTGCACGCCATCCAAAACCTTTCCGTACATTTTCCTCTTCGATTGAGTGATGAAAAGAATTTGGCAAGCGCGCAAGCCCTGTTCCGGGCGCACCGAGCGAATTTCCACTCGCCGACCCTGCGCCAGTGTGCCTCGCATGATTCCGGCAAGAGTAGGAACGAACGAGAATTCACCCAGCAGACAAATGGCAAAGGGCGATTGAGCGGTTGGAAATTCCATATCCGGCCAGTCGACAAATCTTGGAATTTGCGAGATAAAATTTGCCTTCGATCGTGACTCCAACGACGCGAGCATCTGTGCGCCAGCCGGGATTGAAGAATGAAGCAAGAAGAAAATCAGGGAGAGGCGCAAAACCGTGAGCAGAATCCGGTCTGGGGTAAACTTCTTGACGCAGCGCCCTTCCGAAGGGGTACCGCACCTACTCAACCGCTCTGTAAGATGAAGGAGGACAACGTCGAACCGATTCGAGAAACCCCTCCAAAGAGTGGCGATGAAGAAAAACACACTTACCCCCATAATTGTGACGGCAAGACTGAGGCCAAAAGAAGGGTGGAGGTACAGTTCAAGAGATTGAAAAGATGGAAGTTACGGAATTTCAATTCCAAGAGCAATGATGCATGATTCCCAAGTTGGAACAAATCCGTCGTATTGGTTCAGGAAGGAACAGGGCCCTGGCTCGCGGCGTCAGCGCGCCGGGGGTTGCTTAGCTGATGATCTCTCGTAGACAACCCGGCCGCCGACCACCGTTAAATCTACTTTCGTATTGAGGATCTGACTCGGATCGATCGTCAAGAGATCGTTGTTCAAGACAATCATGTCGGCCATTTTCCCCGGTTCGAGTGTGCCCTTCACATTTTCCTGCCGAGTCAAATAGGCCCCATCGCGTGTGTAATGACGGATTGCATCGGCCATCGAAATTCTCTCTTCGGGACCATAAACTATTCCGCTCTTCCCTTTTCGCGTTACAGCCGCATACAAACCCACCATCGGCCCAATCGGCAGAATGTCGCTGCTGAAGGCCATGAAGATTCCCTGTCGCGTCAGCGTGGCCACGGGATTATTATGTTGCAGACGCGCTCCCTCAAGGTTGTCGACATATCTCTGTTCCAGCGTGTAAGTGAAGTTCGGCTGCTGCGCGACGAGCAGCTGATTCTCGCTGATCTCCTTTAAGGTATCTTCCGGCGGCAGCATGGAAAAATGCGCGAAGTAATACCTGTGATCCGGGCGCGGGGATTCGCGCAAGACCCGCGCGTATATATCCGCCAACAACTTGATTGCGCCGTCACCGATGGTGTGGAATCCCATCTGCCAGCCGAGTTCGTTTCCCGCTTTCACGATTTCGTACAGTTCTTTCTCGCTGTAGCGAAGCTGGCCGCGATATTCACCCTGGTTCTTGTACGGGGCCAGCGTGTAAGCCGCCGGACCGGTGAAGCCTCCATCAACGAATAGCTTGATCGCTCCTACTCGCAACCTGTCGTCCCCATCGCCCGTTTTTTTGCCAAACGCGATCATCTTTTCGCGGCCTGCCCACAAGATCTGCACCGTGGCCCTCGGCAGGTTCGCTCCGTCCTTGCGGTACACGGCCTCCCATTCTGCTGCGTACTGCTCTGGAGTCACTCCAGCCTGCACCAGGCTGGTGATGCCCAGATTCAAGAGATCCTCCAAATGTGCCTTGAAGCTCGGCAGCAACTCTTCCGTCTTGTCCGGCGGCACCAGGTGAGTCAGGCTTTGAAAATTTTCTCGAATGACACCCGTCGGCTCGCCCCCCTTATCGTGCTCAATGGCGCCCGAGGGCGGGTTTGGAGTGTCGCGTGAAATCTCAGCCAACTTCAACGCCAAACTGTTTGCGACCACACTGTGCCCGCCCGCCCGGCTCAATACTACGGGGTTCTGCGGCGCGGCTTCGTCCAGATCGAAGCGTGAAGGGAGGCGATTCTCCCTAAAATCATCTTCTGCCCAGCCATACCCGGTAATCCATTCGCCGGGCCCAAGTTCTTTTGCTTTCGCGCGAATTTTGTTCTTCAACTCTTCGACGGATCTTGTTCCGGCCAGCGCAACGAACCGCCGGGAATCACCGGAGATGTGAATGTGAGTATCATTAAATCCGGGCATCAGTAGACGGCCGTGCAGATCGATCACACGGTCGGCCTGATATTTCTTGATGAGTTCCTCGCCGCCCACCTCGACGACTTTGCCGTCTCGCACGGCAATCGCCTGCCGCATCGAAAAGGCATCGTCCACGACCAGGACTTTGCCGTTATGCAGGAGGAGATCGACGTGTTGCGACTGCGCCGACGCCGAGCCGGCAAACGACAGACCGGCACACAAAAGCGTCACTCTCACAAATCGGAGCATCGGAAAATCCTCCTTCAAATTACACCGGGAGCTCGACCTTTGCACTCAAGTCCACATTGGTAGCGCCAGCCGCCTCGCCGTGTTTCGCCACCAAAACCACATTAAGCTTTATTCCTTCTTCTTCGGCACGGGAGAATAGTGCAGAAAGACCACTTTCCAGACGCCGTTCCTCTTGAAAAGCACGTCGGATTCCTGATTGTCTTCCTCGGTGATTTCACCCTTCGCAGTACGCGATTTGACGTGCAGGAGATAGCTCGCAACGGCTGCATCCCCGCTGGGACCGACCTGAACATGCACGTCCGAAAGCTCGACGGACTCAACGCGGGCTACATTCTTGACGTAGTCTGTCCACATCTTCTCGTATTCAGGAAGATCTGTGCGGCCTTCGGGAAGCCATTGGGTGAAATCTTTGGAATAGTAGGTGAAGTAAGTGGGCAGATCGTTGGCCGCGTACGATGCATTTATTTTCTGTTCCAAGTCGCGCACTTCTTTTTCTGCATTGGTCTGAGTCTTCACCCCTGATGGAAGCAACAGGAAACCAACTGCGACCACTACGGCCAAAACCAGTTTCGTTTTCATCGTCACCCTTCCGTTCCCACAACTTGCACACTCTTCGCCTTTTAAACGTTCGGACACTTAGCCATTTCCCGAGCAAATTGGTGCGGCTACGATTCGTAGACCCACTTCCCTCCGGTCATCATGCGCTCCACCGGAATCTTGAGCAACGCGGAGTTTTCCGTTTTCATCGGGTCCTGGCCAAGCACCACCAAGTCCGCTAATTTCCCCGGCGCAATGGAACCCTTAAGATTCTCTTCGAACGTAGCGTGGGCACCGTGAATCGTTCCGCACCGGATCGCTTCTTCCACGGTGATTCGCTGGCTTGGCCCCCAAACATTGCCTTTCATATCCGTTCGCGTGATTTGAGACTGCAGCCACATCATCGGGTCGGAAGGACTTGCCGTGTAATCGGAGGAATCAGCCGGTAACAGGCCCGCGTCCAGAAACCCGCGCATGGGGAACATGTGCTCCAGCCGGTCTTCGCCGTAGAAATGCAGCACGTCGCCGTGAAAATAAACGTAGCCGGAGAATGGCACAGGTATGACGTTCAGGGCGCGCATGCGCTGGATCGCAGATTCCTTCGAATAAGTGCAATGCTCGATGCGGAAGCGCGGATCACGGTGCGGCATTTCCCGCTGGAGTTGCTCGTAGATTCCCAAAACCTCCTCGATAGCCAGGTCGCCATTGGCATGTATGCCGATTTGCCAGCCGGCCGCATGCGCCTTGCGCGCATGTTCGTAAATCTCTTCCCGTGTTCCTACTTGCAGGCCCCGGTAGCCGGGCATGCCAACATACGGCTCGGAGAACCACGCAGTGCGTTCGGAAATGGAGCCGTCGGCAAAAAGCTTCAGAGCACCGATTCGGACCCATTCGTCACCGAACCCCGTGTGCACGCCAGCCGCCATCAACTTCTCGATAGAAGCAAGCTTAATGTGGCAGTATACTCGCACGCACAATTCTTCGGCATCGCGCGCGTCCTGGTAGCCTTGCAAACTCTCGGGATCACCCATGGCGTCGCAAGTGGATGTCACTCCCTTGCTCGCCATCATTTTCGAAACCAGCTTGGCGCCATCACGGAAGTCATCTCGACTCGGAGTGTAGTCGGTTAATTTTTCGAATGGTGCTCTAGCTTGATCGCCAACAAACCCGTTGAGATGACCAGCGCCATCGTGTCCGAAACGTCCCCCCGGAGGATCAGGGGTTTTCTCATCGACTCCTGCCAACTTGAAGGCGAGCGAATTTACAAAAACCGTGTGGCCCCCACGATGATGGACCATGACGGGATGGTCTGGAACGGCCGCATCCAAGTCTTCTCGCGTTAGGGGTCGGGGCGTTTTACCATCATCGTACAAAAAGCCCTGCACCTATTGACCTGCGGGCGTCTGCTGCGCCCTCTTGCGTAGCGCAGCCTGGATGGGCTCGATGGAGTCGAGATCGCAAGCCACCATCCGCAACTGCTCGACACCCGAACTGGCGGGATGCGCATGGGCATCGATAAAACCTGGGAGGACGGTCTTCTTGCCCAAATCGATCTTGCGGCTACGTGCGGTGGTGAATGCCAAAATCTCGTCGTTCGATCCTACCGCGAGAAATCGCCCATCGCTGATGGCCACGGCTTGAGCTCGTGGAGCGCGTGGATCCACCGTCCAGAAATTCCCATTGTAAAGCACGAGCTCGGGTTCCTCGCGCTCCAGAGGCATTAAGGTGAACGCCCCGAGAGTGGCAAGAAAATTTCGCCGCGAAGTTTCGGTCACGCTAGGCTCCTTTCTGCAGCGAAAGCAATTCCTTCACGGCCCGATATCCTTGATCAATGGCTTGATCGGTGTAGGCCGCGGCGGCTGCGTCGGAATTCGCGATCGTAATTTTTCCGAAGCGTACTCGCGCGATGTCGCAGGGCCGTTGTCCTACCGGCCAATCGGGATCCCAGAGCGGATTGTATTCATACGCATAGCCGTGCGGCCATCGGTTGACGGTGATCGCCTCAATGTCCCGCGCAGGGTCAAAGCCTGCCGGTTCCAAGATGCGCACGAGTTGGTCGCGGATATTCCGTTCGAACGATTCAAACGACGCCGACAGCAATTCCGCGCGTCCAACCTTGTGCTGGTCCCGCTCGGGGAGACCCGGCATGCAAGGCGTCCGCGTCATGCGCAACAGAATCGGATCTTCCGGGGACTTCGGGCATTTGTACTCGCCGATGTTAATCGGCTGATCCAGACTCACTCCGGTGTGGTACATCCCCGGCGCCGACACCTGCCGGACGCCGAGCTTCTGGAACGGCTTCCAGTCGCGCACAGCCACGACGGAATAAACCAGTGGCACCTTCGTGCCGAACTTGAGGGCCTCTTTCTGTTTTTCCGGCAGCTCCGGGCACAGGTAAGGGATAACCATGTTCCAACAGGCGAGCACCGCGCCCTTCGCGCGAACAGTGAAAACCTGCTTCCCGCGCGCATAAGAAATCTCCACCTCTTTGGCGGAGGCTGGGTCCCCAACATGATTCACGCGGACAACCGTGCTGCTCAACCGAATTTGCACCGGAGAATCACTCTTGTCCAGACGGTTGTAGTCCGCCTTCGCGGTGACGATATCCTCCGCTGTTCGGCCCGGAATGGAGTTCGGGATCAGCGCCCTCACGATCATGCGCGCGACGGACGCATTGCCATCTGGAAAGTGAAAATGATACGGCTCTTGATCCGGCGTGGCCTCGCCCATGGCGGTAAATCCCATCCGGCGGTAAGGCCCCGGCGCAAGATTCATCCCCTGAAATCCCGGGAAGCGCAGTCCCCAGCAATCGAGCGCCGAAACTCCATCAATGCCCACGCCGAAGAGTCCGTGCGTGCGCACTTGATAGAACGGAATCACGCCGGGATCTACTTTGACGAGCTTCAAGAGAAAATCTTTGTAGCTCATTCGGGAGAGGCGGTCTTTTTTCTCGTCCGACGAAAGGCCCTGCAGATAATCGGACTTGGCTTCTTGCAAACGCACGATGTCGCGCTGCACATCTGGTGACAGTGGCGTCTTCGCCAAAAACTCCGTCCACGACGCGGTGTTTTCTCCGGCTGCTGCGCCGAAGCGGCCGCCGGGCGAGCCAACGACCAAACGGTCTGTTCCGAATGTCTCCTTATCGAAGAAGACCCCGGTCTTCAAACCTTTGTACACTTCACGGTCGAGGCATTTGGCTTCGAGGGCCGCCGGATCGATCCCCAGCTCGGTCAGCAATCCGCGCGCTTCCTTGCTGTAGGGAAACGGAGATTCAATTGCCACCGTTCCACCATTCGCCAGCAACATGCGTCCCCGTGGATGAAACTCATTCCGCTTGGCGTGACCTCCAAAATCATCATGGTTATCGAGAACGAGAACTTTTCCGGAAAGATTGCTCTTGCGGTAGAGATAAGCCGCCGCCAGGCCGCTGATGCCGCCGCCGACAACGACCAGGTCAAACGTCTCGCCCGTGCTGGTTGGCCGCTCGGCGTTCTTCCAAAAGTCGCCATCGCGCAATTCGTGCGCCGATTCGAACGAGCCGTCGTGGCTCCCGCGCATGCCTGTCAACGTGGGCGGGTAATATCCAGGTTTATCCTGCGCGAATTGTTCCTCCGCACCCTCAGCAATCCACTCCAGCCCGGGGAATCCGCCGCTGGCAAGCGCGCCGCCTACGCCAATCGCCACTCCGTTCAAGAAATCCCGGCGCGGAATGCGGCGATTCATTCCCAACTCTCGATCGTGTTTGGACATCGAACTCTCCCTTTCCGTGAAACAGCGCTCAGGCAGGTTTTGCCGCTTTCCCCGTAATCGCCATCAGTTCGTTCACGGCCCGGTATCCCTGGTCAATCGCTATATTGGTGTACGCATGACCGTCCGAATCTGAATTGGCAATCGTGATGCGCCCAAACGGTTTTCTGCCGATCACACAAGGTCGCTCGGATTCGGGCCGGTCCACAGGCTCGAAGAGCTGGTTGTATTCGTAGGCATAGCCGTGCGGCCAGCGGTTCACGGTGATGGCCTCGATGTCCGTGGCGGGATTGAATCCGCCGCCGGCAAGCATCCTGCCCAGCTGGTCGCGGATCTTACGCTCAAACGTTTCGAAGGGTGTCGTGAGCAGTTCGTATCGCCCGGCTTTGAACTGCTCCTTGCACGGGAGTCCCGGCTTGCAAGGAGTGCGTGTGAGATGAAGCAGACAGGGTTCCTCCGGAGAACTCGGGAAATGATAATCACCCAGGGAGACCGGAAAATCGAGAACGACGGAGCAGAAATAGCCGCCGGGCGCATAGATGTCGCTCACGCCAAGTTTCTCGAACGCCTTCCAATTGCGAATTTGAACGTTAGTGTAAACGAGCGGCTGTTTCACTGCATACGCGAGGGCTTCCTTTTGCTTCTCTGACATTTCCGGACAGAGGTAAGGAACAATGACGTTGTAACAGGCCAGGACGCAAGCCGCAGCTCGCACTCTGTGAGCCTTCCCCGCCAATACATAAGTGACTTCTACTTCCTTCGCGCTTGCAGGATCGCCAATGTGCTTCACGCGCACCGCTGTGCTATTCAACCGAATGCGCACGGGAGAGGATGGGTCATCGATACGCGCATAATTCATCTTTGCCGTCACGATATCTTCCATCGTGCTGCCGGGAGCCGCACCGGGGACGAGGGAGCGTACCAGGAGCCGCGCGATGGAAGCGTTCCCATCGGGAAAATGGAAAATGTAAGGCTCTTCTTCCCCGCCCTCTCGGTGACGCCGGCCCGCAGCCACCTTCATGCCTTTGAAGCCGGGATAACCCATGCCGCGACAGTTCTCCGCCGAGACAGCATCGATCCCCACGCAAAAGAGATCGTGCGGAAGAGTTTGAAATACCTTCGCAACGTCAGGATGGACCTTTGCATATTGCACAAGAAAATCTTTGAAGCTCGTCTTGATGAGCTTGGCTCGTTTCTGCTCCGGATCCAGATCAGGCATGTAATCGATAGCTTCGTCCTGCAAACGAATCAGGTCTTTGCGCGCCGCCTCCGCAATGGGCATCTGCGCGGCCATCTTTGCAGAGACAAAATTGTTTGGGTCGTATCCCAGTGCGGGACCTGGCACCAGCCGGTCTTCACCGAATGTTTCTTTGTCGAAAAATGTCCCCGACTTCAGGTGTTTCGATTCGTAAAGTTTCTGGTCGTAGTATTTGTAAAAGCGCTGGACATCGATGCCGAGTTCCTTCAGCAAACCAATGGCTTCTTTGCTGTATCTGCCTGGCGCTTCAATCGACTGCGTGCCCCCATAACCAAGCAGCAAGCGGTCGCCAGCGCGGAATTCATTGCGCTTGGCATGCCCGCCGAAATCGTCGTGATTATCCAGAACGAGGATCCTGGAGTTTGCGCCAGCGAACTTGCGATAAAAATGCGCCGCAGAGAGCCCGCTGATCCCTCCGCCTACCACAATCAGATCGTAGATTTCCTTGTCATCGCTTGCGTCCGGCCATTCCTTTCCATCGCGCAGCGAATGCGCCACTTCAAACGATCCAACATGGCTCCCGCGCAAGCCCATCAATGCGGGCGGGTAATATCGCGGATCCTGCTGCGTGATTCCCTGCGCGAGAAACGCCTCCATCGCCGGCGAATCGCCGCTCTTCTCCTGCGCCAGCAACTCTCCGAACGGCAACAGCGACGCCCCGACCGTCACCGCGAAGCCATTCAAAAAATCGCGTCGTGTGATCGGGCATCCCATGCCCAACTTCAGGTCCTGATCCTGGTTGCTCATCACTGCCTCCGCTTCAGGGCCGAACTATTTGGAAGAGCTGTCCGCCATGACACGCGCCAAACGGATACACCGTGCACCGGATACCGCACAGGATTAGATTTCTTGAAGAGGATTCCCCGGGGCGGAACGCTACTCCGCCCCGGAATTCCAGTTACGTCTCAGAAAGTGAGCTTCAACGCTAATTGCAGGATTCTCGGATCGTAGGTTCCTGAAATCTGGCCGAATGTTCCATCGGCAAAAGATGTAGCCGTGGGTGGCCGGAACTCGGTGTGATTGAGAATATTGAACGCCTCGGCACGAAAGATCAATTTCACCTGCTCGCCCATGAGGTTGGTCGTTTTTTCTAGCGCCATGTCCGCATTCACGTGCTTCGGCCCACGGAAAGAGTTCCTCCGGAACGTGCCGTAGAACCCCAACGGGCATGTACCGGCAGCAATGCAGGGGTCCAACTGAAAATCGTTAGGGTTGAACCAGAAGTTTCCAGTCACTCCGTTGAACGTCTGCACCTGATGAGGATCAAATGTCTGTATCGAACTGGTGAGCTGGTTGGCTCTGACTATCTCCGGATCACCGGCGCCTGATGGACCGGGGGGGGCGTTCGGAGACTGGTGCAGACCGGCGCGGACATCCAGAGGAATGCCAGACTGTGCGAAGACGATGGGATAGAGACTCCAACCAGTCGTCAGCCGCTTGGGCCCACCCGACCAGGCTCTGGCAAACGGCAGTTCCCAGCCACCGCTAAAGGTCAAGCGCTGCGGAACGTTGAAGTCAGAATTGCCATAGAGGGCGTGATGGTCGTAGGACGCAATTTGCGTATTGCGCGAGTTGAAACCCGAACCATTGTCCAAGTTGTGAGACCAGGTATATGCGAGCGTGAAGAATACTTGGCCAAGATAGCGCACGTCGGTCTCTCTTTTCGTAAGGCTCGCCAGCAAGCCGTTATAGTTCGCGTTGTTCAGGCCGTCAAAGGTAGTTAAGTATCCGAAGTTGGGGCTCGCGAGCCCTTGATTTAGGACTCGTGTGGTAGTTCCTAGAATGTAGGGGTTCGCGTCGAGCCACGTCAGCAGCTTGTGCGAGGAGCTTCCTACATAGCCGATTTCGGCCATGAGGCCGTTGGCCACTTGCCGCTCGACGCTCAGATTATATTGATAGATGTACGGCGTCTTCAAATGAGGGTTAACAAAGTTATTGCTCCCGTTTCCAAAGGGAATGAGTCCCTGCGCAGCAAAGCTCACGTTCTGGGGCGGGGGAATTTGTGAAGGGAATGGATCTGGCGCGACGGCAGCCGTGTACGGGTTTGACAGTATGACGCCCCCTGCGTTCGCGGGGAGAGGACTGAACAAGATGTCGGCGCTGGCCGCGAAGGGGGGTTCATCTGTCGCCCAATCCGACATCCAACCGTTCAGGGTGTCGTAAAACATCCCGAAACCTCCGCGCAGGCTGGTCTTTCCGTTCCCGAAGGGATCCCAGGCAAAGCCGACACGCGGGGCAAAATCCTTATAGTCCGGGAAGTACCAGCCTTTCGGCGCTCCCGGGTCGCCCGGGTATACCAGCCCGCGCGGCGAATTCACGAACCTTTGCGACTGGAGGCCCGGGATAATGCTGAAACTGAATCCCCTCTTATCGGTTTCTGGGGAGGTGTACTCGTAACGCAGACCAAGTGTCAAAGTCAGGCGCGGTGTTACCTTCCACTCGTCTTGAGCAAATGCTGCGTATTGCCTCTGGTGCTCATTACTGGGAGCCTTGGAGGCCTGGTAGAACTCATCAGCAGCCCCGAATAAGAAATCAGCCAGGTCGTTTCCGGATCCGACACTGGTGCCAGATGATCCGTAGAGGTAGAATATCCCGTTGGTCTGGTAGGAATAAACCGAGTTCTCCTGCATAATGGCAAACCGTCCGCCAAACTTCCACGTGTGGCGGCCTCGATTCCAGGTCAGCGTATCCGTAAAAGCATAGGTATTGTCTGCCTTCCAATGCACGTTAGGGTCGAAGCCGATAAGCATGCCACTATTGAAATTCACTTGGGGGGGGCCGAAGGGATCGTCCGAATTGACATTGACTCCCAAAGCCGCTAGCGCAGGCGGATGAGTTGCAGGGACTGTAGTTTGATACCAGCGTTGCCCGGTTGCGTGAAACTCATTCAGCAGGGCCGACGAAAACGTCTTCGTATATCCTATGTTCGCAAAATAGTCCCACGTCGTGTCATTAGAAGCAAAGCCGGGGACGTTTGCTCCAAAAAATGGGTTGAGAATGGGTTCCTTGGTGGTGCCGACGGTCAACGAAATACGGTCGTTCTGCGTGGCATAAAAATCGAATTTACCCAGATATTGGTCCATGTTGTCTCTTCGCGCTCCTTCCGGAAAGACCTGCCCGGCCGGAGATGTAGGAATCAACCCGGCTGCAATAAACTTTTGCGCGACAGGGTCGATCTTGGCCGGATCGATGATGCCATTTGAAGGACTGCCTCCCGCAGGGACGAAAAACGGATGACTCGTTAAGAAGTTGACAACGGATGGATCGGGCGTTCCACCGTTTGAGAAGTCTCCGTTTAGCTGTGCTGGCGTGTAAGTCGTTACTAGCCCCGTAGAACCTTGGGGATGCACAGTTGCCGTCTGGCGCTGCCCCTGATAGCCAAAAAAGAAGAAGAACCTGTCTTTCCCATTCAACAACTTAGGCAGCGTAATAGGGCCACCCACCGTGCCGCCGAACTGATTGCGCTTCAGGATGGGACGCGGGTTGCCCCGTGCGTTATCGAAGAAAGTACTCGCGTTGAACGCGTCGTTACGCAGGTAGTCATACAAACTCCCATGCAAGGAATTCGTGCCCGACTTGATGACCTCACTGATCGTGCCGCCTCCGTTGCGGCCGTATTCGGCAGTGTAGTTATTTTCCAAGAGACGGAACTCTTCCACGGCCTCGGGATTCGGATTAAAAACAACCTGGTTGCTGGTTGTTCGATTGTTGTCGCCGCCATCGAGCAGATACGTGACTGAGTCTCCGCGGCCGCCTGCCACACTGATGCCACCTAAGCCGTTACCTCCCCCATTGCTGGTGCCGTAGGTTCCGAGGTCGTCTGCGATTGGGACCACACCGGGCTGGCCCAGTGCAAGATCCAGGGTATTCCGGCCGTTCAGCGGCAGGTTCTGTATCATCGCGCCCGTCACAGTTGAGCCAAGCGTCGGGTTCGTCGTCTCGACTTGTGCCGCTTGGGCTTCCACCGAAACAGTTTCTGAGATAGCGCCGACTTTCATTCGGATGTCGATGCGCAGCGTTTGATTGATCTCCAGAGCCTGTGTGTCGGTGACGGTCTTGGCGAATCCTTCACGCTCTACGGTGACTTTGTAACTGCCGATCGGCATGTCCAGCACCTGGTAGGCACCCTCCGCGTTGCTGACCACGTCCCAGTGCACGTTGGTGCTGACATTGGTCACTCTAACTTTAGCGCCAGGGACCGCCGCACCCTGCGGATCGGTAACCACACCAGTGATCCTGCCCGTGGCGTTCTGCGCGTTCACTGCAATCGAAACCGCGAGAAAAACAGCAGCGATGGAAACCCAGCCCTTAAGAAGAGGTAACGTAAATCTCCCACTTGCCCCGTTCATGATTTATCCTCCCTGTTTCGCCAGATGGTTTGCCTGCCCTTCCCAAGTTTGCAGGATTCTAGTAAGGTTGCGGCCGAGTTGCGTACTGCGAGTTTGTTAAAGTCATGCGGTATCAAGGAAAGTTCCTCGTGAATTGCAGTTAGCTCGGGGCAGGGATTTCCACCCTGTCCGTGTGCATGAAGTTCCGCGATGTGAGGCTGAGGGGTCCCAAATCACGGACGGGAACCGGAGACAAACCATGAAGTGTGCTTTGAGAGTTGGCCGTGATCACTGTGATGACCGCCTGAAACTCCGAGAATTCACCCCAATTTACGCGTACGCTATTCCGCATCACGAGGGAAGTCAAGCGAAATCACCTCGCCGCTAATCACGCGCCAATTTCTTCAAATAGCAATGCCATTATCTCCACCTGCAAATCCGGGCTTATTGCCGATGCGTTGGACTTCGATCCGGCGGCTCTTGCGGTTTATTTTTCCGCCGGGCAACCAGGCTAAAGATAGTTTTTCTTGATTACTTCGAGGGGAGGAGAGGGAGTTGGAGGCGCGGGTGGGATTCGAACCCACGAATGGAGGTTTTGCAGACCTCTCCCTTGGGCCACTTGGGTACCGCGCCGTGCGAAATGAAGTATATCCAAAATGAACGGATTCTGTCAGGTGCGCCGGGAGATATATTCGCGCAACGATGCGAACTAACATTGGCCACACATTGAAGGGTCAAGACAAACTAAAAGCTGCCTTGAAGGTCCGGGACGGTTTCTCAAACGGCTGGCGCATCAAGATGAACTTCCCGCAAGAACCGGGCGGACTCTTCGGGAGGGGTGGGGCAGATGTAAAAGCCGGTTCCCCATTCGAAGCCAGCGACCTTTGTCAGCTTGGGAATGATCTCAAAGTGCCAATGAAAGTGTTCGTTGTTCTCTTCCCCAACCGGAGAGGTGTGCAGCATAAAATTGTAAGGCGG
>JBIOGB010000008.1:0-105837 GCA_044447665.1 Candidatus Acidiferrales bacterium | reverse complement strand
GGATCTGACGACGCAGTTACCGTTCGGCATCACGGTGCACAACCATATCGTGTGTGGGACGCTGGATAACAAGCGTTGCCGGGTGAGCTTTGGTTGAGACTTCACAATCTCACCTGGATGGTGGGGATGGATGCTCGAACATTTCGGGAGCCGACAGTTACACGAAGGAGTAGCGGATGCTCTGGCGCGATTGAAGAAGGCGGCAGAGCGTTCTCAACAAGCAGCGGCTAGCTAGAAAATAGAAATTAGAAAAGGGAGAAGAGAAAGACCCCACCCGCCTTGGAACAAAAACCCGCACCCTGAAAACCGTAGGGTGCGGCACCCGGCTAGCTAGAAAATAGAAATTAGAAAAGGGACAAGAGAAAGACCCCACCCGCCTTGGAACAAAAACCCGCACCCTGAAAACCGTAGGGTGCGGCACCCGGCTCTGTTCGACTCTGTCTGACGAACAAGTGCTGACATTCTGGTTATGCTTCTCGCGTTGCACTTACCTCAGGGGGTCGGGTTGGTGGAAATCCCCGTGGCCGAACGTACTGCCCAAAATCCGAGGCGCTTCCGCTGGATGATTGCTTCACTTCAACAGTGAAGGTAAGGGAACGACGGAAGTTTTCGCCCACATGAAGACCACCAAGTTTTCGGAAATTCTGGAGACTCTCAAGAATCTCGATGGTTGGCTTGTCAGCTTGGGAATCAAGTCCAATACCGACCGCATTCACCACGCGGTCGAAATCGTCGAAATGGCTAACGAGGGATGGAAGAAATTCCGAGAAAGCAGTGAACCGGCCAGGATCGGGAACGTCGATGACTACTACTTCGGCTTAGTAGAGGCCCTCGAATTCAGCGATATCTTCCGAGCGTTTGAGAAATACGATCCGAAGGTGATAGGACCGAAGCTCGACAGGGCATTGTCCGGTCCCTTGCGTCCAGTCGACGAAACGACAAAGACCGCGGATGGGCGAAACGTTATGTTTGAGTTGGCTTTTGCCGCGCAGCTTAAGCTCGGCGGAGCCGAAGTTTCGGTGGGTGAGCCTGATATCGCGGTCACGCTCTCGGGGAGGCGATTCCTTATCGAATGCAAGAGGCCATTCCGGGAGGACAGCGTGAGAGCAAATGTGCGTGGCGCTGCGGAACAGCTGAAGGGGCATCTGGAGGCTGATTCCGAGGCAGGAGGCATTGTTGCCATCTCTGTCACCAGAATTCTTAACCCGGGCACTAAATTGTTTGTGGCCCCCTCAGAAGCAGCGAAAGAGGGCCTCGGAGACCGAATAGAGCAGTTGATGAGGGAGACCGAAAAAGGCTGGAAAAGGGATGAGTTTCACCCCAGGATTGCGACGGTGTTATTCCACGTGCGTACGCCCGGTGTTGTGGAGGACAGTAACTTATTCACGATGATGAGCTATGTAGTCGCGAGGCCTGTCGGCAAGGAGTACGGGTTCGAAATTCTAAGCAAGGCTCTGCCAGAGCTCGTGCCGAACTAAACGGGCGGGCGGCGCTACCCTTTGACGTTTGGTATTTTAAAGGGTGCGGTCTTTCCAAGTGCGCCTAACCAGCCGCCAACGATGAGGCTGCGGCGACCAGCGCTGGCGGCCTAGCGCCCTTGATGACGAGCCAGAACATGAACGCCACCTCCCCGAAGGCGGCGGGCTGGGAGTAGGTAAACACCTTGTCATAATTCTGCGGCGACACTACGCCCGTAAGGCTCAGGATCACCCACGCGAAGCCGCCGAGGGCGAGCCAGACGCCCAGGAAGCGCGGCAGGAATCGCGACCTGTACACCAGCAGCGCGAGCGGAAACAGCCACAGACCCCAAAATATTTCGTTGACCACATATCCGTGAAAATGCAGATTGAGGAACAGCATAGCCAGAGCATCCCGCTGAGGCTTTTCGAATATAGATAGGAAATCAGCTCCGCGCACGAGGGCGAGGGCAGCGATGGAGTTCAGCTCATTCAGAAAGGCTATCGGGATCTGGACCACAAGCAATATCACCATGAGCGAGGAGAGCCGCCGGTTGACCCCCTTGAGCAGGTCGTATAAAGCCAGGGCCACGAAGATAAAACCGGCCTGGCCGATGAGTTGGGCCGCGATCCCGAAGCGAAAGAGCGTCTCGGAGGCCGCGATGTTGCTGGCCGTCGCCGCTGCGTTTCCGTGCACGATGAGCTTGCCGGGGACATACATCATGGCGAAGAAGCCGACTATTGACGTGAGTAGATACAGCAAGCCTGCGAATCTGCCTGGGTTCTTGGTGGAACTCATGTTGTCCTTCCTTGTTGTAAGGGCCTTGTTGTAAGGGGCCTAGGGAAAGGGTCTAACGGAGAGACGCCGAAGGGCGTCGAAATGTTTCGCCGCACGAGCAAGGGCGGCTCGTGCGGGGCACCCGGCGAGCCGCCAATTTTCACTTGCTTGTGAAAAGCGCTCGAACATTAAGTGGTCGAAAAAGTTGAAGTTGAGGTTCTACGGGCATCCTCGTCAGAGGCCCTCAGAATGACAGTCGGGTGGGCCGGCGGTAATGACGGGGCTAGGTGGCGTGATGGAGGGAGCGTTCGATGTTGGCGCGTAGCGCAGGGTCAACTTCGAGGAAAGCGATTCCCGAGCCGAGGTTTGGCAGGGAATAGACGACCTTGCCTCTGGCTTGGAAGGAGCCCGAGTCGTCCGTAACGTAGAGCACGACCTGAGTGCCTGCGGCGAGGGGGTGGATCATATCCAAGTAGCAGCCACTGAGGCTCAGATCACTGACACGTGCCTGCAAGTGGATGCTGCGTTCCTCGTCGGACAATTCGGCGTGGGCGCTGAAAGGGTACCTGGGCGCGCAACGACGCTCTTGTTCCATGGGGGACCTCGGGCAGGATGCGAGCGGGGGTATCATCTCATGCAATTGCGTCGATGGGAAGTGCGTCCAGAAATGCGTAGCGAAAAACCTCAGGGGCCCTTCCTGCATCTGGGTAAACTGAAGCCCTTGAGCTACAGGGAGAGGCGATTCCGTTGGACGCGGGTAGAGCAGCGGGGGAAATGAGAGTCGCGATCGTATCGGATATTCATGGCAACCGGCGCGCCTTCGAAGCAGTTCTGGCCGACCTGCGGCAGGTTGCGCCTGACGCCGTGGTGCATGGCGGCGATTTGGCTTCCAGCGGAGCGTACCCGGCGGAGATTATCGATCAAATCCGCGCGCTCGGGTGGCCCGGCGTCCGCGGGAATACCGATGAGATGCTTTGGGCGCCGGAACGTCTGGCGGAATTTGCCGCCGCGCAGCCGAAGCTCGCGGCACTAATGGCGCGAATCCAAGAGACGATTCCGCCGACGGTCGCAAGCATCGGTGAAGAACGGTTGCGATGGCTGGAAGGACTTCCTTCTCTGTACTCGCAACCGGGCTTTACCCTGGTGCATGCCAGCCCCGATGACTTGTGGCGAGCTCCCATGCCGAATGCCAGCGATGACGAATTGCAGAAAACCTATGCGCCGCTTGGCGCTCCCATTGTGGTCTACGGACATATTCACCGGCCGTACATCCGCCGGCTGCAAGGGATGACCGTGGCGAATACAGGGAGCGTCAGCCAATCGTATGACGGAGACCGGCGCGCATCGTACCTGGTGATTGACGGAGAAAGCGTCAGCATTCGCCGGGTCGAGTACGACGTGGAGAGTGAAGCTGAAGAACTCTTGCGTTCGGGGCTGCCGCATGCCGACTGGATGGCGCGGATTCTCCTCGCCGGAAAATATTGTCCGCCCGAATAGAGAAAATCTAAGATGATAAACTTCAGGCCGGAACATGGAGCGGCGAATGCGATTGCGAACGTGGATGTCAATATGCTTCCAGGCGGCGCTGGCCGTGCTGGCTGGCGGCGTGGTCTGCGCACAGGAGCCGACGGCTGCGCCGCAGCAGGCGCCCGCTGCGCCTTTGCAGGAGGAAGCTACGAAGAACGTGGCGGGGCAGTGCGTTCAGCCGGCGCCAATGATGCGAATGGAAGATTATGACGGACCGTTTAAGAAGATCGTGGGCACGTTCGCGCGGCCGCTGGAACGCAAGACGGTGCACCCGCCGCGTTACAAGCCGGGCGCGAAATTGTGCACGCTGGGGGTGAAAGATAAGTTCGTTTTGTTCGTACGGGACTCGTTTGACCCGGTGACGTTTCTGGCCACCGGTTTTAACGCGGGGATTGACCAAGCGGAAGACACGGACCCCAGGTATGGACAGGGGGCTGAAGGGTACGGCAGGCGCTATGGCTCCGAATATGCCGGCCAGGCCACGTCCAGATTCTTTAAGGACTTTGCGTATCCCTCGATATTTTCGGAGGACCCGCGCTACTACCGGCTGGCGCGCGGAAGTACCGGGAGGCGTTTGCTCCACGCGATGGGGCACGCGGTTGTGGCGCACAACGACAATGGAAAGCGGATGTTTAATTTTAACGAATGGCTGGGCACGGCGAGCGCGGTGGTACTGAGCAATACGTATCACCCGGACAACCGAAGGGGCTTCGCTCCAGCGGCGGAGCGGGTGGGCTACAGTGTCCTGCAAGACATGGGGTACGACGTGCTGCGCGAATTCTGGCCGGAGATTTCCCGCAAATTCAAGCTGCCGTTCCGCGGTGAATCCGAGCCGGTGAGCCAGGGCTTGGATCCTGCGGCACACTGAGCCCTCGCGATCACGCCGAATATGGCGTCACGAAATCCGATCGCCACTGGGTGCGAGCGGGAGGCAGCCGGAGGGGGAACGACTACTGCATGACCGGGCTGGCGTTGGTGCAGGCGCCGCCGAGGGGATCAACGTGGATCAGGTTGGTTTGATCGCTGCAGTACATCGACTGACCGGATGAACCGGGCGATTGTGGCGCGCCAGTGACCGTGTAGCTGATCGACGGCGTGGCGCCGTCGCCGGTCCAGACAAAGGCGTAGCCGCCCTTCGCGCCTTGAGCAATGGAGTCATCAACCAAGCAAGCCGATGTCGGAGAAGCAGTGCAAGGATCTGGGCCGCCGAGCAGGTTCAGCGTAGCGGGGAAGCCGAGATCCGGATACGAAACCGAATACGTGACAGCCGCGGTGTCGATCGCGCGGATGGAGGCAACAGCGGAAGCTTCATTGGCGCGCATGCGCGAACGGAGAAAGCTGGGAACGGCGATCGCCGAAATGATCAGAATCACGGCCACGACGAGCACCAGCTCGATGAGAGAGAATCCCTTTTGGTTTTTCATGAACCCTCCTCAGGCCGACATCGCCCTGCAGGGGCGCGGTGCGCATAGGCCGGCGCCGACACGGCTTTTCCAAGTTAGGGGGACACTGCTCCGCGGGCGTAATCCTACTCCAGACAACTGGCGCAAGCAAAGTATTACTTTTTGGGAAAGCGCAAAGCGCGCCTGTGGTTCACCAGCGCAGTGAGTTGCGGGCGAGGGGCTCCGTGGAGTGAAAGAAAAGCGGGGCGATTGTGTCAATTACGCGAAGAAATCTTCTCGGCGCTTTTCACTTCGACGTAGGCGATGCCGTTGACGCCACTGCAGGCGAGCCAGAGATTGCCGCCGGGAGTGTGCACCATATTGCGCACGACGCCTCCGCCGGAGGGAATGATCCAGGTTTGGAATTTTTCTGTCTTGGGGTCGAAGCGCACGAGCGTGTTCGGCTTGGTGTTCGATTCGCTGTACCAGAGGATCTCTCCTACAGCAGTGATGGCGTAGGGTCGAGAATTTCTACCGCCCGGAGAGGGCCACTCTGTGATCCTGCCTGTTTTGGGATCGAGGCGGCCCAGGTAGCCGCGAGAATAATCGGAATACCAAAGTACATCGTCGGGAGTGATGGCCACGCGGCGAGGGCGTGAATCTTCATTCAGCAAGAGATATTCGTGAATCGCGAGCGTGTCCGGATCGATGCTGGCGATTTTGTTGGCGCCAAATTCGACAAAGAAAGGAATGCCCTTCGAGTTCACAGCCATTCCGTAGGGGCGCGATTTCGGAGTGGGCGAGTTGACGACCTTCACTTCGCCGGTTTTCGGATTGAGCCTGCCGAGCATGTTGGCGCTCTGCACGGTGAAATAGATGTTGCCGTTGGGCGCAAAGAGGAGCGTGTGAGGATCGTGGGCTTTTGGATTAGACATGGGATACTCGGTGACGTTCCCGGTCTTGGGGTCGAGCTTGCCGATGTAGGCTTTGAAGTTTGCGGTGAACCAGATGTTGCCGTCTTTGTCGGCGATGAGACCGTGCGGGCCGGACATGGGCGTCTTCAGGTGATATTCCTTGAATTGATTTGTTTTGGGATCGAAGCGACCCAGGACGTTGGCCATCTGGCCGGTGTACCAGGCCGAGCCGTCCGGGGCGAATTCCGGATCGTGCGGACGTGAGCCGGGTGTTGGCACCTGCCACTCTTTGATGGAGACTTCAACGCTTCCGGAAATGACGACGGCATCGGGCTCCGGCTTTTCGGGGAAGTTTTTGGCGAGGTAGTCGAGCACAGTGGCGAATTGATTCTGGGGTACCGGCGCGCCGACGTTGACCATCATGTGGAGGACCGTCGTCCAATCCTCGCGGGAGTGTCCGGCGGTGGTCAGGGTGGCGATGGTGTGACACCCGACGCAAGCGGCCTGGACGGTTTCTTTGCCTTTGCCGTCGGGCAGTTGGTTCTGACTCCAGGCGGGAAGTGAACAGCAAAGAAGCGGAGTCACGAGAAAGTGCAGGAGTGATTTCATTTCGCGAGTCTCCCTATGAATTATCCGTCGCCTGGCAATTTACCGCTGGCCGGACCGGGATGCAATGCGCGAGAGAGTTTTTTGCCCGAAAGGCGGATCGAGCGCTTGCGAAGTGACCTGTCGGGGTATACGGTGAGCAGCGTCATCACTATCCAGGTGATAGGAATCACTGACAATGGCCGGGGCCTTGTAAGTCTGCCCGGGAAATAGGCGGAGGCGTGGCGCAAGCAGCGCGCAAGTCGATCGAAAGGGAAGCGATGAGTTTTTTTGAGTGGCTGGAACACTCGCGGTGGGTTACAGCGATCAGCGAATCTGGCTGGATTTATCCGGCTGCGGAGGTGGCGCATTTTTTTGGGTTGTTCCTGTTGGTCGGCACAATCGCGGTGATCGATCTGCGGCTACTTGGCCTGGCAGTGCGACGACAGAGTGTCAGTGAATTGGCACAAAATCTTTTCCCGTGGATGTGGACCGGATTTGGGATCGCCGTCGTTTCGGGATTCGTAATGTTCGCGACGGGAGCGACGGGGTTTGTCGCCAACACGCAATTTCGCATCAAGATGCTGGTGACCTTGCTGGCGGTGACGTTTGGCGCCATCGTGCAGCGAAAAACGGCCCAGTGGGACCAGCTCGCCGGCATCCCCGGGGCGGCCAAATTTACCGCGGTGATTTCGCTGGCGCTGTGGATCGGCGTGATCCTCGCGGCGACGGAAATCGCAAATTATTCCTCGTTGTAACGGCTCGCAGGGGCATGAAGCAGAAACGCGAATAAACGGGTGAGAGGCCTACGCGAATGCATGATGCGCTGCTGAATTTCTGCAAATGGCTGGAGAATACATCGTGGGCGCTGGCGATCGGCAGATCGCTGTGGGCGTATCCGGTCGTGCAGCTGATTCATTTTTCGGGATTGTCCTTGTGGGTGGGGACGATCGCAGTCGTGGATTTGCGTTTTCTTGGCCTGGCAGCGCGGCGCCAACCGGCCGGTCAGTTCGCACAACAGTTTGTTGGATGGACGTGGAGTGGATTAGGGATTGCTTTCCTGGGAGGAGCGCTGCTTTTTTCCGCTTCGGCTTCGGCGTTTTTCAGGAACCCGGCTTTTCGAATCAAACTTGTGCTGATCCTTGCCGGGGTGTTTTATCACCTCATGGTCCAACGAAACGCGGGAAAGTGGGGCGAATCGCCGGCCATACCGACGGTTGCGAAGCTTGGCAGTTTTCTCGAGCTGGCGCTGTGGATCGGGGTGATCACGGCGGCAGTCGAGATTCCCAATCACTGAGAGAACTCACCGATACATATTCCTACGCGTGTTGAAGTATCTTAGGGGCACCGGGAAACGGCGATAGGATGCTGTTGCGCGCCGGCAGATCGTACCCAATGCGATCAAGGCCGCGTGTCGAGCGGGTGTTTGCTCTTCTCGTAAAACTCGTTCTGGAGTTTGAGGCTCGTATCGTCAGTCTTTGCGGCGCGAATGGATTCTACGATGGCTCCGATCCATCCTTCCATATTCCACTGGCCGAGTTCTTTGGTGGCGGCAGAGCCGTCGCCCGCATAATGATTCGGGAATCGCGCGTACCACCAGATTCCAGTGTAGAGATTTTCGGGCAGCTTCACGCGTTTCTGATCCTCGCCGGATTCGCCGGCGGCACGGTCGAGATGAACGAGATCCGGACGCGAGACCATCACGTTTGAAGTTTCCGATTCGCCGGCGTGCATGCCGCCTGAAGTTTTCCTTGGCGGGCCGCCGGGCCGGCTGCGCTCTCCATCGAGGACGTATACGACGTAGTCGTGTGGGATATCGAGTTGCGACTGGGCGAAGTAGGGAAGAAGATGCTCGTTTCCGCCGTGGCCGTTCACGATGATGACCTTCTTGCAGCCATTCCGCGCCATCTCATCGGTGGTCTCCTGCAGAAGCTTCAACTGGAGATTCATGCTGTAGGCGACGGTGCCCGGTTCGTGCTTGGCCTCGAAAATCTGGCCGAAATAATATTCCGGGAACACCACGGCGTATTCCTGCTCGGCGGCGTGAAGCGAAGCGTAGCGCACGTTCAGCAAATCCGTTCCGAGCGGGAGATGGGGTCCGTGTTTTTCGAGAATTCCGAAAGGAAGCAGGCAGACGCCCCTGGCTTGCTGAATTCCGGAGCGAAAATCGGCGGCGGTGAGCTCTTCCCACCTGACGGAAAGTTTCGCTTGCGCGCGTGCCGAAGCGGCTGCCGACAGAGCGATGAAAAGTGCCGTCCATCCACGACGAAGCATTAGGAATCCCTCCTTGTTGCGGCGCATTCTACTCCTCCGGGGGTGAATGCGCATCATTAACACGATTTTATATGCGCTGCCGCGGTGGGGAGGGAAAGCCAGTCCAGGCAACACGATACGGCAGTGAGTCCACTAGCGAAAAACGAGAGTGTTGATCCGCTTGGGGACTTCGCCCACGGGAATAACAGCAACTTGCTTCAGGGTTTTTGTGTCAATCGCGGTCACAGAGCCTGCGCCTGAATTCGAGATGTAGATTGTCTTGCTGTCCGGCGTGAAGGTGATCCATTCGGGCACAGAGCCGGTGGGGGAATGCCCCAGCGGATGAACCTCAGGCAGGGCAGCGTGGCCGATCAGCTTCAGATCGGGCAGCGAATACGCGAATACGGCATTTGCAAACGTGCTGTTGACCCACAGCGATTTTCCATCCGGTGAGACGCCGATGCCGTGCGAGGGAGTGCCAAGCCGGCCCTCAGCGAGGCCGAATCCTCCGGGTTGATCGGGCAACTTGATTCTGGCGACCTCGGCACGCTTCGCGAAATCCACGACGGCAAATCCATTCAACTCAGAAAGCTGGACGAAAATGCGGCGCGTCGAACCGTCGGGATTAGCCTCGAAGGCCATCGGGCGCACGCCCTTGTCCAATTTGACTTCCCATGCGACTTGGTCGGTGTGCAGGTCGATAACGCTGACGATCCTGGTCTCGATCGAACCGCTGACAGAATACTTGCCGTCCGGCGTGACGTAGATGTTGTGCACGGGGCCGTTCACGGGGATGGATTTGACTCGCTTGAGCGAGGCCGTGTCGATGACATCGACGGTACCCGGCGAGCTGCGAATACCGACCAGCACGCGGCTTCCATCCTTTGTGACCGTGATGTTGTTGGGATGGCCGCTAAGAGGTATTTTCTCCAGTATTTCCCCGCTCTTGTGGTCCACCACATCAAGCACGCTTTCCGATTCGTTGCTGATGTAGACGCGCGTCCCATCGGGAGAGAAATTCACTCCATGCGGCAATTCAATGCCGTGGATGACTTGCACGACCTTGTTTGTTGCGGGATCGACGACGTCCACGGTGTCGTCCGCGCTGTTGGTGACAAAAATGAGCGATGACGGCGTGGCTTTGGATGAGGAGGGAATTTCCGCTCGCGAGCCGCGCACCCATTCGGCCAATGTAAGCCAGTCCGAATCGGCCTGAGAGTGGAATTGCCTGCCTCCGGAATGGAACGGTTCGCCTCCCGCTTCGGGCGCGAGCGGATGGACCAGGAGCCGGCTGGAAGAGGGATCGCCGGGGACAACTTGTTTTAGAGCGCTTTGAAAGTTTCGCTGCGATTGCTCATCCGTCCATCCGGCGCTGCCCGGGGATAAAGTTTCGAGGTGAAAGTCGCGATTGAATGCCGTGTGGCAGCCGTAACAGCGGGCGTGACCCGGACGCTCCTTCAAGAAAATGGCCTGGACTCTGTCTTTGAAGAACTGGAAGTCGAGGACAGATGGAGTTGGAGAAGGAGATGAACCCGCAGTCAAGGGCGCAGGAGATCCGTGGCGGACCCAGTCCGCAATCATCCGCCATTCCGGATCATTCTGCGAAGCCCAGAATTTGCCGCCGGTGTGCGTTGGATCGCCGCCAGCCTCTGGAGCGAGAGGGTGAAGCAGCAAGCGGCTTTGCAGAGGATTTGCTGGCGAGACCAACTGCGAGACGGTTTCGAAGTTTCGGCGTGATTGTTCCTCGGTCCAGGAGGAATTGCCCGGCGACAATGATTCCAATTTCAGGCGCGTGGGCATCATGGAATGACAGTCGTAACCGCGAATGCCGCCCTCGCGCTTCTTGAGGAAAATGGGTTCGACGCGACTGCGGTACACGTCAAAGTCAAGAGACGATTGCGCCTGCACAACGCAGGGATACGAACAACAGACAGCGACGACGAAGTGCAAAAGCAATTTTGCTTTCTTGGTGTCGGGCATGTTCACGATCCCTCGAAGTTTCCAGCAGCCTCGCGCCGTCAGCGGCCATAGACCAGCGGGCGGAACGTCCCGGAGACAGGCGCCGGCTGTGGATTGGGTTGATCCGCAGCGGGCGCGGAAGCTAGTGTCGGGCCGGTTTCGTAAATTCCAACGGAACCCTGTTGCCAGGATCTTGAGTTCAAGGTCAGGCTCGGGGCAATCCTACTTCGCTTGGCTATAAATTTGACATTAAGTTTTCTTTAGATTGGCCGCCGCAATTCCAACCAGATTTGATGTGGCAAACATTGATCGTTGAAATCCTGAGGCCGCGACAGAAGCCGGGGCCCAGGATGAAAGCGATTTGGGACCACAATCAGAAAATGAGTTTGATTGCGAACTGAATCTGTCGCTCAGGAATTGTGGTCCTGAGCAAGACACCCGCTGTCCCGCCCTGAACTACGGTTGGGGCCAGCGACGCTCCTGTCGCATCGAAGATGTCGGTGTTGGCGTCACCTGGACCCGGAGGCGCGAAGTTCGCGTGATTGAGAATATTAAACATCTCCAAGCGGAACTGGACGTTGAAATTTTCCGAGATCTTCTTGATGTGGTTGTTCTTGAACACGGAGAAATCCAGGTTGGTAATCCCGGGGCCGATCAGGATATTTCGGCCGGCATTACCGCGAAGGTTGAAACATTGCAGGGAAGCAGGGTTAATGGGTCCTCCGACGCTAACTGGCGCGGGGTCGCAATTCGCCGTCCAAAACGCCGCGTTGGGCGCGGTCGGAATGGCAAAGCACTGCGTCTTAACGTAATTGGCAGGGTTCCCGGGGTTTGTAAGAGAACCGCAACCGGGTCCGCCGAGCCGGTTCGGATAGGCAAAATCGTCACTGCTCAGCGTATTCGCTGGGTCGCCTCCGGTGCCCCACGTCGGGGTAAACGGCACACCGTCGCTTACCGTGAGGATAAGGCCGAGTTCCCAACCATCGGTAATCCACCGGGCCGGCCCAGTGAATGAATTAGCCGTAGGGACGTCCCAAGTCCCGTTGACGACGAGCGTGCGTCCAACGTTGAAATCGGAGAGCCCACGGGTCAATCTCATGTCGAACCAGTTCAAACTGGAGATGGAGTTACCAAATGCGTCTCCCGCCAGCGTGGCCGAACTGGTGTCCATGCTCTTGCTCCAAGTGTAAGTGCCCTGCAACTGAAAGCCATGGCTCATGCGCTTGACCAACTGCAACTCGAGAGCATTAAAGTAGGAGCGTCCCTGATAAAACATGCCTCGAACGGAACCAAAGTTGGGATTGATGGGATTGGGGGCGTTCCCAGCATTGGGTCCACTGAGGAGGTTGCCATTGACGTCTACTTGCGGCCAGAGGTACCCGGCAGAGGTCTTTGTCGGAATGATCAGATCGGATTCATCCACGCGAAAAGGCTGGTGGATGCCGCGCGAGCCCACATAGGCCACCATCGCAGCCAAGCTCGGCGTGAGCTCGTACTGGATGTTGAGGTTCCACTGCGCCACATAATTGCGCTTGGGATGGGAATCAATGTACGTCGAACGCAGCTTATTATTGGTGATATCCGCGGGCGACACGAGCGGGAAGGTAAGAGGCTGAGCCAAGGTGGGATTACCCACGCTGAGCGCCGTATACTGAAAAAACGGGGCTGCTTGCGTTTCAAGGAGAAGGAACTGATAAGGCAGCGGCAGCACATCGAACAGACCGGCGCCGCCGCGGACAGCCATTTTACCGTTGCGGAAGGGATCCCAGGCAAAACCGATGCGCGGCTCAAAATTGTGAAGCGTGGGATTAGAGAAGAGCGCACCGGTGCCGGAGCAATTTCCCGCGACCATCGTTCCACAAATGGGCAATGGGTCCGAGATATTCCTCAAGTTGACCATTTTTCCGTTGGTCTCGGTCGGCACGGTGGCCATTTCATAGCGGAGTCCCAGATTCAGCGTGAGGTTGGGCTTCCAGCGCCAGTCATCTTGCACATAGCCACCGAGGATGTTTTGGCGAAAATTGCGAGGTGTAAGGGAACTGGCGATGCCCCCCTGAAACTTGGTGGGTTGATTCTGCAAGAACTTTGACAAAGTGTCGAAAAACCAGATTCCATTCGGGTCAGTAAGGGCAGTGGCCTGGAACAACATGCGCTCGAATGCAAAGCCGAATTTGATGCTGTGGGTGCCGAGGTTGAGGAACGCGTCGTCATAGGCCTGGAAGGAATTCCAATGATAGAAATAAGTGGGGAGCCCGCCAACGCCACCGGACAGCGGAGAAAGTCCGCCGACGTTCACGAAGGCCGCGTTCCGGCCGGCAAAAGCGCCAAGCGAGGCGTCGGCCGCTGCGGGATTGAGTGCACTCAAGCTCTGGTTGTTGTTAACCAATTCGTGGTTGTACCCGAATCGGGCCGCATTGATAAACGAAGTGGTGAAGCTATGAGTCTCCTCCGCGGCCACGATTTGCCTCGAGGAGAGGCTGCCGAGCAGTACGTTACCCACGGAGTCGGGGGAAGAGTAAGGAGTCCTATCGAACACGTAGGTGCCGAACAGGCTGTCCTTGTCGGAAAACTTGTGATCGATTCGCGTGGTAATGAAGTTCTCGTTGATGATCTGCTTCGCGGAGAAAGTGAATTGACAGACGTCTGCGCCACAATCTGGCGTCGTGGGATAGAGCGCAAGGTACTTCTGGACCGCGGGGGCCACGCCACCCGGAAGGGCTGCGCCACCGATAATGCCGCTGCGCGCAGCAGGCGAGGGCACAAAACTAACGTTGGCAATACCCTTGGACTGCCGGATTCCTTCGTAGTCGGCGAAAAAAAACGTGCGGTTTTTCACGATGGGGCCGCCGATGGCGCCCCCAAACTGATTCCGTTTGAAGGGCGTCCGGTTTCCCGCTTCAAAGAAATTTGCGGCGTCCAGCTTGCTGTTGCGGAGGAATTCGTAGCCACTGCCATGAAATGAATTTGTCCACGAGCGGGTTGTGGCGTTGACGACCCCTCCGGAAGTCTTGCCGTACTCCGCCGAGTAGTTGCTGGTCAGCACCGAGAATTCTTGAATGGCGTCCACGCCCAGGTTTCCGCCGAGCACGCTGCCCGGCGCACCATTGGCGTAATCGTTGAGGCTGACCCCATCGAGACGGTAATTGTTCTGCTGCGGGCGCGCGCCGGAGATGGTCAACTGTTGCCCGAAGCCGCGATTGCCGCGATCCGCGCCAACCGCAAAGGTCGGCTGCGTTTGGATGGTCTCGACACCCGGCTGGAGGGCCGCCAAATCTGTCCAACTGCGCCCATTCAGCGGGAGCTCACGGACGGTCGTTGCGTTGACCGTAGCGCCGATGTCCGAGCTGGCCAACTGGATGGCGGGAGCTTCCGCGGTCACCTCTACCCTATGGGACACGGTGCCAATCTGCATGGTGAGGTCAAAGACTTGCCGCGCCCCCACATTGATCGTGATTCCCGACTTTACTTCCATGTTGAATCCCTTCGCCGTGATAGTGACTTGATACTCGCCGGGAAGAAGGTTGGGCGCGGTGTAGAAACCGTCCTCATTTGTGGAAATATTGCGTTCTACGCCGGTGGCCACATTCTTGATGGTGATTTGCGCCTGGGGAATACCTGCGCCGGACGGGTCCGTGATCGTGCCCGAGAGGTTCCCACCGGCCACCTGCGCGCCAACGGGAATGGACACAAAGACTGCAAGAAGCAGAGCGGCTGCTGCAATGAAGCTACAAACATACTTGCAGAAAATTTTTCGATAGGACACAGAAACACCTCCCCAGGTAATTTGGAGCCTATTGTACACGTTCAAATGATGCCTTAACGCAAGATTAATTTTTGTTTAGGCGAGTCTTCGAGGGCCGTTTCGCGAGGCTGAGTGAAGGGCAGAATCACCGTGAAGGTGGAACCGACTCCCGGTGTGCTTTCGCACGCGATGGAGCCGCCCTGCGCTCGCACGATGGCTTGAGCGATCGCGAGGCCGAGGCCTCCGCTGTGCGCTTCACCGCCGCTTGATGGTGCAGCGCGGTAGAAGCGATCGAAGATTAAGGGCAAGTGCTCGCTGGAAATTCCAATGCCCTCGTCCTCAAACCGAGCGCGTACCGAGCCGTCAAAATTCTCCAATGTCACGCGGACGGTAGCGCCATTGGGGGAATACTTGATCGCGTTGTCGAGGAAAATCAAAAACAGCTGGTGAAGGAAAGCCTCATCGCCAAAGTAGGCTACTTCCTCACCCAGTTTTCTTTCGATACGGATATCTTTGGTGCGGGCCCGCGAGGTAACCAGAGCGCACGCCTCTTCCAGAACTTCGTTGATATAGATCGGCTCGCATATGAGGTGCAGCTGCCCGGCGTCGGCCATGGAAAGAGTGAAAAGCCCTTCGACGATGCGCGTCAATTTCTTGAATTCGTCATCGAACATGCTGAGCGTCTTACGGTATTCCTCGGCGCTGCGGGGTTTGGAGAGCAGCAGCTCTGTCTCGCCGTGGAGAACGGCGAGCGGCGTGCGGAGTTCGTGCGAGGCATCGGTCACAAATTGGCGCAACTGGCGGACGGCGGAATCGACGCCTTGCAAGAGGTGATTGAATGTTGCCGCAAGCTGTCCAAGCTCGTCATGAGGGGAGGAAACCGCGAGCGGTGTCCAGAAGCCTTCCCGGTTGGTGACGCGCTTGGCCATCAGGGCCGCGTGCTCTGTGAGCGCGGTGATAGGCGCGAGACTCCTCCCGACGTAGAAAGCGGAGATCCCCGCCGTGAGCAGGAGGCTCAGGGCGAAAAGTAACAGTGCCACGCTGCCAAAACTTTCGAGAACTGCGTTGGTGCCCAACGTGAGGATAGCAACGACCAGGACACGCTGTTGAGTCGCTTGTTGAAACGGAATGAGCGTGATGCGCACCGATTCACCGTTCCGCAGCGAGGCAATTCCGAAGGTAGGGCGTGAAACCTCCGGGCTGATTCCCTTTAAGTCGATTGGCGCTGTGAGATTTTTGGATTGTTGAAGCACACGTCCCGCCGGATCCAGGACTTCAAAAAACTCGCCGGAAATATCGAGCCGGTTGACGTCCTGCCCCTTGGGTTCCGTCATGAGGTCGGCGATGATAGGCCGCGCGGTCTCCAGCAGCTGGCGGTTCAGCTGGGTGGGGACTTCGTGCGCCAGGAGGCCCCAGAAGGCGAGATAGGAACCGGCAAAGAGTACTCCCACGACGCTACAGAACAACAACATCATCCGGAATCGGAGCGATTGCGCTTTCATCATTCCGTTGCTCCCAACCGGTAGCCCACTCCTCGTACGGTATGAATCAGTTTCGGCGAGCGATCCTGGTCGAGCTTCTGCCGCAAGCGGTTGATGTAAACTTCGACAAGGTTTGTCTCACTATCGAAGTGGCAATCCCAGACGTGTTCGACAATCTCGCTTCGGGTTACAAGTTCCGGAGCGTGAAGCAGCAAAAGCTCGAGGAGCGAGAATTCTCGGGCCGTCAGGGGGATGGTCTCCTTGCCGCGCATGGCACGCCGCCGGTGGCGGTCGAGGGCGAGGTCACCAAAAGAGAGCCTCGCGTTTCCACTGTGAAAGCCGCGCCGAACGAGCGCGCGCACGCGCGCGAGGAGTTCCGCCAAGACGAAGGGCTTAGTGAGATAGTCATCCGCACCCGCGTCCAGGCCTTCCACTCGCTGTTCGATCAAACCGCGGGCCGTCAACATCAGAATAGGAGCCTCAATGCCTCGTTGGCGCAGCTCGCGGCAGACTTCAAGGCCACTGAGGTCAGGCAGACGGACATCGAGGAGAATGGCGTCATAGGTGACATCCGTGCCAAGTTGAAGCGCCTTTGCACCTGTTTCGGCCACATCCACCGCGTAGGAATTTTCTCGCAGTGCTCGCGCGATGAAGCTGGCGACTTTCCGTTCGTCTTCGACCAAAAGCATCCGCATAGGTTCAGTTGACATCATCGCATAACGGCGGGCGGCACTGCGCAAGGGAACAATTGGCAGAGACAGGCGTCAGCAGATTGCACAAAAGATCCGGTCGCGCCACATCCCATCAGCGCTGGCGATCTTACTTTAGATCGTTCCGGATGACTTGACCGCCCTTCTTCACAAAATGCGAAGCCACAGCTTAAGTTTCCAAGATCTCGAGCTACTCCTGCCGAATCATCGCTCCGCTCCGAGCGAGCCACACAGGCAGACTCGGCACGCGAGGGCCGTTGTCCTCTCTGTGCGCGTGTCAAGCCCATCCCCTCAGTATTGGACCGAGCGTTCCTTACTGGACCTCGAAGACCAGCACTTCGGCGTTCGTCGTTCCGTGCTGCGGCACAGCCACAAAAAGGCGGTTGATTTCAGGCACTAGCCGCGCCGTCCTTCCAAGCGGCCCCGTTGCAACCTTGCCCAGCAACTTGTAGTTGTCCGGGCCCGTTTGTTCGTAGACGTCCACGTTTCCGTCGCAGGCGGCATAAACGCGCTTTCCTGCGGGGTCGTAGATAAGGTCGTCCACGCCCTTCGTAATCGGCAAAGCCGTAACTTCCTTGCCTGACTGCGTGTCGAGCACGGAAATCGCGCCGCTGCGGCAAGCCACGAACAAGCGATGATCCGCTTCATCAAGCGCCATGGCTACGTTGGCCTTGCATTTGGTGACTGGCCAGCTCGCGACGAGTTCGCGCTTTTCCCTGTCCACGACGTCAACCTGGTTCTTGGGCCGGTTGTTGACGTACAGCCGCGGGCTGGATTTCTCGAGCGTCATGGCCTCGAGAGTGTCCCCATCAATTTTGATGTCCGCCAGCTTCGTTCCGGCCGTGGTGTCAACAACGCTGAGCATCGAGTAGGTCTGATGAACGTCGCCGCCGCCGTTGTCAATATACAAATACTTTGTGGCTGGATCGTACCCGATGGAATCGGCGTCTTCGAGAAGCTTCACGCTGGAAAGCAGCTTGTAGGAAGCGCTGTCGAAAATCTTCAAGTCGCCAGTAGTGCCATCCGTAACGTAAATGCGGTTCACATCTTCGCGATACAGCACGGCGTGAGGTCTCGCGATTCCGCCAATGACGTGAATCTGTTTGCCGCTCTTCAGATCGAAAACCACGACCGCCTTGTAGTCCTCCGGAGTCGTGAAGAGCCGATTGCCCTTCAGGTCGATGCCGAAGTGATCAAAATTTCCCTTAACGTCGGCGGAAAACTCGAATTTCTGGACAAGTTTGAGCGGCGAACTCTCCTGACCTCGCACAGCCGCAGCAAACAGAACGAACACCGTCATCAAAATGAAAACCTGTTTCTTCATTGGCTCTCCCTATAAGGTTTGCTGTTTTTATTTGACTAGCAAGCTCACCCAGACTCCAGTCCATTTTTCTCTGTCTCCGCGGCTGCGATGATACTCAATCGTTAGGTGCGAAAGAAAGAGGAGTGTGCCCCCGGGGCGCTCGAAGGGCTCACAACGACACATAATGCTTCGGGAACCTGCCTGCCGTGTTGCCGTGGTACGCGACGAAACTGTGCACCGCAGTGAATCTTCGCCGCAATCCGCCAGCGGCGAGGATAAATCATTCGCGGCGAAAGGAACTTAATCCCAGATTAATTTTTATTTAGTCGAGAATTCGAGGATGGCGATTTTGGCGTGATAACAGGCGAATTCATGCTTAAACGGAGGCCATGCCGCTTTCAGGCAAGGGAATCGCCGATTGACTCAGTCACTTCCGCGGAGTAGCATCCGCCGAGTCGAGGACCGACCTATCGCTGACTGAAATTTGAAGATTCTAATTTTGTTTTCACATACGGCTGGAGCGGTTTCACCGTCAGGGCCGGATTCCATAGGGAGGGTTTCATGAATCGATTGCGGATTCTTATGCTCGCGGCAATTGCGGCCGTGCCGGCCAGCTCTGGAGCGCAGGAAAGCGCCCCGCTGAAACTCGTGGATACCATCCCGCTGCCGGGTTTGAAGGACGGCGACTTCGACCATTTTACTCCCGACCTGGATGGCCACCGGCTCTTCCTGACCGCGGAGGAAAATGGCAAAGTCCAGATTTTCGACACCAACACGAACAAACTCATCCACACCATAGAGGATTTGAAATCGCCGCACGCGATCCTCTACCGCGCCGATTTAAAGAAGCTGTTCATCGTGGATGGAGACGATTCCGCGGTCAAAATTTATGACAGTGACACCTACCAGCTGTCCGGGCAAATCAAGGTGGCCATCGATGCCGACTCTATTGCCTACGACCCGGCCACGAAGCACCTATATGTCGTGGCTGGCGGCCGGGCGGCTCATACTCCGTATTCATTGATTACCGTGATCGACACGGACGCCTCCAAGAAGTTGCGCGACATCAAAATTAATTCGGACCACGTCGAAGCGATTGTCCTCGAAAAGTCCGGGCCACGCATGTTTTGCAACATCACGAGCCTCGGCGCTGTCGGCGTGCTCGACCGCAGCAAGTCAGCCCTGCAAGCTACCTGGCCACTCCCCGCCGGAGTCAAACAGAACGTCGCCATGGGGCTGGATGAAGCCGATCACCGCTTATTTGTGGTCACTCGAGCCCCAGGAAAACTGGTCGTTTTCAACTCGGACAACGGCAAAGTAGTCGCCAGCCTGCCAGCGGTGGGCTTGGTCGACGACATGAGTTACGACGCGAAGCGGAAGCGCATCTACCTTGCGGGAGACCAGTTCGTGGATGTTTTCGAACAGAAAGACGCGGACCACTACGCGCTGCTGGCGAAGATTCCCGGCAGTTTCCGCGCGAAGACGGCACTCCTGGTGCCGGAATGGAATCGCTACTATCTCGCCGTGCCGCATCATGAAAATCATGAAGCCGAAGTGCGGGTGTATGAGGTGCAGCCATAGCGGAGAGATCTGTCCGGCACGGCAATGGGCGCACGAAAACGCGAATCCCGAAGAAATCAAGGTGAACTATGCGCAGGCGTGATTTCGGAAAAGTGTCCCTGGGTGTGATGGCCTCAACGATGATGGCAAATTCCGCGAGAGGCGCCGGCGGAGCGTCCGCCAGTGATTTCCCACAGACTCCCGGCCTGACGAAATACGTTGGCCAATTTGTCCTTGACTCGAAATACGACGACATTCCCCTGGAAGTAATCGATTTGGGCAAGAAGTCGATTCTCGACGGCTTGGGATTGGCCTTGGCGGGTTCCCGCGCGGAAAGCGGTCCCATCTCCCGAAACTACGTCGAGAGTCTCGGCATTCGCGACGGTAAAGCGACCATCATCGGGACAGAACAAAAAACTTCGCCGCGTTTCGCAGCCTTCCTCAATGGCGTCTCAATCCACGCCGACGATTACGACGACACGCAACTTGCCGCCGCGAAAGACCGCGTGTATGGCTTGCTCATGCATCCCACGGTGGCCACACTCCCCGCGCTTTTTGCCCTCGCGGAACACCATGGCGGAGTTTCCGGCAAGGATTTCCTGCTCGCCTATCACTTGGGTGTCGATGTGGAGTGCAAAGTTGCGGAAGCAATTTCACCGCGCCACTATCTCGATGGCTTCCATACCTCCGGAACCTGCGGTCCCTTCGGTTCCGCGGCGGCCTGCGCCAGACTGCTTCGCTTCGATCTGCCGAAAACTTTGAAGACATTCGGCCTCGTGGCCAGCCAGTCGGGCGGCCTTAGAGAAAACTTTGGCACCATGACCAAGCCCTTTCAGGCGGGGCACGCAGCCGAAAGCGGCGTCGTTTCCGCGGAACTTGTGGCGTTAGGCTGGACCGCAGCGGAGCAAATTCTGGAGGCAGAGCGCGGATTTTTCCATGCCTACGGCGGATCTTACGATCCACCCTCGATAATGGGCCGTCTCGGAAACCCGTGGACGTTTCTCTCGCCGGGAATTTCCTTGAAGCCCTATCCTTCCGGCTCGCTCACGCATCCCGCAATGAGCGAGCTCGCACGGCTGATCGAAGTGAACAATATCCAAGCGGCACAAGTGGAGAAGGTGGACATCGGTGCGAATCACAACATGGTGACAACGCTTCTCCACCATCAGCCGAAAACGGGACTCGAAGCCAAATTCAGCATGGAATTCTGCCTGGCGATTCTGCTTCTGGAACGCAAAGCGGGCTTAAGTGAATTTCAGGACAAAGTCGTTCAGCGAACCGACGTGCAGGAGATGATCCGCAAGGTGAATTACTATGTGGATCCGGAAGCGGAGAGCGCTGGCTACGACAAAATGAGGTCGCTGCTCAAAATCCACCTGAAAAATGGAAGCGTCATCACCGGCCAAGCTGACTTCGGAAAAGGCAGCCCGGCGAATCCCATGAGCTTTGACGAGGCAGCGGTCAAATTCCGCGGATGCGCCGAATTCGCCGACTGGCCCCGGGACAAAACCGAAAAAACCATCGCTTTCGTCAAATCCTTTGAAGCAGCACCGGATGTGCGCGCGCTGACCCCATTGTTGTCATCGCAGAAAGGATAGCAAGCGGAGTCCATGAAGACATTTCACATTGCAGTAATCGCGGGAGACGGCATCGGGAAAGAGGTGGTTCCCGAGGGCATCCGCGTGCTCGAAGCGGCCGGCCAGCGCTTTGGATTTCGCTTCAACTGGCACGAGTTCGACTGGAGCTGCGAAACCTACGTCAAGACCGGCAAGATGATGCCGGACGACGGCTTGCGCCAGCTGAAACCCTACGACGCCATCTTCCTCGGCGCTGTCGGGCATCCCAGCGTGCCGGATCATGTTTCGCTGTGGGGATTGCTGATTCCCATCCGCCGCGGATTCCGGCAGTACGCGAATTTGCGTCCTGTGCGCCTTTTCGATGGCATTGAAACTCCTCTTAAGAACTGGAAGCCCGGGCAAATCGATTTCTGCGTGGTCCGCGAAAACAACGAAGGGGAATATTCAAATATCGGCGGGCGTATCTATGAAGGAACCGAAGATGAGATGGCCGTGCAACAATCGGTTTTCACGCGGCGTGGAGTCAACCGCGTTCTGCGATTCGCCTTCGAGCTGGCTCGCAAGAGAAAAAAACATCTGACCTCCGCCACGAAATCAAACGGAATCATCCACACCATGCCCTTCTGGGACGAATGCTTTCACCAGATGGCGGTGCAATATCCGGACGTTCGAACCGACCAGTTTCACATCGATATTCTGGCGGCGCACTTTGTGCGCCACCCGGATTGGTTTGATGTTGTCGTCGGCTCGAATCTTTTCGGCGACATTCTCTCCGACTTGGGCCCGGCCGTGGTGGGGTCCATCGGCATCGCGCCCTCCGGCAACCTCAATCCAGAAAAGGAATTTCCCTCCATGTTTGAGCCGGTCCACGGTTCGGCACCTGACATCGCGGGGAAGGGAATTGCGAATCCGATCGCGCAGATTTGGTCCGGCGCGATGATGCTGCGGCATCTCGGCGCTGCCGAAGCCGCGGATGCAATCGAGAGTGCTATCGCGGACGTCCTTGCAAAATCACAAGTACGCACTGCCGATATTGGCGGCAACGCGACTACTCAAGACATGGGTACTGCGATCGCCACGCGAGTGGCCAATTGAAATAGTTCGTTTTGTTATCCGGACGCTTCGCAGAAAGTGAAGGCTTTCAGATTCAGGACAACGGCGCCGGCAGCTTCGTTCTACTCGGGAAATTTTAATCCTTCCACGCCACGCGCATCTGCTGGCCCATGAGCTTCGCAGGGTCGGCGCCTGGCTTGGGCTGAAATTTCTGAGCACGCCCATTGAATACTTCTGCGACGTAGAGGTTTCCAAGCTGGTCGGTGGTAATTTCGTGCACGCCCCAGAGCTCTCCGGGCAGAGGCCCCCACGTGCCCCACGAAGACAGCAACTTGCCGTCCAGGTCATACTCCAGGATTTTGTACGTTCCGTGCCCGTCGGACATCCACATATGGCGGTCGGCGGTTAAGAGCATATGGTAGATAGCGGCGTACGGTCCGAGATTCCACATTGTGAGAAAATTTCCGTTCTCGTCGAACACCTGAATCCGGTGGTTTTCGCGGTCCGAGACGAACACGCGCCGCGTCACCGGATCCACCTGAATCCCGTGCACGGTGTGGAAATAGTTGGGCGGCGGCGGGTTAGGCACGCCCGGCACGTCCTTGCGCGTGACCCAGTCCCAGCTCGGCTTTCCCCAAGCCGTCACGTACTTCCCATTCTTGTCGAACTTCACCACGCGCGTGTTTTCATATCCGTCCGTCACAAAAAATGTCCCGTCGGGCAACCACGCGATGTCCGTCTGGCGATTGAAGCGTTTATCATCGGCGCCGCAATCGTTGGGAGTCCCGATCGTCTGCAGCAGCTGCTTTCCGTCATTGCTGAAAATGAAAATGGCGCAACGCCCGTCATCGTCAACCCAGACTCTCTTTTCGGGATCGTAAGGGCTGATCAGAATCTTGTGTACGCGCTTGAACGTCTTGTCCCAGCGCGACCAGTCTTCGACCAGATTTCCCTGGCCATCCAGAACGAAGACCAGGTGCTTCCATCGGTAGTCAATATTTTCTCGCGCCACAAATTTGACGTGAGGTTCTCCGGGACTCGCGGTCGGCCCGATCGAAGCGTTGCGCGCCGGCAGGCCCGGCGTGGGAAGCGTCAGGAAGATCCCACGCCCGTCTTCACCTGCCCCGGGCCATTCGATATTGAGGGGGTCGGCGGTCGCGACCGCCCCGCCCAAAGCGCTCCCGATGCGGCCGAGCTGCTCGACTCCGCGTATGGCCGGCAACTCGCCGCGCATCGAAACGAAAATTCGATTTGGATTCTGCGCGTAGATTGCCTGCGTCGCGCCCCAGGTCCAGCCCTTCTCTTCCGGAAACAGCGTGGATAGGGGCTTCGGCCAGTCTTTCACGACCTCGTAAGGGCCGGCCACTTGCTCGTCGCTCTGATCCGGCGATTGCGCCGTCGCTTGCCCTTGCACCGCCATCGGCCGCGCGAAATGCGCGAGGCCCAACAGGAAACCAATAGTGACCGCTAGAAATGCTGCCGCACGTCTGGTCATGATCTTCCTCTCAGTCAGGAATTTTCTCACGAGGTGACTCGCGGAGGGTAGAGTATGCCGAATCAAACGAGGGAAACTCGAACTCGTCCCACTTCGTTAGAACAGTATTTTTCTGTCGTCGATTGGACCTGATGGCATTCAGCGAACAAGTTTTCGGATTCAGTTTCCCCAAATTCTTTCCAGGTCTGCGATTTCCGAAGGCTGGCTGTTTTCGAGATCCCGTTTTTTCCCATAGCGAAATGCCATCCACACGCCCAGCGTCATGATTCCAACCGGAGGCACCAGCAGCACGATCACGCCTTTGTTCACAGCCTTTTGGCCATCCTTGGAAGCTGCCGCAGCCTGGCCGTAGCACATGGCGCAACCCTGGCAAAACGCCGGCGTGGCCCACAGCGTCAGGAAAGCGGCGAGAATTGCGGCGCGAAATCTCATTTCACTCCCAGCGATAAAATGCGCAGCGCGTCCGGGAAGAAAATCATCATCAGGGCCAGGCACGCAACCAGCGCGCACATCGTCAGCCATTTCATTTGCGAGATTTCATACTTCATGTGCATGAAGTAGCCGATGATCAGCGCCGCCTTTACCAGCGACAAGCCCATCAAAATCGTCAGCATCCGCACGGGCCGCAGATTCTGATAGGTCAAATATACCTCAATGGCGGTCATCACCAGCAGCGCGCCCCACACCCAGAAGAACTGCGCCTTGCCGTGATGCCGGTGCTGTTCCGCGACTTGCTCGGCGATGGCTTGCTGAAATGCTTCCATTGCTTCTCGGCTCCTAGAGAATCTTTGCCGACATCAAATACACCAGAGGAAAGATGAACATCCACACCAGGTCCACGAAGTGCCAGTACAATCCGGCGACTTCGACGTCCGATGAGTCGTAGACTTTGGGTTTCAGCCACAAGACGATCGAGCAAACGACAGCCGCCAACAGCAGAACATGCGCGCCGTAGTGGAAGGGGCTGTAGGACGGCGTCCCCAGCCAGGCAACCAGCCACATGATCAGCAAAATGGGAATGAATTTGCGCCGCAGCGCCACCACGCCCAGGTAGACGATCCCGAGTGTCACGTGCAGCATGTGCATTCCCGTCAAACCAAAAAACGTCGCCGGAAATTGCGGTACGGTCTTCGCCACATTCGCAAATTCTCCCGCCACGGCCTGCCCCGGCAATTTCGGGAATACCGGCAGAGTCAATCCTTCCGCGATCAGCTTGCTCCACTCCCGCCCGTGAAGGAGGACAAATCCCATACCGCACGCCATGGTGGCCAGCAACCAGAGCCGCTGCGTCTTCGCGTCTCCGTGGACCGCCGCGCGCACCGCCAGCACCATGGTCAGCGAACTCGTCAGGAGAAACGCCGTCATGATCGTGGCGTTCACAATACTCTCGGAATGGAACGGCGTGGGCCAGTTGGGCGTCGAAATGCGCCCGTAGCTGTAGGCGTAGAGCAAAGCGCCGAAGGTCAGCGAATCCGACATCAGGAAGAGCCACATCCCGATTTTCTTGGAGTACGTCCCAAACAGCGACGGTTCGTAAACCGCTGGCATCTCGTGCGGCAGTGTCACATCAGCCATGCGTCTGGTCTCCCCACTACGTGTGTCCCTGACTCGGTCAGGGACGCCGTTTTTTTAGCGTGCGAACTCCAGCAAACACAAAATGTAAATCCACAAAAACGCCATGAAATGCCAGTACCAGGCGGTTACATCCAAAACGACTAGGCGCGAAGTCACCGGCCTGCGCAGCAGGGAAGCGCCACCCGCGGCGACCAGCGCCAAAACACCGCCCAGCAAATGCACACCGTGGGTCCCCGTCAACAAATAAATGAAAGAGCTGCTGGGACTCGTATTCAGGTAGAATCCGCGCGCCGCGAGTTCGTGCCAGACCCTCCACTGACCGGTCAGGAAAGTGAAGCCGAGCAGCACCGTCAAACCCAGCCATTGAATTCCGGCTTCCCGCTTCAGCGCAATTTCGGGAACGGCGGCGATCTGCGTCAGCGCCGCCTCGCGCGCCGTTTGGCGCCGGGCCAGCGCCATCGTCAGCGTGCTGAGCAGCAACACAAACGTATTGATCAGCAACAACCGCGGCAACGGCACCGGAATCCAATCGCTAACCAGCGTATTCGTGTGCAGATCTAGTGTCGGCAGCCCTTGGCGCACAAGGTACGCGCTGCTGAACGATACAAACACCATCACGATGGCCATCATGGCGGCGACCATACCCAGCCGCGCGCGCCGCAACCTCACATCAAAGTGAAGTGGACCGGATCCGGAGTTGTCGTCGCCACCGCGGTCCCGCGTTGGCGGCGTGCCTCCATTGCCGCCCAGTGCGGAACTGGGATCGTCGGCGAGAACGGTTGTGGTGAGGGTCGCCATATTTATCTAGTGTGCCGCAATGACCGTTGGGTCTGTTTGCATCACGTAATCGCGCGGCGCGCCAGGCACGCTGTACTCGTACGGCCCGTTGTAAACCACGGGCGTGCGCCCGCCGAAATTGTCATGCGGAGGCGGCGTCGCCGTCGTCCATTCCAGCGTCGTTGCTTCCCACGGATTGTCGCTCGCTTTCTTCCCGAACTTCATGCTCCAGAAGAGGTTAAAGAGAAAGATAAACTGGCTCGCAATCGTGATAAACGCTACATAGGTAATGAAAGTGTTCAGCGGAATCAGACGCGCCAAATAATGCACTTCTGTGAACTGGGAATACCGGCGCGGCTGACCCGCCATACCCAGATAGTGCATCGGCATGAAGATGCAATACGTGCCGACGAACGTAAACCAGAAATGCCATCTCGCTAGATTTTCGTTCATCATTCGTCCGAACATTTTGGGGAACCAATAGTAGGTCGCCGCAAAAATCCCGAAGATGGACGCTACGCCCATGATCAGGTGGAAATGTGCCGTCACGAAGGCCGTATCATGCAGTGGAATATCGAGGGCCGGTTGCGCCAGGAACGGGCCGCTAATTCCGCCGGACACAAACATGGAAACAAATCCGATGGCGAACAACATAGGCGACGACAAACGGATTCGCCCGCCCCACAGCGTCCCCAGCCAATTAAAGGTCTTAATCGCCGAAGGCACACCGATGGCCATGGTCATGATCGAAAACGCAAACGCGGAATACGGGCTCATTCCGCTCATGAACATGTGATGGCCCCATACCATGAAGCCCAGCAGGCCGATGGACATGATCGCGTACACCATCGCCTTATAGCCAAAGATCGGTTTGCGAGAGAACACCGAGATCAACTGCGAGCACAGTCCCATCGCCGGCAAGATGGCGATGTACACCTCCGGGTGTCCGAAGAACCAGAACAAGTGCTGCCACAAAAGCGGCGAACCGCCCTTGTGAGCAGCCATCTGCCCGTTCACCGTTACCAGCGGCACATAAAAACTCGTCCCCGCGTTGCGGTCGAGCAGCAACAAAATTCCCGCGGACAGCAGCACGCCAAACGCCAGCAGTCCCAGAATCGCCGTAATGAACCAGGCCCAGCACGTCAGCGGCATGCGCATCATGGACATGCCCTTCGCGCGCATATCCAGCGTGGTGGTGATAAAGTTCAGCGCACTCATCAACGCGCCCACGCAGAAAAGCGCGATGCTGATGACCCACAAGTCCGCGCCGAGGCCTTCCCCTGGTCCAGCCGACGGCAGCGCGCTCAGCGGCGGGTATCCGGTCCACCCGTGAATTGGCGCGCCTCCGGTCACGAAAAACGCCGCGAGCATCACGATGTAAGCCAAAAATGTCACCCAGAACGACAGCATATTCAGGACGGGAAAGGCCATGTCCGCCGCGCCGATTTGAATGGGCAGGAAGTAATTGCCGAAGCCCCCCTGTGGCGCCGTCGTGAGCACGAAAAACACCATGATGGTGCCGTGCATGGTCAACAGGCTGAGATACGTCTCGGGCTTGATCTCTCCCAGGAGCGGCAACGCCACGGTTGGCCAGATCAGGTGAATGCGCATCAGCAGGGAGAGGAACATGCCGACAAACACCGCCGTCAGCGCCAAAAAATAATACTGAAGTCCGATGACCTTGTGATCGAGGCTGAAAACCCACTTGCGGATAAAACCTTGGGGTGCCGCGTGCGCGTGAGATTCGTGGGCAGCAAATTCCCGGGTAGCCATTATTGTTTCTCCGCCTCCCGCGCCGCCAGCCATTTTTCAAACTCTTCCGCGCTGACGACCTTCAACATGCCATGCATCTTGTAATGCCCCAGCCCGCAAAGCTCCGCGCAGGCGATCTCGTAGTCGCCGGTTACCGTCGGGGTGAAATGCATGTGAATCGCAAGGCCCGGAACGGCGTCTTGCTTGAAGCGCATCGCAGGCACAAAAAAACTGTGGATCACATCGTGCGCACGCAAAATCAATTCCACTTCGCGGTTCACCGGCACGTACATCGTTCCCGTCACGACATCGTCTTTGGAAGCAGCGTCCGTCGTATCGAGCCCGATGGCTGCCTCTCCGCCCGCCGATGGATCGATCAACTCCGGCTTCGTCGCGCCGAATTTTCCGTCCGGCCCCGCATACCGGAAGTACCACGCGAATTGCATCCCCGTAACTTCCACCGGCAAAGCCCCGGGCCCCGCGGGACGAAATCTTTCCGCCGCCCAGATGGAGCTGCTCATCAGGTTCAACCCGATGAACAGGACGGCGGTAAGCGCGGTCCAGATAATCTCCATTGTATTGTTGCCATGGAAATAGCGCGCCTTGGGAGCGGAATCTCGATCGCGGTACTTCCACACAAAAAGGCCCAGAAACACCTGCGCGGCCACGAACACGATTCCCATCAGGATGTAGGTGACCGCGAAATGGTGATCAATTGCGGCCGCTGAAGAAGACGCCCCTGCCGGCAACCACCATGTTTTGGCGATGAAGAAATACGTGCTGGCGAAGGTAATCAGCCAGATGATCAGAAGGAGACCGAGGCCCATGGTTCGAGACCTCCCGAATGAATTCCCGGTGTTGCCCAGCCACGCAGCCCGTTTTTTCTCAAATCTCGAAAAATACCGGCTGCAATCCGCGCGAGTCTATCACAGCTGCTTCCGTGCGCAAGCGGGTTCTTAAATGTTTTTTTGCAACCATCTCCTCGAACCCTCGCGCATTCTCCCGCAAAAGTTTGTGGCTTACAGCTTTGCAGGCACGCATTGACGAATTTTTCCGTTTTGAGTAACATCCGTCCCGTTCTCGGGGGGTCCCGCGGAATGTTAAGGGCCTCAAGATGTTTAGGTACTGTCTTTTTTCAACTCGGCAGGCCCGCGACGCTTTCAGCCGCCGAGCCTCTGCCGTGCTCTTCGCCATTCGCTGACAAATCCATCGCGCACATCTTATTTTTTTCTGCGGCGAACTTTCTCTCTCTATCGCGCGAAGAAATTTGCGCATTTTTGCGTGCGGCTCCAAAGCGCGCTGCGGACTCACGATCAATGGGGTAAACTGGCGGCGCGCAGCGTCGCTTGCGGCTGAGTCATTGAATCCGTTTTGAGGAGGTATGCATGGCGGGCCCGGAGACCACGTCGGACAAACCCAAACCCGATGCAGCCAAGTCTGCTGCTGGCGCTGCGGAAGCAACGCAGTACGTTGGCTCGCCCGCCGTCGGTACTTCGAGAGCCGCAGCCGCCGCAGGCGTCGCCTCCATCGGTCCTGAAGACAGCAAAATCAACGAGCGCCGCCGCCGACTTGTATGGAGCGCAGTCGCCGGCTTCCTCGCTGCCTGGTTCATCGCCTTCCTCCGGTTTTTCCTCCCACGCACACTCTTCGAACCGCCGACCGTCTTCAAGATCGGCTATCCCTCGGACTATGCCTTGGGCGTGGATACGAAGTGGCAGCAGAAGTACCGCATCTGGGTGGACCGCACGCCCGATCGCGTCTTTGTTATCTTCGCTCGCTGCACGCATCTCGGCTGCACCCCCGACTGGAAAGCCAGCGAGAACAAGTTCAAGTGTCCCTGCCACGGCAGCGGATACGACAGCGAAGGTATCAATTTCGAAGGACCCGCGCCGCGTCCCATGGACCGCGCGCACGTGGAACTGGCGCCCGACGGCCAGATTGTTGTCGACATTTCCCGGCTTTATCAATGGCCCAAGGGACAGCCCAGCCACTTCAGTGATCCTGGGTCTTTTTTGCAGGCGTAGGCGGGAGCACACGGTATGCCTGAAGAAAAAAACGCGAACGGCAAGAATGGCAAGCCAGTGGGACTGGTGGAGCGGATTACGACGGGAGTGAAGGAAGACCTCGACTCCCTCAAGACCGATCTTCCCGCCAAAGCCAAAGAGCAAGTGGAGCTGTTGAAAAATCCCACCAAAACCCAGGTCTACACCTCCATCTTCCGTCACAAGCATGACGACACGCCCCGCAATCGCGCCCTCGGCGTCCTCTCCAACGTTTTCCTGCACCTGCATCCCGCCAAGATCAACCGTGACGCGGTGCGCTACTCCTACACCTGGGGCATGGGCGGCATCACCTTTTACCTGTTCCTCGTGCTCACCTTCACCGGCGTCCTGCTCATGTTCTACTACCACCCCAGCAAAGTGCAGGCCTTCCGCGACGTGCTCTACCTCGAGCACGACGTTCCTTTCGGCAAGTTACTGCGCAACATGCACCGCTGGGCCGCGCACTTGATGGTGATCGCCGTCGAGCTGCACATGTTTCGCGTCTTTCTCACCGGTTCCTACAAGAAGCCCCGCGAATTCAATTGGAACGTCGGCGTGATCCTGCTCGTATTAACCCTGCTGCTCTCCTTCACCGGCTATCTGCTCCCCGATGACCAGCTCGGCTTCTGGGCCGTGACCGTTGGCACGAACATGGCGCGCGCCACTCCTCTTCTCGGCCATGAAGGTCCCTTCGGCGCGCAGTTGGGCATGACGCCCTACAACGATGTGCGCTTCGGTTTGCTCGGCGGCTCGATCGTGGACGCCAACGCCTTGCTCCGCTCCTACATCTGGCATTGCATCGGCATCCCCATCGTCGCTTTGATCTTCATGGTCGTGCACTTCTGGCGCGTGCGCAAAGACGGCGGCATCTCCGGCCCGGCGTCGGTCGTCCTTGAATCTGAGATCAAGGAGGCGCGGAAATAGCCCGCGGTAATTGAGAATGGATTGGAAGCAACTCTGGGAAATCGTTTCCGCTCCGGACAATGTGCCCATCATTGCCCTGATTCCGCTTCTCGCTTTCTACATTTATCTCGCTTGGCGTCAGGCTCACGCCAACGATCTGCTCATCGCGGAGCTGGAAACCAACCCCGCCCTAGCCAAGACGCATCATCGCAAAGCCTGGCCCTTCCAGCCCGGCTGGCAGAAAGAAATCCACGTCTGGCCGTTTCTTCTGCGCGTGGAGTTTCTCGCCGCCATCATCGTCACCATCATCCTCATGGTCTGGTCCATTACCCTGAATGCCCCGCTCGAAGAGCCCGCGAATCCGAACCTGACCATGAACCCAGCGAAGGCCCCGTGGTATTTTCTCGGCCTCCAGGAAATGCTCGTCTATTTCGATCCCTGGATCGCAGGCGTGGTCATGCCCACACTCATCATTGTCGGCCTCATGGTGATTCCTTACATTGACACCAACCCGCTGGGAGCGGGCTACTACACCTGGAAACAGCGCAAGTTTGCCATTGGAGTGTTTCTTTTCGGCTTTATCGTCTTGTGGGTCTCGATGATCGTCATCGGCACCTTCATACGCGGCCCGGGCTGGCAGTGGTTCTGGCCGGGTCAGACCTGGGACCACAACCGGCTCATCTATGAAGTGAACCGCGACCTGCCGGACCTCTTCGGCATCACTTCGAACTGGGCGAAGGGCATCTTTGGCGCTGTCGTTGTCGGCGGCTTCTTCGCTGTCGGCGGGCTTCTCGTGCACGCCTTCTACCGGCGCTATGACCCGAAGAATTACCAGCGCAAGAGCCTTTTGCAGTACTCCATCATGATGGTCTTTCTGCTCACCATGCTTGGGCTGCCGATCAAGATGCTATTGCGCCTTTTGTTCCACATTAAGTATGTCTGGATCACTCCCTGGTTCAACGTCTAGGAGGAACTGGTGCCCGAGAAGCCCATTTCCGAAAACGATCCGGTAGTCAGCAGATCCCTCGCGCCTCATTACGTGGTGGCCATGGTCGTCTTGATGGCCACGTTATTCTGGGCGCTTTGGGACGAGGACTTTGGCCAGCGCCCTTGGAAAACCTTTCAGAACGAGTGGAAGGATCGCTACTCGGCCTTTTTGAAATCCGCACGCTCACAGTCGAGCGCTTCGCAAAAAGACATCGAGGGCAATCCTGAATACCAGGCGCTGAAGCAAGCTTTCGACAAAGCCAATCAGGACGCGGCCCCGCGAGCAAAAGAGTTGAACGAAAAGCTCCGCGACCTGAGCGCCAAAATCCTGGCCGTGCAAAATGTCTTCACCGACCGGCGCGCCTACGTCAACGCCTTGACCTACGACATCGAGACCGAAACCAGTGCGTCTTCAAAACAGAGCAAACAGAAGGATCTCGAAAAGTACAAACAGGAAGTCACCCCGGTCGAGTATCCCGACGGCAGCAAACAGAATTACAACTTTCCGCAGCTCGAAGAAACCTACAACTCATTGAAAGACGAGCGCACCAAACTGAGCGTCGAGCTCGGGGAAGTGATCAAGCCGGTCAACGAACAAAAAGAAAAGCTCGATGCCTACGTCTCCGATCACATGGTGAACCTTACGTCGTCGCAGCTCGCTGGCTTGCAGGACAAGACCGAAGCGTGGAGTCCGAAAATCCTCCAGATCAACGTCCCCGAAGCCAATATCGTGGACCGCTGCGAGTCCTGCCACATGGGCATTCGCGAACCCGTCAAGTTGACCGCGGCCGCGATGTCCTTGAAGGACAAAAAACCCGACGATTATGCCCGCGCGTTCACGAGTCATCCGAATCTCGACCTTTTGAAGACGCACGATCCGGAAAAGTTTGGCTGCTCGCCTTGCCACCAGGGCAATGGCCGCGCGACCACCAGCGCCGAAAAGGCCCACGGCACCTACGAACATTGGCTGTGGCCTCTGTTTCCCCGGGGAAATGTGGAGGCCGGCTGCCAGACCTGCCACGCCGCCGACATGGTGCTCGTGAGCAACGAAGTCGGTTGGACGCTCACCGAAGGCAAAGATCTCTTCCGGCAACGCGGTTGCGTCGGCTGCCATCGCTACGAGGGCTACGACAAGGAGCCCGAAGATCTCCTTTCCATCGCCCAGGAGATCAAGCTGCTCGACCAGGAGATGAAGGACAACCTCAAGCAATCGTCTTATCTGATGAAGCAGGCCGATACTGCGGAGACCAACGATGAAGCCAATCGGCTGAACGAGCAAGCCGTGGCATTGAAGGTTACCAACAGCAAGCTGGACCTGCGCATCGTTCAGCTGGACCGCACCACCAAGAGCTTGCTGCAGGACGTGAAAAAAGTCGGTCCAAATCTAAAGGACATTCGCCTCAAGCTCAACAAAAACTGGATTCCGGTGTGGCTGAAAAAACCCAGCGACTTCCGTGCCACCACCAAGATGCCCAACTTCCGCCTCAACGATGCCCAGATCAAATCCATCTCCGCTTACCTGTGGCAGTCCGCGCTCACGGATCCTCAGGCCAAGCGCAAGCCGGGCAATGCGGCGCATGGAAAAGAACTTTTCGAAACGCGCGGTTGTCTGGCATGCCACTCCATGGGCGAAGGCGAGCAAATGCAGGGCGGCACGTTCGCCGCCAATCTCACTCGCGTCGGCGAGAAGGACAACTACGATTATCTCGTGCGCTGGGTCCATAACGCGCGCGAGCGGACCCGTCCTTATTGTCCGCTCGAAAAGAAGGACATCGGTCCCGAGGATTACGCGAAGAAAGGTCTTCCTTTCGTATTCGATTTGAACCACAGCAGATGCCCTAACGACGGCCACGAACTCCAGGTTCAGAACATGACGGTGATGCCCAGCCTGAGGCTCTCTCCGCAGGATGCCGAGGACGTCGCCAGCTATCTCATCACCCTGAAGAAGCCGGACGCCGCGGCCTACTCCGCTGCGCCGTTCATGGATGATCCCAGTCTCAAGGATGAGGGAAAGAAGTGGATCCGCCACTTCGGTTGTTCTGGTTGCCATGAGATTTCCGGATTCGAGGATGAGGGCCGCATCGGTACGGAGCTTACGTTCGAAGGCAGCAAACCCATCGAGCGTCTCGATTTCGCGCTGCTGACCGAAGTAGCTCAGCGCGGCGGCCGCGAACCAATCACCGATCCCGACGATCTGACGCGCCTTCCGGAAGGCCCGGCCAAGCAGCCTTGGTACGACGGCAAGGGCTTTTTCGAACACAAACTGGCCGAGCCCAATATTTGGGACCTCGGCAAGATCAAGCCGGAAACAGAAAAATTGCGCATGCCCAATCTGCACTTGACCAAAGAACAAGTCCGCGAGCTCACAACTTTCTTGATGGGCAGCCAGGAGAGCGCTCTTCCCCCCAGCTATCAATATAGGCCGCTCGATTATCGCCGCGATGTTCAAGAGGGCTGGTGGGTCATCAAGAAATATAACTGCATGGGCTGCCACCAGCTCATTCCCGGCCAGAAGACTTCGCTCATGGAAATGGCGCGCTATCAGGACATTCAGGAACAGCTTCCTCCCAAACTCCTCACCGAAGGCGCCCGCGTCGATCCCGAATGGCTCTTGCGCTTCCTCACCAATCCGGCGCTGAAAGACACAGACACCAATCGCAACGGCGTGCGTTCCTATTTGCAAGTGCGCATGCCAACTTTTTCTTTTTCTGAAAATGAGCTGGGCAAGCTGGTGCGCTTCTTCCAGGCCCTCTCGCGCCAGCCCTTTCCGTATATCCCGGAACCTGCGCCGGTGCTGACGGCGAAAGAAACCGAGATGGCCCGCAGTCTTTTCAGCAGCCCTGCAGCGCCCTGTTTGAAGTGTCACGCCACCGGCGATCCGGCGCATGATCGCGCCGCCACTGCCCCCAACTTTTTGCAGGCCCGGGGACGTCTGAAGCCGGATTGGGTTGAGCGCTGGATTATCGATCCGCAGGCCATCAGTCCCGGCACATCCATGCCTTCCGGCCTTTTCAAGCGCGAGAACAACCGCTGGGTCTTCTCCGGTCCCACGCCAGCTTCGTTCAAGGGCTATGATAAGGATCAAACCAAATTGCTGGTGGATTACATTCTCCAGCTCACCGCCGAAGAACAACGGCGCGTGGGCGCTTCAACAGGACGCGGGGCAGCGGCCGGCGGTGGTTCATCGTCCGGAGCACGAATGGCCGGCGACTCCGGCCACCACACTCCTTGATTGCGCGTGGATTCGTCAGGTCTTATTCTTAGGAGGGGGACGGTAACAACATGGAAAAAAGAACATCTCTAGGAATCTGTGTTTTGTCTGCTTTACTGGGAATTACTCTGCTGGCCGGATGCGGCAAGAAGGAAACCACGGAAGAACAGCCCGCGGCTCCGGCCGCTGCGGCAGCTCCTGCGGCTACGCCGATTGATCCCGCGACGGTAGCGGTGGTCGTAGGCACCGTGAAGTTTGAAGGAGCCGCGCCGAAGCCCGCCAAGATTGATATGAGCCAGGATCCCAACTGCAAGGGTTCGAACAGCGCCGAAAATCTCGTTGTCGCCGATGGTCACGTCGCCAATGTTTTTGTCTACGTAAAGGACGGCCTCGGCAACCGCACTTTCGATGTTCCCAAGGACGCGGTGACCCTGAATCAGAGCGGCTGCAGATACCATCCGCACGTGCTTGGCGTGGTGGCCGGGCAAACCCTCTCGATCGTCAACGGCGATCCGACGACTCACAACATCCACCCCACTCCGAAAGACAACCGTGAATGGAATGAATCACAGGCGCCGCAGGCCCCCGCGCTCGAAAAAAGCTTCGCCCGCGAAGAGATCATGCTTCCGGTGAGGTGTAATCAGCATCCCTGGATGAAGATGTACGTCAATGTCGTGAAGAACCCGTTCTACGCGGTCACCGGGCCGGACGGCAAGTTCGAAATCAAGGGACTTCCGCCGGGCGACTATACCATCGCCTTTGTGCATGAAAAACTCGGCGAGCAGGATCAGAAGGTGACGCTCGCCGCGAAGGACACCAAAACCGTCGACGCCACCTTCAAGCCCTGAGCCGAAGTTTCTCGCATTGTAGGGGTGCAGCACCGCTGCACCCTTCCTTGCGCACTTGCCGATTTGCGGCGTGGGCGCACGAATCTTGAGGAGGTCCATTGCGTGCAGTGATGCTCCTGCTTTCCATCGTTCTCGCTATCATCCCTCTCGCGGGAATCGCCTGGATTCTCCTCGCCGGTTCGATCACCACCGTCGACGGCATGTTCATGAGCCTGATTTTGCTGACGATCTCGGGAATCTTCTTGCTGGACATTCTTTTGGAGCTGCGCGATCGCGGGCTGTTCGCATTCCTGCAAAAAAACAAACCCGCTCCAGGAAAAGAATCCGCGGCGTCGCAGGGAGAGTAGCCGTCGTACGATAGTTCGCTTCCAGAAAAATCCAGGCTAAAGTTTACGAGCAATAAATTTTGATCTCACCCTCCCATTCGAATCCTCCCTACGCGGCAGAAAATCTTGCGGCGGATCCCACGCTCTCCTCCGCGCCCTCACGTCCCCGTATGTCCACTCGCAATCGCGTACTCTTTTTTCTCACCGCGTGGTTGATCGTGCTCATGCCGTTCCTGTTCTGGTGGAACACCTGGTTCGGACGACAAATTTCCGACAAACAGATCAGCGAATACCTGAATAACGACAAACATCCGCGCCACATCCAGCACGCTCTTGTGCAACTTGGAGAGCGCATGAGCCGCCATGATACCCGCGCGACGCGCTGGTATCCGGAACTTCTCCGCCTCGCTTCTCATTCCATCGAAGAAGTCCGCAACACCGATGCCTGGGTCATCGGGCAGGACACGACAGGGGCAGGCTTTCACGAAACGCTGCTGAAAATGCTGCAGGATCCTTCTCCCATGGTGCGCGGCAACGCTGCACTGTCGCTGGTGCGCTTTGGTGACGCAACAGGCCGAGCCCAGATCGTGGGGCTGTTGCAGCCGCTCACAATTACTGCTTCGACCGCGGGCCGCGTCGTTGATGCGGACAAAGCCGGAACTTCGATTCATCAGGGAGGATTGATCGCAAAAATTCAGAACGGGGAAGGCACGACGGAAATACGCTCGCCCATCAGCGGCCGCATTCAAAATCTTTTTGTTGCTACGGGCGCGAACGTTGCTTTGGGCGCCGAAGTAGCCAGCGTGGAACCTGGCGTTGAGCAAGTGTGGGAAGCGCTGCGGGCGCTTTATGTTGTCGGCCAACCGGAGGACGTGCCGGCCATCCGCGCTTACCAGCGCGAGCTTCCCGAAATTCCGGACCGCATCCGCCAGCAGGCGCTGCTCACCGAACAAGCCATTCGCCAGCGCGTGGGGCACTAGCTCCGCCGCAAAAATCACTGATCAATATGTCATCGCGCCGACGACTTTTTCCACTTCTGTGATATCCACCATGACGATGGCGTCCCACGGGCAGCCATCGAGGAAACAGCCGTCCGGGCCTTTGCTTACGCACTTCTTGCAGCCGATGCAGAGAATCGGATCCACCTGAATGCGCCCGAACGGCGGATGATCTTCGTCGGGAACCCAGAACATGCAATCTTCCACGGGGCAATACTCGACGCAGGCGGGCGAGCCCGCGCATCCGGTGCAGCACTCGGTGATGACGGCGAGTTCCTTGGGTTTCTTTTTGCGCGGCGTAGTGATGCCCTTGGAGCGGGGCTCTTGCTTAATCTCGTCGGGCACCATCCCGACGGCGGGCTTCACTGCTTCACGATCGGTTGCCATGGCTCTGAATTATATTCTCCACGCATTCGTATTGGAACACCCACATTGACGGCGGGCGCGACCAAGTTTCGCGGCCCGCGGGATGCGCCGTCATTCCAAATCCATCCGTCTTCAAATAAGACGGGAACAGGGGAAGCGCTTCCCGATGTTTGCGGAATAGTAGTCCTCTCTGGACGAAGCATGCAGGAATTCGTCATAGATCTTCACGGGCACGTTGAAGAAATCGTACACGGCGCCATTCGCAAACTTCAGCTCCAGGGTCCCATCCGCGTCCGAATCCGGATGGAATCCAACCTCGGTGATTCCTGCTGAGGAAGTAGGGAACCTGTTCATGTGTTGAGAGCCCCCTTTCTATTGAGCGACGCTTCCGTTCGATAGTTTCGGGACGCGCTATCGTGTCGCAGCCAGTGCGAATGTAAACTATGGTTCGGCCCGTGTCTCCCCTCGGCTGCGACCCCTGGTCCGCCGCTCGCTGCAAGTGCTTCAACGCGGCGGATTCTAGCACAAAATGGAACACGCCCGATTCGAGATTTGTGCCGATTAGGAAGGGAGCGGGTCGATCCCGGGATAGATTGCGGAAGAGGTTTGCGGGGATCAGCGTTTGAGGAAGCCGGCGAGGCGGAGGCGGGAGACGTGGTAGCCGATGGTTCCTAGGCTCCTGTCCAGCTCGCGCGAGATTTGGTTCTGGCTCTTGCCGCGCTTGAGCATGGATAGAATCTGCGCGCGCAGTTTGGCGGAATGGCGTGTGAGGGGTTTGAGTGATTTGCGCAAACAGGTTTCTTCATGAGATTTGAGGAGAGTATAGCACCGCGTGTCAAATCAACCTGAGGGCGCGTTTTATTGGGACTTTTCCACGCCGCGTTCCAGCGGACGTTGGTACGCGGCACCATCGAAGTGGCCCTGCGACTCGGCAACGAGTACGTCTTGTGCGATCTGCATCACATCGAAGCTGATGAAGCGAACCCGGTGGCCCCGGTCCGCCTGGCCCGGTGTTGGTGCCGATGAGTGTCCAACAGTTGTTCGCGACCCGGCATCGCTTGGCCGTAATATGCTGGTGAGAGGCTGGCCTGCGCGACCATGACTGACAATAGCAATCTGGAAGCTGCTCGGAGCTACCACAACGGTACGAAGCATTCCTACGCCAGCATCCGAAGCAATCCGCATTTCATGGATTGGGACAATCAGCCGGTGCCATTCAAGGTTTATCCCGCGCTGGAGCCGTTGCCCTTGCCCCGCGACGTGCGCCAAACGGGAGTCGCCGCGCTTTCCGCAATTGCGGAGAGCATCCGCACGGGGGCGAATGCTGCGCCCGATTTGGAGGCGTTGGCCCAACTGCTGTATTTATCCGCGGGCATCACCCGACATCGGAAGTATCCAGGAGGCGAGATCTACTTCCGCGCCGCAGCTTGCACCGGAGCACTCTACGAAGTCGAGCTTTATGTGGTTTGTGGCGATCTTGCCGGACTGGAAGCGGGCGTGTACCACTTTGGGCCAGCGGATTTTGCCCTGCGCAAACTGAGAGCGGGAGATTATCGCGGAGTCATCGGCGAATCTTCCGGCGGCGAACCGGCGGTGCTCCATGCACCGGTCATCATTGTTTGCACGTGCACGTACTGGCGCAATGCTTGGAAATATCAGGCGCGCACGTACCGGCATTTCGGGTGGGACAATGGCACGCTCTTGGGCAATCTGTTGGCGGTTGCCACGGCTCTTGGAATGTCTGCCAAGGTGATCTGCGGATTCGTGGACGCAGAGGTGAACCGCCTGCTTGATGTCGATTCCGAAAGGGAGGTGGCGTTTTCCATGGTTGCGCTTGGCCATAGAGCCGAGACGGCGCCGCGCTCACCTCTCAAGCTTGCTCCCCTCCAGCTGGAAAGCGTTCCGGCTTCGCGAAACGAGATTGTTTATCCAGCCATGCAGGAGATGCACGCGGCGTCTTCGCTCCATTCGGCTGAGGAGGTTGCAAAGTGGCGTGGCAGCGCGCCGCTGAGTGAACTGCCGGCGCCGACGGGGCCGATTGTTCCGCTGCAGCCTCTTTCGGATGCGGAAATGCCGCGCGATCCAATCGAGCAGGTTATCCTGCGACGCGGCTCTGCGCGGAAGTTTGCGCAGATGCCGGTGGCCCTGGCGCAACTCTCTACCATCCTGGACCGAGCCACGCGTAGTATCCCGGCGGACTTCCTGGATCCGCAAGGGGCACAGCTGAACGACCTCTACTTAATCGTGAATGCGGTGGAAGGCCTCAAGCCCGGAGCCTACGTCTTCGACCGTGGCCGAGGTGCGCTGGAATGCCTGAAGGAAGGAAACTTCCGCGGCGAGGCAGGTTATCTCGGTTTGGACCAACAGTTGCCGGCAGAGGCGGCGGTGGACATCTTTTTCCTGGCTGACTTGCAACCTATTATGCAGCGCTTCGGCAATCGGGGTTATCGTGCCGCACAGCTCGAAGCCGGAATCCTGAGCGGCAAGCTGTACCTCGCCGCTTACGCGCAACGCCTGGGCGCGACGGGGCTAACTTTTTACGATGATGACGTGACCCAGTTCTTTTCGCCACACGCTCAGGGGAAGAGCGTGATGATGCTGGTAGCCATCGGGAAGAGCGCCAAATAACTATCCGTGGCCGTCGCCGCCGGAGAGTTCGCGGACGATGTTGCCGACGAAATTCTTGGCGTCGCCGAAGAGCATCAGCGTCTTGTCGAGGTAATAGAGCGGGTTGTCAATTCCGGCGAAGCCGGCGGCCATGCTGCGCTTGATGACCATCACAGTGCGAGCTTTGTCCACATCGAGGATGGGCATGCCGTAAATGGGGCTGCCTTTATCGGTGCGCGCGGCGGGATTGGTGACGTCATTGGCGCCGATGATGAGGGCCACATCGGTTTGCGGAAGTTCGCCGTTGATGACGTCCATTTCGAGAAGCTTGTCGTAGGGAATGTCGGCTTCTGCAAGCAGCACGTTCATGTGGCCGGGCATGCGGCCCGCGACCGGATGAATGCCGAAGGTGACGTCCACGCCGCGCTTGGTGAGGGAATCGTAGAGTTCGCGCACTTTGTGCTGCGCCTGGGCCACGGCCATGCCGTAGCCAGGAACCACGACGACTTTGCTGGCGGCGGCAAGAATTCCGGCGGCTTCTTCCGGAGTGGCGCTGCGCACCGGGCGCTCCTCTTTCGCAGCCGCGGCGCTGGTCTGAATTTGTCCGAAGCCGCCGAAGAGAACGTTGTTGAAGGAGCGATTCATGGCCTTGGACATGATGACGGAGAGGATGAAGCCGGAGGAACCGTCGAGTGCTCCAGCGATGATCAACAGCTTGCTGTTCAGCACGAAACCCATGGCCGCGGCGGAAAGTCCGGCGTAGGAGTTCAAGAGCGAAATAACCGTGGGCATATCCGCGCCGCCGATGGGGATGATCAGCATCACGCCGAAGATCAGCGGAATAATGATCAGGGCAGGGAACAGGCGCATGTTCTCGGGATGCGCGACAAGAACACCGGCAATGACGACCGCAGCACCCAAAAGTCCGAGGTTGACGAAGTTTTGTCCTTTATAGGTGATGGGGCGTTGCGGAAGGATTTCCTGGAGCTTGCCGGCGGCCATCAAGCTGCCGGTGAAGGTCAGCGAGCCGAGAATCACTTCCATGGACAGCACGGTCATCATGAAGGGCGAAATGTCGGGCGCGCGGAGATAAAATTCGGCCGTGCCGACCAGCGTGACGCAGAGCGCGCCGAAAGCGTGGCTGAGTGCGGTCCGCTGCGGAACGGCAGTCATTTGCACGTTGCCCAGCGGGATGCCGATGATGGTGCCGAGCACTAATGCGATGGCGAGCCACTTGTAGTCCACGATGCCGTGGTGAAGGAGGGTGCCGCCGATGGCGAGCGCCATGCCGACTTCGCCGGCAATCACGCCACGGCGCGCGCTGGCGGGAGAGCTGAGCCACTTCAGCGAAAGAATGAAAAGCGCGGTGGCGATGAAGTAGCAGATCTCAATAAGGGTATCGGCGCCGATAAAGTTGCTCATGATTTTTTCGGCCCGCTGGACTTGAACATCCTGAGCATACGATCGGTGATGATGAAGCCGCCAACGACGTTGCTCGTTGCGGCGACGATGGCGATGGTACCGAGAATTGCCGCGAGGTTGCTCTTGTGCTCGCCGGCGAGGATGATGGCGCCCACGACGGCGATGGCGTCCAGCGCGTTGGTGAGCGACATCAGGGGCGTGTGCAGGAGCGGCGACACGCGGCGGATGACTTCAAAACCGATAAAGGCCGCCAGCATGAAGACGTACAGGCTGCTAAACAGGTCCAGCTTCATTTTTTGTGTTGCCTCCTTCGCGGCTTCATTTATGAGGCTCCCTTCGTCGCCAGAGCGGGCATGGAGAAAAATTCACGCAGCCGGGCATTGACCACTTCGCCGCCTTGCGTGAGAAGCGTTTCGCGGATGATTTCGTCGCTGGTGTTGACCTGAAGCTTCCCGTCTTTCACGAGGAGCAGGAGAAATGTCGTGAGGTTCTTCGCGTACATCTGGCTGGCGTGATAGGGCACGGTGCTGGCGAGATTAAACAAGCCGATGAGGGTGACGCCGTGGACGATGATTATTTCTCCCGCGCGCGTGAGTTCGCAGTTGCCGCCGCGCTCGGCGGCGAGATCCACGAGGACGGAACCCGGAGACATGCCCGCGACCATTTCTTTCGCGACCAGGACGGGAGATTTCTTGCCGGGAATTACGGCGGCGGTAATCACGACGTGATTTTCGGCGATGACTTTGCCGAGAAGTTCGCGCTGGCGGCGGTAAAACTCTTCGCCCTGCGCGGTGGCATAGCCGCGGGCATCCTGGGCGTCTTTGGCTTCGATGGGCAGCTCGACGAAGCGCGCGCCGAGGCTCTGGACCTGTTCTTTGACGGCCGGGCGCAAATCGTAGGCGGAGACGACCGCGCCGAGCCTGCGCGCGGTGGCGATGGCCTGGAGCCCCGCGACGCCGCAGCCGAGGATGAGCACGCGCGCGGGAGTGATGGTACCGGCGGCGGTGGTGAGCATGGGAAAGAGCTTCGGCAGCGTGTCGGCGGCGAGGATCACGGCTTTGTATCCGGAGATCGTGGCCATGGAAGAGAGCGCATCCATGCTCTGCGCGCGAGTGGTGCGGGGCATCAACTCGACGGAGAAAGAGATCACTCCTTTGGCGGCAATTTCCTGAATGGTTTCGGCGGAGCCGAGGGGGCGAAGGAATCCTATGAGCACCTGATCGCGCTTGAAGAGTGGAACGTCGGCCTTGCCGGTTTTGTCGTTCGAACCGTAGCAGAGCACCTGGACGATAATATCCGCGGCGCGGAAAACGTCGGCGCGCTGCGGAAGAATTTTCGCGCCTTTGGCGGTGTACTCGGCGTCGGGATAGCCGGCTTCAGCGCCCGCGCCCGCTTCGATGACGACCTCGAGGCCTGCTTTCGCCAAGCTGGGAATAACGCCGGGCACCAGCGCCACACGGCGCTCCCCCGGATAGCTCTCTCGCGGAACTCCGACAATCATGAACCGTCCTCCGGTGCTGAAGAAACAAATCCGACGCGCGAATGGAAATCCCGTTCGGGCGGCATTGTACACCAGCTACGCAAATTTGAACTCATCAAAACAAATCAACAGCCTTTCCGAACCGCCTTACTCGGCAGCTGCTTCTTTCCCCGGAATGAAGTAAACCTCTTCGAACACGGAGCCCTTCTGCCAGCCCGCGCGCGTAAGGATGCCTTGTCCGTTTTCGCACATGCTGGGATGGCCGCAGAGATAGCCAGTGGTATCCGCAGGCTTGAGTCCCCAGTCGGCGACGTACTTGCGCACGAGATCGTCGACGCGCCCGGTTTCACCCTTCCATGCTGCGTCTTCCCAGGGCCGGCTGATGGTGGCGACGAATTTGAACCAGTGAACTTCGGCGGCGATTTTTTCCAATTCTTCACGATAGCCGAATTCCCAGGAACGGCTGCCGCCCTGAATGCAATAGAGCTTGTGATTTCCGGGCATGGCGCTGTTACCGGACTTCCAATCGCGGTAGAGGGTGCGGACGTAGCTCACGAAGGGCGCGATGCCGGTCACGGTGGCGAGCAACAAGTGGTTTGTGCGCCCGCTTTTCAAATCAAGCGTGAACCGGCCTTTGGCCATCTTGCGGCACAACATCGTATCGCCGACCTTAAGCTTATAAAGATGCGGCGTAAGCGCGCCCTGCGGGACAAGCTCGATGAAAAACTCGAGCGTGCCTTCTTCATAAGGTGAGGAGACGATGGAATACGCGCGCTCGATACGCTTGTCCTCGTAGTCCACGCCGAGCGTTGCGTACTGTCCGGCTTTGAATTGAAAGGGGCCTCCCGGATCCACGCGGATCAGCCACAAGTCTTCCGAGAAATCCTTTCGCTCGACGACTCGCGCCGTAAAGTGCTTGTCCGTAGGGAGAGCCATGCTCATCTTCTTCCATCTTTGATTTACACAGTCCAGCATTCCGGAAATGAACAAGTGGAGCTGCTTCTTGTATTCCCGGGTGCTGTGGAATCCATCATCGCGCCGAAATTCCCATCGCTCATGTGGAAGCAAGCAGCCCGCAGGAAAACCCAGATTTTGTGAAAATTAAATTGACGTTGAGTCCCGCACCGCGGCAATGATCGAAGACAGTAGCTGATGCAGCCTGCATAAATTCGGACGAAACCATTGGCTCCCTAGCCACCTCTTGCCCATGTGCCTGAACCAGAATTTCCCGGAAACCCGAACGGGCGGCATTGTACAACGGGTTGGGCTTTTTGGGTGCGTTTCTTGCTTCTGACGCAGACCCTGAGAGAATCCGGACAAAGATCAAGGCTTGGCGCGGAAAGACTGCACGGACGGAAAAACCAACGACCCCGGCCACGGAGACGATAACAAACGCGAAGACGACTCTGAGAAGGCCGCTCGACCAACGATTCATTGTACAATCCTAACGTAGCTCGGAAATAATCCAAGTGCCTGGTAAGTTGCGTTACCGGACAAGTGCCGAGATCGAACCGTGCTCAATTCCACTTGTCCGGTAAAAGCGTCTACCAGTCACGACTTTTGCAAACAGTCATAGAAACCCTCGGTGGTCGGGGACACTTTGCACGATTTGCGTTGTAAAATCGCGCTCCAATGCGCGGGGTGGCAGATATATGACGAATCCTAGGCATCATTTCGTGGCGGTAATTGGCGGTGCGATTTCAGGCTCGGTGGCGGCGGAGATTCTGGCGGATCACGGAATTCGAGTCGCCGTGTTCGACCAGAACACGCGGCCGTATGGCAAGATCGAAGACGGTCTGCCGCGTTGGCACGTCGAGCAGCGCAAACAGGAATACGCCCGAATCGACGCGCGCATGAAGAAGCCGAATGTGTATTTCATCCCCTCTACCAAGCTAGGCCGAGATTTTAATCTCCCCCAGCTTTTCGAGTGGGGCTTTTCGGCGGTGATTCTCGCCAATGGCGCGTGGCGCGACCGAGAATTGGGCGTGCCGGAAGCAGAGCAGTACGTCGGCAAAGGCCTCGTTTACCAAAATCCATTTATCTACTGGTACAACCACAAGAACGAAAAGGACTATCTCGGACCGCGTTATGAAACGCCCGACGAAGCCGTGGTGGTGGGCGGCGGGCTGGCGTCACTTGACGTGGTCAAGGTGCTCCAGCTCGAAAACTACGAACGTGCTTTAAGGGCTCGCGGCATTCAGACCAGCATGCGTGAGTTGGAAAAAGGTATTCCGGAGGTATGCAAAGCGCACGGCGTCAAGCCGGAAGAGTTGGGCGTAAAGGGTTGCCTCTTAATTTATCGCCGCCGCGAACAGGACATGCCGCTGGCGCAACCACCCGACAACGCGACGTCCGAACAGATCGCCAAAACGGAACAGGTTCGGCAGAAAATGCTGCGCCTGGCGCGCGACAAATACCTGTTTCGCCTCCAGGATCGCAGGCTGACGACCGGGATCATCGTGCAAAATGGACGGCTCGCAGGGCTGAAGGTGGCTGAAACGAAAATCGAGGGCCGCAAGGCTGAACCGATCCCCGGCTCGGAACACGAACTCCGCGCGCCGCTGGTCGTTTCTTCGATCGGCTCGGTGCCGGAGAAACTTTCTGGGATCAACATGAATGGTGAATACTACACATTCGCTGGCAAGGATGTGCCGCGGTACACTGCTATGGACCGCGTATTCGGGGTCGGAAACGTCGTCACGGGACAGGGGAACATCCGTGTGTCGCTTGTGCACAGCCAGAAAGTGACCAAGCGCGTGGTGGATTGCATGAAGGGCGACGATGGAAACGCTGGCGCTGCCGGCAGTGCTGAACAGCAAGTCGCGAGTGCCATGGACGCGATTGGGAAGCAGATTGAAGTGATCCCACAGCTTTCAGACGACCAGATGGCGGAGGTGGAGCGCCAAGTTCGTGCCCTTCAGCAAAAAGCGGGCTTCACTTCCGACTACGACTCCTGGATTGCCAAGGTGACTCCGCCCGATCTCGAATAGATCGTATTCCTTACAATTCGGATGCACTTGCGAATTCCAAACTTCATCACACCCTATTCTGCTCACTTTGTGCCCACCAGCGAACCTGCGAGTTTCGATGAATTTCGATCCGGGTGTCTCAATGTTCTTTGGTAATCGCAGCTTAGTGGAAATTCGTTGAACCTCGTCGAGATTGCTACAAGTCTGTAGCTGCTAATAGACATCCCGGACAGGTGGGGTATTCTCACAGCCCACCGCAGGAGGTTCGGGATGAAGAATCCAGTTTACGAGCAGATCCAGGCAAGGAAGGTGAAGGCCAGGCTGCGCATGCTGCAGCATGCGCAGCGCGTGAGCGGCAATGTCAGCCAAACCTGCCGCTTTTTCGGAGTCTCCAGGGCGCTCTACTACATCTGGAAGAAGCGCTATGAAAAGAGTGGCTTAGCTGGTCTCCGGGATCAGCCACGGAGACCACACCACATCCGGTATCGCATTCCACCGGAGATCGTTTCTCTGATCCTCCGCATTCGGGAAGAGCGCCGCTACGGCGCCGTTCGAACCAGTCTCTATCTTCAGCGGCACTACCACGCGTACGTCTCACCAACGACCATTCTGAAAATCTTTCATCGTCACCGTGTCGGCCGCATTTCACTGAAGAAGTATCGACCCGGCCCTAAACCACCTGACGTGCCCTTGCAGGTTCCGGGCCGCTCTGTCCAGCTCGATGTGAAGTTCGTTCCGCGTGTTGGAAGAGCTCGTCAGCGCTTTTATCAATTCACAGCGATTGATGAAGCTACGCGTTTTCGCGTTCTACGCATCTACGACCACAACAACACCAAGACTGCCATCGATTTCCTGAGGGAGGTTCGTGAGCATTTTCCCTTCGCCATCCAAAAAATCCAGACAGACAATGACTCTTCGTTCGGGCCACAGTTCACTTGGCATCTTTCTGATCTCAGCATTTCTCATCGGCACATCCCTCCCGGATGTCCGGAGGTAAACGGCAAGGTGGAGCGAAGCCACAAGACGGACTCTGAAGAGTTCTATCGAGGAAGGCGCTTCCGGCATAAGAAAGACATGGCTCGAAAACTGAAAAGATGGGAAGCGGAGTACAACGAGGATCGACCGCACCTCGCGCTCAAGGGAAAGACGCCAGCAGAACGCGTCCGCGAACTCGTCCAGCCATCCAAATCTGTAAGGGATCTCTCTTGACTAATACAGCTGCTGGACTCCAACTCTACCAACGCTGGCTCAGCCTTTTCATATCATCTATTCTTCGCCTGTCGAAACTCTGGTTGCTGAGTCTCATTAATTGACGGCCTTCCGCAGGAGTTTTCGCGTGGGGTTTCTAGCTCACTCATTCAGGAGCCTTGAGCGGACCGACCCGTACCGGACGGAATATGCGATAGCTGACACACCTAAATTTTACACAATAGGCGGGGTTCACTTCGCCAAGTTACGCTCTCGGGAAAGTGGCTACCTAATAGCAACAAATGAGACCAGTTGGTGCTGCCTGGGGGTCAGACCAAGCTCGGTTCTGCTGCCATAGGAAGGGACCCAGCTGCCGCTTGAATCTTCGCTAGATTGTACTTTCGATCTTCGGAATTCGTCCTTCCACCACTGATTTTTCAGGGTCAATAAAGAAGGTCCAGATGAGCGCTCCGGTAAGCAAGACACCGGCGGTTATAAGAAATGGAGCGATCCAGAGGCCCCTTTGCGTAAGCACACCAAAGATAATAGGAGAAGCGGAGGCGGCCAGGCTGCCCGCCATGTTCATTACCCCTGTCACCGTACCGCTGAATTCGCCGCCGACATCCATGGGCACGGCCCACGCCGGGCCGATCACGAGTTCCAGGAAGAATAGAGAGGCGGTCAAGCAGAGGACCGCCGTCCAAACTTGGTGAGTCGTCGCGGCGGGTATCAAGCAAGCCGCCGAGGCAAGCATGGCGGGCGCGGCCACAATGCGGCGAGCGAACTTGAGGTTGCCTGTCTTCTTGTACGCGGCGTCAGTCAGAGTCCCGCCGAGTACGTCGGCGACCACGCCGGCCAGAAGTGGGAAAGAGGCAAACGTGCCCACAGCCTGCAGGGAGAGGTGGCGATATTCGAGGAGATAGGTCGGGAACCATGTTATGAAAAAATAGGTGCCATAGTAAAAGCAGCAGTATCCGGCCGATATGTACCACATGTTGGGGGAACGAAAAATCCGGCTCCAGGGCGCCGCGGATCTCGCGCCCCAATCCATCGGCGCCGCGATCCCGCCCTCCGGACTGCTGGCCCGTATATGTGCCAGTTCGGCCCGATTGACGAGGCGGTGCTCTTCAGGACGATTGCTGTACAATACGTAGAAAGCCAGCGACCAGAGCACTCCCCCCACTCCGCAGATATAAAAAACATAACGCCAGCCGAGCGCAACCATGATGCTGACCGCGACGAACGGTGTCGCTGCAATCGCAAACCGACTGAAGCTGTGTGTGACACCCTGTACCAAGCCGCGTTCCGACTTCGGAAACCAGAGTTGCATCGCGCGCGTCGCCGTGGGGAATGCACCGGCTTCTCCCAACCCAAAGACGAATCGGATGCTGATGAGGGAAGCCCCGCCTCGGGCGCGGGAGGTCAACGCTGTCATCACCGACCAAAACGGGACGATCGCTAGCAGAACCCGCCTCGGGCCAAAGCGGTCCGCCAGCCAGCCCATGGGGATTTGCGCAATCGCGTAGGCCCACAGAAAAGCGCTGAACGCGATGCCAATGGCGGTCTTGCTGAGCCCAAATTCCTTGGAGATCGCCGGCGCGGCAACCGAAATGTTGGTCCGGTCAACGTAGGTAATCAGGTACATCACGCTGATCAGAAGAAGAACTGTCCAGCGAATCCTGGTGGGTTGTGTGGGAACGCTCTCTGAAACCGCTTTTCGTTCAGAAACCCGTGTGAGATTGGCGTCCAACCATGTCTCCGCGGCTGCGTTCGAAGCCCAAGACGACCGCCCGCGCCCCGAGGATTCCGGTCGCCTGGATCGCCGCAGGTGCTATACCAACGAAGCCAGGGCACTCCCCGGTCTTCGTTGTCCCCGATCGGATGAAGAGGACTCACACACGATCTCGATGGGTCGCCCTTCCTCCGCCGACCGGTCCGCGGCTTGATAGACCTGCATCACCATTCGCGCGTGCTCGGCGGTAACCAAGGGTTGCCGGCCCGTCGTCACGCATTCGAGAAAATGAATCGTCTCCGCTTCCATCGGCCCGGCAAACACGTGTCCGACTTTTTCGCCAGGCATGGTCGAGATTGGAAATTCTATGCCCTTCTTCATCGTGCTGAGGCTCACGTCGCGATGCGTGTCATCGACGATGATCGCGCCTTCGGTGCCCACCATCTCGATCCAGGTAGACGCAAAATTCGGATAGGCCGGGGGAAGAACCCAGCTTGCACCGATCGCAAACACTGTTCCGTCATCCATGGTGACGACGATCCAGGCACAGTCTGGCACGTCGTACGTCGCTTGCATAATCTTGCGCACCATTTGGCAATAAACGCGCACGGGCCTTCGTGGTGCAAAACACCACAGTACGAAATCGATGTCATGGGTGGCTTCCATCGCGGCGGGGGAGAGCTTAATGCGCCCCCCGATCTTCTTGCCCAGATTTCGCGTGATGTGCCGGCTCACCAGTGCGCTGACGGGGTCTCCGATAGTGCCATCTTCGATCGTACGCTTGACGTAAGCGAACTTTGGATTGAAGCGTTGCGAGTAGCCAATGGTGAACAGCAGACCTTTGGATCGCGCCAAGTTGATCAGTTCATCCGCTTCCGAAAGTTTCAGCGCGATCGGTTTCTCCAGAAGGAGGTGTTTGCCTGCCTGCAAACTCTCCTTGGCCATCGGATAGTGAGTGGTTTCAGGGGTCGTCGAAACAATGATTGCATCGATGCTCTTGTTTTCCAGGAGTCTCCGGTAGTCGGTGGTCGAGGTGACAGGCGTTGTCTTTGCCGAAACCTCCCGCAGGCGATCCTCCCTGATCTCGGCGAGGTGCAGTTCACCCAAGAAAGGGCTCGCCGCGCAGGCTTCCGCACGAATGCCGCCACACCATCCGGTGCCAATGATTCCGACGTTGATCCGGTTCATATCACTGCGACTCGGCGTAAACTCGCCGGACAGCGTTCACGATCGTCCCGATATTATCATAGTCGGGGTACTTCGCTTTGAACTCGGCCGTCAGCTGCTTCCCGGCGTCCTCTACCGGTGTTCCCTGCCGCTTCAGCTCCAGCGCGCGGCTCTGCAAATCCATCAGGAAGGCGCGCTCCTTCGCGATCAGCGAACCATCGCCAAACGAGCCGTGATCGGGCACGATATAGCGCGGATTGAGAGGCTCGATCTTGTCCAGAATTGCGAGCCAGCCTTTCACGCTCGAATCCGGGCTCGGCATCATGGGCGGGAGCTTGTTCTCCACGATGTCTCCGGGCAGCAGGACGCTATCCGGCTCCACGAAGATCAGCTCATCTCCTTTGGTGTGCGCCGGGCCCACCCAGAACACGCGAGCGGTGACTCCGCCGAGATCGAGCTTCACCTCGCTATCGAAAACGATGTCGGCTGGCCGGAGCTTCACGTCTTGCAGCAGTTCCTTGAATTGTGCCGACCTGCCGCGGAACATTTCCAGGAATTCCTCGCCGTGCTTGTCCATCTCTTCCTGCTGCACGGCCGCGCGAATCAGCACGGTGCGGGCCGGAAACGCCTCCGCGCCCGCGACGTGCTCCGCGTGGTAATGCGTCGTCGTCAAATAGAGATTCGGGCCCTTGGCAAGTTTCTCCGCTTCGCGTACGACGATCGCTCCGTTGCGGACCCCCATCCCCGTGTCGATGACAAGCGTGCCGCGGGTTCCGACCACGATGCCGATATTCGGCCAGCCCACAATTGCGTACACATGGTCAGACACCTTGGTCACGGCGTTTTCGGGCAAAATCGGTGACTGCTGCGCACGCGCCACCGCAATCGCGCACAAGTAGAGCGTCACAGCTGATATCCGCAAGAGCGTTCTCCGTCTTGACATCGCCTGCCTCCGTTTCCGATGGTCCAAGTTGAGTATGTTACTACGGCACGACCACCTGCTGCCGCCGTCAAGAATCAACGCCGTCCTGCCCCGGCGAATGGCTCAGTTTCCGTCGCCATCTCATTCCGCGCTACTCCATGAAAGTTTCGCCGGATGCTGCAATCCGGCGAAATTAACTGTGCATTGCAAAATCTTCCACGTTCGAACGCGGCTCAATACTTCTGGGACATCAAAGTGCCCGCGTAACGCTGTCAATCCGAAACTTAAACCAACTGTTGCAATGACATTTATTCGGTACCAAGAAAGTACCAACATCGGTCTAACCGCCTAAGTACCCGTTTCGGTACTAGGTTGGACAACCGTCTGAGAACCGATTTGGGCCTTACCTTTACTCCTTGATTCACAAATACTTGCGCCTCGCGGGAGCGTGGCCATGGAAAAGACGATCCGGGTCCTGGTGGCGAACCGTCCGCGCCTGATGCGCGAGCTTATTCTGGAGACGTTCGCGGACCACCCCGACATCAAAGTTGTCGGGGAAGTTTTAAATGACGTCGAGATCCCGGAGCAGATTGAGAAGACTCTGCCGGATTTTGTGGTCATCGCGCTCGACGAGCCAGGAAAGCGACCCGCGATTTGCGACATCGTGCTGCGCCAGCACCCTGAGGTGCGCATTATTGCCGTGGCGCCGAATCAAAACTATTCCGCCTACTACTGGGCGTCGCTCGATATTCATTCCAGCAAGGTCGAAGCTTCCGAAGAGGGCATCCTGAGCACTCTTCGCGGCAAACGGGATTACGCCGGAGATCCCTCATGACTCCGGCGGGCCAGGCAAGGAGAGGGACCATGTTTCTCACGTTGCACTTTCGTCGAGGACTTTTCGCTGGTGTTCTCATCGGTCTGCTTGGTGTGCCCGCTTCTGCCCAGCAAGGTGAGAAGCGCGCAATCTCTCAGGATCAAGCGTCGTACCGTCCAGCGGGGCCCTCCGAACTTGAGAAAGAAAATCTGGCGCACGCCTCCGCATCGGCAGCGCAGATAGAGAACGTCCTGGGCAAAGACCCCGGATTGCTGGTGGAACTCAAGCGCTGGATTGCCAAGGAGGCAACCGACTATGGCCAAGTCGTGGAGGATTCGGACCTGACGGATAAGGCGGTATTCGATCGCTTGGAGCACGATGTTCAGCTTCGATCGGTCGCCACGAGACTTCTGCAGCGCTACGGTTACTTGTTGCCGAGTCCGAATCCGAATTCCGAAGCGGGCAAGGAACAAGAATTACTCTGGCATGAGCGGGCCCGGCGGCTTGTGCAAATCGAGGCTCAGGAAGATGCGGCCTCTGATGCAAGACGCACGGCTTCGTGTGATCCGCTAAGAGATCAAGACTGCGCTTTGCAGCCGACGCGAGGGCCGCGCCAGAGAACTCTCGCGCCGAGCGAAATGACACAGCCGCCTACAAATTTCCCAGAGATACCCGATCTATTGCGACAGCCTCCCATCACACAAGCGGTTCAAACAGTGAGCATTTCGCAAGGAACGGGATTGGCCGATGGGCTATCGCCGAGTGCCGTCCAATCTCCACTGCCAAACAGCGCTCTTACGATTCCCGCAAGCGTGGCGGAAGGCACGGGTGGACTGGCCTCCCCTGCGCCGAGAGCCGAGCCCGTGGGCGTGCCTCGGCCACGCAAGGAAGGCAGCTTGCTGAATGAAGGGGGGTCTTCGCCGGTCGCGATGGTTCATAGGGCCAATCCTTACGCCGACATTCCTTCGCTCTATGACATGTACGTGCAGGCAGCAGCGTGGCAGCGGCCAGCAGAGCGCTTCGGCTTGGAAATATTTCAGAATGGGACACGTGAGCCGGATGCCATTCCGATGGACCTGCCTGTCGGTCCCGACTATGTGGTAGGTCCTGGCGACGGCCTGGCCATTGATCTCTGGGGCGGCGTTTCGCAACGGCTTGTGCGCATGGTCGACCGGTCAGGACGTGTTTCACTACCCGAAGTGGGGCCATTGCTCGTAAGTGGGCACACACTTGGCCAGGTGCAGCAGGCCGTCCAACTGGCACTACGCAGCCAATTCCGGGATGTGTCGGTGGATGTTTCTCTTTCGCGATTGCGAACTGTTCGGGTCTACGTGGTCGGGGATGTCGCGGAACCCGGCGCGTACGACATCAGCTCGCTCTCGACCCCTCTGAATGCTCTGTTCGCAGCAGGAGGTGTCACTCCGCGGGGCTCGCTGCGCGCGCTGAAGCACTATCGTGGCAAGGAGCTTGTCGAGGAAGTGGACGCCTACGACTTGCTTCTGCGCGGCGTGCAAGCGGATCCGAAGCGCCTGGAAAATGGAGACACGCTGATGGTGTCCCCGATCGGATCCCAGGTAACCGTGGATGGAATGGTGCGGCGGCCGGCAATTTATGAAATGCGCGGCGAACGATCTCTCGCAGACGTGCTCGATTTGGCCGGCGGGATTCTTCCAACAGCAGCGCTGGGCCACATCGAGGTGCAACGTGTCGAAGCGCACCAGAAGCGCACGATGTTCACCCTCAACGTTGCACCCACCGCGGACGCGGAGTCTATCACCAAGCAGCTCGGCGCCTATGAAATCCGCGACGGGGATGAGGTGCACATCTTTCCGATTGCGCCCTACAACGAAGACGCCATCTATCTGCAGGGGCATGTGCTTCGCCCGGGGCGTTATTCCTACCGGAAAGATATGAAATTGACCGACCTAATCGCTTCTTACAGCGAACTTTTGCCGGAGCCCGCGCCCCACTATGCCGAGATCGTGCGACTGAACCCGCCGGATAACCACCCGAGCGTGGAGAGTTTCGATCTCTCCGATGCGCTATCGAATCCCGCGTCGGCTCCCAAGCTGCAGCCACTCGACACGGTGCGCATTTTTAGCCGGTTTGACTTCGAAGCGGCGCCGACCATTTGGGTGGGAGGCGAAGTGAGGTCGCCCGGAAGATATGGCACCTCTGGCCAGGCGCATGTGCGCGATGCGGTCTATCTCGCCGGGGGTCTCACTCCGGACGCCTGGATGGATTCGGCACAGCTATTCCGGACCCAGCCTGACGGCACCTTGAAGATTCTGAGTGTAGGTCTCCGGGATGCGCTCGGCGGAAATCCCGCGGACAACCTGTTACTTCAGCCGCGCGACCGGATTCTTATTCAACGGAGTCCGGCGACGGTGGACCCACCTACCGTGTATATCCGGGGCGAAGTCGCCAGACCCGGCCGCTACCCGCTAACCGCAGACATGCACGCCTCGGATCTTGTCCGCTCGGCCAACGGTTTCCTGAGGAGCGCGGACTCGGAATCCGGGGACCTGGTTCAGTACGTGACCTCTGACAAGAACGCAACAGACAAGATCCCCGCCAGACACCTGGCGGTGAACCTGGCAGCAGGGCTGGCTGGCGCTGGGGACGATCCATTGCTCCGCGATGGGGATGTTCTCACGGTGCCGCAGCAGGGTGGTTGGAAGGACAGAGGAGCTGCCGTGACGATTCGCGGCGAGGTGCGCAAGCCGGGTGAATACGGAATTCAACCCGGAGAACGATTGAGCTCCTTGCTGAAACGCAGCGGGGGGTTGCTCCCCATGGCGTATCCGCGGGCGGCCCTGTTCGAGCGCATCGAAGTGCGCGAACTGCAGCAGAAGAGCCGCCAAGAATTGATTCAGCGACTGGAACAGGAGAGCACAGTCGTGAGGACCGCAGTAAACACAACAAGCACGGAGGAGCTCGCATCGCAGCAGGCGGCTCTGCAGCAACGGGATCGCGTGATCGAAGCGCTAAACAAGGCACCGATTTCAGGGAGGCTCGTGATTCATCTGCGTGCGGATCTCAAGGGTTTCGAAGGCTCGCCTGATGATATCGAGCTGCGAGCGGGCGACATGCTTACGATCCCCAAGCAGCCAGGGGCCGTAGTGGTTGTTGGACAGGTCTATAACTCGAACGCGATTACTTATGCGCCCGGAAAAAATGCCGGCTGGTACCTATCTCGTGCAGGAGGCGCGACGCAACTTGCGAATAAGAACGCGATCTTCATTGTTCGCTCCGACGGCTCCGTCACGAGCGGCAGCCAGGGTAGTGTCTGGTCGGGAGGCACGCTCTCTTCGGTAATTGGTCCGGGTGACATGATCGTTGTTCCGGAAAAAACGGTCATCGGAAGCAATACTTGGAAAAACATAGTGGCGATTGCACAAATCGCACAGGCGGGAGCACTGGCGGCGGCAATTGCTATTCCATGAGCAGACATGACGGTACAGCGACAAGCCGAGAAGCTCGGAGAAGCGCCGATTTTTGCGCGTGGTCTGATTGCGCATTGTAGCGAGCTGTTGCACGAAGCGAGACGAAGGGGAACGTGATGCAGGTTGGAACAAAGCGGCAGCCGGAACTGGCACCAAGGCCAGATGCGGCTGAAACTTCGGCATGGGAAGATCCGATCAAGGACCCGCGGGGAGCGGCTGTCCACAGGCTGCAGGTGTTGTGGCAAAGACGGCAGTTCCTGAGCCGGGCGGCCATTGCGGGCCTGCTTCTGGGCACTCTGTTGGCTTTCGTGCTCCCCAAGAGATTTGAGTCAACGGCGCAATTGATGCCCCCGGATAGTCAATCGAATTCCGGGATGGCACTGCTCGCGGGACTTGCATCGCGAACCGGGAATAGCCTAGGCGCGTTCGCGGGCGATCTGGCCGGCATGAAGAGTTCCGGCGCGCTCTTCATTGGAGTGCTGCGCAGCCGCTCGGTCGAGGACCGATTGGTCGACCGGTTCGAATTGAGGCGTGTGTACGGTACGCGCCTAGAAGAGGGTGCTCGCCTCACTCTCTCGGAAAATACTTCTATTTCAGAGGACCGCAAGAGCGGAATTATTACGATCGCGGTCACGGACCATGATCCCGCGCGCGCCGCTACTCTTGCACAGGCATATGTGGAAGAGCTCGACCGGGTGGTGGCGCAGCTCTCCACGTCCTCGGCGCGAAGGGAGAGAGAATTTCTCGAGGATCGACTCAAGACCGTGCAGGCGGACCTGGAAAACGCCGAGAAAGAATTCGGCCAGTTTGCCAGCAATAACACCGCGATTGACATCAAAGAGCAAGGCAAAGCCATGGTCGAGGCTGCGGCGACACTCGAGGGACAACTCATTGCAGCGAAATCGGAGCTTGAGGGCTTGAAGCAGATCTACACAGATAACAACATACGCGTCCGTGCCACACGGGCTCGAGTCACGGAACTGCAGAACCAGCTCGAGAAAATCGGGGGCAAAGGAGAAAGAACTTCATCGCCGGGCAACGGAGAACCAGGCAATTCTTTTTATCCTTCGATCCGCAAATTGCCTCTGCTCGGCATCACTTATGCCGATCTGTATCGCCGCACCAAGGTGGAAGAAGCGGTGTACGAGGCGCTTACGCAGCAGTACGAATTAGCCAAAGTCCAGGAAGTTCGAGAAACGCCCAGCGTGAAGGTTCTCGACCCGCCGAGTGTTCCGGAGAAAAAATCGTTTCCCCCGCGCCTCGAGATTATGTTTCTTTGCACGTTTTTGGCGTTCGCGGGAGCTACAGCGCTGACCCTGGGCAAAGCCCACTGGGAGAAAATCGACGCGCAGGACCCACGCAAAGTCCTTGCGAACGAAGTCTTGCAAACTGCGAATGCGCAGATGCCGTGGGCGCAGCCCAACGGCTCGCGATTTCAAGCGATGACGCACCGGATTTGGGTACGGCGAGTTCGGCGAAATGCTTCTGCTGATGGGGCAGAAGACTCGCAGAATCGGCTGTAAGTTGTTGAAGTACAGCCGGTTAGGCTAGAAGTAGCCCTGTGGGTGACGGGGCGAAGCTGTATCCACACTCTGAGAAAGGACACCTTAAGATGATAGCGGCTGCCAGCTTCCAGTGGACGAATCCTGAAGGGCTCAAATTGCCCCCGGCTTACTCGGAGGAGCGTTGGTATGCGGCTTACACCTGCGCGAACCACGAGAAGTGTGTGGCCGCCGAACTGGAAACGCGGGCCGTGGAGCACTTCCTCCCCCTGTACAGTTCTGTTCGTCGCTGGAGGGACCGCCGGGTACGACTCGATCTGCCCCTATTTCCAGGTTATGTCTTCTTGCGACTGGCGCTTCGTGACAAGCTTCGCGTGCTTCAAATTCCCAGCGTCGTTCGGCTTGTCAGCTTCAACGGTCAACCTGCGGCGCTTTCGGATGACGAGATAGAAGTTCTCCGGAGAGGATTGACAGCACAATTGCAAGCTGAGCCGCATCCTTACCTGACCGTGGGCCGCCAGGTCCGCGTTACCAGTGGCCCCCTAGCCGGCTTGGCGGGAATTGTCGTGCGGAAGAAGAACCGCTTCCGCTTTGTTGTCTCACTCCATCTGATCATGCGCTCGGTTTCCGTGGAGATGGACGACGCGGACCTGATGCCTGTCAACTAGGGATTTGAAGTTATTCCAAGTTTCTTGAAATGACTCAACAAATGCCAAGCAACGCGGCGCGCCTGACGAAGGGTCATCTGCTGGCGCGAAATGTAATTTGGAACCTGATCGGCAATGGTGCGCCGATGATCGTTGCGGTCTTCTCCATTCCGATTCTAATTCGAGGGTTGGGGAAGGACCGCTTTGGGGTTCTGGCCCTAGCTTGGGCCCTTATCGGCTATGCCAGTTTGTTCGATCTCGGACTCGGCCGGGCGCTGACGCAGCTGGTAGCCAAAAAACTGGGCGCCGGCGAGGATCGCGAGGTTCCCTTGCTGGTGTGGACTTCAGTGGTACTGATGCTTCTTTTGGGCTTGGTAGGCACTATAGTGGCGGTATCGCTCTCGCCCTGGCTGGTGTATCGCGCGCTCAATGTGCCCGCTACACTGCAACATGAGACGCTGCAAACTTTCTACCTGCTCGGGTTTTCCATTCCGCTTGTAATTGGCACGGCTGGTCTGCGGGGCGTACTGGAAGCGTACCAGCGCTTTGGAATGATCAATGCACTACGGATCCCCATGGGCGTTTTCTCGTTTGCCGGCCCGCTGCTAGTGCTGCCCTTCTCGAGGAGCTTGTTCCCCGTGGTTGCCGTGCTTGTTGTTGGCCGGCTGATCGGCTGCGCGGCTCATCTGTTGCTCTGCCTGCGGATAGTTCCGCAGTTGCGCAGTCGCATTGCGTGGCACGGCGCCGCCGCGGGCCCGTTGCTGCGCTTTGGCGGCTGGATGACCGTCACCAACATTATTAGTCCGCTTATGGTTACCCTAGACCGCTTCTTGATTGGCGCGCTGGTGTCCATGACGGCGGTTGCCTACTACGCGACGCCGTACGAAGTCGTTACCAAATTTATAGTTATCCCGAGCGCTTTGGTCGGCGTGATGTTTCCTGCCTTCTCCGCAAGTTTTGTGCACGATCGTAGCAGGACGGCAGTCCTGTATGGACGATGCCTCAAATACCTCTTTTTGATACTGTTCCCGGCTGTTCTCCTGACCGTCGGCCTGGCGCAAAACGGTCTTTCGCTTTGGCTGGGGGCCGAGTTCGCACAGCACAGTTTCCGCGTGCTCCAATGGTTGGCGGCGGGCGTGTTTCTAAACTGCTTGGCCCAAATTCCGGCGGCCCTCGTGCAGGGGGTCGGTCGGCCGGACCTCACTGCCAAGCTTCACCTAATCGAGCTGCCTTTCTATCTGCTTGGCTTGTGGTGGCTGATCGCTACGTATGGCATCGAAGGTGCCGCTATCGCCTGGACGGCCCGCGTGGGTGTAGATTTTGTGGTGCTGCTCTGCTTCTCACGATGGCTGCTGCCGGAAAGCACGCCGGCTATTCGACGGGCCGCCTGGACTGCTGTGGCAGGCCTGGCTGTCCTGATTTTGGCGACCCTGCCAACTGTGCCAGCAACAAAGTTGATTTTCCTGATTGGCGTGATTTTAGCCTTCGTGCCGGCAGGATGGTTCATCGCTCTCACGCCGCAGGAGCGCGACCTGATGCGTTGCGGCTTTGCATGGAATCAGCTTTGGTCGGCTGATTTCGACTTGAGCGGCGGTACGCGAACAGACCGAGGTTAGCCGATGGCTCGACCTTTCATTTCCGTGGCGCTTTGCACCTATAACGGTGCGCGCTATCTGCAAACGCAACTGGAGAGCATCGCCTCACAATCGCAGCCGCCCGATGAGTTGATAATCTGCGACGACGGTCCAACGGATCACACTTGCGAAATCATCGAAAGTTTTTCCGAGAAGCGAAAGGGGCTGGTCCGGTTCCAGAGAAACTTGCGTCGTCTGGGCTACACCAAAAATTTTGAACAGGCTATTTCCCTGTGCAAGGGCGACATCATCTTTTTGAGCGACCAAGATGACGTTTGGCTGCCGAAGAAGATGGAAAAAGTAAACCAGGTGTTCGCAGAGGAAGAATCCTGCGGGTTGGTGGCTGTGGACGCAACTGTCACCGATGAGGAACTACGCCCCAAGGGGACGACTTTATTGCGGAGCAGAGCAGGAGTTTTGCCGGACCGCAGGAGCTTCGCGCACTTGTATGCGCAGTCTTTTAAATATGGATGCACGCTGGCATTCAGGGCTTCGCTTCGGAAGATTTTATTACCGATCTCATCGCACTGGGGTCATGACAATTGGATTTGCTTCATTTCTTCAATTTTTTCGAAGGTAGTTGTGATTGAAGAACCTCTAATGCTTTATAGACGGCACGCAGCCAGCTCAGGGGTCAATGCCAGTCTGGACTTGGACAAATGGGCCGAGCTATGGAACGCCTACAAAAAGAGCAAACTCCATGATTACCAGGCAGATTGGGAGCAATGGCGGGCGATGTATTCCCATCTCTTGCCCATCTTCGCTTCTGGGGCGACCGCAGCCCCTCTCTGCACTTCTCTGTGGGCTCATGCCTCTGCTGAGTCGCTTATCAAAGCCCGGCTTGATTTCTCAGAGCGACGACTGGAACTGGCAGGGAAACCTCGGCCGACTAGGATCTGGCCCGCAATCCTGTTCCTCATCACGGGGGACTACCATGAATATGTATGTGGGTGGAGAAGTCTGGCCAGGGATTTGCTGACCACATGAGAGCCGAGCTGGAGCAAGACGAAGTCCAACCCAGTTAGAACCGTGTTTCGAACCAAGAATCTCCTGAATCGCAGGTAGCTAGGGCTGAGTGCCATCCGTGAAGCCGCGAAAAATAACATTTCCGCTCGAAGGATTTAACCTTGGGGGCGGAATCCGCATTGTAATTCAGGTGGCTAATGCTCTGGCGAAGCAAGGGCATCGGGTTCGCATCATTGTCCCGGATTATGCGGCGATTCCACCTTTCAGGCTAGATGATTCCGTGCAATTGGAAATCAAACGCACGCGCAGCGCGAAATTCCTGAGAAAGATCTACTACTTGCTCAATTTGAGCTTCACATCTACGCGCGAGGCTGACATTTGCTTTGCGACGGGATTCAAGACTTCTTATTACTTGTGCCTATCGAAGTGGCTCAGGCTTTCGCGCACAAGACTCGTCTACCTCATTCAGCACTACGAGGCTCTGAGCCAGGCAGGTGATGGCGGTCTTTGGAGGCGCGGGCTGTGCTTCCTGGCGAGGCTAAGCTATAGGTTACCTCTCAAGAGAATTGTCGTATCGCACTGGATAAAAGACAAGATTGCGGACGAGAATGCGGTTTTAATCCGGAACGGTGTGGACGTGTCCACGTTTCGGCCAGGGAACGGGACGCGCAACGGTGCCGCCGACTTTGTAGTAGGCACAGTCACAGGAGCTGCTGTTTGGAAAGGTTATCGCGTTTTCCTGGATGCAATTAACCAGATGTCCGAGGAGCATAAACAAAACATGAAGGTAATCGTCGCCACTGCGCTCCAGGTCGGACTGCCAAGTGGAGTAGCGGCCGAATTGCTGAAGGCCGCAGATGATGGTGAACTTGCGTCTTTCTATAGTTCGTGCGACGTCTTTGTTTGCAGCTCTCTCATTGAAGGGTTTGGCCTCCCGGGGCTGGAGGCCATGGCATGCGGAGCGGCTGTAATCACTACTGCCTGTGGCGGGGTCAGCGAATATGCAAGCGATTCCAATTGTCTTATGGTTCCCCCCGGTGATTCACGTGCAATCGCTGAGTCGATCGTCAGATTGAGGGAGAACCGTGCCCTGAGAAGCCGCTTACGGGAAAACGCACTGAAGACGTCCAACCTCTTATCTTTGGAAAAGATGAATGCGGAATATGTCTCTCTGATCGAGGAATTAGGGTAGAGCAAATAACTTGGGAGTTCGCGAAACATGTCGGCTTTGATTCTTGCGGCTTTACTGGCGCTGACAGTGGTAAATTACCGGACCTGTCGTGACCTCCGGTATCCACCTTTTATATTCAGCCTCCTCTGGCTAGTCGTCACGACTCTGTATTACTTCTCGCCCATTCCCATCGACCCCATCGGCTTTTCGACCGCTCTCATCTTTGTTGTTGTCATTCTTTCCTTTACCGGTGGGGCATGGCTTGCGTTTCTCCTACGCGCGCCTGGTTCGCCAGTTAATGACGGAGAAGTTGCCCGGCCGGTCGGAGGCTCAAGTCATCCTCGAATCAGGGTCCTTCTGCTATTCGCGTCCGTGTGCTTGCTACCCGTCCTGTTCGCAAAGGCAATGCAATTGGCGGAGCAGTCCGGTATCGAGAATTTTTTCGTCGGCCTGCGGGTCGAGTTGTTGACCGAAGGCTCCGCCGGGTACGGTTTTCTTGGCAATGCAAGCATGCTCAGCTTTTTCACGACGTTTATCTACGCGATCGAGAAAGGTAACGGTAAGCGGGAAAGACTCGAATATTATCTATCTTTGGCTGTCTCCTCCGTGTATGCCGTGCTGGGTACGGGTCGGACCGCCGTCTTCCTCATCATCGTTGTTTTGACGGGGATCAGTTCGATGAGGAAAGGGCTAAGCATCAGGAGGCTCGCCGCAGGCGCCGCAATCTTCTTGTTGTGCTTTGGATTGTTCGCCATTTCTTTGGGAAAGGGCGGCGATCTGCAAGCCTCCTGGTCAGAAAATCTATCTCTCATCCAGGAATCGCTGGTCCAATACGCCCTAGGACCCTTGCCGGCTTTCGACCGGGTCGTCCGGACCGGTACCGGGCCGGAGTATGGAAGAAACGTGTTCTTAGATGTATTGAACCTGTCTAGGCGCATGACCGGGCGCCCGGTTATCTCCCCAATCCAGCAGGAGGTTGCAGTTCCATTTCCCACGAACGTCTATACTGCGATCGAGCCAGTATATATAGACTTCGGAATATTGGGTGTCGTGCTAGCCTTCGGGCTTATCGGTGCAGCTTCAACTTATTTCTATCTCGGAGCTGTCGCAGGTGACCGGCTGTTCATTTTCTGCTACTCCATAAGCTTAGTCCCGCTTCTTTACTCGACATTTTCGGACCAATACTTCGCTCCGCTGCATTCCTGGTTCAAGTATCTTATTGCAGCTTATTGCTACTTCGGCATCGAGAGTACTAGCGACGTCTGGAATTGGCGAAGGGGACAGCATTTCGATGTACCCGCTACGGGCAATAGGCTTTCCTTCCCGGCGAGAGGAGATTTCACAGCGTGAGGTATTTGATCTTTGTAGTGGCTTTGTGCCTATGGGTGATGGTTCTTCCGGCCCGGACTCCTTCGGCCCTGAACAGTCACCTGAAAGGTGCCGACAATAGCGAGAGCCGAGCGGGAGCAATCGGTGGCGAAGCGCCATGCAACGCTTTTGCCAACGCCCGGTGCCTGAACCAGTTCAATGGATTGCAAGCGGCCCACGATGACTTGCCGAGCCAGGGAGGGGTGATAATCGTGCCGCCAAACTATACGGATACGGAGACGGCCACGGTGAATATCACAAAGCCGGGCGTCTCGATACTATGCATGGGACGCTCAGAGAAGCCTTCGGCAATTACGATAAACCACGCGGGCACTGGGCTGCGTATAACTGGCGCGTACTTCAGGATGCAAGGTTGCGACCTGAACGTGGGAACGGCTGCTTCGAGGACTAATGTTCCGCTCATCGACGCAGCGGTTCAGGGAGGAAGCATCTCGGAGGTTCGTTTTGGCGGCAACGCTTCCTCCCCCAATAATGGCATCGCATTTAGTTCTTCCGGAAGCGGCTTCGGCGGTGGTATTTGGACACTGCGGGATGTGCTTATCTGGCAAGGCGTCTGGACTTCCTTCGTTTCCATAACCAACGGCAATAACTCACATACATCAGCGGATTTCCATCTATTCAATGTAGTCACACAAAGCAACACTAAGTTTACGGATGCGGGGGTGGTTCTCGACGGGAAACTGGATACAGTTGCCATGGTTCAACTTACTGTATTAAACGGTCGCCCCGGAACTGCCCTGCACATACGCAATACAGTTGGCGCCAGCGCAGGCTTTCCCCGCTGGGTTCACTGCAACGATTGTTACCTGGAAGCTGGAGGGAACACTGGCGGCACAGACCTCAAGATCGACGCGGGCCGCGACATTCAATACCGTGGGTACATCGCATCCGCAACAACGGGCGCGGTCATCACCGGGAGTTCCGCAGAAACGAACGGCATTGACCTAAGTCACATCGTTTTCGCGAATATAGGCCAGAGCGCGATCACGCTTCCGGCTTCAGCCAACCGAGTTAAAATCGCGGATAACAATTTTGATGACATTTGCAACCAGGCAACGAATACCTATGACGGAATCTCCGTTGCCCCGAATGCGAGCGAGTTCAGTATAAGCGGGAACATGTGGCGCAATAATGGCCCCAAGAAGTGCCGGTATGGGGTCAACATTGCGGCGGGAGCAAGCAATAGTTATCTAGTAGCGATGGACGAATTCTCGGGCGGGACCTTTGGCACCAGTTTCTTGAACGATGGTGGTTCAGGAACTAACAAGTACTTGTCGGGTGGGTTGTCAACTGCTCCCAACAGCACCGGACTCAGCGGCGATGCGGCGTTGAGTTCCTCGCTCCGCATGACTTGGAGCGGATTCCATCCAACTCCGGTTAATGTGCAGAGCTTCGGCTTACTCGTCCCGGATCGTGCGATCACCATTACGCGGCTGACAGGAGGCGTTTTGACTCCACCGGCCGGGTGCACAACGTTTCCAGTCTATTCCGTGTTCGACAATTCAACCACAACCAGTTTGGTGAGTGTGACTCCTGGTAGGGGCGCAATCCTTGACAGTGGAGCGGTTTCGATAAACGTTCCGGCAGGCCAGCCTTTGCTTTTCCGCGTGACGACGGGAGCTTCCGGGTGCGCCACGAACCCGGCGAATCTGAGTCTCACGATGGAATACAAGATGCAATGAGAACTCAAAACGCTATTCCTCCGACGACCCATTTGACGTAATTCGTTCCGCTATCGAAAACAGAGCAGAGAGGCTTTGCATGATTTCCATGAACCGAGGTGGAGTCCAAAGGAATTTCTTGTGTGTTCTGGTTTGTATCAGCCAGCTTGGGCTCGTGGCGGCCACGATGGCGCAATCCCCTCAACCCCGGGCAGCTGCAGACCCAGTCCACACGCCGCCAGGAGGTGCGGTCGGGGAGGGAGCGTTGTCTTCTGCACCAGACACGGCCGTGCCGCGGCTCATCAAGTTCAGCGGGATGTTGAAAGACCGAAAAGGTGAGGCAAAGACCGGAGTTGTGGCAGTGACATTCGCGATCTATGCGGACCAGGAGGGTGGGATTCCGTTGTGGATGGAGACGCAAAACGTGCAATTGGATGAAGGAGGTCGCTACACGGCTCTGCTGGGGGCGAACAGCAACGAAGGCGTGCCGCTGGATTTGTTCAGCACCGGCCAGACTCGATGGCTGGGGGTGGAGTCGCTGGAGATTGAGCTACCTCCTCGCGTACTGCTCGTGAGCGTACCCTATGCTTTGAAGGCCGCCGACGCGGAAACGCTTGCCGGAATGCCGGCGTCGGCGTTCCTGCTCGCGAGTCCGCAAGGAGTCAGCTCGAATGGGGCGAACAAAACCACGGAGGGGAGCGCACAGGCAGGAGTGCCTGTGCCACCTAAGACGCAGGCGGTAAACACAACTTCTAAAATCGCTAGCTCGCAGACAAAAGCTGCCAAGAGTTCCGCGGCGAAAAGCGCGGCAACTGCCCCAGTCGACAACGACTTTGTGGCCAAGTTTGATCCCACAGATAGCCTCGTACCGTCCGCCATTTTTGAATCCAATGGAAACGTGGGCATAGGCACGACTAGTCCATTGACTCCTCTTCAGGTCAACGGGAACATTCTCCTAACGGGTCAAACGGTCCACAATGTGCAAGTCAGTGGTGTGGCTTCCAGCGGGCGATTTGGGCAGGACCTCCTCGGCACTTTTCTGGCCAGCGATTCTGCTGGATCGTCTCTCCGCTTTCTGACAAACAACGGCAGCTTGAATGAGTGGATGCGAATCGGCAACACGGGCAGCGTGAACATCGGCAGCGCGCAGGCGGCGCAGTTTGGAGAGGCCGTATTTGCGCCGGACAACCTGGACACCGTGCATTCCGTCATCGGGCAAGCTGGGTCCCAGTATCACTTCCGGCTGTCACGAGCGACCCCCGACTCAGGCGGATTCAAGGACTTTCTTATTTCCCCTTACACATACGGGATGGCGATCGAGTACCCGGGAACCCTTGAATCCTGGAGCTATAGTTTTTCTGTTCATTTCAATCCCCGCTGCCCCCCGATCCGGTGCGGTCCCGGCGCGAATTTGTGGGTGGGCGACGAAATCGATTCCGGGGGGCTCTGGGCAAATGCCGTGGACGGTGGCGGCGGCAATGCAAGTTTTGTGCGGCTTGCCGCCGATCGATTCAACCATACGAGTCACGGTTCACTGAATTTTATTGTGAGAAATACAACGGACGCATTTAAGTTTGATGTTGGGCCTTTCGGATCCGAAGTAATGAAAGGCCAGATTTCCGCGACCGCGTCCGCCTCGAGCCTGGATTTATTTTCGGGGACCGTCCAAGCGACTGTAAGAGCGCAGAGCGGCTCTCCGACTGGCGTCGAGCTGGGGTCGACTTCGAATGACGCTTTAAGTCTGTTTACGAACAACGGCGCTGCCCAAGTCACCTTGTTTCCGAGTGGAAATCTTTCCATCGGCAATGCCTCGGACACGGCCCCTCTCGCGGTTGGGACGGCTGCTCAGTTCCAGGTTTCCTCGGCCGGAGCCACCACGATCGGCGGGGGAACCGCCATCACGCGGCACATCTCCGTGTCCACCTCGCTGGCCTTCCCGGAGTTTTCACGGCGCTCCTGCAACACGCTTTCTGTTACGGCCACTGGTGCCGCAGACGGAGACTCCGTGGCGCTGGGCATCCCGAACGCGCTGGCTTCGATCGACGAGCTTACCTGGTTCGGATGGGTGAGCGCCCCCGGTGTAGTGAGCGTTCGCGGATGCAACGTGACTAATCAGACCATGTCCGCGCCTCCGACGGTTAACCTCCGGGTGGATGTTTGGCAGCATTAATCAAAGTTTGATTCAGAGGCGGGTCGAAGTCTCCGAATCTTGGTTTACAGTTTTCCATGATTAATGCCGGTGCCCACATGACTCCCACAAACGCTGCCGCCGTGCAGACACTATCGCCGCGAACCGTTGGCTGTCCGTGTTGCGAGTCGCAACAAGTGTCAATGTCCTTCCAAAAGGACCAGGTGGACTACTATACCTGCCGCGGTTGTGCCCTCACATTTGTCTTTCCCTGGCCGGATGACCGAGCACTGCAGGGCCGCTATGACGATTATGGCCGACGCTACTATTCCATAGACGTTCTCAAGGATTTCCTCCTTTCCCGGAAGCACTACCCACGAGAGCTTGGACTCTTGTTGAGGACAACGAAAGTCGGCGCATTACTCGATGTCGGCTGCTCGGTGGGTGGCTTTGTCAAAGCCTCGAGCGAAGTCGGGTATACCTCGGAGGGGATAGACATCTCACCAACCTCCGTGGCCGTCGGACAAGAGGCGGGCATTAAGATCCGAGCTGGCGACTTCTTGTGTTCAAATTTCTCCACCAAGTTTGATGTGATTACCATGTGGGCCACGCTCGAACACTTGCCAGAACCGAATCGCTATGTCAGACGCGCGCGGGAGCTGTTGCGGCCGGGCGGTGTAATTCTGGCCTCAGTTCCGAATTACAGTGGAATCACTCAACGCTTGATTGGCACAAGAGATCGCTACGTGTGTATTGACCACTTGAATCACTGGACCGCCCATGGATTTGCAGCCTATTTAAGCAGGTTTGGTTTTGAGATCTCAGAGACTCTGACATTTGGGTTTAACCCCATGGCACTCATGGCGGACTGGATGAGTCGCGGACAATCGGTTGACTGTGAACAGATGACGGTAGACCAGAAAAGAAGTGCGTCACTGAAGGATACGTGGATTGCCCACGCGCACCGTATGGTGGAAAAGCTGCTCAACTTGGCCTCATTGGGGGACACGGTAGCCGTCGCCGCCCGCTTGCCCGATTAGCGGGACGGCAAATTCGAGGACGAACAGCTTCTCGCCAGTGTCCCGAATTCCCGATTAATTCTCACCCATGCGAATCTTGTGTCTTCCCCGATTCGGTCTCCAGGGTGCTAGCAGCCGCTATCCGATTTGGCAGTATGTGCCTCTGTTTGAACGCGCAGGCCACGAGGTCGAAGTCCAGCCATTGCTGGGCGACCTTTTCCCCGGAGGTAGTCGCCTTTACTGCTAAGGCGGCAAACTCTGCGTTCAATGCTTGTTAGCTGGCACGGTTAATTCCGGTGACCACCTCGTCCAAAACAAAGCAGAACGACCCGAACCATTCACGGCTATGAAAATCCTCTTTCTTACCACAGCAGACTACTCGTTTTGGTCCCATCGGTTGACACTGGCTCGCGCCGCCCAAAATGAAGGTGCGGATGTTCTCATCATGGCCCCCCCAGGCGAATATAGCTCGCGACTGGAGAAAGCAGGCTTTCGAGTCCTACCCTGGAGTATCTCCAGGTCCAGCCTGAATCCTTTGCGCGAGGTCTATAGTTTCCTTCAGATCGTGAGAGCCTATCGCCTCGAACAACCTGATTTGGTTCATCATATTGCACTCAAGCCAATTATCTACGGTGGTCTGGCCGCGCGCATTTTGGGCAGAATACCCGCCATGCACACCGTCACGGGTTTGGGGCATATATTCGTAAGTAGCAGTCGCCCAATGCTCGTTCTACGTCGTCTGTTGTTAAGTGTTCTCGCGTGGATATTTAGCCCTCCAAACTGCAAAGTCGTGGTTCAAAACAATGACGACCGCGACTTCATTGTGCGAGAAAAAATTGCGTTGGAGGAGAAATTGATCGTGGTAGCGGGCTTTGGGGTGGACGTAGAGACATTCGTGCCACGACCCGAACCTAGTGACATACCTGTGGTCATGCTGCCGTCTCGCATGCTATGGGAGAAGGGTGTAAGAGAATTTGTGGAAGCCGCCAAACAACTCCGCGAACAGGGCGCTTTGGTCCGCATGGTCTTGGTGGGAGCCCCCGATCCGAACAATCCAGGCTGCATCCCCGAGGAACAGCTCAGAGTGTGGGCGGACGCCGGGAGCCTGGAGTGGTGGGGGCACCAAGACAACAACAACATGCCGTCCGTACTTTGCCAATCTCATGTGGTCTGCTTGCCCTCCTATCGCGAAGGTCTTCCTAAGGTGTTGCTTGAAGCTGCGGCGTGTGGGCGAGCGATTGTAACGACTAACGCTCCTGGCTGCTCATCTGTGGTTAGGCACGGAGAGAACGGTCTTCTCGTCCCGATTAAGAACTCCAAAGCCTTAGCTAGTGCAATAGTTAGCGTATTGGAAAGCAGGGAACGCAGAACGCAAATGGGTGTGGCCGGTCGCGCACGTGCTGTGAGTGAATTTTCAGACAAGCGAATTGCCCGCCAAACGCTTGCCGTCTATCAAGAGCTCTTAAACGGCAAATGGCATTCAGGTCCGGTTCATTCTAAAAGGAAGGCCCAAGTACTAACGCAAGTATGAACATTAAGCGTTCGACCTAGTTCATCAATTCTCCTAGAGATATACAAAAGTTTTTCTAGTCTCAATTCACCCAGTTCAGACGTCTGAGATGTGCACGTGTTCGTAATTTACCTGCTAGCTTTTATCATTTGTCTTTCTTTATCGGTTATGTCCACCTGGTGCGTCCGCACGTTCGCTCAGGCCCACGGCTGGGTGGATCCGCCACAATTGGACCGCCACGTTCACATAATCCCCGTGCCGAGACTCGGCGGGGTCGCCATCTACGCGTCCTTTATGATTGTGATCGGCATCGCCCTGATGACTCGAGGATGGTTGGGGCTTGCCCTCGTGCTGCCATTAAAAACAACCTTGAGCATGCTCGGGCCTGCGCTCATCATTTTTCTTCTGGGCCTCTATGATGATACGCACGGCGTCGGACCGTATGGAAAGTTCGGAATTCAGGCCTTGGCGGCGCTAATACTTTATATGGGGGGTTTTGGTATACATCATTTGGACCTGGTCTTGTCTGGGCACACATTAGGTTCTTTCGTTGGCTTGCCCCTGACCATACTCTGGGTCCTGCTGATCACCAACGCATTCAACTTAATCGATGGGCTGGATGGATTGGCGGCCGGTTCGGCACTTTTTTCCACAATTGTTGTTTTTATTGCTTCGCTCGTCGTACCAAATCCATTGGTGACATTCCTTACGATTGTACTGGCTGCGGCCATTCTTGGTTTCCTGCGGTTCAATTTCCATCCCGCAACTATTTTTCTGGGGGACTCAGGCAGCTTATTCATTGGTTTTATGCTGAGTGCGTTAGCTCTTCAGGGATCGCAGAAGGCCCCCACGATGGTGGCAGTGGCCATCCCTGTAGTTTCGCTCGGCCTACCGATTCTCGATGTTGCGCTCGCGGTGATACGCCGGTTCCTCGCGGGCAAGCCTTTGTTCAGTGGCGATAGTCATCACATACACCACAAGTTGCTCAAGCGCGGCTTATCTCAGCGTGATGTAGCTCTCGTTCTCTACGCTGTCACCGCTGGATTTGGATTTTTGAGTCTCGTCCTACTTCAAGGCAGAACGACCATCGCCCTGGTTCTTGCAGTTATAGGGATCGGGATATTTCTTGGCGTGCAGCAACTGCGCTACCAAGAGTTCGCTGAACTACTTTCGGTCCTACAGCGCGTGACCCGCCGCCGTCAGATCTTGGCCAACCACATCGCCATTCGGCACGCCACGGAATTGCTGAGCGCGTGCGACGATTTTCCCTCCATCTGCAAAGTTCTCCAGGATGCTCTCCAGCCGATCGGGTTCGATGCTATTCGCCTCCAGAAAGTGGGCAAGAACGGCTTTTCCGCTTCCTCACTTTATCCATTGCGCTACAGGTCCGATGGGAATTTCTTTTTTTCTTGGTCCGAACGCCAGATGGGCGAACCATCGTGGGAACTGCGGCTGGAACTAGTTACTAGCTTGACTCACAGATGGGGCTACTTTTCATTAATCCGCATGTGCAACAGTGATGCCTTACCGTTGGACGTAAATGTACTCACGGAATATTTCCGAACGTCCCTTTCGGATGCCGTAGACCGCGCGAGCGCTCGATTGGAAGCGCGGGGACAACTGGACGGAGAAGCGCAGAATGCGAGAACTCACAGGCTCGCAGCAGGCACCATGGCGGATTGATGTCACGGGCAAAATCAGACGCAAGTACTGACCGCCCCGGGATTCGTTAGTCTCTCTCCTGTCACACCTTCAGTAGCCCTGCCTTCCACGAGCCGTTCCGCTCGGACCTCGATGTCATGCCTGTGTGGTGAGTCTCCGTTCGGTCTTTCGCGCCGCTTCAACGCGGATGATCGAATTGGTGCAGATTTTCATCTGCGCAAATCGAGTAGCTTTGCGCAGATGTCTGCGGCGGCGGCCGAACCTCTGAGAGCTAGCGATGTGTGCGATTGCGGGTTACGGCGCTGCCGGGCACGTCACCGTGCTCAAGGTTATTGCTCCCGTATTGTCAATTCCAAGGAGCTTGCAAACGGCGCCGTTTGGGCTTTTCAAGATAATCCCATTCCCCGCTGTGGCGGAATGAAAGTTGCCCACAATCAGCACGTCGCCGCTCCCATCTACGCGGAACTGATCCACGTGCGCACCAGAAGGTCCGTTTCTCCCGATGAGAATGTCGCCATTCGCGTCATTGTCGAATAGCCCGGCCACGCCGGTCGCGCCCGCGACCTCAGCGTGCACACCGCGGGTATTGCCAGTGGTGCCGGCGTTTAACGCGAGCACAGCGGTACTCTTGTCTCCCCCGGCGGCAAACGCCGCCAGACCTGCACCACCGGCAGTGGAAAGGCTGAATGCTGCCATCCCGGCAGCCATCGGGCTGTTACCAATTCCGACGACGCCCACCGCACTGTTGCTGGTGGCAGTAGAAACTCCCGACAACGCAACAGGGGGCGCAGTGCTGGGCGTACCGTCAAAAGCTGTAGGGTTCGAGCCGCTCTGCGTGGCGGCGAGGATGTATGATTGAGAGGCGGTGGTGTTCCCTGTGAATAGTCCAACAGGGAGATTAAGAGGGCCGACGACATTCAGCGTCGCCGCTGGGGTGGTTGTGCCGATGCCGACGTTGCCGGCGCTGGTGATGCGCATCCACTCGTTCAGCGCCCCATTGTTGGTCAGAAATTTGATCACTCTCCCGTTGGTGTCCGAAGCGAAGAAGAACCCGTTCAAGTCCTGGCCTAGCCGGCCGCTGCTCGATGTTCCCGTCAGTTGCACGTTGTGCGTCCCCGGCCCGCGCACCAGCACGCTGGTATTGGTGCCCCCCTCGATGTCCAGCGCCCGGATCGGCGCGGTGGTGCCGATGCCCACATTGCCCCCCGTCTCCGTAATCGCGGAATTCTGAATGGCGCAGGCGGCGGTGAACTTGGCGACGGAGTTGGCGGTGGCGGTTCCGTCGCTCGTAACGCTGGTGCAGGCGACGGCAGGCTGCACCGCGGACGCTGCCTTCTTGGGAGTCGTTTGCGTTTTCGAACCGGGCTGTGCAGTGGAAGAGGCTGCAGCAGCGGCGGTTCCGGCAGAGTTGGCCGAGCCTGCGAGTGGTGCAGTGGTGACGAAGTCCGAAGCCGGCCGTCCGCCCAGCGTTTCCGCATCCTTCGCTTTCAAGGCATAGGGCACGCTCACCAGCAATATTCGCGGTTGTTCCGCTTGCCGCTCCACCTGCACTTCCAGCCAGCGGGCTTCGCCGGAAGCAAATAATTCCGCGGGCACGCCATTGGCGCTGTTGGCTCCCAGCAAGACGGTGTAGTTGCCGTGGGCATCGGGGGTCACGTTCTGCGTCTCCATCCACAGCGCGGCGCCGCCGGTCTGCTGCGCATGAAGAGCGAAGGTCACGCCGACGGGACCCGCCATGGGGCGGTCCTGGGCATCCAGCAGCGTGCCGCTGAATTTGATGAGCCGGGGAACTTCTGCCGCCGAAGCAGCGGAAGATGCCGCGCTCTGATTTGCGGAATCAGGCGACTGCGCCAACAGAGCGCGGGCAAGAAGCAGAGACACCACAAGCATTACAACCGAGACGGGAGAGGGTTTCATCTCAATTCCTCCAAGGCAAACAAATTGACTTGACGTGCTCGGAAAATCCCAAGTGCCAGGGAAACGGGTTATTCGTTCGAAGGAGCACCGGGACGATGCGGGAACGAACGTGCGGCGGATTCTAGCACAGAAACGAAATAAGGAGACAAGCCGAAATGCAAAAGAGAAGAGACGGCGGTACTGAAGCTACTAGAAGCTGTCGGCCTGCTTGGTTCGGTTCCGCAGACCCGTCCGGAATGCAAAAACGCATCTCGCGGGACCGTCCGGGATGTCCCGGTAAAAGCAACCGGGATGCAAGAAGCGCACAAAAAACGCAAATGACTTGCGGGGAGGAGGCTGGAGGAATGAGAACGGCGAGTGTGACACCTGGCTAGAGATGGGTGACACCGGTCACAGACTCAAGACAATAGAAGTGCTTGGATTTCAGCGAATGCCCTTCGCTGAGCGGTGAATCGCTTATCCAAAAGCACACTTGCGAAACGTCGGGGGGAGGAAAAACATGAAACGGTTCAGTTTTCTGGCAGTGATCCTTTTGCTGAGTTGCGGTCTTGCGGCATGGTCGCAAGAACAGCCCGCGGGGACAACCCAAGAGAAAACAATCAAGAAAGTTCCGATCAAACAGACAGCGGCAAGCTCAGGTGAAGAGATGTACGGGGAGTACTGCGCCGTTTGCCATGGAAAAGCAGGAAAGGGCGACGGCCCGGCAGCTTCTGCATTGAAGACGGCGCCCGCAGACTTGAGCACGCTGGCTAAACGCAATGACGGGAAATTTCCCGCGGATCACGTGAATTCCATTTTGCGGTTCGGTACGGCAACGCCAGCGCACGGCACAGCCGACATGCCCATCTGGGGCGGTCTATTTACAGCGCTCGAAAGCAAGACGGCCACCGATGGTGTCGTGCAGCTACGAATTTTCAATTTGACGAAATACATCGAATCGCTGCAGACGAAATGAACGATATCGGCCGCCTGGTTTGAATAATGAGAAGTACGGTCTGCCTCTTCACGGCAGGCAAGTCTCGGCGGGTGTAGAATCACCCGGCGATGGCGGAAATACGGGTAGGGACGAGCGCGTTTACGGCGGAGGGTTGGGAGGGGAGCTTCTACCCGCGAGGGATGAAGCCCGCGGAGTACCTGAGCTACTACGCGACGCAGTTCGATACGGTGGAGGTGGACAGCACGTTTTATCGCACGCCGGCGCTTTCGACGGTGAAGGGATGGTATGCGAAGACGCCGCCGGGGTTCGTCTTTGCGGTGAAGGTTCCGCAAGTGATCACGCATGAAAAAGTGCTGGTGGATTGCGAGGAGGATCTCAGTTATTTCCTGAAGACGATGGAGGCGCTGGGGGAAAAGCTGGGGCCGGTGCTGTTTCAATTCGGCTATTTCAACAAATCGAAGTTCAAGAGTGGAGCGGAATTTTTGGCGCGGTTGAAAGCGTTTCTGAAGCAACTGCCGAAGGGTTTTCAATATGCGGTAGAAATACGAAACAAGAATTGGCTGGACGCGCGTCCCGCAAACCCGACCGGGATGCAAAAGTCGCAATTTGCGGAGACTTTGCGGGAGCGCGGAGTGGCGCTGGCGCTGATTGACCAGAGCTGGATGCCGCGGCCGTGGGAGAGGAAGGAAAAGTTCGACCTGATTACCGCGGACTTTGCGTACGTGCGATGGCTGGGCGACCGAAAGGGGATCGAGGAGCAGACCAAGACGTGGGACAAGACGATCGTTGACCGCCGAGGGGATTTGAAGAATTGGGTGGAGTTGTTCCGTGAGTTTGTGCGGCGGAATTTGAAGATTTTTGCGTATGCGAACAATCACTATGCGGGGCATGGGCCGGATACGGTGAAATTGTTCTGGAAGTTATGGGAGGCGGGGCAGTAGAGGCAGCCTGTGAACGGAAATGATTCCAGCGAGGCTCGTGACGCGGCGGCCAAGCCAGGATTCCTTCCGACAGGGTTGGAATCGAGGATCGACTGCATCCCGACACAAATCGCCGGGACTTCGCTCGGAATGACAGATCCGGAGCAGGAAATACTCGTTCAGGGTTTTGCTGCGTCGAGGATCACCGAATCAGGATTCTGCTCCAGGGCCTGTTGGGTTTTCTCGAGAAGAGCTTTGGCCTGTACGTTTCCCCGGCTGTCGGGATCGAGCTTGAGGTAGGCGTTCAAATCCTCGACCACGGCGGGAGCATTATTCTGCCGCCGGTGAATCCTGGCCAGAAGAAAGTACGCGTCAGCGAAATTGGCCTTGCGCAAGAGCGCTTGATGAACGCTGCGTTCCGCATCCACCAGACGATTCAAAGCGAATTGCGCCCATCCCAGAAAGTATTTGCCTGTCGCGGAACCGGGATCCACATCGAGCCCGCGCTGAAGGGCCGTTTCCGCCTGCCGGAATTCGTGTTCCTCGCAGAGAATCATGCCCATGGCGAACTGGGGCGGCCCGGAAAGAACGCGAGTATGCAGCGTCAGCTTCCCGCTGGAGCCTGGAGCCAGCGGAGAAATTTGCGCCAAGGGGCGGCGGCGTTGCTGTCCATGGGAGCCTGGAACCAATTCACGAGATTACGCGCGAAAACGAGCAGGCGGTTGGGGCCGCTGCGCGCGGGTTCGCTCGGGACGGGCGCTTCGGCCACCGGGGCTTGCACCGGGACTACGTCGGAGAACGAGAGCCTCAATAGCGCGCCGACCTGCTCCTGGTAGGCACGGAAAGTTTTCAGAATATTTCGTGCAAACCAAACGACAGCCGCCAAGATGGCGGAGAGAAGCAAGAGAATTCCGAGCTCGAACCAATTCTTCTGGATCCAATCGCTGAATTCAATCATGGCTGCACCCAGGGCTGGATGAGGGAAGCTTACGACGGAGAGCGAGAGGAAGAAACTGGTGAGAAGGCCAAGAAACGGGCAGGTGGTGACCCGGCCAGAGGGCCCGGGCTTTTGCAGGGGGCGAGTCAGCGGGCCTTGCGGAGTTGTTCGATCCAGCGAACGAGGGTGCGGTCGGAGGGCGGCACGACATCAATAAATTCCACGCCCATGCCGAGGCGCGGCTTGACGATGCGGATGACGCCCAGCGCTTCGACGACCTGCGTTTTGTAGCGGAAGGTGACGCGCACGCGGGTCTTCAGGGGCAGTGGCTTGCTGGTGCAGATGAAGCAGCCGCCCATGGAAATATCGGTGGTGACGCCGGTGGAGCGGGCGCCGGATTCGAGGTCGAGAAGCTCGGCGTCCGCAGCAAAAGGGTAGCGAATGGCGTAGCGGCGGTCGCGGACGGCCAGAGTTCCGCCCGAGCTTTTAAGAGTGCGATCGTCCATAAAGATAACGTTGCTCACGGTGCTGGGACTCGTAACAGAAAGGCCCAATCCTTGCGCGGGGCGCTTTCCTTATCCTTTTAGTATGCCGGAAAAGAGGCTGCGGGAAAGCAGGGTTGAAGCAACGGTCAGCGAATAAAGCAACAGTCCCCAGTGGGCCGAAGGGCGGCACGCGCGGACGCGGCCTGTTATTAGTGGGAACGACAAGAGACGGGCTGTGTGAGGGGCGCGCTGCGACAGGGCGTGCTACTCTCGATTTGGGATTGCCGCCAAGAGAAAAAATAATATGCGTCCCGAAGGACTCCGGCAAAGTGACCGCGTCAGCTTTCGCATGCCCGTGGAGGCATCCTGGTTCGATGGCGGAGGTGTGGCGGTAAAGCAGATTGCCCAGACGCTGCTGGTGAGCCGCAACGGCGCCGTGCTGCGGCTCCCGGAAAAGCTTTCCACCGGCCAGGCAATCACCTTGCGCCGGCAGCAAGAAGGAGATACGTGGAAAACGACGCGCGCGCGAGTGGTCGCCGAAATTGACCATGAGCCGGACGGATTCCTGTACGCGATCGCCATCCTGGAACCGCGCTCCGATTTCTGGGGCATCGACTTCCCTGCTCCGCAAAAGGCCGAAGAAGCGCTTGCCCGCTTGCTGATGGAATGCAGCTTCTGCCAGCGGAGAGAGGTTGCGTATTTGAACGAGTTGGAGTTGAAGTCCTTTGAAGTGCGGAAGTGCGTGGCGCGCGTCTGCAAAATCTGCGATGCGCCGTCCATCTGGATCGAGGCGCAATCGGAAATTGCCCCAGAGAACGCGCCGGCGAAGCGGCCCGCCGAACCTCATATCTATCCGCGGCGCAACCGCACGCGTGTGAGGGCCCGCGTGCTGGCATGCATCCGGCGGAGAGGGTTTCAGGAAGAAGTGGCCGTGTGCGAGGATTTGTCGAGGGGCGGGATCAGTTTTCGCAGCCGCAATCAGTATCCGGAGGGCTGCCGGCTCGAAGTAGCCGTGCCGTTCACGCCCGGGGCGGGAGCCATCTTCGTACCGATCCGTATCGTGTTCTCTCAAGCGATTCCCTCGGCAGGACTTTTCCGCCACGGAGCCGCGTACATCAGGCCTCCGGTGGATGGGAGCGACTGACATTTCCAGAAACGCAAAATAGTCAGTCGATGGCCGGAACTGAGGCGCGCTCCTGGCGCCGGCGATGCAGATAATGCATCGAGATGTTCAGGAAAATTTCGCCGCACGGCGTTTCCATACAGAGGACCATCGCTTCGGTGTCCGTGCTGCTCGGCAGCCCTTCATCGTTCATGTGAATTTCCGGCGGAAACACCTTGAAGTGAAAGCCCTGATCGTTGAGCAGGGTGACGGAATTTCCGATGACCATATTGGCGAGCTCGCAAACGGTTTCGCGGACAACCTGCTCGCTCTCTGGGACTTGCTCACCCGCGAGGTGGCTGGCAATTTTGACGGCAACTTCGGGGGAAAGATCGAGGATGACGCGGCCTTCGATGTCGCCCTTGATGGAGATGAGCGCGGCCACACCCTTGCGGCGATAGGTTTCCTCATCCATGGTGAGATCGGCGATCTTGGTGGGAGCCTGGAGCGACTCGGCGAAAACGGCGTCGGCCGCGTTGATGAACGGTTGAATGAGTTCCATTCTCATGAACGTTGTTCTCCTACGAGAGCAGTGGGCGCACCGGTAGCGTTGGGGTCGTCGGTGAGCACGTAGCGAAGGATCTCGTAAAGGACTTCGGGCTTCACCGGCTTTTGCACGAAGTGCTTTGCGCCCTTCTGCAGCGCCGCCAGGATATTTTCCTGGTAACCGACCGAAGAGACCATGACGATGCGCGCTTCGGCGTGCTGGCGGACGATGCGCTCGACGGCCTCAATGCCTTCCATCTGCGGCATGGTGATGTCCATGAGCACGATGTCGGGCTTGGTGCGGTTGAATTCGGCGATGGCGGTGAGGCCGTCGCCGGCTTCACCGGCCACTTCCCCGCCGAACATCTCAATCATCTTGATGATGTTCTTGCGAGCGAAAACGGAATCGTCCACCACCAGGTAGCGGACGGGCTGATTGTCCTTGCGGAGCAGCGCGGCGAATTGTTGCATGGCTTTCTCCTTCTCCCTGCGCACGGTGTTATGTACGGTGGGAAGAAACGGATGTCCTTTCGTTTTTCTCTTGTTTTTCCGGTTTATCCAATTTTTCTGACTTGTCATTCCCGCCGGCCTTCTCGCCGTGGACGCGTCCTCCGCCATATTGAGAAACGAGATAGGCGCCAAGCCCATCGAGCGGGACGATTTTATTTACGTTACCTTTTTGAATCGCGGCGTGTGGCATGCCACCGACGACGCAAGTGTCTTCGCTCTGCGCGACGGTCATGCCGCCAGCGGTCCGGATGGCGCCGAGACCTTCCGCTCCGTCTTCACCCATGCCGGTCATGATGACGCCAACAGCAGTGAGGCCGAATTCCTGCGCGACGGAATGGAACAGAACATCAGCCGACGGCCGGTGACCGTTGACCGCGGGGCCATCCGAGAGCACGGCCATGTCCCCGCGAGGCATGCGGCGAACCATGATGTGGCGATTGCCGGGACAGATCAGAGCGCGGCCGGCAATCAGAAGATCACCGGACTTGGCCTCTTGCACATCGATGGCGCAGCATTCATCGAGGCGCCGCGCAAACATTTCCGTAAAACCTTCGGGCATGTGCTGGACGATCACCAGGCTGGCGGGAAAATCCGCGGGAATCTGCGAAAGCAGAAATTGCAATGCGTTGGGGCCGCCAGTGGAAATTCCAATGGCAATGATGCGATTGGGTGGAAGAGCGGCGCGGCCCCCCTTTTTTTGCGCGGGCGGTGAATCCACCAGCACGGGCGGGGGAAGCTTAACTGCTCCAGCGCGCTTTGCGACTTTGATCTTGTCGATCAATTGATCGGCGATTACGTCGAGGTGCCCGGCAGCAGCATCCTTGGGCTTGGCAACGAAGTCGATGGCGCCGAGAGCGAGGGCCTTGAAGGTGGAGTAGGCGCCTTCTCTCGAATGGGTGCTGAAAAGAATTACCGGGAGCGGGGCGCGGCGCATGATCAGGCGGAGAGTTTCCATGCCGTCCATGCGGGGCATTTCAAGGTCGAGAGTCACGACATCGGGGTGTAATTCTTCAATTTTCTTGAGAGCAAATGCGCCATCCATCGCGGTTCCGACGACTTCGATGGAAGGATCCCGAGCAAGGATCGCCGGAATGAGTTTCCGCATCAGCGCGGAATCGTCAACGACAAGAACGCGGACGCGTTCGCTCATGCGATCGCTCCAAGCGGGGTGGCGCGAGAGAGGCGCGAGAGAACTGCCGGCACATTCAAAATCAGAACGACGGTTCCATCGCCGAGAATCGAAGCGCCGCTGACCAGGTCGCTGGAGACAATTTCGCCCGGCAGGGCCTTGATCACCAATTCTTCCTCGCCGACGAGGCTGTCAACCACCAGCCCAAAACGCTTTTCGACAGCGCCGATGACGATGACGAAAGTTTTCTTTTTCTTTGCGGGCGAATCCACGGCGTGAATGCGGTCCAGACTATCCAAGCGGACCAAAGTCAAGAGCTGCTCGCGCAAGCGCAGGACCTCGCGCTGATCCACACGGTGAATTTCGTGGTCGTGGATGCGGGTGATCTCGACGACGGAAGAGAGCGGAACGGCAAAGAGACGGCCGCCGACGCGGAAGAGCAGCGTCTGAATGCTGGCAAGAGTCAAAGGCGCACGGAGCTGAATCGTAGTGCCGTGTCCCTTTTGCGTTGAGATCTGAACGGTGCCCTTCAGGCGGTCAAGAACGGTGCGCACGATGTCCATGCCAACGCCACGGCCGGAAACTTCGGTGACTTCCTGAGCGGTGCTGAAGCCAGGCTCAAAGATAAGGTTGAGGATGTCCGGTTCAGTGAGGCGGGAAATTTCTTCCTGCTTGATAACGCCCTTTTCGACAGCATGCTTGCGAATGTGGGCAGGATCGATACCCCTGCCATCGTCGCGGACTTCGATAACGACCTGCGTACCCTGATGGTAGGCGTTGAGATAAATGGTGCCGCGCGCGGGCTTGCCCGCTGCGAGGCGTTCTTCCGGGGGCTCAATGCCGTGATCGACAGCGTTGCGGACGATATGCGTAAGAGGCTCGGCGAGTGCATCAAGAATACCCTTGTCCAGGTCGGTATTCTGCCCCGCAACGTCGATGGCAATATCTTTGCCGCAATGTTTGGCGATGTCGCGCACGACGCGGGGAATGCGGCGGAAGAGCTGCTCAACGGGAACCATGCGAATTTTCAACACGCACTTGTGAAGCTCATCGAGCACACGGGATTGAAAAGCGAGCGAATCCGCAAGCTTCAGGCGGACGGGATCACGCGCGTGGCGCTGGTCAAATTCGATGAGGGCGCGATGCAGCATGGATTTCCCGATGATCAATTCGCCGACGAGGTTCATGACGGCGTCGATGCGGCTGGCGTCCACGCGCAAGGTGCTCTCGGCAACGGCTGCGACGGCGGAGCTTGTTCCGCCAACCTGGGGCGAAGCAGCGTGATCTCCGTGTTCGTGGGACTGCGCGGTGAGCTGGGCGGCTTGAGCTTCCAAAAGATCCCCGATCAATTCATGGTCGGGAGTATCCGCGGCAGCCGCGGCCTCGACACGCACATCGGAAACAATCGAAGGGATATGGCAACGGCGCGCGAGATGCGCATCCGAAAGCTGACTGGCGAGGGCCGCTTCGACGATTTCGACCGAAGCAGCGGCGGCGCTGTCTTCCGGGCGCAGGGCGATGACGGTTCCGCAACCATGGAGGACATTGCGGATGAGCTGGAAGGCGGCGGCGCGCATGAGGCTATTGGGGTCGAGGCGCAGAGCGATGTTGTAAACACGCTCGCCGCGATGCACCGCTTCAGAAATCATAAGCTGTTCGTATTCGGTCCAGACGAACCGCGCGGGAATCTGAGGCTGCGCGGGCGCCTCGGGCGCAGCAGAGGAGGGGGCATCGCGCAGATTGCGAATCATGGCATGCAGCGCATCCATCGGCAGGGGATCCACTCTGCGCTGGTAGGCCGCGAGCATTGATTCAAAACTGTCGGCAGCAGCGAGAACGAGTTCGGCCAGTTCAGGACCGTTGGTATGGGCCACCTGCAGAGTGAGCACGTCTTCGAGCTCGTGGGTCAGCTCACTCAAGCTGTTGAAGCCGCAGGCGGCGGAATCACCTTTCAGCGTGTGCACGACCCGACGCACGCGGCGAATGACCTCTTCATCCGCGGGGCGAGACTCGAGCTCCAGGCCCGCCTCGTTGAGCGACTGCAAGAGCTCGTTGGCGCTCTCAAAAAAGAGCGCGCGAAGCTCCGCGCCGCGATCTTCAGAAGAACGGCTCACGTATTGGCCTCGAGACGCTGATAAGCGGTCCCATTGTTCTCATGGACCATGCGGAATTTCTGGGTTAAGCCGAAAAGACTTTCCGCGTGGCCGACAAAGAGATAACCGCCGGGATTCAAACAATTCCAAAACTTGTCGATGAGACGCTTCTGCTCGGCTTCATCGAAGTAGATCATGACGTTGCGGCAGAGAATGATGTCGTTGCGCCGGGGCAGGAACTCGGTCTTGAGATTGTGGAAGTCGAACTGGACGAGCTGCTTCAGCTGCGCCTTGATGGCGTATTTTTCAGAGGACTTTTCAAAATAGCGCAGACGGCAGGTGTAGTCGACAGGCTCCATTTGCGATTCGGTGTAGAGCCCCTCCTGGCCAAGCCGCAAACTGGAATAGCTAATGTCCGAGGCGACGATCTCGAGCTTCCAGGGCGGAGGAATGAGAGGCTTCGGCGAGGGCATGTCAAAGGGAAGCGGGTTGCGGAGATAGTAGTAAGCGAGGGCGTCACAAATCAGAATCGCAACGGTGTAGGGCTCCTGGCCGGAGGAGCACCCCGCACTCCAGACGCGCAGGTTAAAATCGCGACGTTCCTGTTTTTTGTGCAGCAATTCTTCAAGAACGGTTTTTTGCAACAAGTCCAGCTGTGGCCGGTTGCGAAAGAAGCTGGTCTCGTTGACGGTGAGGTTTTCCAGAAGGAGCGCCAGCTCCGTTTTTCCCTCGCGGCTGGTGAGCAAGCGGTAATAACCGTAGAAAGAATCGATCTGGCAAGCTTTCAGGCGGCGCTGGAGACGGTCTTTCAAGAAGTGCGAACGGCGTTCGTCAAAGAACATGCCGCATTCCTGATAAACCAGGGTCTGCAAGAGCTTCAGTTCAGCTTCGGTAAGTTGAATCTGCGCGGTAATAGTTCCCATATCGGGTGTGTGAGGCGGTCCGTGCGTTCCGCTCGAATTCCAGAACAATTGGAACGAGCGCTACTTCAGGGTGGCGACGGGTTCCGCTGCCTCCTCGAGTCGTTTGAACTCCGGGCGATGCAAGAGCTTGTTGATGTCCAGCAAAATGATGAGCCGGCCTTTGAGCTTTCCGACCCCAGTCACATAGCCAGATTCCCCTTCGGCAAAAACAGTGCCGGGAGCTTCGATATCCGAAGGAGAAATCTTGAGGACTTCGGAAGCGGAATTCACGATAAGGCCGAGCAATTTGTTTTCGAGATCAACGACGAGAATGCGGTTTTTCTTGTCGGTGACGATATCCGTGAGGCCGAACCGCTTGCGGAGATCCATGACGGGGATAATTTTCCCGCGAAGATTGATAACGCCCTCGATGGACTCGGGAGCGTTGGGAACGGAAGTGATTTCGGGCACGCGGACGATTTCGCGAACGGCGGCGATGCGCACGCCATAGGTCTCGTTACCGATGCGAAAACCGACGACTTGCAGGTCCTTTTCCATCAAGAGATCTCCCGGGCCTCAGGACCGCGCAAGTTCGGCATATTCCAGCTCTTGGGCGCGTTGCGATTCGCCAGAACGGCGCGAACCGTGCGCTTCGTGGCGCCCGCGAGCGTGCGCCGAACGATCCAGAACAAAACGGTCCATGCTGTCGAGCAAGTTGCGCGAAAGCTTGAGCATCTGTTCGGCGGCGGCGGAGAGCTCAGTGGAGCTGGAAGCGGATTGCTGCACGAGTTCGCGCATCTTGTCCATGGCGCGAACGACGGCTTGCGCTCCGGAAGCCTGCTCTTCGACGGCCGAGCTGATTTCCTGAGTGATCTCGGTGAGGCGGCTGGTAGCCTTGGCGATCTGCGAAGAGCCGACCGACTGTTCGTTGGTGGCGGCGCCGATCTCTTGGGAGAACTTATAGACTTCGGTGACGACGTTGGAGATTTTGTGCAGAGCCGCGCCGAGATCGTTGCCGAGGGTCAAGCCTTCCTCGACGATGCGCGTGCTGCGCTCCATGTTCTCGACCGCCTGGCGCGCTTCACGCTGAATGCTCTGAATGAGGTCGGCGATCTCCTTGGTGGATTGCGTGGATTTCTCCGCAAGCTTGCGGACTTCGTCGGCGACGACGGCGAAACCCAGGCCGTGCTCGCCCGCGCGGGCGGCTTCGATGGCGGCGTTCAAAGCCAGCAAGTTAGTCTGCTCGGCGATATCGTCAATCACTTCGATGATCTTGCCAATGTCGTCGGCGCGGTGACCGAGAACGTTGATGATTTCCGCCGAAGACTGGATGGCCACATTGGTGCGATTGAGGCCGTCGGTGGCCTTTTCCATGGTCTGGATGCCGCTCATGACTTCTTCGCGCGAGCGGTTGGCAATGTCCAGGAGAACCTTGGCGGTGTCCGCGACGCGCTGAATGGAAGTGACCATCTGATCGATGGAGGCGGAGGTTTCCGCGACGCTGGAAGCCTGGACCTGAGTGTTCTTCACGACGTTCTGCACGTTGATGCTCATCTCGTGCATGGTGCTGGTGACTTCTTCGATTGCGGAAGAGGCCTGCACGCTGACCTTGGCGGAGTCGTCGGCTGCTCCCGCGACCTGATTGGAGCCGGCGGAAACCTGGCCTGCGGAATCGCGGGTGGTGCGTACGAGATCCTGGAGACCGTGGGACATCCTCAAGAAAGCGTTGCCGAGCGTGTCGCGCTTCGAACGAGGCACAACTTCGACGGTGAGATCGCCTTCGGCGACGGCCATGGAAACGCCGGCCATCTCCTTCAGGTAGGCGACCATGTTGTTGAAGGTGGTGGCCAGGGCGCCGATTTCGTCGTTGCGGTGGATGTCAATGTTCTGATCGAGGTCGCCGGAATCGCCAATTTCCCGGGCGACGGTCATGAGGTGCGTGAGAGGTTCGGTAATCGAGCGGGCCGTGTAGAGAGCCACCGCGATGCCAACCAAGAGTGCGAGGAGGGTGCCGCCGATGGTCATGAAGGCGCTCATGATGCTGGCACGGGTGGCCGAATTCGAAGTATCGTCCAGAGACTTGCCAATTTCGACGTTCGTCTGATCCAGCACGGAGGATGATTTAGCCAGCCACGATACCGGATCTTTCTGAAGATAGAAGATCTGCAGATCGGACACGGTGGCGTCACCGGAATCCACTTGATGGCGCTTGGCGAGGAGGGGCTTGGCAAAATTGTCGGCCCAGCTGGCTTCGGTGCTCTCCACCTGAATCAAGGCGGTCCGTAGCATCTCGCTGCCTGCCTGGGCTTCGCCGCGCTTGGTAATGTCGGTGATTTCAGCCAGACCATGGTTGACTTTGTCTTCGTCACGCGGGTCGCCGCTGAGCAGAAAGTTGTTGAGGTTGAGACGGTTCAGCATGATCTGGTAACGAACCGCGGCAATGGTTCGCACACTGTCCAATGCCGTGGAGGCATCGGCGCGCGCCGAGCGCTCTTTGAATCCGGCGATAATGTTCACGAGGAACAAGGCGACCAGGATGACGAGAACCGCGCCAAATCCGAAGTAGAGCTTCTTGCCGATAGTCATTGCTTGATGCCTCCGCTTACCGCGGCGCAGCGGCCTGCTTCAGGCCGCTCCTGCCGCGAACCCCTGTTTGCCGCAAGTTCCGCTAATTGCCCGCACCATGAAACTCGAATTCGACAACTTGGGTCGTCTCTTCGTTGCCGGGCGTGAATTTCCATTCCTTCACAGCGTCCTGGCATGTCTGCACAAGCAGCGGATGTCCGCCGACGACGCGGGTGCTTTTGACATGGCCATCGGGAGTAATGACGACCTCAATCTTGACCTTACCGGTTACGTTCATGCGCTTGGCCAGCTCCGGATAGATGGGAGAGACGCGCGTCTTGACCTTGCGCTTGCCTTCATCCGTTGTGCCCGTTTGGGCGAAACCGGCAGTTCCCAAGACGAGGGAAGCCGCCGCGGCGATCAAAACCAGCCGTATCCATTTGGATCTCATCGACACCACCCCTCCTTAGAATGGGAGATACCCCACACGGGAAAAGGCACGTCGGTTGCCATGTTGGGTGAGGGGGAAGGAATAGATTTCCTGGGGAGATTCCTTGCGGCAAGTGTCTAAGATCGCAGGAGTTATGAAAATATTTGCGATTCGACGCGCAAGCAGCACAGGCTAGGGAAAGTCTCAGTGAGCTTGTGGATGCACGCGATGGGTCTCACGCTGAGACGAAATCAATGAGGAGGATTCATGAGGGTGGACGATTCGGCAACACTAGTACCAAGGGCGATTGACTCAGAATGAGATGCCCCGTAGCGTTGGTGTGCTTGGAGTAGTCAAACTGAGACAGACTTAGAGTCCCAATCCCCAATGCGTGAACCGAAAATAATCGCCTCGCGCCGCATTGCTCGGCCGCGTGGCGAGCCAGGGCCTTCACGCCTCGGAGCGCGACGCGCCGAGGAGTTGATGGAACTCGCCGTGGATGCAGCACAGTCGCGGCACTTGCCGGAGTTTTTGCAGCGATTCGCGGGGCGCGCCACGCGCATGCTGAAGGCGGATTGGGGTGGAGTGACCGTTTTTCGCGGGCGCGATACGGATCTGTACACACCCCCGGGGAATAAATCCTCAGAAGATCGCAAGGCGGGCAACTGGATCGTGCAGTGCGCGCGCGCGACGCGGAAAGAGATCAGCGTGCGGGAGATGCCTGCGAACGAAGGGGCGGCTCTCGGTAGAGGGGCAGGATCCGGCGTGGTAATTACCGTCGCGATTGCCGCGAGCGACGGCGAACCGCTGGGCGCGCTGTGCTTGCTGCGCGGACGAAAGAGAATCGACAGCGAAGAGAAGCAGCTGCTGCATGCGCTGGCGAGCCACGCGGCGCTTTCGATTGAGAATTTCCGGAGGTTCTCACAACTCGAACGCTCGAAGCGGCAATGGGTCGAGGATATTGACGCGATCAGCGATTACATCGTGGTGCACGATACGTCCTGGAAGATCGTGCGCACGAATCGTTCGCTGGCGTCGCACCTCGGCGTGCCTCCGGTGGCGCTGGTTGGCGAAGCGATGAGCAGCCTGAGGCAGATCGCGGAATCGGGAAGCGAGCTTCCGTGTCCCTTCTGCCGCGATACGCAGCAGGCGCGCGAAGAATATGTGGTGGCGTCGCCGGAGCGGATTTTCCTGGTGTCCACGTCGCGGACGCCGGGACTTTCCGATGGCGAGACGCGAACGATCCACGTATTGAAAGACATGACGGACCGGCGAGAGGCGGAACGCCGATACCGTGAATTATTCGACAGCATTCAAGAAGGATTGTTTTTCGCGACGCCGGACGGAAGATTTTTGGACGTGAATGACGCGATGGTGCGGATGCTGGGCTATCGCTCGCGTGAGGAGCTGTTGCGCGCGGACGTGGGGCCGCATCTTTATCCAGCGCCGGCGGCGAGAGAACGGTTCTTGCGCGCGCTCTCCGAGCATGGCGTGCTGCGGAATTACGAAGAGACGCTGCGGCGGAAGGACGGCACGCTGCTGCACACGCTACAAAACATCACGGCGGTGCGAGACGCGCAGGGGCGCATCGCGCAGATACGCGGGCTGATGCTGGACGTCACGGAACAGAAAATGTTCCAGTCGCAACTGCAGCGGGAACGAGACTTCAACCAGAAGATTTTGAATACGACGCAAAGCATGATTCTGGTGCTGGATACGGCGGGACTGATCAGCTATGCGAACCGGAGGTGTTACGAGGCCGGTTACCGGGAAGATGAAATGATCGGGCACCGGCTGGTGGATTGGGTGGAAGCTTCGCACCGCGAGGACTTTGAAGCGGCGCTGGAAACCACGGCGCACGGGCAGCAGGTGGACAACCTGGAGCTTCGCGTGAGGCGCAGCGACGGATCCATGGGACATTTTTCGGTGAGCCTGAGCCCGATGCGCGATGAGCAGGATGCGGTCAACAGCGTAGTGGTGGTGATGACAGACATCACGGACGCGGCGCTGTTGCAGGCGAAGCTGGCGCACTCCGAAAAAATGGCGACGATCGGGCGATTGGTCTCCGGCGTGGCACATGAAGTGAACAATCCGCTGGCGGCCATCCTGGGATTCACGGATTTGTTGCTTGAAAATCCAGAAGTGCCCAGCTCGGCGCGGGAGGACCTGCAAATTATTTTGCAGGAGACGCAGCGCACGAAAGTGATCGTGCAGGACTTATTGAGCTTCGCGCGGCAGCGGCCCGTGCAGCGCGAGCTGGTGCAGGTGAATGCGCTGCTGCGGCAGACGATCAAACTGCGCAGCTACGATTTTGCGAGCCACGGGGTCGAGGTGACGGAAGAATTCGACGAAAGCCTGGCGCCGGCGCTGGGAGACGCGCAACAGCTTCAACAGGTGTTCCTGAATATTCTGAATAACGCATACGACGCGGTGCAAGAAACGGGGCAGCGCGGGAAGATTACGATTCAAACGTCGCGGCGGGGAGATTCGATTGAGATTGCGGTGACGGACAACGGGACGGGCATCGCCGATCCGCAGCGAATATTCGATCCTTTTTATACGACGAAGCAAGCGGGCAAGGGCACGGGACTGGGGCTCAGCATTTGCTACGGAATCGTGCGAGCGCATGGCGGAGAGATTCAATGCTGGAACAACGGTGCGACCGGCGGCAGCACGTTCGTCGTGCGGATTCAGGTGGCAACGGAAACTTCGGCGGCGGCAGCTAAAGAGGCGGGCCGATGAAGCCGCAATCCGCACCGGGGGCAAGTCCAATTCTGCTGATCGAAGATGAGCCGTCGGTGACCGCGTTCTTGCGGGCCGCGCTGGAGCGAAGGGGATACGCGGTGGAGTTCGCATCGTCCGGCGCGGAGGGTCTTGAACGCCTGGCCAGCGGGCGTTACGCCGGGGTGATTTCGGATATCCGCATGCCGGGGGCCGTAAACGGAGCCGAAGTGTACGCGTGGATTCAAAAGAACCGGCCGGAACTGGGGACGAGAATCATACTGATGAGCGGAGATACAGCCAACAGCGAAACGCAAGCGCTGCTGGCGCAAAGCGGGACACCGTGCATTGAAAAACCGTTTCGGGTGAAGCAATTGATGACCATTGTGGAGAAAACATTCGGAAGACCATGAGCGACGATTTGAAAATCCGGTTATTGGTAGTGGATGACGAACAGAGCATCCGGCGGTTGTGCGTGACGATCGGGAACTCACTGGGATTCGTTTGCACGGACGCAGAGAGCGCAGAAGCCGCCCTGGAAGGCCTGGACAACGTTGCACCCGATTTGATCCTTACCGATTTGAAGCTGCCAAAACTTTCCGGAGTGGAGCTATTGCGACAGAGCAAGACCTTGCTGCCCCGGACCGAGGTGGCGATCATGACGGGGCATGGCTCGATCGAGTCGGCAGTGGACGCGATGAAACTCGGGGCGTACGACTACATTGAAAAACCGTTCCGCGTCGAAAAAATGAAGACCATGCTGCAGCGCATGGCGGAAAAGGTGCGGCTGGTCAGCGAGAACGAATTCCTGCGCGAGCGCGTGAGCACGGAGGAAAATCTAGATGGAATCATCGGGACTTCGGCGAACATTCAAGACGTCTTGCGGATGATTTCGCGGCTGAAGGACACGCGCACGCCAGTGCTGATCGCGGGCGAGAGCGGGACGGGAAAAGAGCTGGTGGCGCGGGCGATCCACTTTCGGGGCACGATGGCGCAGACACCCTTCGTGGCGGTGGACTGCGGTTCTCTGGTTCCGACGCTGATGGAAAGCGAGCTCTTCGGCTACGAAAAGGGCGCGTTCACCGGGGCGATTAAATCCAAGACGGGACTGTTCCAGGCCGCGAATGGGGGGACGATTTTCCTGGATGAAATCGGCGAGCTGCCGCTTGAAATGCAGGCGAAACTCCTGCGCGTTCTGCAAGAGAAGGAAGTGCGGCCCGTGGGCAGCAATGAAAAAATAACGGTGGACGTGCGCGTGATTGCGGCGACGAACCGCGACCTGGAAGCGGACTACCGCGCGGGAACATTTCGCAAAGACCTGTATTTCCGGCTGAACGTGGTGACCGTGCATCTGCCTTCGTTGCGCGAGCGCAGGTCCGATATTCCGATGCTGGTGCACCATTTCCTCGACCGGTATGCGCCGGGAACGAACCTGCAAGTGACGGCGGCAGCGATGAAGAGTCTGTTGCACTACGATTGGCCGGGCAATGTCCGCGAACTGGAGAATTGCATCGCGCGCGCGGTCACGCTGGGAGACCGCCGGGTTATAGATGTCAATGACCTGCCGCCTGCCATTCGGAGCGAACAGCCCGCGACGGCGGCAATGACGCCCCAGGACGCCGCGTCACTTTCAACCACGGCGCTCGCGGAGATGGAACGCATGACCATTCTGCGGGTTTTCGAACAGGCCAATGGCGACAAAGCCCTGGCGGGAAAGATGCTGGGGATCAGCCGGGCCACGCTCTACCGGAAGTTGAAAAGATACAATATCGCGGTTAAGTCGAGCTCTGGCGGTGGCGAAGCGATGCCTCACGCCGCCGGCCAATAGGCAGATTGCGTCTCACCCCCCGAACCGATGGAGCGACGAAGCTGGCTCGGAGTGTGAGACAGCGGCGTTTCAGCGTGAGACGATTGAGCCAGCCGCACGCAGCGGGAAAATACTAACCCTCGCTGTTTCTATACCTTCAAGCAGATTCCCTTTTCCGATTCTTTGGCGTGTCGCGTGCAGCTTGCCTCCTGGGATTTTGCGTTTATTGCTGCCTCGGGTGTGTCTTCCGGCAGCGCGGGACGCAAAGGTAGAACGCCGGTACAGCGAGAGGCGACGTGAAACGGTCCAACGGGGCGACACTTACCGTGAGCGAATTGAGCTGCGCCGAGCAATTGGCGCGCTTCTTTGCGAGTGCCAAAGCAGTTCGCATCCCGGTGCAGGTGACCGCGCTCCGTGCGGGAAGCGCACGCTTGCGGGAGGCCACGGTGGTGGAATACGGCGCTCCGCAACACGCGATCTTCCTTTCGACTCTGCCGTTGGAATTTGACGACCGCGTGCGGATCGAGCGAAACGGAACCCGGGACGCAGCCGAGGCGGCCGTGGTGGCGGTGCAATATCACGAAGGGCGTAAGGCGGTGGCGGTGCGATTCTTGCAAGGCCACTGCGATTGGGTGACGGAGCCGTGAACAAGACGACGACAACGCTGAATAATCCCTCTCCCGAGCGGTCCGAGAGCGCGCGGCAAGCGCAGTGGGACGAGATGCGCTCGGTCTTCCCGATTTACCTGGCATTGGCGAAACAGATCGAGGCGGAGATTCCCTTCGCGCAGGACAAGCGAGTCTTGCCGGAAAAACCATCGCTGGAGCTCTTCACTCAGGTGCGCACCTGGCTGGACGTGATGGACCAGAAGGTGATGGTGCATCAACTGCGCCACCTGCTGCAGATGACCACGCTGAACGCGAGCGAAAGCGGGTTGCGGGCGCTGATTCAGCGTCATCTGCGCAAACCCGCCAAAACAAATGTGGACCGGGACAAGATCGACTTCCTGCTGGTGCAATACTTCGCGCTGTGCGCGCCCGCAAAAATCTATCACAAACAGATCATGCCCACGGACGTGGCGCAAGTGATGAAGCCGGTGCTGGGGGAAGCGGATCCGGCGCCGCTGGCGTGGTGCGAGCCACTGGAAAAAATGATCGAAGCGCTGCGGGGTTTCCGCAGCCTGCGCGAAATACTGAAAACGAATTTCATCGAGCAAGGCCGCAAGGTAAAGGAGTCCGCCGGAGGGATGTTTTACGATGCGGCGGCGCTGGTCTCGTTTATCCGCTTCAATTTCCTGCTGCGCCGCACGCTGATCGAGCTGATGCACGCGGACCTGATCGCCATACGTTCGGGACTTACGCAACTGGAAAACGCCGGCACGCATGTCATCGACTGCCATCACTACGGCCTTTCCACGGCCGAGCCTCTCACCAAGATTCGCCAGGTCGCAGACGAGTGGAAACAGCCTTTCCAAAAGGAATATACGGAACGCACCGTCAACCAGGCGTTCGATAAACTGCTGGGCCTGCGCACAGACGTGGAACGCGCGCTGGAGAAGGTGACAGGGAAAGCCATAGAAAACCTTTCCGTGCTGGGAGCCATAAGCAGCTTGCGGAACTCCGCTCCGGAAAGAACCGCGGGGAGCGAATCTGCGCCGCAGGCAAAGGAAGCAGGGGGGAACGAAAAAACGGCTGCAGCGGCCGCGTCCAAGACCGAGCCGCCCCCGGTTCTCGATTTCGAATCGTGCATGGAACAAATCTGGGAACAGCTAATCGCCGCGCCGCCAACGCGAGGACGCTCGATGACCACGATTCGCGTGGGCAGCGCGCGCATTCTGATGTCCTCGTGGGAAGTGACGGCGTTTGTCAGCGAGGATGGCCCGGCCGCAGAGGACTTGCGGCGAGCGGTGGTTGCGCGCGCACTGGTCACGGCCGCGGCGGAGTCAGCCAAGGAAACCGGAAACGCCACTTCGCTCGAGAAAGCATTGATGGTGGCGCGCGTGGAAGTATCGCGCCTGCAGGAACGCGTGGACGTAGCGAAACAAGCGAAGGACACGGAAGCAGCGGTCAATCTGGGAATCAGCACGAAGCGATTGCTCTCGGCGCTGGATGAGGCGGAAAAGCTGTAAGAAACAGGCAGTCCACCGGCTTGCCGGCGAACACCCATGGGAGCGGCTCTTTCTTGCGAAACGCAAACGTATTGATCCTGACGGATGAAACCGATTTTGCGCGGCTGCTGACAGCTTGCTGGCAGGCGGAGCGCAATCCGCCGGGAATCACGGTGCTGAGCAGCGAATTGATGAAAGAGCAGGATTCGCCACCACACGATCTGGTGGTGCTGGGGCCGTTGCGCGAAGGCAAGCTGTCCGGCCTGCTGAGGAGCCTCGACCCTGCCGCCGCGGTGATTCTCTGCGCGCCGGCAGATTCGCGGGAACTCACCCATTTGCGCGGAAAATATCCGAGGCTGGTACACGTCCCGCTTCGGGAAGATTGGGCGCAAACACTCCTTCTCGTTGCGGGGGAATCGCTGCGCCGTACGGAAGCAGTGCGGCTGGCGAAGCAGGCGGAGCGCAACGCGTCAAAGAACGAGCAGTACGCCACGCTCGGGCGCTACATGATGGACATGAAGCACAGCGTGAACAATGCGCTGACTTCGATGCTCGGGAATGCGGAACTCCTGCTGCTGGAGCCGGGGCAACTGTCTTCACAGTCGCTGGCGCAGATCAAGACGATTCACAGCATGGCGCTGCGCATCAATGAAATCATGCAGCGATTCTCAACGCTGGCGAGCGAGATGCGGGAGGCTGAGAATAGTTCTCAAGCTGAGACGGAGGAGACTCCGGCGTCTTCCTTGCCGCGACGTTAAGCCGCTTGAAATTCACGGTAAGTCGTTTCTGTTCAATAAGTTAAATCGATGAAGCAAATAAACAAGTAAAGCGCGGAGGCTGGCTGCCGACGTGCACCTCTGGTCTATGGAGAACCCTGGAGTAAGCATGGCTGAGTTGAAAAGAATATTGATCGTGGACGATTCACCAGCGCAGGTGAAGCTGATCCAAGGCTTGCTGGAGCGCGAAGGCTACAGCCCCGTAGGATTGAGCGACCCGAAGCTCGTCGAGGAGACGATTCACACGGTGCGACCGACGGTGATCCTGCTGGACGTAGTGATGCCGGAGCGAAACGGATTCCAGGTGTGCCGGGACCTGAAGAGCAACACGGAGTTCAAGGGCATCCCGGTGATTATGGTGACTTCGAAGGACACGGCGAGCGACAGGTTCTGGGGCGAACAGCAAGGCGCGGACGCATACGTCACCAAGCCTTTCACGCGGGAAGATCTGCTGCGCGCCGTGCGGAGATTTGCGTAGAGGATTGCGCGAGAGAAGCGAAGGATGAACGAAGATTTCCACCTGACACCACTTCCAGCGGACGCCGACACAGGCGAGCTGCTCGAAGCGCTGGGCCCGATCGAAGAGCGGCCGCCGGTATCGCAGTACTGCGTATTCCGCAGCGGACGGGAACGATTCTGTTTGCCGGTGCTGGATGTGGAAGAAGTGCTGGACTGGCCGCTGGTGACGAAGGTGCCGCTCGGTCCGGCGTACCTGGTGGGAATATTCAATTTGCGCGGCTCCATCGTGCCGCTGATCGACATCGCCATGACGGAGGGGCGCAGGCCGGGCCTGTTGCCGAAGCACGTGGTCGTGGCGGCGTTGCGTAGCGAAGGCCATCACGAAGATTTGCGGCTGGGAATCGCCGCGGACGAGGTGATCGGGACGTATTCGGTGAACACCGATGATTTGCTCGAGCAAGCGCCGGAAAATGTGCCGCACTGCATCGGCATGCTGCGGCATGACGACCGGCTGGCGCTGATCATTGAGTTGCGGAGATTGCTCGAAGTGTTTCCGGGGCCAAGTATTTGAGTCATTTGGAGAACCGCCGAAGACGGCGGGTTCTCCGGGAAAGAGTTTGGGAGGAGTCATGAAATCGCGATTGAGTTCAACCATCTGGACATTGGTCCTGCTGAACGGCGTGATGCTGTTCGTCGTTCTCGGCCTGGCGTTCAGCGCCGGCAAAAAAGCCGGAGAGGCTAACATTTTCGATTTCGGCGCTCCCTCCGGGGGCACGGTGATCCTCGCTGGCGTGCTGGCGCTCGGCATGGCTACCATCCTCGCATGGCGGCTGGCGGGCGCGATATTGTCGCCGGTGCAGGAGCTGGCGGAATTTTCCGAGCGGCTTGCCGCCGGGGATTCCCGCGCGCGCGCCGAAGTGCACAGCAGCGACGAGCTTGGATTCATCGCGGAAAACCTGAACCGCGCGGTCGCCAAGGTTTCGAAAGCCGCGAGCAACCAGGAAGCGAGCGACCTGCTGCAGCGGAGCATCACGGAGCTGCTGACGATCATCAACCAGGTGGCGCGCGGGGACTTGACGCTGCGCGGAAAAGTCACCAACGACGCGCTTGGCAATGTCGCCGACTCCATCAATTACATGCTGGACAACTTCATGAAAGTTCTGGAGCGCGTGCGAAAAGCGGCGATGGAAGTGACGGCATGCTCGAACAACATTCTGGTGGCCGCCGACGAGATGCAGGCCGGCGCCACTCAGCAGGATCAGGAAATCACGAACACGTCGAGCGCGGTGGAAGAGCTGACGGTTTCGATGAAACAAGTGTCCAACAACGCGGAAGCAAGCGCCGAAGCGGCACGACGTGCGCTGGACGCCGCGGAACAAGGCAACCGTGCGGTGCGCGACACACTCGAAGGCATGCAGCGCATCCGCGCATCGGTGCAGGCCACGGCGAAAAAGATCAAGTCGCTGGGCGACAGGTCGTTGGAAATCTCGGAAATCATCAACGTGATTAACGACATCACCGAGCAGACCAACTTGCTGGCTTTGAACGCCGCCATCGAGGCGGCACGCGCCGGCGAAGCGGGACGAGGTTTCGCGGTCGTCGCCGATGAGGTCCGCAAGCTCGCCGAACACAGCCGCAGCGCGACGAAGGACATCGCAGCCCTCATCAAGGCCATTCAGGCGGAGACGAACGAAGCCGTGGTGGTCATGGAGGAAGGCACGAAGGAAGTGGAAAGCGGCGCAACGCTGGCCGATCAGGCGGGGCGCGCGCTGGACGCGATTTCGAGCGTGGTTCGCCAGTCGGCGGAGCTGGTGCAGGAAATTTCGCTGGCTTCGAAACAGCAGGTGCGCGGCACGGAAGGCGTCGCGCACGCCATGCAGATCATCTCCAACATTACGCGCCAGACTTCGCAAGGGACGCGCGGCACAGTGGCAACGGTCAGCCAGCTCGTAAAACTCTCGGATCAGTTGAACGAAGCGCTGGCGCAATTCCGCTCACAGTCGAAGTCTTCCTCCGGCGCGGTTGAAGAATCCGAGCGGCCCGTCCCGGTTGGCGCTCATCGTTAGGCGGTAATTCCCTGCTCCGGCGAGACGCTGGAGCCGAAACGTGATGAAGATGAGCGAACGCCAGGGACCGGCGGCCGGTCTGAGCGAACATGAATTGAGCGAGATCCGCATGCTGATCGAAGAGCGGACGGGAATACGTTTTGATGAATCGCGGGAGCGGTTCTTTTCGACGCGTGTGCTCGAGCACCTGCGCGCGAAGGGGTTCACGCGGGGCACGGACCTGCTGCGGGCAGTCCGGAAGTCGAACGTGGAATACGAGGCGCTTCTGGAGCGGCTGCTGACGCAGGAGACGTCGTTTTTCCGCTACCCGGCGGTATACGAAACATTTGAGAAGCGCGTACTTCCTGAGCTCCATGTGAAGAAGTTCTGGAAGAATCCGCGGACACTGCGCATCTGGAGCGCGGGCTGCTCGACCGGCGAAGAGCCGTATTCGATCGCGATTACCATCGCGGACGCGCTTAACTTTGCGGACGCGTGGAACGTCGAGATCCTGGCCACCGACGTGGGCCGGCTGGCGCTGAAAAACGCGGAGCGCGGCGTGTACGCGGGCCGGAGCATTGCGAGCGTGAAAGAGACGCAGCTCGCCGCGCATTTTGCACAAGTCGAAGACGGTCACCAGGTAAAGCCGCGCTTGCGCAAAATGGTGACCTTCGCGCAGATGAATCTGGCGTCCGCGGTGTACGTCGGGCGGATGGATTTGATCTTCTGCATGAACGTGCTGATTTATTTTTCGGAAGAACGCCGGCGCGCGCTGGTGCAGCGCTTCTACGACACGCTGGAGCCGGGCGGCTACCTTTTTCTGGGGCATTCCGAATCGATTTCGAAGATGCCGGTGAAGTTTCAGGCCATTGTGCTGAACGACTGCATTCTTTACCGCAAACCGACCGCGGAAGAATTGCGGACGCCGGAGCTCGTGACGGAGGGACGCGCGTGAACACGCCGGACCGCGAAGCCGTCGAGACGTTCCTCCAGGAAGCGGCGGAGCATCTGCAGTATCTGCGGGAATACGTCAGTGTGCTTCAAGAGTCGGAGCCTCGACACGAAGATCAGGAACGGCTTTACATTGCGGCGCACACGCTGAGCGGCACCTCGGCGAGCTATGGCTTCCCGCGGTTTTCGGAGATCGCGGGCAAACTGGCGCATGTTTTTCAGTATGCGATGAACGCGACGCTCGGGAACGACCTGCACGGGCCGCTGACCGAGTTTCTTTCCGATGGAATTTCGCTGCTGGAGACCGACCTCCTCGAGATCAGCGATACAGGCAACGAAAATATCGAAGACATCGCCGCGTTCAAGGAGCGCTACCGCTTCGCGTTCCCAACCGAACCGCCTCCGCTCAACTATTTGCAGCCTCCGGCGCCGGAGATTCCGACAAGCTTTCCGGAAGAAGAAACGCCCGTGGCGGCCGCGACGGGGTCGTATTTCGACGCTTTGCCTGGCGATGAAGAAGTGCCGGACGAAATTCTGGAATTTTTCCAACCGGAAGCCGAAGAACACCTGCAAGTGGTAAGCGATTGCCTGATCTCTCTCGAGGGGAACAACAATCCCGAGGAGATCAACAAGCTATTCCGAGCCATTCACACCGTGAAAGGCTCAGCCGCGCAGGTCGGGTTGCGGCGGCTGGGCGCGATTGCCCACCGGGTGGAAGACCTGATTGGGCGCTTGCGCGACGGAGAGATTGAACCGTCACCCGCGGTGGTGGACTTGTGCCTGGAATCCGTAGACGTTCTGAAGAAGACGCTGCACCGGCAGTGGGAAGACGACACCGAAATGCGTACGGTTGTCGATTCCCTGCTTGGGCGCATCGCGGAATTTGCTCCGATGGAGCCAGAGGAGGCAGAAGCGCTGGCGGAAGCGGCGAGCAGCGCGGAAGCCGCGGCAGAAGAAGAGAGCGCTTCGCGGAAACAAGCGCCGGCGCGCGGGGCGGCAAAACAAGCTGGCGCGGCGGGAAGCTCCAACGCGAAATCGGTGCGCATCGCGCTGGAGCGTCTTGACCGGATGATGAACACGGTAGGAGAGCTGGTCATCAACCGCACGCGGATGGTGGGGCGCGTGGCGGAACTTGAAAAGCTGGTGGAGACGCTCAGTTTTTCGAAAGAACGGCTGCAAGGGAAGGTCGCAGAATTTCAGGAGAAGTACGAGTTCAACCGCATCAGCTCATCCCGCTTGGCGGGCCCATGGAACGCGGCGCAGACGCCAAAGATGCTGACGAGCGCGGCGGCCGGCGATACCTCGTACCTGTCTGACTTCAGCGAACTGGAGATGGACCGCTACGACGACTTCAATATTCTTTCGCGGTCGATGGCAGAAATTTCCGCAGACGTGAATGAGGTTCTTTCGCAGCTCGAGGGATTCATCGGGCGCGTCGAAGGCGACATCGACGAATTCACGAAACTGGCGCACCACCTCCAGGACGAATTTACGGCGGCGCGCATGGTGCCGATTGGCACGCTCTATTCGCGATTGACGCGCGCTGTCCGCGATGGGGCGAAGTCCGCCGGCAAGAATGTGGAACTCGACCTGTCGGGAAGCGAGACCGAGCTGGACAACAACATCATTCAGCAGATTTCGGACCCGCTGGTGCACCTGGTGCGCAACTCGGTGGCTCACGGAATCGAACGTCCGCAAGACCGGCTCGCCGCCGGAAAACCCGAGGCCGGCAAAGTCTCCCTGCGCGCGTATCATCGCGGCAACCACATTTACATTGAAGTGGAAGATGACGGGCGCGGCATCGATTACAAGCGAGTGAAACAGAGCGCGATCGAACGCGGCCTGGTTTCGCTCGAGACAGCGGACCGGCTCACGGAACGTGACCTCCGCGAAATGCTTTTTCATCCCGGCTTTTCCACCGCCCCCGTGAAAACCGAGCTGGCCGGCCGCGGCGTGGGTCTCGACGTCGTGCGGGCAAACCTGAATGTGCTCAACGGCGAAATTGACATTCAAAGCAAGACCGGCGAAGGCACCAAGTTCACGCTGAAGGTGCCATTGACGCTGATCATCTCGCCGGCGTTGTTCGTGCGCTGCGGAACTTCCAATTATGCGCTTCCGCTTGCCGTCGTCGAAGAAATCCGCCGCTTGCGCGCCGATGAAATCGAAGACGTCGGAGGAAAATTGCTGACGAAAGTGCGCGACGTGGTCACGGAAGTCGTGCGGCTTGATACCTACCTGGGCTTGCCTCCGCTCGAACCCGTCAACGGCTACTTCCGCATGGTGGTAGCGAATGCGGGAAACCGGCAGATCGGCCTGGTCGTGGAAGAAGTCATCGGCAAAGACGAAATCGTCATCAAAAACCTGGGTGAGTACCTACGGCGCGTAAAGCTCTTCCCGGGCACCACGATTGCTCCCGACGGCAGCTTGATTTTGCTGATTGATTTGAACCGCATGGTCGCGACCGAGCCGAATGAGCGGCGCCAGATCCAGGCCAGCGCCAGCGCGGCACGCGTCTTCGCGCCGGGTTCGGCGGCGGTAGCCAAGGGCACGATTCCGGTGGACGCGATCGACCGCGTGCAACAGGAGCGCGTCATTGTGGTGGCAGATGATTCCATCAGCGTCCGGAAATTCGTCGGGCGCATGCTGGAGAAAAACGGCTACCGCGTGATGCTTGCCGGCGACGGGCTGGAAGCGGCGGAGCTTGTGTCGCTCCACGGCTGCCATCTGGTCATTACCGACCTGGAGATGCCTCGCATGACGGGTTATGAGCTGATGGCGCAATTGCGGCAGAGCCCGACGACGCGCCGGATTCCAGTGATGGTGGTGACATCGCGCGCGGGCGCGAAACACCGCGATCGCGCCATGAAGGAAGGCGCGTCAGCTTTCTTGACGAAGCCCGTGCAGGAAGATCAGCTGATTGCCGCGGTGGAACAACTGATGGGAACGGAGGCGGCGCGCCCGGTCGTGCCGGTGGCGTGATAGAGCGATGGTGACCAGCGCCAACAAAAAGTTTCGCGTGCTCATCGTGGACGACTCCGCGTTCATGCGGAAGGTCCTTGAGACGATATTCAACGCCGATGACCAATTGCAGGTGGTGGGCCACGCTAAAGATGGTCGCGAAGCCGTCGCGATGGCGGAATCCCTGAAGCCGGATGTCATCACCATGGACATCAACATGCCGCATATGGACGGCCTCCAAGCAACAGCGCAGATCATGACGACGAATCCGAAGCCGATCGTGGTGGTCAGCTCCGAATCCAAAGAAGGGGCGGCCAGCACGCTGAAATCGCTGGAGCTCGGCGCAATCGAATTTGTCGCGAAACCTTCGAGCGGCATCGACTTGGATATGCAGAGCGTGAAAGAAGAGCTATTGCGCAAAGTGCGCATGGCGGCCAAGGTGCGTGTTGTGCGCACAGCTTCTCGACTCGCATCCACGTTGCAGAGTACGGACGGCAAGTCCCGCCCGGCTTCTGCGCCCGCGGTGAAGCGTGCCGCGCCAGCCCCGCAACACGAGCAGAAGTTTCCGGTCGTTGTGCTTGCCGCTTCCACCGGAGGTCCCGCAACGGTGATGCGCCTGGCTCCCGGCTTCACGCGCGATTTTCCCGCCGCGGTGATTCTCGTGCAGCATATGCCCGCGGCGTTCACCAGCCAGTACGCCGTGCAACTAGCCGAGTTCACGAATATTCGCGTGAAGGAAGCCGAGGCTAACGAGTCACTCGCGCCGGGAACGCTTTACATCTGCCCCGGCGCGCAGCACTTGCGGGTGACGGCGTCGGGCCGCGTCCAACTGGATGGTAGCAGCGGACGCATCGGCGGCTACCTGCCGAATATTGACACGACGATGGAATCGGTCGCGGCTTTCGCGGGTCCCATGAGCATCGGTGTAGTGCTCACCGGCATGGGCAATGACGGCGCTAACGGAGCTAAGGCGATCAAGGCAGCCGGAGGTTTGGTGCTGGCGCAGGACGAAGCGACGTCAGTGATTTTCGGCATGCCGGCCGAAGCGATCAAAACCGGCGCGGTCGAGCAAGTTCTGGGAATCGACGACATCTATGCGGCGCTCGAAAAGCGCGTGCTCGGGCTGTGCCGGCCGACTCCGGTAGGAGTGCGCTGATGCGGCCCGCTGCCCCGGCGAAACAACCTGCCGCGCGCGCCGAACAGATCATCCTGTTCCGCGTGAGCGGACAGCTATTCGCCGTCTCTTCCGCGTCCATACAGGAGGTGCGCAGCGTGGACAGCCTGGGCGGCGCGACATCTGAGCTATCTCAATCCGGCCTGCGCAAGGTGAGGCACGTTCTCCGGCGCGGAGGCAAGCCGGTTTACGTCGTCAACGGAGCGATGCATTTCGGGCTGCCCGCTGCCCCCGCAGCGCTGATTTTCGTTTTGCGCCGAACCCGTACGGCGCTGCTGATCGATGGGATCGAGAAAATGACCTCGATGACGCGCCTGCAAGCGCTGCCCAAGGCGTTTTGTCACGAAGAGCGCCAGTGGTATCGCGGGCTGACGTCGCTCGACCAAAGCGTCGTGCCGGTAGTGGCACCCGAAGGATTTCTGACTGAAGAAGAATTGGCCTTGCTGGACGCCGCCCTGCCGCAAGACAAAGTGTCTGAACCCGGAGCGAGCGAAGAAGCGGATTGGACTCAATGAGCCTCCGGATGGAATCCGACTCGCAGTCGTTCGTCCTGCTCCGGCTGGGCGAGCGGAGATTTGCGCTCGCGGCGAAACACATCGCGGAACTCGTCGCCCCCAGCCGCGTTTTCCGATTTCCTCATCAGACGCCGGAAATTGAAGGCGTTATTCTGCGGCGCGGGCGCATCGTGCCCGTATGCGATGTGGCGGAACGCCTCATCGGAAAAAGCCTGAAGTCGCGGCGCCTGTACCTGATTGCTCTGCGCCGCTACACAGGCCAGGCCGAGTGGATTGCGCTGCCGGTGACCGGGGAATGCGAATTGATCAACGCTGAAATGTCTCCCCCGAGCGACGCCGATTCGCCGCACGTGGCGGGCTGGCTATCGCACGCGGGCGACGTGATCGAAGTTCTCAATCTCGACGGACTAACTCCGGGCCCAACCGATGTGGCCGCAGTTGCCGTACCGCTCGAAGCCGAGGAGGCGCGGCCATGATGATCGCGGGCCGCCCGGCAAAACTACTGCTGATCGACAGCAACGTCTATTTTTCGAAGCGGCTAAGCGATGCGCTGAAGCGCGAAGGCTTCGAAGTAATCTCCAGCACGCAGCCGGCATTCGCGCTGACGACCCTGGAATACGACATGCCCGCGGCGATCTTGTGCGCCACGAACATGCGGGAAATGGGCGCTCACGAAATTGCCAAGATCATCCACGCCGACCAAAAAAACGCCGGGCTGCCGGTCATTGCACTCGGGGATGGCAGCCAGCGCGCTTTGATGGAGGCTTTTCAGGCCGGCTGCGACGACTACATCGACCGGGCACGGCCGCCGGCGGTGATTGCGACCCACGTAAGAAACATTGTCGTCAGCAAAGCCGAAGGGTTTCAGCCGACGCAGATGCTGGCGCAGGCGGACACGAGCCTCAGCGGCAGCCTGACGCATCACGATTTGCCGGGCGTGATGCAAATGCTCGGCCACGCGCACCAGACGGGCGCGCTGCACATCAACGCGGGCGAAACGGACGGGGTGCTCTTCTTCGATGCGGGCGAGATTACGCACGCCGAATGCGGCAATCTTTTCGGCGACGAAGCGGTCATTCACATTCTGAAGAGCTGCGTGCAAGGGGGCTCGGGGGTTTACAAATTCGTTTACGGGAGCGCGTCGACGCAGCGCACGGTGCTGCGGTCGGCGACCGACCTGATGCTCGATGCCATGCGCGAGTACGATGAAAGCGTGCATGACACGGCGGACAAGGAAGCACTATGAGCGAAGCAATGATTATTCCACCGCTGGGTGAAACCTCGACGAAGCGCACGCCCACGGTCTATTTCATCGACGACAGCGCGACGATGCGCGAAGTCATCAAGATCGCGTTTCGCCGCGAGAACTTCAACGTGGTTACTTGCGCCGATGCCGCTTCCGCGCTCGCGCAGTTCGAACAGAACCCGCCCGACGCGGTGATCACCGACGTGATCATGCCCGATCAGGACGGTTATTCGGTTTGCAGCCAGATCAAGCAGAATCCGCAGTACAGCGCCACGCCCGTGATCCTGATGTCCGGCGTGGTCAATAAGAGCGTGGCCGACAAGGCCGTGTCGGTGCAGGCCGACGAGCTGATCCGCAAGCCGTTTCAGCCGCAGGAATTGATCGGGCGCGTGAAGAGCTTGCTGGAACCAAAGGGCGCGGCTCGCGCAAGCAGCGCGGAACGTCCCGCGGCCTCTACCGCTCTCAACAGTTTGTTTGCTCCAGCGCCGGTACCGACGGCGCCCGCTGCCCAGGCGGCGCCACCGTATGCATCCGAACAACGGCCGGCCGAGTCCGTCTGGCCGCGCGCGCTTGCGGACGCCTTTGGCTCGCGTTCCGCGGCGCCTTCCGCTCCTCTACAGAACGCGCAGCCTGGTGCATCTGCTCGGCAGGCTTCGGGCGCAGACATCCTCAAATTCCGCGCGGAGATTGCGCATCTCGAGCTGCTGATTAAAAAACTGCAAACCGAGCTGCAGATCGAGCGGCAATACAACCAAGCTCTGGAACTTCAAATAAAAACCCTCACACAAATGGAATCGTAATCCGGGACACGGCTTCCCGTACCTGTTTCAGGTCACCTCCGTTCCCGCTCTGTTGACGCTGGATTGAGGATTCAGTAGCCTCCCTCTGCGGCGTAGGGAACTGGATTCTCGTTTGCGGAGAGGGGCGCATGGGCGAAAAGAAAGCCTCGGGGATTTCCAGGCGCGAGTTTGCGCGCCGGGCGGCCATGGCGTCTGCCGCCGCTTCTTTTGCCCCTGTGGGGGTTCTCGCCGCCGAATCCGCCGCGGCATCGCCGGAGCCGCAACAGCCTTCCGACATGGCCAAGCTCTCGCCCGAAGGCCAAGTTGAGGTTGAAGCGCGCATCCACGCGATTCTCAGCCAGTATGGCAGCCGGTTCTCGGAGGCGCAGAAGGCGGACATCCGCAGATTGTGCGCGCTGGCTCAGCCACCGCTCGATCGCCTGCGAGCCTACGCGCTCGAAAACGGCGACGGGCCAGCGTTGTATCTGAAGCCGCTCGTGGAACGCGAGAAAAAACCCGCTTCGTCGCCCTCTGCCGCCAAGCCCGTGGCGCCGGCGAAGAAGAACTAAGGAGATCTCACGATGCCAGTCGAAGATATCTCCTTTTTACCTCTCAGCGAGCTTGCGAAACGCATTGAGTCGAAAAAACTCTCCCCAGTCGAGCTGGCGCAGCACTTTCTGGACCGGAGCGAAAAGCTGGGGCCGCGTTTCAACGCCTACGCGCGATTGACACCCGAAATTGCGCTGGAGCAGGCTCGTGCGGCGGAAAAAGAGATTCGCCGCGGCCATTACCGCGGCCCGCTGCACGGCATGCCCTACGCTGCCAAGGATTTGCTAGCAGTAAAAGGCATACCGACGACCTGGGGCGCGAAGCCTTATGCGAATCAGGTGTTCGACTATGACGCGGCAGTGATCGAGCACCTCAATCGCGTGGGCGCGGTGATGCTCGGCAAGGCGTCCATGATTGAGCTTGCGGGTGGGATGGGCTACCGGTTCGCTTCCGCCTCGCTCCAGGGAGCGGCAAAGAATCCATGGAACACCGGGTGCTGGACCTGTGGCTCCTCCTCGGGATCGGGTGCGATTGTGGCGGCGGGACTTGCGCCCTTCGCAATCGGGACGGAGACGTGGGGCTCGATCATCTGCCCGGCAGCGTTCTGCGGGGTGAGCGGGTTGCGGCCGACCTACGGGCGTGTCAGCCGCTACGGAGCGATGGCGGTATCGTATTCGATGGACAAGATCGGGCTGCTGGCGCGGTCGGCGGAAGATTGCGCGCGCGTTTTTGCGGCGATTGCAGGCCATGATTTCAGGGACCGCAGCACGCTCCCAATCGACAAGGGTGCGTTTACTTATTCGCCGTCGATGGAGCTGAAAACGCGGCCGCTGAAAATCGGCTGGCTGACCAATGCGTGGAAAAAATTGGATTCAGACATCGCGAAACCTGTCGAAGCCGCGCAAAAGCTGTTGCGCAAGTTTTCTGCGAGCATGAAGAACGCGGCGCTTCCCGAAGGCCCTTTCGAGGACGCAGGCAATGTGATCATCGCCGTGGAATGCGCGTCCGCGTTTCGCACGCTGATCCGATCCGGAAAAGTGAGTGAACTGGCCGATCCATTGGGACAGATCGCCGGATACGTCAACGAGCAATATTCGGGGGCCGATTATGTGCAGGCGCTGCGTGTGCGGGAAATCCTGCAGAAGAAGATGAACGATCTGTTTGACACGTTCGACGTGCTGGTTGCAGCGGCACAGCCTGTCGGGGCCACTCCGCTGGAGATGAACCTGGAAACGGATCTCGCATTTCCGGATCCACTCGGGGCCATCGGCAACTTATGCGGTTTGCCTGCGCTTTCGGCGCCGTGCGGGTTCACGGAAAAAAATCTCCCCATAGGGTTGCAGTTCGTGGCGCGCGCAGGAAACGATTTCGCAGTCATCCAGGCGGCGCGCAGCTACCAGCAACGCACCGATTGGCACCGCAAACATCCGAAGTTAGCCTGAAAACCTGAGGAGTAATCCAAAAAATTATGTGAGCGTCCGCGCGTTGCCGAGGACATCGCGCACAGTGCGCAAAATTGTGTTGCGGCTGAAAGGTTTGGTAAGCAGACGCGTCGAAGCGTCCCACTGCGCGGCTTCTGCTGCCGCGTTTTCACTATATCCGGACATGTAAATCACGCCGAGACCAAAACTTTCCTTTTGCAAACGGCGGGCGAGTTCCTGCCCCGTCATTCCCGGCATCACCAGGTCCGTGACGAGAAGATCGATCTTTCCCTTATGCCCGGCAGCGAGACGCAGCGCATCCGCTCCGTTGCTTGCCTCGATGACGGTGTAGCCACCCGATTCCAGAAACTCACGCGCAACTTCTCGGACGTCTTGCTCGTCTTCGGCGAGCAAAACGGTTTCGCTGCCGCGCGGCGCTGCGGTGGAGACGCGCCCCGCGCCGGTATCCTCCGCGGGCTGATCTACCCGCGGGAGATAGATCTTGAAGGAAGTACCCTTGCCGAGTTCGCTGTAGACCCAGATGAAACCGCCGCTCTGCTTGATCACTCCGTACACCGTGGACAGGCCCAGTCCCGTACCTTTGCCTTGTTCCTTGGTGGTGAAGAAAGGTTCAAAGATGCGCGCTTGTGTTTCGGGATTCATTCCGGTGCCGGTGTCGGTGACCGCGAGCAGGACGTACGAGCCCGTCTGAACAACGGGGTGAATGGCAGCATAAGAATGATCCAGTTCCGCGTTCGAAGTCTCGATAAGCAGGCGCCCGCCGCCCGGCATGGCGTCGCGTGCGTTTACGGCCAGATTCATAATGACCTGTTCCATCTGGCTGGCGTCGGCGCGAACGGTGCCTAGATCCGCAGCGGTGTTAATTACCAGTTCGATGTCTTCGCCAATCAACCGTGGAAGGAGCTTGCCCATTTCTTCGACGACAGTATTGAGGCTCATGGCGCGCGGCTGCAAGACTTGCATGCGGCTGAAGGCGAGGAGTTGGCGCGTCAGTGAAGTGGCGCGATCCGCGGCTCGGTCGATCTGCTGGATTTTTCGCGTGGTGTTGTCTGAGGGAGGAAGAGCATTCAGCAGCAACTCGGTGTGGCCCTTAATGACTGCTGGCTCAGACGGTCGACGCAACACTTGCCTGAAGTTTACTCGCAGGGGTCTGGAAGCCTAAGGTTTTTCTCGGGCGTTGATTCAAGCGCAGCGCGACCTGGTCGAGCTGCGCTTGCGAATAGGCAGAGAGGTCGGTG
>JBIOGB010000007.1:0-111651 GCA_044447665.1 Candidatus Acidiferrales bacterium | reverse complement strand
GAGTTAGGGGCGGGGGATGGAAAACTAGAAATTGGGAAGAGAAGAGCTTGCAGGAGTGGGCTCGATTCAAGTTCATAAAAACAAAGAGACTCGCGAAATGCAGCCACCCGAGGCCGCCTTTATGGACTGAGGGTCGGCTACCCGCCCACTCTGAAATTGAAACTAGAAAATAGAAATTAGAAAAGGGACAAGCCTCTACGGCGGACTATGGGCAGGCCGTGGATTAGGGTTTGGATGGTTCCTTCGCCGGGGTTTCGGCGGGTGCTGAGGTCCTGTTATAGAGGATCTTCTTCGTGCCGCCGTCGCAAGTCCCTACGACTTTGCCTTCCGCGTCCTTGTCCTTCGCGATGATTTCCAGCGTGTAGCCCTTCACGTCTTTTGCGTCGAGCTTCTTGGTGATTTCATCCTTCAGCTCTTCACAAGGCTTTGCCGCTTGTGCGTGAGCAGGCACGGAAACAAATAACAGAACGCCAATTGCCGCAAGCAGTTTCATTGTGTGACCTCCGTGGCTGGATGCCGGATCACAACGGAGCATAGCATCGGTTCAGCGCATCCAGCCGCGCACCGCGCGGCACCTTCACCCTAAAAGATACGGGATGGGTTGAGGCTGCGACCCGACGAAAGGGAAAAGCAAAGTCAAAACCCGCACCCTGAAAACCGTAGGGTGCGGCACCCGGCATGGGCCTCAGTCTTCCTGGTTAAATTTTCAACTTCTTGTGCAGCGTGGTTAAGCAAGCGTTCAAAGCTGCTGCTTCAGGGGCGAGATCAAGTTTCGCTACCTCGCCCCGATTGTGATGGCCGCTCATCGCATTGTCCAACATTCTTTTCCGAAGAACGCGCACCTCTTTCAACTCGTTGTACTGCACGAGATCGGATATGAAGGACGATCGATGATCGACAAAGTCCTCATCTTTGCGTGAGGGAACGTTCCCAACGATAGTTATCCAGGACCGCCCCGCTGGATTTTCCATGCGAATCACATAGGCCGAGTGCATGTTGTTCAGCACGGGGTAAAACCTAGTACGAAGGTCCCGCCGATGAAAAAGCCGATTAAAGAACACGCTGACGCAGGCTCCCGCAAGTCCCCCACTAAGAACCGACGCCATGATTATGATTGCGAGCTGCATAGATAGACTAATGGTAACACCGCTCGGGCCGGTGGCGAGGGATCGCGGGAGCGTTGGAACGTTTGAACGCCGGGAATAAGGAAAAGAGCGCAGGAAGATTTAAGCGAAGGCGAGGCGGCCGCGCGGGGCGGGGATGGGGCGGCCGAGTTCTTTGGCGGTTTCGATCCATTCTTGAATGATGATTTCGACGTTGGCGAGAGCTTTCTTGTAGGTCTTTCCGTCGGCGGCGCAGCCGGGAAGTTCGGGGACTTCGGCGATAAACGCTTCGTCGGCCTGACTCCAGTAGATGATGATCTCGTATCCAGGCATCGGCTTCTCCCGCCAAGCGGTAGTTAATTACAACATTCCGGACTAACAACTGACTCCGCCCAGGTGCTGGGCGTATAATGGTTTTATGGGCAAGCATGTAATCCGAATCTCGGAAGCGGAGGCCGCCGCGACAAGCGTTGCGACCTTGCTGGCCCGGGTGCGCGCCGGTGCGGAAATCGTCATCGAAGATAACACTCGGCCAGTTGCCATCCTTCATGCCACCGAGCCGGTTCGCCGTAGCATTTCGGAGTGCATCGCACTGCTTCCCGAAGACTCGACGGCAACCATCGATCCCGACTTCTCGAACGACGTTGAGAACGCCATCGAGAGCCATCGCGCGCCGTTCCACAAATTCTCTTTTGCCATACCCTATGCCCGAACTATAATGGCCTAAGTCATGAAGAACTTAACTCTTCCTATCGTCATCGAAGCGGACGAAGATGGCTTTTTCGTTTCCTGTCCCACTCTCCAGGGTTGCTACAGCCAGGGCGACACCTATGAAGAAGCGGTCCAAAATATTAAGGATGCCATCAAACTACACATTGCTGACCGTCTCGCCGACAGTGAGGAGATTCCCCAGGTTACCGTGAGCCTGTCCACTGTTGAAATTGCTGTCTGATGTCCAAGCTCCCACGCCTAACTGCGCGCGAAATCTGTTCCATATTGGAAAAAGTGGGTTTTTCGATCGCGCGCCAGAGCGGCAGTCATATGATCTACAAGAATGCAGAAGGCAAACGGGCTACGGTTCCATTTCACGCCGCGAAAGTTCTCCATCCCAAAATCCTTAAAAGCATCATGCGCGATGCGGGCCTGAGCGCTGAAGATCTGGAAAAGCTGCTTTGACAATGCTGGAGGATATTCGCATCGACGGGACACGAGCGGGGCAGGCTCTTACCAGCCGCGGACGATGAGGGTGTGGCGTCCAGCGCTGGCGGCCTAGCGCCCTTGATGACGAGCCACAGCATGAACGCCACCTCCCCGAAGACGGCGGGCTGACGAAAGAGGAAGAGAGATTTCTCTCTGCGCAAGCCGACCGCTTCGCGGGAGCGATGCGGAAGAAAAAAGTCGGCTCGCTCCGTTCGAAATGACGGGTGGGCGTGGGCGGGCTGAGAGTAGGTATCTACCTTGTCCTGAACTTGCGGCAAAAGTACGCCCGTAAGGCTCAGGATCACCCAGGCGAAGCCGGCGAAGAAAAGCGCTCGCGAAGCTAAAGCGTGTTTCGCCGCACGCACTAGAAAGTTAGATTGAAATCGGGCGGGGCCGGGGGAAGGTAAAAGCGAAGGGCGAAAAGGGGTGACATCTGCTTGGTCCCATCGATCGAAGGACGGACGAGTATAGCCACGATCCCTCCACTCCGGGGCCAGCGCTCACAAAGCGAACGCAGGAAAAACCGGTCACTGCGGTCGGGATGACGATTAGGGTGTGCGGCGTTTATGTCGGAGCTCCCGATCGGAATCGGGACAGGTGCCGCTCCGACCGCCTAAAGGTCAGAGAAAAGCAGATCCCTCACTTCTTTCGGTCCCGCAGAGTCATCCGGGATGCAAAATGCGCAAATGACGGGCGTGGAAAGCCGGTGCAAAGAATGGAACCGAATCCACCGCGGCCCGGGCGCTTACCATGAATGCTGTCCTCTTTAGCCGGTTACTTCGACACGGGAGCCAAATAGGGGCGTTCCAGGACCTTAGTTCGCCGGAACGGAAGCTCGCTTTCATCAATGCGGTCCAGAACGCGAATTGGAATGCCAATTTCCTTGCAAGCCTCTACCGCAGCGTCATTGAAGTACAGAAACACAAGAAACTGACCCTGCTCCCTGTACTTCGTTCGGGCTACCAAGCCTTGGGTGTCCGTCTCGACAGTGGTATAGACCAAGATTATTTCTGCATATCGAAAGTTGCTCTTCGTCATCCGATTGTCGAGCGTCTTGGCCAAATGAACATGAGGCAGCGAACCTGTCGAAACTTCATCTAAGGTCAAACCCACGACTGAGAACATTTCCATCCTTTGCGCTGATTTTCGCGCACGGCCCGCATCCTCAAGGTGGATTTGGACGACGCGTCAATAATCTTCCCCCGCAAACGAGTGTCGAATATGTTCGTTGACCCCGACTGTTCCGAAAGAGTTACTTATCGCCGATGGAGCGAACGCACCGTTTGACACAGGTCGCATACGGAATGGAAGCGAGACTAAACTCACACACGCGCACTGCCGCAACTCCGCCCGTGGCGACTGCGAAACACTCGTTCAGAGGGGCATTGACCTCTGCAAAGAACGGCGCGAAGGTGCAAAGTAAGCCGTTTTGCGTCTATTCCTTGGGAATAGGAAGATGGTTACAGCCACCAAAGCCGGCAGATATGAAATCCAGGGCGAATTGGGCCGCGGCGGCATGGGTGTCGTTTACCGCGCCAAGGACCCATCGATTGGCCGCACCGTCGCGGTCAAGACTATCCAGCTCTCCGAAGAGGGCACGGGAATGTCCCATGCCCAATTGGTCGAGAGTTTCCAAACCGAAGCGCGCGCCGCGGGGCTCCTGACACATCCCAACATTGTGGTGATCTACGACGTTGGCGAATCCGACGGCGTCTACTACATCACCATGGAATTGGTGAACGGCAAAAGTCTGCAATCCATGCTGGATTCGGGCGAGAAATTTTCGCTTCCCCGTCTCCTGCGCATCATGGAGCAGGTTTGCTCCGCGCTACAATTCGCGCACGACCACAGCGTCGTGCATCGCGATATCAAGCCGGCCAACATCATGCTAACCAGCGACGATTTTGTGAAGATCACTGATTTCGGCACCGCCAAGATCATGCAATACGGCGCCTCGCAGCAGACCTCCGCCATGGGCACTCCCGGCTACATGTCGCCAGAGCAGATCAAGGGCAAAGCCGTGGATGGCCGTACAGATATTTTTTCTCTCGGTGTGATGCTGTACGAAATGACCACGGGCCAAAAGCCGTTTCGCGGCCAGGACATCGCCACACTTCTGTACCACATTCTCAACGAAGAGCCCGTGCCGCCACACCAGGTGAATCCCAATATTCCGCTGGGCGTCAGCAGCACGATCTTGAAAGCGCTGACCAAGAGCCCGCATCTACGTTACGAGAACTGCCGCGAATTGCTGGAGGATTTGAAGCACTACCGGCCGGGCGAAAACCCCGCAAACGCGAACGCAGCACCTTCGATCAGCACTACGGCATCGCGGCCTCCCATTCGCAAAAAGGTAGACAAGAACTACTACGTGGAGATGCCGCGAATTCCCGGTGTCGAACCGCGCTCCACCCCTCCGACTCCGTCGCGCTCCAGGCCGATTCCGCCTTCTGGCGGCGCTGCTGGTAGCAATCTTCGAGCAGAAGCCGGGCAGCAGGGAGACAGCGTTTACACAGGGCCAACGATGAAGCCGGATCTCGCCGCGGCGATCAAGCGCCTGGCAACAATCGGCGCCTGCCTCGTGCTGGCGGCCATGCTCGGCTCTTTCGCCATCAAAATGATCGGGCGCATGCAGCGACCGGATTCGGACGTGCTGCCTGCCCCCCAGGACAACAGTCCTTCTACCCAGCCGCAAAGTACGGAGACGGACTCAGCACAGAGGCCACTTTACGTTACCCAGTCCAATCCCGAAGTTGCTACCGCCAGCGAGTTAGCGCAGCCCTGGTCTTCCAAGAGATTCTTCTTCCGGAGTTTGACCCTATCTAAGAATGTTCCGGCGCTCATTATTCGCTTGCCTGGTCCTGCGTCCGAAAGCAAATCCTATTGGGCAATTTCTCTGGAAGCGCCGTTCAGTCAGTGTCAGTTTGCGTACATCGATAACGTCGCGAAGCTTTCTTCCGAGTACGGATTCGAGGCCGCGCATCCCATGGTCGTTAATCCCTGCAGCCACGCCATCTTTGATCCCCTTCAACTCAAGGAGCTCCCCGGAAACACCCTGGTGCGCGGCGCCATCGTGCAGGGAAACGATCTGCGGCCGCCCTACGAGATCGAATTGAAAGTCCGCAGCAATCAAATCCACGCCGTGGCCATGGAGTGAGCAGAATATCGCCATTCGCATGGACGGAAACTGCTTGGCAGTCAATCGGCGGCGTGAGGGAGCCGAAAACTTCAGCCACATTGAGGAATTCCGTGGGTGCTACCAGATGAACTTCACTGCAAACTGAATCTGACGAGATGTTGTTTGTGTGGAGGTGATGAGCCCCGCGCTTGAGATGGGGCTTCCGAGGTGATCGAAAACCGTGGAATTATCGGTAGGAGAGGCGAAGTTCGCACGGTTGAGAATATTGAAAATCTCCGCCCGGAACTGAACGTTGAAACTTTCCGAGATGCGTTTCACGGGATTGTTCTTGAACACGGAGAAGTCCAGCTTCGATACCCCTGGTCCGATGAGGGTGTTGCGTCCGAGATTTCCCCACTTAGATGCACCCGGGAAAGCCAGGCATTGCGTCTTGATGTAATGGTTAGGGTCCCCCGGGTTCGTCAACGTGCGACAGTCCGAGCCCCCGAGCCGGTCCGGCGGCTGGCTGACCTCATCCAATTTCATTCCAGCAGGATCGCCGCCGAGAATAGGCGTAAAAGGCTGCCCGCTGCTGGCCTTGTAAAGACCGCCCAACTGCCAACCGCTTGCCGCCCACTTTGGGAGGGGCGAACTCCACGCCGGACCGGGCAGCTCCCAGGTGAAGCTCAGCACGAAGGTTTGCGCCACGTTGAAGTCCGAGAGTGCGCGCGAAGTCCGCTGGTCGAAGAAAAGTTGGTTAAAGAGGCCATTCGGGAAAGCGTCATCGGCTTCGGTGGCCGACAGCGTGTCAATGCTCTTACCCCAGGTGTAAGCAGCGTGGAATTCGAGTCCATGGCTTATGCGTTTCGCGATGTCGGCCTGGAGTGCATCGTAGAACGAACTGGCTTGCCATAAAGTGGAATTGATGCGGCCAAAGTTAGGGTTCAGCGTCTGGCTGGTTGCGAGTGGAGGAAATACATAACCCCCAGGAGTCAGGGTGGGAAGAACCATGTCGATGTTGTCCACCCGGTAGGGCAGGTGAACTCCGCGCGAGCCGACATAACCGAAGGTAACGGCGAGGGTGGAAGTAAGCTCGCGCGCCACGCTGAGATTCCATTGCATGACGTAATTGCGCTTGGGCTTGAATTCCACGTACGTAGCGACATTGGAGGTGGACTGTGTGCTGAATTGTTGAAAAGCGCCCGTCGGAAATGAGCCGGGCTGGAGAGCATTTGCGACGATGGCTTGCACAAACGGCACGGCCCGCTGAAAAGAGAGGTTAAATTCGTAGGGCAGCGGCAACACATCGAAAATCCCGAAGCCGCTGCGAATTAGAGTTTTGCCGCCGCGCGGATTCCAAGCGAAGCCCAGGCGCGGCTCAAAATTCCGGAGCGTGGGGTTCAGGAAAAAAGGCGCTCCGACATGTGGCTGAGCGTCGGTGACGTTATGAAGGTTGGAAATGCGATTCTGCGATTCGGTGGGCACGGTCACCATCTCGTAGCGCAAGCCGAGGTTGATGGTCACGTTTCTTTGCAGCCGGACGTCATCCTGGGCATAAAGGCCGAGCAAGGTCTGGCGCAAACCAATGTCCGGCACAGAAGTTGAGGCAACCCCTTGAAAAACGTGTGGTTGGTTGGTCAGAAAGTTCGCCAAAGAGTCGAAGCGGAAAGCGCCGTTAACGCTGGAGAACACCAGCTCATTGTTTTGCATGCGTTCGACGAAAGCGCCGAATTTCAAAGCATGAATTCCGCGAGTGAGAAAAAGGTCGTCGCCCCCCTGAAATGAGTTCCAGGACAAAAACCTGCTAGAGGAGAGAGTGCCCTGCGCGGTAGGGCCGCCGAGGAAGCTGGTCACGCCCGGCACGGACTGCACCGTGCCGGCAAATTCCCCAGGCACAAAAGAATAGGCGGCATTGTGCATACTAGGGTTCAAAACTTGCGAAACTCCGCCGGAAATTCCCACGGCACGGCTGAAGCCGAACCGCGCCGCATTGAGCAAAGTCGCGCTGAGTTCCTGCTGTTCATGCAGCGTGACCACTTGCCGCCGCGAGACGACGTTGGAGAGCAATTCGTCGAACGCGTCAGGTAATACGGTTTTCGAGTTGTCGCGCATGTAGGTTCCAGTCAGGCTGCCCTTGCTGGAAATTTTGCGGTCGACGCGGACGGTGAAATAGTTTTCGTCGGTCACCTGTTGCCCGGCGAAAGTGAAAATTCCCGTGTCGCCATTCCCAAGCAAAGGCCCGTTCGGAAGCGGATAGAACGCACGGAGAAATGGCAAGACCGCTCGGTCTATGTGCGTCGTCGGGTCCGGAGTGACGGCGGAGCCCGGGCCACTGGCTGGGATCTGTGTGGTCGTGCAACCGTTCGGTGGCAGTTGTTGTGCCGATTGTGGGATCGAGCACAGCGTGGCAGGCCCCGGGCCTCCATTTGGTCCAGTATTGATCCCCAAGGCAGCGGGTGACGGCACGGTGTCGACCGTGGTTAGCCCGAGCGACTGGCGCAAGCCTTCGTAATCGCCAAAAATAAACATGCGGTCCTTCTGGATGGGCGCTCCGGCCGAGCCGCCGAACTGATTGCGCTTGAACGGAGGAATCTTGCCGTCAAAGAAGTTTCGCGCATCCAGCGCGCTGTTGCGAAAGAACTCGTAGACGTCGCCGTGGAAAGCCTTCGTTCCCGAACGCGTCACCGCGTTGATGACGCCTCCTGAGGTTCGTCCGTATTCCGCGGGATAATTGCTCCCCAACACCGACACCTGCTCCACGGCGTCTATTCCCAGATTGTCGCCGAGCACACTGCCGGGAGCGCCGTTCGAGTAATCGTTGATGCTGATTCCATCCAGGCGATAACTGTTCTGATCGGGCCGGGCTCCAGAAACGCTCACCGGCGCTCCAAACCCGCGGTCGGTGTTGCCCCCTCCGGTGGCGCTTCCCGTTTGCACCCCGGTGACGCCCGCCTGCAAAGTCGCAAGTTGAGCCCAGTCACGTCCGTTCAGTGGTGTATTTCGGACTGCGGAGGCATTGACGTTTCCACCGCAGCAGGCGGAACCTTGGCTTATGGGTGCGACCGGCGCCGCTGTCCGTACCACGACGCCAGGATCGCCCGGGCGCATGACGACATTGAGGACGCGCTCGGTTCCTACCGCAACGGTGATGCCAGTCCACACCTGGGTAACGAATCCCGCAGCCGAGGCGGTCATCTCATAGTTTCCTGGCGGCAGAGCAGGAAAGCTAAAGAGGCCGTCTGTTCCGGTCGTTACGGTTCTAACCTCAGCCGTTGTCACATCCCGTGTAGAGACTTGAACCGCCGGCATTGCAGCGCCCGATTCCCCTCTCGCCGTTCCAGTTAGCGAGCCTCCCGCCACCTGTGCGCTAACTATTCCCGGCACGGCAAGGATCAGCACGCAAAGCAGAGTCGCGCTCGCGGCCATGACATCGAATGAATCCAGCAAGCGTAAACCGCAGTTGAAGCGGCGTGCTTCCCCGAATCTCACAGCGTGCCTCTCTTCATGGCATGGATAGTTTTGCGGGATTCGCCGGCGAAAGCAAGTTTCGGCCAAACGGAACAACACATCCGTTGCGGAAAGTTTTGGCAGCCAAAGTCAGCGGCGTGCTTTTCAAGGCCCGATAAAGAGACAGGCCGGACAATTAGCCTTCACTGTCCGGTTATCCGAACGTGCAAGAAGGGCGGGTCCCGATCGGACGCGGGATTCGCCCGCCACGGCGGGCGGGCGCTAAGACCGCGCCGAAATAGTTGAGAAGATTGGGCGGAAAAAAAAAGGCGGGCACACGCCGCGGCGTGTGCCCGCCTTCGATTGCGCCCGGTTACTGCCTCCGAGCTCCTCTTGTTTTGTTATCTGCCGGAAGTGGACGGCGATTGCGGCTGTGCATTGGCCTTGGGGATGCTGACATAGCCGCTGATCTGATCCTTGCCAACTTTGTTGATGACGAGCTCTTGCGGCAAACGCGCGCCGGAAGTGTAGAAGAAGATAGGCTCGTTGAGAGCGCGGTTCTTCTTGTTGAAGAGCTTGTCTTCAACGGTCATGGCGACGCTGAACTGGTTCTTCTTCTGGTTCACGTTCTTCAGCTCGACAGTGACGTTGCCCACCTTCTGCGGCTTGTTCTTGCCGGCGATGGTGAACTCGACATACTCGCGCTCGCCGAGGCGGCGGAGCTGGTCGATTTCGTCATGGTTGCGCGCGATGAGCGTGCCCATTTCGCTCTTGGCCATCTTCAGGTCTTCCTTGGTGGCGTCGAGATCGGTGCTCACCTTGGCGACCTTGGTGTCCACGTTCTTGACGTCTTCCGTGGCTGCCTTGGTGGCCAGCTCGGAATGAACTGAAGTGTCGAGCGCGGTGATTTTCTGGGTGGCTTCATCGTGAAGCTTGGCGGACTCTTCACGAGCGGCCTTGAGCTGGCCTTGAGTGATGCGGAGTTTCTTGGTGACGACCGTCAGATCGCCGCGCAGATCCGTGTTGGACTTTTCATCCTGCGCGATGCGGTCTTTCAGCGAGGACATGTCCTGCTGAACAGATTGCTGCACGGTTTTCACCTGGGCCGCGACTTGCTGCTGGGTGGCATCGAGCTTCGACGATGCGTTCCAGCCGACTCCGAGACCCCCGAGAGCGACCAGGCCGAGCACGATGATGGCAGGAAGCTGCCAAGACGACCCACTGCTGGTTCCGATTGTGTGTTCCTCTGACATTTTGAACCTTTCTCCTCACCCCGAGTAGGGCTGACGTTTGACTAACGGGAACGTCATGTAAGGATTGCATGCATCTTACCAAAGAAGGTCGCATTCCCCTAGCTATATGGCGAAGAAAATAAAAGAGATAGAAGACGGCTCACAGGTAGGGGTGGTACTAGTCCTAGCAAAGTTTACCAACTGGGTGCGCTTTCGTTGAAATTTGTGCGCTACGGAAGCTAAGTTGCGTGGACGCCAAGTGCGCGGAGGTCACTGTCGAGCTGCTCGGGCGAACTGAACGTGATTCCGGCCATGCCCAGGCGCTGGGCGGCTTCGACATAGGAAGGGATGTCGTCGATGTAGATGGCTTCTTCGGCGCGGGCTTTTGCGGCGCGGAGAGCTTCGCGGTACATGAGCGGATCGGGTTTGCTGGCGCCGACCACGCAGGAGTAGATACGGGCGGGCTTAGGGAAATGGCGCACGAACTCATAGGTGGATTCGAGGTGGGCGACGTGGATGGGGTCGGTGTTCGAAAGAAGAGCGAGGCTATAACGCTTCGAAAGTTTTTCGAACAGGTTATCTCCGAGAATGGGCACGGGATCGATGGCGCGATTCCATGCGTCGGTGAACTGTTCGAATCTGAGGGGACCGCCGAGGCGTTTCGAAAGGTGGAGGTGCCAGTCGCGCGGGGTCATGCGGCCTTCCTGCCAATCCCGCCAGCGAGGATCGTGGGTGATGGCGGACCAGACATCGGTGGGAGAAAGGGTGATGCCCTCGGCGAGACCGGCCACGGCGCGTGAAACGTCGAGCCGGACGACGACACGGCCGATGTCGAAGATGATGGCGCGGAATTTGTCGCCCGACACGAGCTATTTGCCCTCGGTCTCCGGAATTGTGACGCGAGGCGGCGCGCCGCCGACAGGCGTGCGGCGCCTCGCGTGGAGAATGCTGATAATCGCCGGAAGAATCGAGAGGAGGATGACGACAGCAATGACGTAGTGAATGCGCTGGCTGATATTGGGAATCGAGCGACCGAGGAAGAAACCGCCGAGAACCATGCTGCCGACCCAGAAAATCCCGCCAAAGATATCGTAAATGAGGTAGCGATAGTAAGACATGGCGGCCGCACCCGCCACGGGGGGGCTAAAGGTGCGAATGATGGGGACGAAGCGGGCCAGAATGATGGTCTTGCCGCCATACTTTTCATAGAAGTCGTGGGCGGCCTGGAGATGGCTGCGGCGGAAGAAGAAGGAATCCTCGCGCCGGTATAGAGCAGCACCGGCTGAGCGGCCGACCCAGTAGCCGATTTGATCGCCGGCGATGGCGCAGAGCATCACGGGAAGAAGAATCCAGCGCAAGGGAATCGTGCCGGCGGCGGAGAAAACGCCTGCGGTAACGAGCAGGGAATCGCCGGGAAGAAAAAAGCCGACGAAGAAACCGGTTTCAATGAAGACGATGATGCAAACGAGAAGTGGGCCGCCCCAGCGAATCAGTCCTTCCACATCGTAGATCGTCTTGAAAAGGTGAGTGATGGATTCGAACACGCGGCGCTAGTCCTTGAAAATACGCGAACCGGCGCGAGGGCACGGCCACGCATGGTAATAAAAGCACTCCATACAATACGGTAGCAGAAAACCAGAGGATTCTCTCCGCATTCCTGCCAGAGCAGAACGTAAACTCCACAGGCAGCCAGCCAGCAACCCAGACGAATCATGGCATCACCTCGGCGAATCGCAGACGGTGCTTTGCATCGGCTTCGAGCCTGGCTTTCAAGTCCAAGGCTGGAGGGGCGGTCCACTCCAACAATTTCTGAATGCGCGGGAGAGCATTGCGGGCCGCTGCGGCGCCTGCTTCGATGGCTTCGCCGGCGCGGTCGAAGTCGTCCCAGGCAAGGGATTGCACATCGGGGCGGAGAACGAGATCCGCGTGACGTTCCCAGACTTCCAGCTGGTGTTTCTGCGCGGCGCTGACGGCGCGGCTTACGACTTGGAAGATGTTGGATGGAGCGCCACGGTGGCCATCCTGAATGCCCACGGAAATGGCGAGAACGCAGCCCATGCCGAACTGGCGCGCTGCTTGCGATGGCACGGGAGCAACCAAGCCGCCATCGGCGAGGTACCGCGTGCCGATTTCGACGGGCTCGAAAAGGCCGGGGAAGGCGCAACTCGCGCGGATGGGGTCGACCAAATTTCCTTGCGTAAAGACCACCGGCTCGCCGGTGGCAAGGTCAGTGGCGACGACGGCCATGGGGATGTGGAGGTCCTCGAACCGGCGAGACTCGAAAACGTGTTCGATAAGGTCGCCGAGGCGGTGATTGCTTGCGAGGCCCAGCCGCGACACGCGCCAGCGGGCGATATCGCGGAAGCGCAGGGTGCGGCACGTGGCAATGATGCGGGCAAGGGGAGCGCCGCTGGCATAGGCCGCTCCGAGAATGCTGCCGACGCTCGTGCCGGCGATCGCGGCTATAGGAATCTGGTTTTGTTCGAGGACCTGCAGTACGCCGAGATGGGCGAAGCCGCGAGCGAAGCCGCCACCCAGGGCGAGGCTCACGCCTGTGCGCAGGGCGGGTGCGCCGGGCCGCTTGTGCAGTGCGGGTTGGTCGAGCTGCGACATGCGAAGAGAGTACAAACCTTAATCTTTTGGGCCTATGGACCGCGCGTCCCGAAAAAACAGTACGGATGTACTGCGATGGAAAGGTGCGTGAATTCTTGTTTAATCGACTAATGGTACGTTCTTACTAGAGTTCTACCCTCTGTGTACCATTGGCGGCCGCAGCACGACGCGCGATCCTGTGCGGCGTCAGGACGGAAATCCCAGCGGAGGGGGCATGGACAGCGCTTACGCAACCTGGATCGGCCAGCCGGTGGTGCTGCAGTTGGCCTTGGGCGACATCAAAGTGCCATTGCGCGGAAAGCTGCTGAAGGACGGCGGCGAGACGGTGCGGATGCGCATCGGCGACGGCTGGGACGTGGACATTTACAAGGCGATGATCCTGGCGGTCGAAGAAGATTCCATGGTTCTGATGCCGGCATTGCCCGCGTGAGGAAAATGGAAGTGAATGCACCAGTGCCAAAATACGTGACGCAAGGACGAGCGGCGGTGCTGCTCGGAATTCCCGAAGAAGAGCTCTGCAGGATTTCGAACGAATCGGGATTCGGACACCGGGAACGAGCCGGGAACGTGGAAGAAACGTTTTATACGTACGAGGAATTGCGAAAGATTTGTCAGCTTGCCGTGCACCAGGTGCACTAAGCGAGCGCAGCGAGTTTCCTCCGGCCCCCCTCAGCAGTTACCCCACGCCCCGGATCGCCTACCCCCGGCGATCCGGGGCTTTTAATTTCCAGCCATCCTATCGGTTCAGATTTCCTTTGACAGCGCCGCGCTGCGCAAAGAGACTTAGCCGTTCGACTTTGCGGAGGGCGAGATGCGGGGAAATTATCCGGGAAAGGCACAGGTGGTTGCCGGAGCGATTGGGGTGGCGCTGTTGTGCGCGGCATTCGGCGCTACTGGGAAGCCGGATTCCGCTGCCAATCGCGGGAAGTACGATGTCGTCATCGCAAACGGGCGGGCGGGGCGCGCGCCGATTTCGTGAGAGCCGTAGGCCAATCTTCAGCGCAGAGCGGAGCCTACCACGCTGTGCTGGCGGGGTTTCTGGGCTGGACGCTGGACGCATTCGATTTTTTTGTGGTTGTTTTCCTGTTCGACATTCTCGCGCGGCAGTTTAACGTTCCCAAGAGAGATATTGTGCTGACCACGACGGCGACGCTGGCGATGCGCCCCGTGGGCGCCTTCCTATTTGGTTTGCTTGCGGACCGCTACGGACGGCGGGTTCCGATGATGGCCAATTTGATCTATTTTTCGTTGATCGAAGTACTCTGCGGGTTCTCTCCCAACTATAAATTTTTTCTCGTGATGCGCGCACTCTTCGGGATTGGCATGGGCGGCCAGTGGGGGGTTGGGACGTCGCTGGCAATGGAAGCGGCGCCGGTGCGGTGGCGTGGCGTGCTCAGCGGGGTTCTCCAGAGCGGCTATTCGAATGGCTATCTGCTGGCGGCGGTTGCGGCGCGATTCCTTTTGCCGGCTTGGGGCTGGCGCGCCATGTTTTGGGTGGGGGCTTTGCCGGCGCTGCTGGCGTTCTATATCCGCTTCAAGGTGCCGGAGTCGGAAGCGTGGAAACAGCAGCAGGTGGGCAGTACCGGGCAGGTGCTTCGCGTCGTTGCCAGACAATGGAGACGGTTTACCTACCTGGTCGTCCTGATGACCTTCATGATGTTCCTCTCGCACGGAACACAGGATTTGTATCCGGATTTCCTACAGGAAGTGCACAAAGTATCGGCGGCAATGCGGGCGAACATAACCATCATCGCAAACGTCGGTGCGATTGTCGGGGCGATCCTCTTTGGGCATTTGTCACAAATGAGCGGGCGCCGGATCGGCATGATGGCGGCAATGAGCTTGTCGCTGTGCGTGATTCCGCTGTGGGCGTTCGGCGGCAGCCTCACTGTTGTCATCCTGGGTGCGTTTCTGATGCAGGCCGGAGTGCAGGGCGCCTGGGGTGTGATTCCCGTGCATTTGAACGAGCTGGCGGCGGACGCCGCGCGCAGCTTGATGCCGGGGCTGGCGTATCAATTGGGGAACTTGCTTGCTTCGCCCACGAATACGATTCAGTACGCATTGCGGGAAAAGGTCGGCTACTCGTGGGCCATCGCGGGGTTCGAAATCGTGACGATCGGAACGCTCGCAATCTTGTTGTTGTCCGGTACAGAAGAACACAGCCGGAGCTTTGTACGAACCGAGGCGGTAAAGCCGGAGGCTGGGAAACATGGCGAAGAGTGGCGCGCCCGGGGGGACTCGAACTCCCGACCTTCTGGTTCGTAGCCAGACGCTCTATCCAACTGAGCTACGGGCGCGCAGTTTCTAAATATTAGCACACCGACCCCGTCACGCGGAACGCGCCCGGCCCCGCAGCCGAGAGACACTCCCGATCCGCCTACGGAGAAAACCAGAAGGTCAGGAGTTACCAGCCGAGGCGGGCCCCCGAGCGCACCACCTTTTCCAATAAAAACATAGTTTCTCGAACAGTGCATCCAGCCGAGTACGCTCCATCCTAAGCTCGTCTTAAGCTTCCAAGAATCGCGGGACGATCCTTTCGCCCTGCGTCTTGGGCGAGTCTGCCATCTCTTGCGGGGCTGTGACTGGAGTCACAGTTGAAGGTGATGGCGGCCACAGCCAATGAAAGGGCAAAGGGGATAATTTTGAGTTTATCGAAGCGGTCCCGGAGAGCGGTCAAAGACCGTTCTCGGGGAGGGGTTTTTCGTTTGCAACCGAATTCTCTCGGGTCGCTGAAGTGGCGTTGTTTGACGCTTTAGACGCGGTCGTGCTGAAGGCAGCGCGGGAAAGGAACGAGCCATGAAATATATCCTTCTTGCCTCGATGATTGTGGCCGCCGCTTTTCTAGTGGTAGGGCTGCGTCGCGCTCTTCAAGCGTATCTAAAGTTCCGAGGGAAGCGGATTGTCTCATGTCCGGAGACACATCGGCCCGCAGCTGTGCGGGTTGCCGCTGGGAAGGTGGCATTACAGGCAGCGGTTCATAAAGAGCAGCTGAAGTTGAGTGAGTGCTCGCGTTGGCCTGAACGGAAAGACTGCCCTCAAGAATGTTTGGCACAAATCCAAGAAGCGCCCAAGGCCTGCCTCGTTTGGACGATCATCAACCAGTGGTATCAGGGGCAGCAGTGCGTGTATTGCCACAAGCCGTTCGGGGAAATCCACTGGCACGATCATCCGCCGGCGCTGCTGGATTCCGAGCGCAAGACTATTGAATGGAGCGAAATCCCTGCCGAAAAGCTGCAGGAAGAGTTGGGGAGGCATTGGCCCGTCTGCTGGAGCTGTCACATGGCAGAGACATTTCGGCGGGAACATCCCGAAATTGTGGTCGACCGGCCCGCACACTAGAGTCAGTGGAAATTGTCTCCCCTCAGATCAGGACGACGCAAAGGGCGCGGTAAGGCTCACGCTCACCGTCATACACCAAGAGATCGCCTGGGTGAACGGGACTTCGCGAGAGATTGTGACGCGACTCTTCGCCGGCTTCAAGAAAAAATTTCTTGCAAATTAAAGTTTTGATACTTATCATGAAAGATAAAATGGGGCTCGAACGTGTCTTGGGCTATTCGCCCCCATTTTCCCTTCCTGGAAACTCCCCCTTCACGGTTAGACCTGTGACCCTCGTCACAATCTTTAGTGACCGAAGTCACTGCAACTGCAGCACCGGTCATGGAAATTTGTACTTGTTCGTCAAGGATGGCTTTATGCCGAGACAATCCATAACGCCACGAATTCAGGAAAGGGAGATAGTTTCCCTGTTAGCAAAGCCTGCGAGAGTTCCCCATGACTACGTGAGCGGGAGAATTCCTTTTCTCGCGCGACTTGACCGGCGGTGTCTGGCCAGAGTTAGGGCGAGCACCCTCGGCACCCCTTATGCGAGAGGAACCATTCTATTTGCCGAGGAGGACAGACCTGACGGCGTGTACGTAATCTTGGAGGGGCGCGCTAAGCTCTCAGTGTCTTCCCCCAAGGGAAAATCTCTGACCCTCGGTTTCTTCGGCCCAGGAACTGTGCTCGGACTCGAAGGTGCGATCTTGGGCTGGCCCTATATGGCAACGGCAGAAATCGTAGAGCCAGCGAAAGCCGCATTTATGGCTCGTCGTGACCTTCTTAGGCACCTGGGGCGTAGCGAGAAAACCGCATTGGAGGCCGCCGAACTAGTAAGCGAAACTTGTTACTTCCTCTTGAGTAGAATCAAAGCTAACGAATTATCAGAATCTGCGGAAGAGAAGCTTGTCCGGTTTCTTCTGGAAGTCCGCCCTGGAGATCCAGGCGCCGACGGAGAAACACGTCTGAAGTTGGACCTAAGCCAGGAAGCTATCGCTCAAATGATCGGAACTTCTCGCGAAACTGTGGCAAGACTGCTCTCTCGACTCAAGAAGAGAGGTGTACTGGACTGGGGACATTCAAATATCGTCATTCGAGACAGGGGCGCTCTGGAAAAGTTAGCCGGATCCACAAGAACGGACGAGAATGCCGTTGAAATCATCGAATAGCAATCCGGCAATCGGAGGCCGGTCACTCGTAAGAATAATTTGAAAGTGTGACACTGGTCACAGCCAAAGAGGTGGCAGCTATTGTAAGAAACCACGGGGCGGGCTCGCAGGGTGGTTCGGTCTGAACTTCGGAAGCAGCGGGGGTGTTATGAAGCGTCTACCAAAGATTACTTTTCTGCTTTTATTGATCGTGGTAAGTGCCGTGATCCAGACTCTGGCCGGGCCCAATGCGGGGGCTGGGGAGAAGGACAAGACCAAACCTTCTGACCAGCAGGAAAAGTATGTCCGCCCAACCGACCCTTCACTCTACGTTGGCTCGGAAACGTGCAAGACGTGCCATGAAGACATGCCCTCCAAGGGTTTCTTCAAAGCCTATGAAGATTCACCGCACTTCGTGACCACGCTCGACACGAAGAAGGGCCCCGAGTGGCATGGCTGCGAAGCCTGCCACGGCCCGGGAAAGGCACACGTCGAGGGTGGCGGAGACAAGAGCAAGATTTTTACGTTCAAGGGCGTTTCGGCAAAAGACATCAGCGCGCGCTGTCTCGATTGTCACCAGTACGGCGAGGAACACAGCAACTTCGCGCGGTCGGCGCACCTGCAGAACGGCGTGGGATGCACGGACTGCCACGACCCGCACCATGCGACAGAAAGCCAGTTCCTGATGAAGCTGAAACAGCCCGACCTCTGTTACGGCTGCCACCTGGATAAGAAGCAGCAATTCAACCGGCCGTTCCACCACCGGGTGAATGAAGGCTTGGTGAAATGCACGGATTGCCACAACCCGCACGGTGGATTCCTGACGCGGCAGTTGCGGGCGAGTGCAGCACAGGACACGGTCTGCTTCAAGTGCCATTCCGACAAGGCGGGGCCGTTCGTGTACGAACACGAATCGGTGAAGATCGAAGGCTGCGTCGCCTGCCACACGCCACATGGCTCCTCGAACGCCCGGTTGTTGAAGCGCGCTCAAGTGAACCTGCTCTGTCTGGAATGCCACGCGTTCAATGTGGGCGCGGGCCCGGCGGCGACTCCGAGTTTCCACGATCAGTCGCTGAAGTATCAGGCCTGCACGATGTGCCATCCTGCCATTCACGGGTCGAACGCGAATCAATTTTTCTTGCACTAGGGGGGACGACCATGCGAGACACAAGGAGCATCCGGAGGGTCGCGAACATCGGAAGGGCGGCATGGAAATGTCTCCTCTCTGCAGCTGTATTGTGGTGTATGGGGACGCCTGCGGCGCGCGCCCAAGAGGAAGAACAGAAGGGCATCGACCAGGGCAACTACAATATCAAGCAGTCGATCGAATTCGGCGGGCGATTCACAAGCATTTCGGGCAATTCGCAGACCTACGACAGCTTTGTCAATCTGCAGCAGGGCCCGCGCCTGTTGGGATTCACGACGGAAATGCGCTCCCTGGACCATCACGCGACGCTATTCGACCGGCTGTACTTCAGCAATTTCGGTTACGGTGGCGACCCAAACAGCGCGTCGCGTCTGCGGATCAGCAAGAACAAGTGGTACAACTTCGACGCGCTCTTCCGGAAGGATGAGAACTTCTGGGATTATTCCTTGCAGGCGAACCCGCTGAACCCCACGGGTTCTTTTGCGAACGGGCCAGCAGGATTTGCAGCGCCGGTGTGCACGGCCTGCATCCGCAGTACTTCCCCCCACCTTTTCAACACGCGCCGGAAGCTGGGTGATTACAACCTTCTGGTGCTTCCGGAATCGAGGGTCCGATTCCGCCTGGGATATTCGCGAAACATCGTGGAAGGGCCAGGGTTTTCGACGATCCACCAGGGGACGGAACAATCTCTGCTAGAGGACTACAAGACGACAGTGAACACCTACCGGATGGGGATGGACTTCAGGGTTTTGCCCCGGACGAACATAAGCTATGACCAAATCTTGAACTACTACAAGGGCGACACCAGCGGGACGGATTTCGCACAGCCCTTTGCCCTCTCGCCGACGCAGAATGTCGATCTCGGCGTGTCGTTTAACGCCACCGCCAACCAGCCATGCGGAGGAACGTTCCTTCCGACAGGCTTCGTAAACCCGAAGTGTAGCGCGTATTTCAGCTACTTGAACCAAGGAAGGACGCGCACAAATACACCCACCGAGCAGCTTAACTTACAATCGAGCTACTGGAAGGATTGGGACCTATCAGCTCGCTTCAGTTACTCGGGGGGAGATACGAACGTCTTCGGCTATGATGAATCGCTTTTCGGACGGGAGTCGCGCACGAATTTGCGAAACGATAATTTGACGGGACCCGTACATGGTCGTCGCGTCGCAGCCACTGCGGATTTCGGGGCTACCTGGCGCATCACGGATAAGTTGAGCTTCATCGATTCGCTTCACTATACAAGCTGGCACGATCCGGCGGCGTTTTCTGGGTTCGACTGCGCATTCTTCAGCCCCAATCTGTTGACGCCGGCGAACGTGTTCGCAACCACCGCCACGGTGCCGCTGACCTGTGCGGCGCCTGCGGGCAGCAACCCAGCGGGCCTGACGTCGGTCCAGCATGCTCCCGGCCAGTTCGGCGGGTCTTCGGCCTCGTCGCCGGACATCTCCTTTATCCTCAACAGCAACTTTCTGAAGCAGGATGAGAAAACCAATCTGGCCGAACTGGAATATCAGTTCACGCCGCGAGTCGGCGCGAGGCTGGGATTCCGCTACCGCCACCGCGCCATCGCCGACAATTTCTATTCCGCAACGAACGAGATTTTTTTCCCCAACAACGCGGCTCGTGGCGATTGCAGTCTGGTGGACCCGACGCTGCCGTTGAACCAGGGTAACCTGCCGACCGGATGCACACTGAACGGCGACGGCTCGATTTCGTTCGCGACGCCTCCTCAAACGCCAAGTCCGATTCAGCCAATCTACATCAACGAAGAAGCGGCGGTGATCGGGATTTGGGCGCGGCCGACGGATAACCTGCGGTTCAGCTTCGACGCGGACTTGATGAGCGCGGACAACGCCTTCACGCGAATCAGTCCGAGGCACTCAGCGGAATATCGTTTTCGGGGCATGTACAAACCTATCGATTGGGCAACCGTGGATGCATCCATCAATATGTGGGAAGGCCGTAACAACGTGCCGGAGATCAACAATATCCAGCACAATCACGCTTACGGGCTTTCGGTGATCTTCCAGCCTACCGAGAAGTACGGTCTGGAGATCGGCTACGACTACAACGATGTCTTCTCACAGATCTTGATCTGCTTCACCAGCAGCGCTGCGCCAGCCGGGCTCGCGCAGTGTCCGAATGTAGCGGGTCTCGTGCAGCAACTCTCCGTCTACACAAGCAGGTCACAGTACGGCTACTTTGATTTTACGGTGACGCCGTTCAGCCATCTGACCGCGCGCCTGGGCGCGAACCTGACGGGCACGAGCGGCAGCGCTCTTCTGCTCGCTCCGAATGCGGTTTCCGGTCCCCTGGATTCGAAGTGGCTGCATCCTTTCGGCGGCTTCGACTACCGGTTCGCGAAGAACTGGACCGGGAAGGTTTATTGGGATTACTACGGTTACCACGAGGATGCGACGTCGGATCCCCTTACGGGCACGATTGCACCACAAGACGTCTTTGCGCCGCGTAATTTCCGGGGCAATCTGTTCACTCTTTCTGTAAAATACGCATTCTAACAAGTCCCGAGAGGAAGCGAGTGAGGAACACTCGGGAGGCGAGCACGCTGGAGGAGACGGTGGCAAAGACGACGAGTCTAGACAAATTGTTACTCGGCATGGGTTCAGTCGGCGTGATTTTTTTGCTCGGCCTTCCAGCGCGGGCTCAAGAGACGCCCGAAACTCTTTTCAAGGGCAAGTGCGGGATGTGCCATGGCCCTGACGGCGCAGGAAAGACGATGATGGGCGAAAAACTGAAAATCCCCGATCTCCAATCTGCCGTTGTCCAGAAAAAGGCCGATACTGATCTGAAAGCAATTATCATCAAGGGCAAGAACAAGATGCCAGGGTACGAAACAAAGTTGAGCAAGGAACAAGTCGATAAGCTGGTGGCGTACCTCCGGGATTTAGCGAAGAAACATTAATTCGCCGCAGGGCCGGTCGGCGCCCGGATACACTAAATACAACTCCTATGGATACTCCAGAACCCGCGGGGATTCAGCATGCGCGGCGCCGCTTGGTGGAGTTCCTTCTGGGGGGCGGCGTGCTGGGCTCGATCGCGGCCTTCGTCTACCCCATGGTGCGCTATCTCGTTCCGCCGCCCGTAGCTGATCTTGGCGGCGATGAAGTTGTGGCATCCAAGGTTGGAGATCTGAAGCCCAACGGTTCCAAGGTTTTTCGTTTTGGGACCCGGCCCGCGCTGCTGCTGATGACAGCCGAAGGCGAGTATCGTGCTCTGTCCGCCGTTTGTACGCATCTGAGCTGCACGGTTCAGTATCGCAACGACCTGCACGAAATCTGGTGCGCATGCCACAACGGTCTGTACGACCTTAATGGACGCAATATTTCTGGCCCCCCTCCGCGTCCGCTGGAGGTTTTCCAAGTTCACGTGCGCGGAGATGAGATCGTCGTCAGCCGCAAGCGGGAGGCTTGAGGTGAGATTATTCACCCGCGTCCAGGATTGGCTGGATGAACGCTTTCACTGGGCGGAACTCATCGGGCCCTTGAAAAAAAAGACTGTCCCCACACATAAACTCTCCTACTGGTATTTTTTGGGCGGCATCACTCTCTTTCTGTTCATGATCCAGGTAGGTACGGGGATCCTGCTGCTGCTCTACTACCGGCCGGGCGCGAACGAGGCTTTCGAAAGCGTGCAGTACATCATGACCCGGGTGCAATTCGGCTGGCTGATTCGATCCATTCACTCCTGGGCCGCCAACCTGATGATCTTTACCGCGTTCGCCCATATGTTCAGCGTGGTGTTCTTGCGCTCTTACCGCAAGCCTCGGGAGCTGACGTGGCTCAGCGGCATGTTGTTGCTGTTCCTGGCGATGGGATTCGGTTTCAGCGGTTACCTGCTTCCGTGGAATACGCTGGCCTTTTTCGCCACCAAAGTGGGAACGGAAATGGCCGGCCAGGTGCCGCTCGTCGGCCACAGCCTGATGGTATTCCTGCGTGGCGGCGAAGAAGTGACCGGCGCAACACTCACCCGCTTCTTCGGATTTCACGTTGCGGTCTTGCCTTTGTTAACTACACTGCTCGTCGCCATTCACCTCGCGCTGGTTCAGTATTTCGGCATGAGCGTTCCGCCCGGCGTGGAAGCGCGCTGGAAAGCCGCTCCGAGTCATGCGCGGCCGATGAAGTTTTTCCCCAATTTTTTTTTGCGCGAGCTGATGGCCTGGTACATCGCGCTGGGAGTCCTCGGTGCGCTTGCCGCTATTCTGCCCTGGGAACTGGGCACGAAGGCGGACCCCTTTGCACCTGCCCCGGCCGGCATTCGGCCGGAGTGGTATTTCATGTTCATGTTCCAAACGCTCAAGAAAATCCCGGCAAAGTTGTGGTTCCTGGACGGCGAGATCGTGGGCATTCTCGTATTCGGTGCCGCGGGATTTCTTTGGATGCTGCTTCCTTTCTTCGATCAACTTGGCCATGGACGCGGACGGAAACTCATTATGGGAGCGGGAGTATTTGCGCTTAGCTACATTATTGTGATGACCATCTATGGATACGTGGCGAAATAACGGACTTTTCCGAACCCTGCTCGCGCTGCTTGTGGTGTCTGCCTGGGGAGCCCTGACCGGCGCGCAGACGCAGAGCACTTGCCTCGATTGCCATTCTGCATTGGATCCCCCGATGCAGGTAACCGCGCAGAAGTTCGCCCTGGACATCCATGCGCAAGCGGGACTGAACTGCGTGAGTTGCCACGGCGGCGACACCACGAAGGCTGACATGGATGCGATGAGTAAGAAAGCTGGCTTCCGAGGGAAGATCGAGCGGAGCCAGATCCCAGCCCTTTGCGGGCGCTGCCACTCCGACGGGGCTTACATGCGGCAGTACAACCCTTCCCTGCGAACGGATCAGTTGAGCCAGTACAAAACCAGCGTGCACGGGAAGCTGCTCGCGAAAGGTGACACGAAAGTTGCCGTGTGCACGGACTGCCACAGCGTGCACGACCTGCGGCCTGCCAGCGACACGCGGTCGAAGGTCCATCCCCTCAACGTGGCTCAAACTTGCTCGCGCTGCCACGCGGATGCCGCGTATATGAAGGCCTATTCGATTCCGACGGACCAGTTCGACAAATACAGCGCCAGCGTGCACCACGATGCGCTGGTCGTTCGTGGTGACCTGAGCGCGCCGACCTGCACCACGTGTCACGGGAACCATGGTGCGGCCCCACCGGGGGTGGACTCGGTGCAGAACGTCTGTTCGAAATGCCATGTCTTCCAGGACCAGATGTACCTGAAGAGCACACACAAAGCGGCATTTCAATCTGCGTCCCTTCCGGGATGCGTCGTGTGTCACAGCAACCACGCAATAACCCACCCTTCAGATGCGAAGCTTGGGGCGGGCCCTCAGGCCGTTTGTATGCAGTGCCACTCGCCCGGAGATACATGCGATCAAGCAAGAGTGGAAATGCTGAACGGCTTGACTCATCTGGACAATTCCATCAAAGAGGCGAACCTGGTGCTGGGTGTCGCGGAATCTTCGGGCATGGAAGTGAGCCAGGCTCGGCTGGATGAAGACCAGGCGCGAGATGCGCTGACCAAGGCTCGCGTCACAATCCACAGCTTCCGGACGGATCTTGTGAATCAAGATATCCAGGAGGGCCTGAAACTTGCCGCGAAAAACTTGCAGGCCGGCAAGAATGCGCTTGCGGAACGCGACTATCGCCGGCGGGGTTTGGGATTTGCTCTTGTGTTCATCTTGATGGTTGTGGCGGGACTTTTCCTTTACATTCGCCAGATTGAGCGCCATGCGCAGAAGACATAAGGATTCGGAGAAATAGGGTAACGGGAGGGAGGAGAGTTGGATTCGAGGGCGGAATGAAACTAAAGGAATGGAATTCCGGCTCGGTAAGGGAGTACTTTGGATATCACACGAGCTATAGAAGGACGGCGAACGGAAACGATTTGAACTCCGCGCCGATTTCACTTAGGGGGAGAATCATGCGGAAAACAATCAGCTGGATCGGAGCGGTGACCATCGGGGCAGTGGTCCTGACTGCTATCGGCTTTCTAAGCGCGCCGGCAAAGGCCGACAACACCGCCGAAGCCACCTATAAGACCAAGTGCGCGGCGTGTCACGGACCGGACGGCAAGGGAGAAACAGCCGCCGGCAAGGCCATGAAGGTGAAAGACTTCGCTTCCGAAGATGTGCGGAAAATGAGCGATGCGGACCTGAGCGACGCCATCTCCAAGGGCAAGGGGAAAATGCCGCCCTATAAGACGTTGACCGCGGAGCAAGTGAAAGACCTGGTAGGATACGTCCGGGCGTTCGAGAAAAAGTCGTAAGCAAACCGGAGGGAAGGGCGAACCGGAAATGTGCCCTTCGCCCTTCCGGGCTTCTCGTTTTGGATATTGCCCATGGCGCTGCCCACAACTCTTCTCATCGTTTTCATCGCCTTCAGTGCGATCCTGATCGGCGTGTTCGTAATGTTCGCTCTCTGGCTTTTCGTTTGCTCACTGGACCGGCCCGATGCAAGCGGATGAGGAGATTCGAGGTCGCGAGAATGATTCGCAGAGTAGGGAGTGCCGCGTTTAGCCGTGAAACTGCGCCAACATCTCGCCGTGTGGCTGCGTCCTGCGTTTCACCTTGGCCAGAATCCGCTCTCGCTTGCAGGTGCGGTGCTCACGACCAGCAGCGCAGTCACGCTGATCGCCTTCTGGTTCTATGATTTCTTCCTCCCCGGCCCGCCCCATCCCTATATCGGCATTCTGCTTTTCCTGATCCTGCCGGGAATTTTCCTCTTCGGGCTGCTGCTTATACCCATTGGCATTTTGCTGCGCCGCCATCGGCTTAGGACACAGGGCAAGCTCGTGGACATCTATCCCGAGATCAATCTGCGACAGCCCATGGTGCGGCAAGGTTTTTTCCTTGTGGGCATGGCCACCTTCCTGAATGTCATCATTTTTGGAACCGCTTCTTATCGCGGGGTGGCGTACATGGATTCAGGCCAATTCTGTGGGCAAACGTGCCATACCGTGATGATGCCGGAATATACTGCCTATCAGGGTTCCCCGCACGCGCACGTGGAATGTGTGGAATGCCATATCGGGCCCGGCGCTGGATGGTTTGTGCGCTCGAAGCTCTCGGGTGTCCGGCAGGTCTTTGCCGTGACCTTTCACACCTATTCGCGGCCCATCCACGCGCCGGTGAAATATTTGCGGCCCGCGCGGGAAACTTGCGAGCAGTGTCATTGGCCGCAGCGTTTCACCGGTGACAAATTCGTGGTGAAGACCACTTACAAAGACGACGAAAAAAATACCGCGCAAACCACGGCGCTGCTTCTCAAAGTTGGCGGGCGGACCTGGCAGGGTTCGGTCGGCATTCATGGAAGACATCTGGATGAAGGGGCCCGCATCCGCTACATCTCCATCGACGATCAGCGGCAGGTCATCCCCGTCGTCTATTACACCGATGACAAGGGGAAAACCGTCGAATACGTCTCCAGCGACATCCAGGCCACCAAACAGCAGCTTGAAGCTGGCGAACATCGCTCGATGGATTGCGTGGATTGCCATAACCGGCCGACCCACGCGTTCGAATTGCCAGAAAATGCCGTCAACGAGCAGATGGCCGCGGGATTCATTAGTCCGGAATTGCCCTTCATCCGGGGAAAAGCTGTCGAGTCGCTGAAAGCGGATTATCCGGATCGTGAAACGGCGCGCCAACGGATCGTCAATGGCCTGAAATCGTTCTACCGCACCAATTACCCGAGCGTATACGACTCGCGGCGCGCGCTGGTGGAACAATCGGCCGACAACGTGGCAAATATTTATCTGCGGAATATTTTTCCTGAGATGAAGGTGGGCTGGGACGTGCATCCAAACAATCTCGGGCACAACGACTCGCCGGGCTGCTTCCGTTGCCACGACGGCAGCCACACCAGCGCGGACGGCAAGACCATCACAAATGATTGTAGCGCTTGCCATACCATGCTGGCGGTGGATGAAGAGAACCCGAAAATTCTCTCGGAACTCGGCATGAAATAGAATCATTCGAACTGGAAGGAGCTCTTCGGTGCGAACAAGCGCGCCAAGCGAGATGAAGTGGACTTGGCTAGCGGCCCTGAGTATCTTTTGGGCCCTGGCACCCACGGCGATAGCGCAGAATTCCGCTTGTCTGTCCTGTCACGGCGACAAGGAGGCTAAAGACGAAGCCGACCACAGCATCTACGTTAGCCAGTCTCACTTTCAGGCGGCTGTGCACGCAAGCCTCTCCTGCACCGACTGCCACACCCCAATTAGCGGTTACCCTCACCCCGTGCATCCCTCGCCGGTGAATTGCGGAATCTGCCACGCGGACCAGGCCAGCGGCGCTGCCGAGAGTGTGCATGCGAAGGCTAGCGCACAGCCTTGTTTGGCGTGTCATGGCGATCCTCACGAGATTCTTGCAGTGGCCGATCCAAAATCGCCGGTTTATGCCCTGAACCTTCCTCACACGTGCGGGATATGTCATGGAAACCCCGAGCTGGCCAAACGGTATGGGCTCCCGAATGTCTATTCACTTTACATTGATTCGATCCATGGCTTTGCGCTGACCCGGGATGGCCTCCTCGTCGCTGCGACCTGCTCAAGCTGCCACGGAGCGCACAAAATCCTCGGCCACAAAGATCCGGACAGCGGGACCCATCGGAACAAGGTCCCTTCGACGTGCGGCTCCTGCCACGCGGGGATAAAAGCGAAGTATTTCGCCGGCGCTCATGGCGAGGCCCTTCTGGCAGGCAACCCGAAAGTGCCTGTCTGTACCGATTGCCATACGGCGCATTCCATTCTGAGCGTTAGGACAGCGGCTTGGCAGTTAAAGACGACTGCCACATGCGGAAACTGCCATACGAGTCGTCTGGCTACCTATCGCGACACCTTCCATGGCCAGGTAACTGCGCTGGGGTTCGTGATCACAGCCCGATGCTGGAATTGTCATCGGGCCCACGAAATCCTTCCTGCCTCCGACCCTCAATCTTCCATTGCCCCTGCAAATCTACAGACCACATGCGGCGAATGTCATAGAGCGGCCACCAGGAACTTCGTGACTTACGATCCGCACGCCAATCCCCGCGACAGAAAGCATTACCCTGGGCTTTTCTTCACAGCTCATCTCATGAATCTTCTAATGCTGGCCGTTTTTGGCTTCTTCGGCTTGCACACGATTCTCTGGTTTGTGCGCTCCATGGTAGAACGGCACAAAAGTGCACTGCACGGTGAGACGGATGCTTCCAGTCAGTCTTAGAGAGGTGGAACGGTGAGCCTGAACGAGCGGTCGACCCGCTACTACCGCCGATTTACGCCAAGCCAGCGATTTCTGCATGCCGTCCTGTTTTCGGCCTTTCTCGGGTTGGCTCTGACTGGCCTGCCCCTTCGATTTAGCCAGTCCCGTTGGGCGGAGGCCTTCGCCAGCGCTGTGGGAGGGTTTGGCGCCATCCTCTTTTTCCACAAAACCTTCGCTGTTTTGCTGACTGTAGCTTTCTTGATTCACATCGGCCAGGTCTTGCATTTAATTTTCATCCAGAGAGAGAAAGGCATTTTGTGGGGACCTAACTCCTTGGTGCCGCAGCCACGGGACTTGCACGATTTGTTCGCTCAGTTCCGCTGGTTCCTGGGCTTGGGGCCAAAACCCAAGTTCGACCGCTTCGCCTATTGGGAGAAGTTTGATTACTGGGCCGTTTTTTGGGGCATGGCGATCATCGGTCTTTCTGGCTACGCCATGTGGTTCGCACCATTCGTCGCCAGGATTGTTCCGGGGTCCTGGTTGAATGTTGCGCTGCTTCTCCACGGTGATGAGGCGCTGCTCGCCGTGTGGTTTATCTTTACGGTCCACTTTTTCAATACCCACCTCCGGCCCGGCAGCTTTCCGATGGACATGGTGATATTCACGGGCCAACTTAGCGAAAAGGAGCTGAAGGAAAAACATGCCGTGGAGTACGACCGTTTGAGGGAGCAAGGGACTTTGGAAGTTGTCCGGGCCGATACGCCCCAGCGATGGGTTATGATGCTCGGCAGGAGCCTGGGTATCCTCGCCATTGTCACCGGATTCGTCTTGCTCTTCTTGACGCTGCTTTCCTTTGTAAGGGAGTGAAAGCGTCCACTTCGTGGCGCATCGAGCAGCCCATCAAGCTGGGCCAGAAAACGGCTGCGCCCCTGGCCGCAGCCAATAATCAGGGCATCGGAGAACAGTTTCTAATTCGAGACACCGGCGAGAGCCAAAGCTTCTTCGGTAGTGATGAGGCGGGCGCCGCTGGAGTGAAGATCTGCGAGGGTCTGTCGTCCTTTGTCTGGATCGAGTGAGCGCACGGCGTCGGTGACGACGGCAACACGGTGACCGCGGCGCAGAAGTCCCGCAGCAGCTTGCTGGACACAGCATTCGGTTGCAACACCGAACACGACAAATTCGGGGCCGGGATCAGAGGCGGGCGAAGTGGCGGGGTTAAATCGGTTTAAGATCCTATCCGTATTCGGGTTGTCGAAGACATCGAGCGTATTTTTCTGCAGAATCACCTGACTGTACCTACTCGTGTCTTGAGGCACGGCAAACTTTGCTTCGTTGGGAATGATCAGTTGGTTTGGAGCGCTTGCTTCGGCCACAAGATCCGCGCCGGGGTCGCCCTTCAGGCAGTGCGGCGGCCATTCGCGAAGTTCGGGATCGTCCGGGTCATGCGCGTCCGCCGAAGAAATCAAGAAGACGCGGCCTTGCCGGACGGCATCGACGAGACGATTGATGTTCGGGATGATCTTCTCGGCGCCGGGAACGTAAAGTCTTCCGCCGGGCAGCATGAAGTCTCGCTGCGCATCCACTTCCCAGAAAATTGTCTTTGGCGAGATCAAGACTGCCACCAGGAATTCAGTCGCGCGCCGTCTTGACCAGAGACTGTCGTATTTGCTCGCACAGTTCCTCGAGACGCGCGCTGTAGGAGACCGAGAACGGCGGATCGGCTTTGCCGAGGGCCAGGATCGGTCTGGGCAGATGTGCGCGGTCGGTTAGGAAGCGTTGTCGTGCTGCGCGGACCGTGGCAGCGGGATCTTGCGTGCTCACAGCGAGGCGCCGGCCGCTGCGCATTACCGGAATAAGCAAAGGGTCGGCCGCCGGAAATTTTTCCTCTTCCAAGCCAATGACGTCACGGGAAACTTTTCCTTCGGTGTCAGTAAAGCGGAAAATCTGTTTGCGGCCTGGGTAGGTCTTCTTGGCTTCGCTGAACTTGGCGGTATTGCGGAGATGACCGCCGATTTCGACTTCAACAAGTTTATAGATGACTCCGACGGATGGAGCATCGGCGGATGTGGAGAGCGCCGTGCCGACACCGAAGGCATCGATGCTCGCTCCATTCTTAAGCAAAGACTCGATGCGATTTTCATCGAGATCACCCGAGACGAAAATCTGGACGTCGTTCCAACCCGCGTTATCGAGCCGCTTGCGGGCCCAAAGGCTATCGGCGAGGACGTTACCACTATCGAGACGCACGCCGCCGGGCTTGCGGCCGAGCGCGATGATTTTGTCGATGGCCGCTCGAACGTCATAAGTGTCCACGAGAAGCGTGGACTGTTCCGGAAAAACTTCGAGGAAATCTCGGAAGGCTTCCGCTTCATCCTCGTGCGCCATGATCCAAGAGTGCGCCTGGGTTCCATAGACAGGAATGCCGAAGCGGTGGCCGGCGAAAGTGTTGGAAGTTCCCGCGCAGCCGCCAACGAAGGCCGCACGCGCGGCCAGAACGCTGGCTTCGATGCCATGGGCGCGGCGAGAGCCGAATTCGACGACCTGACGGCCCGCGGCAGCCGAGGTCACACGCGCGGCCTTGCTGGCGATGAGTGTCTGAAAATGAAGAATGGAGAGAAGACTGGTTTCGACGAGTTGGGCTTCGGCGATCGGAGCCGTGACGCGAAGCAACGGTTCGCCCGGGAAGAAGACCGTGCCTTCGGGGAGTGCCCAGACTTCACCGTTAAAGCGAAATTGCGCTAGGAAGTCGTAGAAGTCCGAACGCACATGGCGAAAGACCGGCAGCGCGCGGATGTAGGAGATTTCTTCGCTCGAGAAGTGGACGTTTTCGAGGAAGTCGAGAGCTTGTTCGAGCCCCGCGGCGACAAGATAGTTGCGATGAGGCGGCAAATGCCGGACAAAGAGCTCAAAGGTGGCCCGAGCATCAAAGCGGTTTTGGACATAGCCGGCCGCCATGGTGAGCTCATAGAGGTCGGTGAGGAGGCCCGAAAATAATCCGCTAGGCAGCATCGTGCGGAAGAGATTATGACAGTCGGAAGAAAAGAGCAAAGAATAGAAGCAGAAACACTTCCTTGGATCACACCTCGCTGCTGCGCTGATTTAGTCCTTCCAGGCCGCGCGAACCGGCTGGCCCACCAGGAAGTCCGGATTCGCGCCTTTTCTGGGGCGGAACTTCTGCGCGCGGCCATTGGAGACCTCGGCGAAGTAGAGATTGCCCTCCTGGTCCACACTGACTCCGTGGACTCCCCACATCGCTCCCGGCCAGTCGCCTTGCGCACCCCAGGAGTACAAGAAGTGTCCGTCAAGATCGTACTTCAGGAGCTTCCAGGTTTTGCTGTCAGGGACCCACAAGTAGCGATCGGCAGAAATATAAAGTGAGTAGGCGGTGGAGGGATTGCCATAGGTCCATTGGTCGAGAAACTTGCCGTTCTCGTCGAAGACCTGGCAGCGCCGATTGGTGCGGTCGTTGACATAGACTCGACGCGTTACGGGATCAACGGCAATGCCGTGGACCGCGTTGAAGTAGCCCGGGCGCGTCTCATTCGGCGGATTGCCGCGCTTTCCCCAGTCCAGGAGGAATTTGCCGTCTTTATCGAATTTCGCGACGCGCGTGCCGTTGTATCCATCCGCAACGAACAGAGTGCTGTCGGGGAGCCAGGCGAGGAACGTTGGACGATTGAAGTGTTTGTCGTCCGCGCCGGGCTCATTGGGTGTTCCGAGCGTTTGCAGGAGTTTCTTGCCGTCGTTCGTAAAGATGAAGATGGCGTTGCGCGCATCGTCCACCACCCAGACACGCTTTTCCGCGTCGTAAGGATTGATGTAAACCGCGTGCGGCCGCCGGAAGAGCGAGTTCCACTGCGACCAGTCTTCGACGATATTTCCCTGCGCGTCCACAACGATCATGCAGTGCTCCCAACGCGCGTCAACGCTCTCTTTGCCTTCCCAACCCGGGCACGGGAGAACCTGTGGATTGCCACAAGGTATGTCCGCCCCACCTTCTCCTGGCAAGGCAGCCACGGGACCTTGCGAGGCGTTTCGGAACGGCGCCTCATTCACGGGGAAGGAGAGGCTGGGTGCGAAATTGGGAATCGGAGTGTTCTTCGGACGCGTCAGTGCGGGCAATTCTCCGCGCTGAATGATGAAGACCCGGTTGGGGTTCTGAGCGAAGATGCCTTCCACCGCGCCCCAGGTCCACTTTTCATGCCCGGGCAGCGACGTGAGAGGTTTCGGCCAGTCCGCGACTACTTCATAGGGCCCAGTGATGTCCTGTCCGCCTTTTTCTCCGGGGACCGCTGCAAAACCAAATCCGGGTTTCGCTTGGGCTTGGACTGGTGCGAGCTTTTTGGCAAGCACGAAACCGATCGCGATACCTGCAACGATGGCCACGACCGTCAGCAACACTCTTCGCATCTCATTCCTCCAAGAACACGGAAGCCTCGGCTCCAGACAATCGAGAGGTCAGTCTATTACGCCTGCGGCCACCGCATGTCAAGCAGGGAAACCGCGCGCGGCGGCTCTACGTCCATGAACAGAGCAAGAGTTTCTGCGAGAACTGGCCGCAAGCAACTTTGCGAAGAGATGCATTTGGGGTATGCTCTCCGGCAATTTCAACGATCGAGGTGAAAAATGTCCAAGGTGCGTCATGGTGCAAACTCATCCGAAGGCAACGGAAATGAATCTGGAAGAAAGCGTGAAGGGCTGAGCCGGAGAGAACTTTTGAAGGGCACGGCGGGAGCTGTGCTGGCTGCAGCGGGCGCAGGCCTCGCGGGCGCGCTCGGGGGCCGAGCGCAGAATGCGGGGCTCTACACTTCGAACTTGCCTCCTGAACTCCCGCTGCCGCTGGGCTCGCTCAATTATCTCGACCGGAAACAGTACATCCACAACATGGAGATTGTTTCGCACCTGTCCGGCTCGACGATCTCCGGCGGCGAACCGCTGATGGTGCTGTGGGCCAAAGGCAAGCAGCGCCTGCTGCCCGCGGGCGGAGGGTTCGTGGATATCAGCGAGCCCAAGAATCCTGTCGTCTTGAACAAGGGCGTAATCAAGGGCGGGGGATGCGTAGCGTACAACACCAAGCTCAAGAAATGGATCATGATGTGCACCGCGGCGCAGCCGCTGACTGGCGCCATCCTCGCATTCCCGCACGGGCAATACGACAAGGAGCTTCGCGACAAGGTGCTCGCGTACAAGGGACTTCGCGGCATCCGCACGTATGACATCACGGATCCAACGAAGCCGAATCTTCTCCAGGAATTCAGCACGGGAGAAAAAGGCAACGGCACACATCACAATTTTTACGATGGCGGCCGGTATGCGTACCTCGATTGTGGCTGGGACGATCAGTTGCGGCTGGAGAATCACCAGCGGCCTTTCAGCAACGCGGTGATGATCGTAGATTTGTCGGACCCGTCGAATGTGCAGGAAGTTTCGCGATGGTGGGTGCCAGGTCAGCGAATCGGCGAGGAAGAAGAATACAAGAAATATATTTTTGCCGGAGACAAAACTTCCTGGACGGGGAATCACGGTGCGCTCAGCGTAGCGAAGCGGGTCGAGGATGGCGGCACGATTGGCTATGGAGGCTTCGGGGCGTTCGGCATGTACTGCCTGGATCTGTCCGACATCAAACATCCCAAGCCTTACGGCTCCGTGCAGTACGAATTCAACGCGTTCGGAACGATTCCGTTCCACACAGTGCTGCCGGTGGTCTCCGATGCGGCGCATCCACGGTTGCAAAATCTTCTCGTTTGCACGCACGAAGCACTCGAAGCGGATTGCCGCGAGGTCTACCACACTCCCTATGTCGTTGACGTGAAGGATCCGCGCAATCCGAAAATTGTGGGTTTCTTCCCGCGCCCGCAAGCGCCGCAGGATGCCCCTTACACGGACTTTTGTTTCGCGCGGGGCCGCTTTGGCTCGCACAACACACAATGCCTGGTTCAGCCCGGTGCTTCCAAGCCGAGTTTCGTTGCGATGTCGTGGTTCAACGCCGGGGTGCGCATTTTTGACATCAGCGACCCCACGCATCCGAAGGAAGTGGCGTGGTTTGTGCCACCGCGCGATGGGGATCTCGAGAAATATGAAACCTGGTGGCGCGGAACGACGGAAAATGTTTTTGTCGAGTGGGACCGAAACTTGATCTGGATTGGGACTCACGAAGGCACCTATTGCCTTTCGACTCCGGCGCTCGGAAAGCCGGTGCTCGAACCGCGAAAAATCGAGAAGTGGTCGTTGGCACATTGCAATGCCGGGTGGGACGACCAGACAGCCCGTAGTTTTTATTTTGGAAGATCGTTGAGCCAGATTGGCTAGTTCGCTACGAAATTTCCATGCAAACGGGGGCGCAAAGCGGATTGAGAAGAAATCGTGGCTAGCGTCTCGCGCCCTCTTACTCCAGGCGAAATCATTCACCGGCGCCCTTTGAGCCGCTTTCAAGTGTGGACGATCGCGCTTTGTGGGGTGGTCCTCGTATTGGACGGGTTTGACGCTCAGATTGCAGGGACCCTCGCTCCGTCCATCTCGGAAAGTCTGAAAATTCCGTTCAAGGCCTTCGGCCCAATTCTATCCGCGAGTCTGGTTGGTCTGATGATTGCTGCGATGGTGTCAGGCCCTATCGCTGACCGCTGGGGTCGCAAGTGGCCCGTCGTGATTTCAACGATTATTTTTGGAGTTTTCGCGCTACTTACCGGGCGCGCGACGACTTTCAATGAACTCTTGCTGTTTCGCTTCTTAACAGGTTTAGGCTTGGGCGGTGCGATGCCCAACGTTGTATCTCTTGCTGCGGAGTATTCGCCAAAGCGCCTGCTGAGATCTCTTGTGGCCATGTTGTTCGCGGGAATGCCCTTGGGAGGAGTTCTCTGAGGGATGACCAGCTCTGCATTGATCCCCACGTGGGGCTGGAGACCGGTTTTCTACGTTGGCGGACTTTTGCCATTCGCGCTGTCGATCCTCTTGATCCTGGTTCTGCCGGAGTCTGTGCGGTTTTTAACCGTTCGAGGCGTAAGGTTCCCAAAAGCGGATTGCCGATAGACTCATGCTTACCTCACAAGCTGGAGTTCCAGTAGGTCAAATTCGGATTCCTGCCGGCGCGATAGTAAATCAATCGGTCTCCACATTTCCACGCAAATCTTCATGAACTCGTGAGGAGCGGACGGCGGGATCCGGCAAAGAAAAGTGGAGTTTCCGCTAACAACGAAAGGACTGTGGCGGAAAGTAGCGCTGAAGATGGCGATCACCAGCGCACAATTCTCGTGGACCGTTTAGCGGTGTTCCAGAATGATTTTCATGCGCTGCCCGCTTTCCGAGCTCAACATTCCGATTGCCGTCTTTAGTTCTCGGAACGGCATGACGTGGCTGATTAAGGGCTCCAACCGCACGATTCCGCGCTGCACTAGATCAATGGATTCCGGATAGTCTTCACTTTTTGCGACGCGCGCGTTGATGAGAGTAAGCTCCTTGAAATAAAGCTGATAGAAGGGCAAGGCGCCTTCGGTCGCGGTGATGATTCCGAAAAGCAGCAAGCGGCCGCCAAAACGCGCCATGTGAATGGCGTCGGCCACGGAAGGAATTGCTCCGGTCGTATCGATGATCAGGTCGGCGCCGCGGCCTTCGGTGGCTTCCAGAACTTTTTGGATTGTTCCTTCTCCGCTAGCCAGTGTGAGGTCCGCGCCCAGCTTCCGCGCCAATTCGCTTTTGGCCGCGCTGCGCGTGATGCCGATAACTCGGCCGGCGCCGCGCGCTTTGGCAAGCTGGACATGCAACTGGCCGGTCACACCCAGCCCGAGGACAACGACAGATTCCCCGGCCGAGATGTTCGCCAAACGCTGGGCGTGCAAACAGGTGGTTAGCACCTGAATCAAAGGCGCAGTCCGGCTGTCGATCGAATCCGGCAGGCGGAAAACATGGTCTGCAGGAGCCGTCACGTATTCAGCAAAGCCGCCGTTCGCATCGCGACCGAGGAGCATTCCGTTTGGGCATAGATGGGTCTGGCCAATCCGGCAATGGAAACACAAGCCGCAGAAAAGTTCGGGATCCACAATGACTCTGTCGCCCGGCCGGAAGGCGCCGCCACCCTCGACGACTTCTCCGATCATTTCGTGGCCCATGATGCGCGGGTACTTGACGGGGATTGCACCATTGAAGATTTTTAGATCCGTTCCGCAGATCCCCGTGTGGGTGACGCGAATCAGCACGTCGCCCGCGCCGGCGCCGGGGCGAGAGACCTCATCGAGCACCAACTCACCAGGTGCTTTTAGAACCATGGCTTTCATGGCGTTGCTTTCATGGCCCGACAATCTCGGACTGGGTGCAAGTTCAGATTACCTCAAGCCGTGCGCTGCAGCGCTTCCGGATTCACCGGATTGCGCGGCGGCTGCTTGGTCAAGACGCGAACAACTTCCTCGGCAGCCTTGACCTGCAGCTCGACCAATGACTCAACCGAATAAAAGCTTGTGTGCGGCGTAAGGATCACATTGTTGCGGCCGAACAGCGGCGAGCCAGCCGGTGGCTCTTGCGACAGGACATCCAACGCCGCACCGGCAATTTGTTCCGCGTCGAGGGCGTGCGCCAGCGCCGCTTCGTCCACGATGGGACCTCGCGCGGTATTCACGAGGTAGGCAGTGGGTTTCATCTTGCGAATCACATCCGCATTGAATAAGTGACGCGTCTCCGGCACCAACGGGCTATGGATGGAAATGTAATCGGATTTTTTCAGAAGCTCATCGAACTCGACCTTTTCCACGCCCGCGCGCCTCATGACCTCCAGCGGAATGTAGGGGTCGAAGGCGATGACTTTGATACCAAAGGCTTGCGCTTTGGGTGCGACCAATTGGGGAATCCTTCCAAAACCAACGAGACCCAAAACGCTTCCACGCAAGCGATGGATCGGAACTACGGCCGGCATCTCCCACCGGCCCGCATGCACAAGGGAATTTGCGTAAGGAATCTTGCGAACCAATGCCAAAAGCATCGCCATCGCGTGGTCGGAAACTTCGTCGATGCAGTAGTCGGGGACTTTTGTGACCACCATTCCTGCGTTGGTGGCAGCGGCGATATCCACGTTGTCGACTCCGATGCCAAAGCGGGAGATGACCCGGCAGCGCTTCATCTGGCGAATCATCTCTGCGGTGATCTTGGCGTAGGTCACGAGCAGGGCATCGGCGTCGGCGGCCACTCGAAGGATGGCTTCCGGCGTGGAATCCTGAGAGAGGCGCAGTTCGCCGCCAATTTTCTCGAGCACCGCGCGCGCTGGATCGAGGTTCGGAAAAACGGAATCGGAGACGCCAACCAGTATCCGCGGCATTTCTAACGTGCCATCGCTTCTTCCATGTGCTCCATCAACGTGAAAACCACGGGCCCTTTGCCGGAAACGAGAACATTTTCTTCCAGCCGCGTCGTTTGCGGCAGGCCGGGGTGGCCCGCGAACGTTTCAATCGCGAAGTACATGTTCTCTTTGATCTCAGCAGGATATTTCAGGGAATAGGCGCGGGAAATCCACATGCCCTCATACAGAGTGATTCCGATGCTGTGCGCGAACTGCTGCAATGTGACCGTACCGTATTTGTCGTCGTCGTACTCGGGGAATGCCGCGGCCACATCCGCCGTCGTGTTTCCCGGGCGCAGCTTTTCCAGCCCGGCGTACATCGAGTCGTACACTTCGCGATAGAGATCGATTTCCTTCTGGTTCATCTTGCCGGCGCACTTGAAGCAGCGCACAAAATCAATGAAATAACCGGAAGGCCCCACGGCGTTGATGTCCACGATGATCAAATCACCCTGACGGATGAGCTTGTCTGTTGCCCAGCGGCGATAGGGGCTGGTATTGCCGCCGGAGGCGACGATGATGTCGTAAATAATCTCGCAGCCCCGTTCCAGCATGAACTCGTGAACTTTGGACTCGATCTCGCGTTCGCGCACGCCCGGCTTGAGCCACTCGTACTTTATCTTCCACATCGCGGCATCACCGATGCTCGATGCCTGTTTCAGCAATTCGATTTCGTCGCGCGTCTTGACCACGCGCGCCGCGGAAACCGCCGGCCAGCCGTTCACAATATTCAGGCCGGTATTTTGAAACGCCTCGAGCGCGGGCATGTCGAAGTTGTCGATGCCGATGCGTTCTTTTTGAACGCCGTGCTCTTTCAAGACGTCCACCACGCTCTCCGCCATGCGGCCCGCCATGTATGGAACCGCGCCTTCCGCCCATTGCCAGGTGATGGCCGGCCGGATGCGGCCTTCCATCCACGGGAGGTCGATCTTGGCGCACTGCAGGTCCGATCCTGCCGTCTCGAAAAGTATCGGCTCGCCGCCATTGGGCAGCACGGCATAGCGGATGTTGATGTTGTACTTCCAATTGCCCTGATACGACGCGGTGGCATAGCGAATATTCGCGCCCGCGAACAAAACCAGCGCGCCGAGGTTATGAGCAGTCATCTGCTCGCGCAGTTTTTGCAAGCGATCCTTCCGCAAGCGATCGAAGTCCACGCGGTATTGCCAGTCCGCTCCCGTTTGGCTGTATAGGCGCCGCGGGTCCCATTCATGTGGCTGCTTGATGAAACTCAGATCCATTGCCATTGCCCTAGCATCCTCCCTAAGAGATTCAAACGGGCGGAGACGCTCCCGTCAGTAGGAAAAATTTTACGTGAGGAAACTTTCCTCAGGGGATTGAGACCACGCGAATTGACTGCTTCCCGATTTGATGCTTTCGGCCTCGACCGAAAAGAGCCAACAAAAAAGAACGCAAGTATATAGTGCGGTTCGCTTCGCAGTCCATAGCAGAAAAATCGCTTGCCGGAAATTTGCATCGAATTGGGCTCAGGCCTTCGCGTGAACCGAAGCTCTCCGGCGGGATTTTGGGACCGAAGGCGCCGCTGCGGGCGCATCGTCCATCGGCAGGCGGAAGCGGCGAATTCCGTCGTAAGCATAAAGAGCGCTGGCCACTGCTCCAGCGGTGGGAACACACCCGATTTCTCCGACTCCCTTCGCTCCGTATCCGCCGACTTCATCCGGCACTTCAATCAGAATGACGTCGACCTTTGGCATGTCCTTAGCCCGCAAAATGCCATGATCGCGCAGCAGCAGAGAATCCGGTCTTCCATCCGTGGAGGTGAAATTTTCCGAGAGCGCGTAGCCGAGCCCCATATGTACTCCGCCTTCCATCTGTTCCGCGCAAAGCCGCGGGTTTATGGCGTGGCCAACGTCGTGAGCCGCTACGACGCGCTCGATCCGGCCATCTTCGCCGAGAATCACCACCTGCGTGGCATAGCTGAAGGTCAAGTGCGTCGTCGGGTTCTCCAAAGCCTCTGGAGTGCCAGGTTTGGTTGTGAAATCGCAAACGTAATCTCCACAATACTCTCGGCCCACCAGTTGATCGAGCGAGGCTTGCTTCAGATCGGAGGCCAGTTTGCCTCCCGCACGTTGCGCAGCGGCACAACTTAGCGTCGTGGCTCGCGACGCCCAAGTCTCCCCGCATTTGACGCCGAGGTCCTTGTTCCAACGAACGGTCATAATTTCCGGCGGCAGATTCGTCTCCTCGCATACGGCCTGCCGAATCGTCGTAAAAAGACCCTGCCCCAGCTCCGTATAGCCCGTAAGAATATCCACGCGGCCGCCTTCGACCACGCGGATGAGAATGTGCCCGCTGTCAATGGTCCCGTTTCCAATGCCGGTGCTCTTGATGCCGCAGCCAATTCCCGCGTATTTGGAATTCTTGTACAGCTCCTTCACCGCTTCCAGCGAGCGCCGTAAGCCCAGGACGCTTTCTCTCATGATCTGGCCGGTTGCCAAGGCATCGCCCGGATTCAGAATGTTTCGTATGCGAATTTCGTAACCATCCACGCCCACTTTTTCCGCGAGGATGTCCATGATTCCTTCCATCGCAAAGTGGACTTGATTTGTGCCGAAGCCGCGCATGGCCCCGCTCGTGGGGTTGTTCGTATAGACCGCTTTCGATTCCACGTCCACGTTGGGCACGCGATATGGGCCGCACGAATGGCACGCTGCGCGCAGCAGGCATTTCCCGCTGGTGCCCGCGTAGCCCCCTGCGTCTCCTACAATCTGAGCGCGCACGGCGAGCAAACGACCTTCGGCATCCGCGCCGACCGTGTAATGCATGGTCATCGGATGGCGCTTGACGTGATGCTGCGTGGAATGCTTGCGCGTGAGGACCGTTTTCACCGGGCGGCCCAGGAGAAACGCCGCCAGCGTCGTCTGTGCCTGAATGGATAGCTCTTCTTTGGCGCCGAACGCGCCGCCGCTGGCAGCCAGCTCTATCTCCACGTCTTCGAGCGGCAGGTCCAAAACTTTTGCGATCTGCCGCTGATCGAAAATGGAGCCCTGGCTCTGCGTATGGACTTTGACGCCTTTACCTTGAGGCAACGCCAGGCACGCCTCCGGCTCCAGGAAGGCTGGTTCGATCGGCTGCGTGGAGAAGGTTTGCTCAACGACATGCACGGCGGAAGCCAACGCCGCATCCACATCGCCTCGCGCAAATGCGGTGGTTTCGATCAGGTTTCCGGCCACATGAAGGTTTCCCGGCGCATGCACCTGCGGGGCTCCGGATTCCAGCGCAGCGAATGGATCCGTCACTGGCGGGAGCACTTCGTAGTCCACGTCCACTTTTTCCGCCGCCTGGCGCGCGTGGAATGCGGAATCGGCGACCACCAGCGCGAGGAAATCCCCGACATTGCACGTGGTTTCACCGGCAGCCACAAAAATGGGCAAGTCGGGAACGTTCAGACCCGTACCGCGCTGTCCGCGAACATCGCCGGCCGTGAAAACTCTCACGACTCCCGGCATCGCCAGCGCCGCGGACGTGTCAATCGCGCGCACTTTGGCGCGCGGGTGCGCGCTGAGTACCGGCGCCGCGTGCAGCATCCCCGGCACGCGCATGTCGTCAACAAACGGCCTCTCACCTAAAGCCTGGTCAATTCCCCCGTAGCGCAGCGGCGAACGCCCGACTCCATTTCCATTCGCCTCACCGTCTCTTGCAAATGCTGGATTACGGCTCGCTCCAAACTCTTCGCCAAAATAGAAATGCCGCCTCGGCTCTTTGCGCTTTATGTTTCCGCCGTTGTTCCACGCCTCGCCGGCTGTTTGAATCGCGTCGATGATCCTTGCATAGCCTGTGCAGCGGCAAAGATGACCGTCGAGAGCTTTCGCCACCGCTTCGCGGTCATCCGTGCAACCTTGCCGCAACAACGAGGAAGCACGGACGAGGATCCCGGGAATGCAGAAGCCGCACTGGACACCTCCCTCGACAACAAACGCTTCGCTCAGCACGCGCCGCATCTCGTTCGGGACGCCCTCAAGGGTGACCACCTCGCGGCCTTCCATCTGTTCCGGTTTGCGCAAGCAAGCCAGCACGGGGCGCCCATCCACAAGAATCGCGCAGCACCCGCAGCTACCTTCCGGAGCACAGCCGTTCTTGGGAGAAATCACGCCGCAATCCTCGCGCAACACCTCGAGGAAGTGCATGCCGGACTCGTAGGAGACTTCGGTCGGTTTTCCGTTCAGAGTGAAATTTACTTTGGGCAAACTTTCTTTCTCACGCGCCAAGACCGCAACTCAAAACGTCAGGCGCGCACCAAAGCGCATCGCTTCATTCAAAGTATAGCACTCAGCAAATGGATTCAATTGTAGGTAAGGTAATTGGCAAAAAATCGGGCCGTCCGCACCGGCCCCGCGTCCGCACTAACCGCGCGCGACGGCTTTCTGCAGAACGCGGTCCGCGATGGCTTTGAACTCCGCGGCGGTCAGCAGGTCTTTCTTCTCGAAAGATTTCTCCTTGACCAGTTTCAGCATGGCCATGCGCTCTTCTTCCGTGGCCTTGAGGCCAAGCTTCTCGCACCATTCCTCGATCGACGGCGGGCCGCTGTTCTTCCCCAGCACGATCGAAACGGGCTTTTGTCCCACCAGATCTGGCGCAAAGGGAACGGACTCGAGCGGATGCTCCCGGCGCGAGAGGCGCACCCAGCCGGCGATGATCCCTGACTCTACCTCGTACAGTTTGTCGCCCACGATCGGGCGATTCGGCGGAGCCGTTAACTTGGCGCGTTCGAGAACAAACCGTGAAACTTCGCACATTTTCTCCGTGTGAATTCCCAGGTCCACTCCGTGGAGGCACAGCAGAGCCAGGACCACGTCTTCCATGGGAACGTTGCCGGCGCGCTCGCCGATGCCCGTGATGGTTGTTTGCGCCACCGTGGCGCCTGCCGCAAGCGCGGCAATGGTATTCGCCACGCCCAAGCCGAAATCCTGGTGGCAATGAATCTCGACGGGTTTCTTCAAACGCGCGATCACTTTTTTCACAACGTGGTGCACCGCGTCCGGCGTGGCGCAACCCATCGTATCGGCCAGCGTGAAAGCGTCCATGTGGCCTTCTGTCGCCACGCGCTCGACCATATCCAGCAACGGTTCCACTTCGGTGCGCGTTGCGTCGATGGTGAAAAAGACGGTATACAGACCGGCTTCTTTTGCGGCCAGCGTGGCATCGATCGAAGATTTGATCGCGCGGTCGAGCGTCCACCCATAGGCATACTTGACCATGTGCTCGCTGGCGGGGATTTCAATCACGACACCGCTGCAGCCGCACGCTTTGACGGTCCTTATCTCTTCGGCAATGCAGCGCCCGAACGCAAAAATTTCTGATTTCAATCCGAGGCTGGCAATGTCTTGAATCGCTGCCTTGTCCTGCTCCGAAACCGCGGGCATGCCCGCTTCAATGCGATGAACTCCAAGCGCATCGAGCTGCCGGGCGATCGCAACTTTCTCCTCGCGCCGGAAGACCACCGCGGTTTGCTGCTCGCCGTCACGCAGGGTGACGTCGTGAATCTTGATCTCGGATGGAAAAGAAAAATTCTTGCGGACCTCGGGCAAGAAATTCCAGGGGCTCGTAAACCATTTGTCAGTCTTCCAGGGTTGTGCCATAGAACCTCGATCGGAAAATTAAGATAGCGTGGACGGACGAGCGGGCTCGAACGTTGCTCGCTGATTTCGCCGTGAAGCGGAGGGATTATACACGGCACATTTTCTCGCATCAAGCGGTGCGCGGATGCGCTCTATTTGATGCGCTCCCAGAGAAGTTTATAGGTCGCATCCTTTCGGGCGAGCACGCCTCCCTTGCCGTCTTCGATCGGAATGAGGAGGAAACGGTCGTCGCCGCGAAACTCGAACCAGCGGACGTTGTTAATGCCCTCGCGTCCGGGAATCAGGCTGCCTTCCAGGTGATGGGTGATAGTCCCCGCCTTGGCATCGACGCTGTACGTGCCGTAATACGCGACGTAGCTGTCGAAGGCCGCTGCTTTATCTTCGGTGGTTGCGGAAACTCTTCCCTTATTGAACGACGCAAAGGGCTTGCGATCCGCCTTGGCAACAAGCTGAGCGGACACGCGGCCGGACGCGCTGTAAATAATCATACCGCTGGGCCGATCGTAAAGGTTGCCGGGGAGTCCGGGAGGAACACCCTCGATGGAGACCAATCGCCACGCGCCGACGAAGCGGCTGGCAAGTTGATCCTGCTGGGGCGCGGCGGGCGCCGAGCCAAGACAAAAGAGAATTAGGAAAAAGATGGTCAGTCGTTTCATGGGGCCGAGTATACGCTCTCCACAACTTTTGTCATCTCCGCTCTGTCGATCCTCGATTCCGATTTCTCTTAAAAAAGATCGCGGCATAAGGCCATGGCACTCATAACGCGGAAAGCAAATCTTGAGGTGGAGTCCCAATTTGGATGACGCAAAGCGGCGCATTCCGACGATTGCGTGAGGTAGAAAGAAAGCTACCAACCAGATGCACGTTTACAGGTCCGAACGCGAAGGGTATATTTGCCATCGCCAACGGCGCGACTGGAAGCGACATTCAAGATACGGCAGAATTAATCCCCTGTTTAGGTTGGCCGTGTCACGGTTGGGAAACCGAACCTCGGTTTGGCGCGTCCTACGTGCGCTAGGGTCGGTTCTAAGAATTTGAGAAAACTTGTGTGGAGGAATTTGCTATGTCACTACGACGGTTTCTAGGATTGTTGTGCTGCGCGGGTGTTCTTGCATTGTCGCCGCTTCTCTTTACGCGAAATGCAGTGCAGGCCGCGCCTCCGGGCTCTGGGTATCACCTGATCAAGAAAATGCCTGTGGGCGGGGACGGGTTATGGGATTACTTGACGGTGGATTCCGAGGCGAGGCGCATCTACCTCTCGCGCGGGACGCACGTCATGGTTGTCGACGAGGATAACGGCACGATCCTCGGCGACATTCCCGACACCAAGGGGGTACACGGCATCGCGCTCGCGAAGGACCTTGGAAAGGGGTATACCAGCAACGGCCAGGCGAACACGGTGACGGTGTTTGATATCGCCACACTTAAGACGCTTTCGACCATCGCAGTGACTGGCGGAAATCCCGACTCCGTCCTTTATGATGCGGCGAACAAGCGCGTGTGGACATTCAACGGCAAAACCGCCAACGCGACGGCGATCGATGTCGCGTCCGAAAAGGTGGTGGCCACCGTGGCGCTTGCCGGCAAGCCCGAGACGCCGGTGCTGGACGGCAAGGGCAGCATCTTTTTGAACATCGAGGATAAGAATTCGCTGGTCGAAATTGATGCGAAGACGATGACCGTCACGCACACGTATCCGCTGGCGGGCTGCGAAGCGCCGTCGGGTATCGCCATGGACACGGCACACCGGCGCGTGTTCAGTGGCTGTAGCGACAGCAAAAAGCTGGCCGTGACGGACGCAGATACGGGCAAGGTAGTTGCGGCGCCCGAAATTGGAGAAGACACCGACGCCAGCGGCTTCGATCCGGGCACAGGGCTGGCGTTCGCCTCGTGCCGCGAAGGCGTGCTTAGCATCATCCACGAGGATTCGCCCGACAAGTACTCCAAAGTGGCGGACGTCAAGACAGAATTCGGCGCGCGCACCATGGCGCTGGATTTGAAGACCCACCACGTCTTTGTTGTAACTGCGGACTTCAAGCCTGCACCGGCTCCCACCGCGGACAATCCGCATCCGCGGCCGCCGACGGTTCCTGGCACATTCCGGATTTTGGAATACGGCGAATAAACAGCGGATAGAACCCCGAGTCTGCAAGAAGTGCGCTCTCGAGCGCGGCTGAAGCTTGGCCGCGTTCGAGTGTGGGATTAGACGTGCGATTACGAGCCGTGTTTGAGGGCCGGAAATTCGCCTAGGTCGACTGCTTTGTGAGGGAGGTTTTTTGCCTTGCGGCGAACGGCGATCAACTCGGCAACGATGCTGACCGCAATTTCCTCGGGTGTGAGAGCGCCGATCTCCAAGCCCACCGGGGCATGCACGCGCTCAAATTTTTCGAGCGGTTTGCCCTGTTTTTCGAGGGCCTTGTAGACGGAAAGAACTTTGCGCTTGCTGCCGATCATACCGATGTAGCGGGCGGGGGTCTCGATGGCCCACTCCAGCACGCGCATGTCATCTTTGTGTCCGCGGGTTACGATCACCAGAAAGGTCGAGGCGTTCGGGTGAATCTTCTCAAAGGCTTCCTCATACGAAGAATAAATTTGCGAGGCCGCGGGAAAACGCTCGGCGTTGGCGAAGGCTTCCCGGTCATCCACAACTCCGATGGCGAATCCTGCCAGATGCGCGACGCGAGACACGGCGGTGGAAACATGACCGCCGCCGAAAAGATAGAGCATGGGCTGAGGAAGAATCGGCTCCACGAAAATCTCCAGCGTGCCCCCGCAGATCAATCCGGAATCATACGCGGCTTCGTTGTTGAGATTGAAGACCATCTTCCGCGGAGCTTCCGACTGGATAGCCTCTTTCGCCGCCGCCCAGACTTCCGCTTCAACGCACCCGCCGCCCACGGTACCGGCGATCGAGCCGTCCTCGCGAACAAGCATCCGCGAGCTCTCGTAGCTCGGGATCGAACCATTGGTGTGAACAATGGTGGCGAGGGCGCCGCGCTGGCCGGCGTGCCTCATGCGCACGATTTCTTCGAAAAGGTCCATAGGCTGCCTGTTAAAGCTTAGCGTACGGCGGTCAATGGTTCGTGTCAATAAAACCAGGGGAAACGATGATTGTGCACGAGCAAGTCAGACAGCGAACGCAAGTTGTTTCCGGTTTGCTTCTTGACATTTGCGGCGCGACGGTTTAGTAAGACGGCGATTTGAAAATTCAGGTCGCCCGTAAGAGTGCGGCAAGTGAAGAAAGACAGGAACAAGATGATGAAGGTCAGAATAACGCGGGCGATACAAGCAGCGTTGGTCGTCGTTGTGATTGGCGGGGGATTTGGAGCAAGAGCCCAGAGCCCTGCCGGGGCGGCACCGCCCGCATCCATTCCGACGTTTTCCACCGAGGACATCGCGCGCACGGGCTTTTTTTATGTGGGAGGCAACTATGCCGGGGGCGCCGGCAAGGAAGTCATGGACGGTGCCGAATACGTTGAGGTGATGGTGCCGAAGAAAATTCGGCGGGCGTGGCCCATTGTATTTCTCCACGGGGCGGGACAGACCGGCACAGATTGGTTGCAAACGCCAGACGGCCGTGCAGGCTGGGCCTATTACTTCGTGAAGCAGGGCTACGTCGTGTACATGGTGGATTATCCTGCGCGTGGACGTTCGGCATACGTCCCCGACATCGACGGCCCGCTCACGATTCGCACCGCGCCGCTGCTGGAGAAAATCTGGACGGACTTGACGGAACTCGGCGACTGGCCGCAGGCAAAGAAATATACGCAGTGGCCGAGCGACGCACCTAACAAAGGCAAGATGGGCGATCCCGTCTTCGACGATTTTGCGAAGACCCAAGTGCAATTTTTGCAGGGGGAGAACCAGGGAAAGCTCAATTTGGGTGCGCACATTGCGCTGCTAGAAAGAATTGGCACGCCGGTTATTTTGGTCACGCATTCTCAGGGCGGGGGATTTGGATTTCAGGTTGCAGATGCCCGCCCAAATCTGGTGAAAGCGATTATTACCGCGGAACCCGGCGGCCCGCCGATTCAGACCGTGGATACTGCCAAGCAAGAGTACACCGGGAAACCGAACTTCGTGTGGGGGGTAACAAGCCTCCCGGTCAAGTACGATCCGCCGATCAACGATGCGAAGGACTTGCAGGTGGAATTGGAGGCCAAGCCGGATGGACCTGGCCTTGTGCCATGCTGGCTTCAGAGGGAACCCGCCCACAAATTGGTCAACCTGCAAGGCATTCCCGTGCTCGACGTGTCCGCGGAGGCCAGCTATCACCGGATCTTCGATTCCTGCGATGCGAAATGGCTCAGTCAGGCCGGCGTGAAGGCGACGTATGTGAAATTGGAAGATGTGGGCCTTGCCGGGAACGCCCACGAGATGATGCTGGAGAAGAATAGCGATGGAATAGCGAAATTTTTCGAGAGCTGGATAGAGAAGAACGTGCGATGAGTCCGGCCATCCAGTTGTCCGACCACTTTACCACCAGACGCCTGTTTTACTCTGACTTCGATGACTTCTTATCCTTATTATATGTGTAGATTTTCCGTGGGTGATACACGCGAGCGGAGAAAGGCATTTTGTTTTTCAAACGCATTAGGGAGAACACAATGAAAATCAGATCGAGAACGATAGCGCTGGTATTCGTATCGCTCGCGCTGGCAGCGGGCGCATTGGCACAGAAATTGGCGGAGAAAAAAGCACTGACGCTGGCTGTCGCCAAACAAGTCGCGGCAGCGGCGGAAACCGAGGCGGCGAAAAATAAGTTCACCATGGTGATTGTCATCATGGACGATGGGGGAAACCTGATTTACCTGGAGAAGATGGACGAGACGCAATTCGGGAGCATTGACGTTGCGCAAGCCAAGGCGCGTAGCGCGATTGCATTCAAGCGCCCGACCAAAGTATTTCAAGACGCTGTCGCCGCAGGAAATACCGGCATTCTGAAACTTCCGGGCGCGATTGCAACCGAGGGTGGCGTGCCCCTCGTTGTGGATGGAAAGATAATCGGCGCGATCGGAGTGAGCGGCGGCACTTCGGCGCAGGACGGGACGGTGGCACAGGCGGGCGCGGACGCCCTGGCGAAAATTCTGACGCAGTGAGGAACTCTGTCCAGCCGAAGTTTGGTTTGAACCTTTCGGGAGGAAAGAAATGCGCAAGACCGTGGTGATTCCTGTAGTGGTCGCTGCTGTTTTCGTCATGGGATTCCTGCTAGGTACGAAGCTGATGCCGGTGCAAGGCCAAAACAAAGCAGGCGCCGACTTTGCTGCAATTCCGGGAGAGAAGGGTGGCCAGGATATTTTTGGGCCTTACGAAATCGTGAAGGATTGGCCGAAGCCCATCAGCGGATTACCGGGAAATGAAAAGTGGACGTGGGGAGCGGGGCAAAGCATTTACGCCGAGAACCCAAACCGTGTCTACTTGCTTTTCCGCGGCGAACTGCCGAACATTCCCAGGCCGCAGACCAAACTGCTTCCCGATTTCGGACCGAGCATATTGTTTCCTATTGGGCGGCTGCCATTCAGGGACGCAACGGTGTCCTCTTTGCCGGGAGGAGGCGGAAGCGGCCAGGACCCTGAAGATGGACCAAAGTTTTGGAAGGGAACCATCGGAGTGGACGCGAAGTGGGAGAACTGTCTTACGGTTGTGAATGCCAACGGCAACATCGTCGAGCGATGGACGCAATGGGACAGTATTTTCAAGCGGCCGCACTTCATCACCATCAACCCGTACGATCCTGAAAAGCATGTCTGGGTTGTGGACGACCATATGCAAGCGATTTACAAGTTCACAAATGACGGGAAACAGTTGGTGCAAACGATCGGCACACCAACCGTGAAAGGCGCGGACGGCACGCACTTCAACCGGCCGACGTTCCTTGCATGGCTGCCCGACAGCACGCTGTTCGTTTCGGACGGCTATAACGGCACGCGGGTCGCGAAATTCGACAAGGATGGAAAATTCCTGCTCGACTGGGGGATGAAAGGAACGCCGCCAAACGACAAGCGTCCCTACTACATGAATAATGTGCACGGTATCGCGGTGGATCCCGTGACACGGCGCATCTTTGTGAACGACCGGGCAAATCACCGCGTTCAAGTCTTCGACGAAAACGGCAAGTATCTCTACGAATGGAGCCTGGGCGAAGAACCATCGGACATCCATCTGATCTATATCGGAGCCGACAGAGCGCTGTGGGCGTTTGACCGCGGGACATCCAAGATGTTGAAGTACGAACTGGACGGACACTTTCTCTATGCCTGGGGCACGTGGGGCGATTTTCCCGGAGGGTTCTGGGGAGTGCATGGATTCAGCACGGACCAGGAAGGCAACTTCTACGTCGCCGAAGTCGATAACGGCCGAGTGCAAAAGTTCCGGCCCAGGAAAGGTGCGAACCCGGAGTTCCTGGTCAGCCATCCGGTGTACGCGGCGTGGAAGGAGTAGCATGTCCAATTCGCATGGGAGGTTAAAAATGAGATTTCTGTTCAGTGTCTTGATTTTTTTAGTGAGTGTTGTTTGTACAATTGCCCAAACGGCACAAACTTCACGGGCGTCGCAAACGTTTGAAACTTCGGCTGGTCCGGTGAAAATTACGCCGATCTACCACGCCAGCACGCTGATCGAAGCGGGTGGCAAGGCAATTTACCTTGACCCAGCCAAGCCGTCGGATTTCACCGGGCTTCCGTCAGCCGATCTGATTCTCATTACCGATATTCATGGAGACCACATGGATCCGGCGGCTATCGCCAGTGTGAGCAAAGCCGGGACGCAAATTATCGCACCGGCCGCGGTGGTGAAGACCGTCACTACCGCCAAAACGCTTTCCAACGGCGAGACCACAAAATGGGATCAGTGGACCATCGAAGCGATCCCCATGTACAACCTCGTGCGAGGTCCCGAGCCGGGCAAATTGTTTCACGATAAGGGGCGCGGCAACGGTTACGTGCTGACGTATGGCGGCAAGCGCTTTTATTTTTCCGGCGACACGGAAAACATTCCCGAGATGCGCGCGCTTAAGAATATCGATGTCGCTTTTGTGTGCTTCAATTTGCCTTACACCATGACGCCCGAGGAAGCCGCCGATGGGGTGCTGGCTTTTCATCCGAAGGTGGTGATTCCTTACCATTTTCGCAATTCCGACGTGAGTGTTTTTCAGAAGAAGCTGGACGGGAGCGGCATTGAAGTGCGCATCCTCGACTGGTATCCGAAAAAGTCTTAGCGCACGCGAACTGTGAATCGCCAATATTCGGTGTATCCCCGAAAACGAGGAAAAAGGCAATGACGAAACACGAAGGATGTGATTGCGGAAAAGGCATCTCGCGGCGGCGCGCGCTCCAAACGGGATTAGCCGCTGCTGCCGTGGGTGCCATGGGTGGAGCCGGCGAGGCGTTTGCCGGGGGTCAGGCCCGAGGTGCGCAAAGCCAAGGGGCGAGCGCCGCAAGCGTGCGCACGGTGGACATTCACTGCCACTATTTTCCGGAAGCTTATCTGAATATCTTCAACGAAGACGGCAAGCGTTTTAACGCAGAGTACCGGATGACGGACCATGGCTTCTTCTATAAGACACCGAACTCGCCGAACACCGCGGGACCTCTGGCCACCAAGTTCGTGGACCTGAAGCAGCGCATAGCCGACATGGACCGCCAGGGCGTGGCGGTACAGGCGCTTTCGCTTACCGCGCCGATGGTTTATTGGGGCGACGCGGAGCTCGATCACAAATTGGCTGCGGCATGGAACGACGCAGCGAGCGCGGCGCACCAGGCCTACCCGACGCGGCTCGTGGGTTTCTGCACGCTGCCAATGCTCTATCCCGACCTCGCGATCGAGGAGCTAAACCGGGCGAGCAAGCTGCCGGGCATTCGCGGCGTTTATGTGGGGACGAACATCAACGGCAAAGATCTCTCCGACCCGCTTTTCGAGCCGATCTGGACGCGCATCGAGGAGCTGGACTTGCCGATGTTTCTGCACCCGCTGCAACCGATCGGCAGCGAGCGCCTGCGAAAATTTTATCTTTTGAACCTGCTGGGCAATCCGATTGACTCGGCGATCGCCGCCTGCCACCTCATCATTGGCGGAGTACTCGACCGGCATCCGAAGCTTCGCATCGGCTTGCCCCATGGGGGCGGCGCGCTGCTCATCCTGATCGGCCGCGTGGACCACGGCTGGGAGGTGCGCCCGGAGGTGAAGCAGCTTCCCAAGGCGCCGAGCAAGTATCTCGACCGATTCTTTTACGACACGATCGTCCACTCGAAGCCGATTATGGAGTTCGTGATCAGCACGGTGGGCGCAGAGCGCGTCATGCTTGGGAGCGACTACTGTTTTGACATGGGCTACGAGCGCCCGGTTCAATTTCTCGAGCAGATCAACCTCTCCAACGCGCAGCGCAAGATGATCCTGGGCGGCACAGCGGCGAAGCTGCTGAAACTCTAATCCCCTGGGCAGCGACGCGCACTCGCCCGCAAGCCGGACGACGATTTAGAGTTTGGGTTGGCCTAGCCACCCTCTCCCCCCTTTTTTCATAAGTGTTCATTCTAAAGATGGTTAAAGTCATTTGTTTTCATACACTTTTGCAAGTATTGATTCTAAATAGGTTAGAGCGTTTGCCACTGGTTAGGAAAAGCTATTTGGACGAGAGAGTGGCGCTGGGAAGGAGGTCGGGTTCAGGGCCGGGTTCGGCGGCCGGTGAAGACGGAGCAAAGGAAGAACGGATGGTACGGCGCCAGGAGTCTGTGCCGAAGGCGTTGATGTATTCATGCTGGGCGAATTGGATCGATTGCAGCAGGGTTTGGCCGAGATAGGCGAGGGTGGAAGCGGTTTTGGGCTTGACCTGGCCCTGAGCGACGGCGGAGAAGAGGCGGCCGAGAGCCGAGCTGAGATCGCAGGCGGAGAGGTAACTGCCAGAAAGGTCAGAAGCGATGTCGCGGCCCATCTGCTGGGCAGCGAGGGCTTGCGCTTCCTTGCGCGCGTGGAAGAAGCAGAGATGCGGATGGGAGGGGCAGCGCGGAGTGCGGCAGCGGCGGCCATCGGCAAAGGAGAAAGAACACAAAGAGGAACGGTCGTTTTCCTGCGCGACCGCAGAGCGGTCCTTTTTATGTGCGATCGCAGAGCGGTCGACGGAGCGATTGGCAGACATAGGTATCTCCAGATAAGAAAAATTTGAGTTGTAAGGAAATTCTCGCGGGAGGCGAGAGAGAGTACTAATTCAATAAAATTTTAACAGGTAGTAATCGCATTGTCAAGGTGAAATTTGGTAGTTCCGGCCGGGAGTGGTCAGTTTCCGATTGTCGACTTATCGGGAATTAGTGCACCGCTGCAAGGGTCGATGGATTGTAAGGCGATTTCTCAACTGCTATCCACTTATGGTCGGTCAAGTTAGGGTCAACGGGGAGGATGGGTCTACGCCGTCGCTCGGAACGGAGCATGAGGAGTGAATCAAATTAGGGGTTGGCGGAGATGCCACCAACCCCCTGACGACGTGGATTATACGCCGACAACGATTGCCAAAAGGTCCAAGCCACCTTACGGTGACTCAAGTCCGATGCATTGCAGTGATTGCTGCTTTGCACCAAGATGCGTAGTCTCTAGAGTGAAGCTCACCTGCGGCAAGACGGTAGTTACTCTAGCGTTGTCAGAGTTGGATACTTCCCGTCACCGTCTGCACAATTGGCTCCGGGAACGCAGCAAGAGTGCTTTGAAGAAGAACTTCATTGCAGCACCTCCTACCGGAGGTTCCGGTTCACAGCGGATTCTATCTCGCTCTGTTACAAACGCAAAGGCAATCTGGTCGTGCATCATTGACGCACGAGGCAAGATATTGGTAGCGTAAGCCTCGTCGGGAGAATTTCTATGAAACACATGCTCGGGCTCTGTGCGGTGTTGCTGTTGTTCGGGACAAATGTTGCGTTGGCCTCACCACATAAGGTGAAAGTGTTGGTTGAAGGACCGCAGGCGGATGCTGTTGCAAGCGCACTGAAGGCAAGAATCAATGGAACCGAGCGATATCAGACAACTGACGATATTCATGCGGACTTGGTAGTCTCCGTCCTTTGCACGAGCATGGAGCGATATCGCATCACGGGGGCAGTCTGCTCATATTCGTTTGTATACATTCCTCCATCGGCCCCTCTGCTCTGGCTACATATCGGAATCCCGGGACAAGTGGAAGCCCCACAGCGGGGGCAACTTGCGGAAATGATATTTCAGGCTTTTGTCGAAGGAACAACGGAAGACAAGATTCAAGAACAAGAGAACAACCTCAAATCAAGTGTTGCCACATTTTGCAGCGACTCTGTAAATGAGCTATTTTGCAAGCTGAAAAAATGACTTCGAAACTAGGCTAGCCATCGGCCAGTTCCATCCGCTGGCAGGGGTCTCCGACCGTGACCATCCACGCCTGCTTAACGCACAAACCGTACATGTCGATTTGGCTCAGGGAAACTAGGGGCACTTCTCCGGTTATGCGACTAATCGGGCAGTGCTCCAAACAGGACCGCAGCCACTTTCCTCTGATGCGCCCTTAGGGATATAAAGATTCTGACGGTGCCAGCGTGGCGCGACCACGATCAAAACCAGATTTCACGGCCGGTGTGGTGCTAACCGATGAAGCTAGACAATGCCGTGCTCTGGAACTGCGAGTACGGTCAGACAATCTCTACGCCATGCAGCCGCGACGAGGAAAGGCTGCGAAGAGCAGCTATCACTCATCGGGGGAGTTCCACTTCAAGGTCGGGAATTCTGCTCCAATCACACCGACTGTCGAGCTGCCACCACGATTTGTTAAGGAGCGTGCTTTCCCGCTCGGCCAGGAACGGCGATGCTTATTTGCAATAAGCCTAGAGAACGCGCCCGCACTGCTCCAATTCACCGGACAGCCCTATGATCATAGGATTGACCTGAAGCTGCCAAAGGTAGACGGGCTTTTTGTAATGGAATTGTATTTGGGTAACACGTCAGGGCAGCGCCTTGTATTCGAGACCGAAGGTTATGCTGAAGCGACGATCGCCGAACACTCATTCGCTGGTGCAGGTTACGATTTCTGTTTACGGTTGGCTGTCGTTTCCTCGCGGCCGGTCTGCCGCCGTATGCTCGATGAGCGCATTTCAGCAGCTTGGCTGAACGCTGCGGCCGATCTTGGTATTCGCGTGGTCGCGCCATTTCCCGTGATGGTCAGCACAGGCGAATCACTGTTGTATGAAGCTCACATAGTTGATTTCGGTGGTCCGAAGGGAATGGTCGTTGGGCTCCCAGACCGGGACCATATTGGCGACGTACGAAGAAGTCATGGCTACGGTTCTTCGGACCTTTTCCCAGTCTATCGGCAATATAATAGGGACCTTTTCATCGACACATTGAATGACTGGCAATGGTTCGGGCAAAAGGGCGAGCAGCCTTCGTGGTATACCGGTAAAAAATGGGCTGGCTAAAACTGCATGATTGAGGGCAAGTCTGATAAACGCATAAATCGGAAAAGTTCAGTCCCTCTTCGCTGTCCTGAAGTCCACCTATGGGAAATTGTGAGTTCGAAACCCCCTTGGCTGAGTAGTTGGAAAACCGGACGTGAGAAATGCGGGCTAGGTGCAAGAACGGGTGATGGGCTGGAAGGCTGGTGTTTGCTTTCGCTCAAGCGGGGAGGGGTTTGCCCTTGGTTTCTTCGCCGAAGGGCAAGAGCAAGAGACCGATCACAAATGCAATCGAAGTCAGAGCCACGGGGATTCCGAGAGTTTGGAAGTGGCGAACTCCGAAGCCAACTAAAAAGCTGATTCCCGCGGCGGCGAAGCGTCCGATGTTGGTCGTGAATGCGAAGGCGCTGACGCGGCATTCCGTACCGTATTGCTCGGGAATCCAGAGCGAATAGACTGCAAAATTGGCGCCGCCGATGCCGAGGAAGAACAGGCAGGCCATGAACCACGTCAATGCACCGGTTTGGAAGTAGAAAACAAAGCCGAAGGCCAGCGCGATGAAAATAAGCATCATCGAGAAAAAGAAGGCCAGGGCGGACTTGCGGCCGAAACGCTCGCAAAGCCACGGGGTCATGAGAGCGCCGAGAATCGTCCCGACGGCCAATAGCGCTGTCCCGTACGAGGATAGCTGCGCTCCCTCGATGGTTGTGCGGCCCGCTTTCGCGGCAAGCTGGGTGATCGCTGTCGGCACGTAGGCAGATCCGGCCCACAACCCGGAAATAGAGGCGAGCATGTAGAGCGAGTTGAGAATCGTGCGGCGGCGGTACAGCGGTGAAAACGGGGTCTGGAAGGCCTTGATCGCGGTCCAGGCACTGCCGAGTTCCAGCTGCTTCCGCTGCCAGCGCGCGGGCTCGTGTACGCGATTGTAGAAGAAAGCCACAAGGAGGGCCGGGGTACCGCCTACCACGAACATCCATCTCCAGCCGAAATGCGCGCCGACGAGGAAGTTGGCGATGGCCGCCAGGAAGAATCCGAAGTAATAGCCTGTGTGCATCAAACCCGCGCCCATCTTGCGGCGCTCCTCCGGCCATTCTTCGGAAATGAACGTTGCACCGATGGACCATTCCCCGCCGATGCCCATCCCTGCAAGAAGCCGGAAAATCGCAAGACTCCAGACATTGGTGGCGAGCGCGCTGAGAAAGGTGAACAGCGAGAACCAGAGAATGGTCAGCATCAGAATTCGCGCGCGGCCGAAGCGGTCCGCAATGGGGCCCCAAACCAGCGCCAGTCCCCAGCCAATCAAGAAGAGAGCGAAAAGCAGCGAGCCGTAGTAACCGATGTTGGCGTTGGTCGCTTGAATTCCAGACTTCGGAAGGACATCGCGCAGAGCAGGGACCAGAACCAGAGCGTAAATGAACGAGTCCATGCCGTCCAAGGTCCATCCGCCCCAGGCGGCAAAGAAGGCGCGCTTCTGGTTAAGGGTCAGCCGAGGCTTGGGCAGCGCGGTTGCCACGCTTGCGTTATTCATCCGATGATCTTCCTTGGTCACGCACCGAAAGAGCTTGCTCAGATGCGCGTCGCATGTCAGCCCGGCGACCGGTTTGATGCGGGCAGATGTTATCACCAAACGAGCAGCCCTCATTCGAAATGAGCCCGAGCATTGCATGCGGAACACGTCAGGCATATATTACGGCTGCGCACGGGAAACAAAGGTGAGGCATACGTTAGAGAAGAAAGACGGGTCATCTCTTTCGCGCGGCCCGTCGAGAGAAGGAGCGCACCATGGCGCGAATCTCGCTGAAAGTAAACGGCACGTCGCGAGTCGTTGACACTGACCCAAGCACGCCGTTGCTGTACATTTTGCGCGACGACTTGGGACTGAATGGGCCGAAGTTTGGCTGCGGACTTTCTCAGTGCGGAGCGTGCACGGTCCTGATGGACGGGAACACGGCGCGATCCTGCAGCATTTCCGTGAGCGCGGCGCGGAATCGAAGCATTACCACGCTGGAGGGTCTGGGAAGCGTTGTGCGTCTACATCGGTTGCAGAAGGCGTTCATCGAAGAACAGGCGGCGCAATGCGGCTATTGCATGAACGGGATTATCTTGACCGCTAAAGTTCTGCTCGACAAAAACCCCAACCCCACGGATGCCGAGATCAAAAAGGCTTTGGACAACAATCTTTGCCGCTGCGGCAGCCATCTGCGGGTTATCCGGGCCATCAAGCGGGCCGCGCGTGAGAATGCCTGAGTAAGGAGTGTTCAAAATGAACGCTAAAACGATATCTCGCAGAGAGTATCTGAAGAGCACAGGCGCGCTCATCGTAAGCTTCAGCTTTTCGAGGCCGGTGTCACGGGTGCTGGCGCAGACCGGGGCTCCCGCTGGCATGGAGCCGGATGCGACATCGCTGGACTCATGGCTTGCCGTGAGTGCAGACGGAAGCGTCACGGTTTTCACAAGCAAAGTAGACCTGGGGACCGGTGTCATCACCGCGCTGGCGCAGATCGTGGCGGAAGAGCTGGATGTGCCGTTTAAGCAAATCAAGATGGACGTAGGAGACACGGCAAAAACGATTGACCAATTTTCCACGGTTGGGAGCAGAACGATTGAAAGGGGAGGACCGCAACTGCGCCAGGCGGCGGCAGCGGCGCGACTGGAGCTGCTGAAACTCGCGGCGACACATTTGGAGACAGCCGTAGAGAAGCTGACGGTCAGCGATGGCGTTGTTAACGTTGCCGGCAGTCCGGGAAAGGGAATTTCGTACGGGGATCTTGTCGGTGGCAGGCGCTTCAACGCAAAAATAACGGCTACCGGAACCGGCTGGGATTTGAAAGTGGCGCCGGAAGTGCGCGCCAAAGATCCCAAGGAATACAAGATCGTCGGAACTTCCGTGCCTCGCACGGATCTGCCGCCGAAGTTCACCGGGGAGTTCACCTATGCGCAGGACGTCCGGATTCCCGGGATGCTGCATGGCCGCGTGGTGCGTCCACCGGTGGTGAATTCGAAGCCGCAGAGCGTGGACGAGAATTCCATCAAGAGCATTTCCGGCGTGGTCAAAGTCGTACAAGAGGGAAATTTTCTCGGCGTGGTGGCTGAAACGGAATGGGCGGCGATCCAGGCGGCAAGGGCGCTGAAAGTGACGTGGTCGGCTCCAACGACGAAGCTTCCGGCTAACCCCGATGAGCTGTATGCCTATTTGAAGAACACCAAGAGCTTCCGGGATCAAGTCGCTACGGACAAAGGGAACCCGGAGGCTGCAATTTCTCAGGCGAGCAAGAAATTTGAAGCGACCTATCGCTGGCCATTCCAGTTGCATGGCATGATCGGCCCTTCGTGCGCGGTCGCGGATGTTCGCGGGGACAAAGCAACGATTTGGACAGGTACACAAGGGCCGTTTCGAACACGGAAATCCATTGCCGATTTGCTAGGGCTTCCCGAAAAAAACATTCGCGTCATTTACTGTGAAGGTTCCGGTTGCTACGGGCGATTGAGCACCGACGATGCCCCGGAAGATGCGGCGTTGATGTCCCGGGCGGTGGGCAAACCCGTACGGGTGCAGTGGATGCGCGAAGATGAACACGGCTGGGAGCCAAAAGGACCGGCTCAACTGCTGACGGTGCGCGCGGGCGTGGATGCGCAGGGGAAGGTCACGGGGTGGGATTTCATGGATCGGAGTTTCCCCTGGACCGAATCGCAGGGCAATCCGCTGCTGGCGTCGAAGCAAACCGGCCTCAAAGCTGCGGGCCAGGGAAATTCGAACGGGACCGGCGGCGGCGGTGACATTTATGCTTTCGAAAATCAGAAAATCGTGGCGGCGGGCATCCCGTGGCTGCACCCAGATCCGACGCCGCTGAGGACCAGCAACCTGCGCGCGCCGGGAGAATTGGCGCGCTGCTTCGCCAGCGAGTCCTTCATGGACGAAATCGCTTCGAACCTGGTCGCCGATGCGGTGCAGTTCCGGCTGAAATACCTGAGCGGCAACAAGCGCGCCACTGAAGCTTTGCTTGCTGCGACAAAGCAAGCGGAATGGAAAGAGCGTGCATCGCCGGCCGCTGCCGCGAGCGGATCCAAAGCCACGGGAAGGGGCGTGGCGATGGGCAACCGCGGGAACACGATTACGGTTGCGATTGCAGAAGTGGAAGTAGACAAGTCGAATGGGAAGGTGGCGGTGAAACGGGTCACTCTGGTCCATGACTGCGGCCTGATCGTGAATCCCGATGGCTTAAAGAATCAGATCGAGGGAAACGTAATTCAGGGAGTGAGCCGCACGCTGATGGAGGAGGTCCAATTCGACGCCAGCGGGGTGAAGAATCTCGACTGGGCGAGCTATCCGATTATCACTTTTGGAGAAATTCCCGATGTCGAGATCGTGCTGATCAACCGCCCGGAGATGCCGGCGCTTGGCGGCGGTGAACCCTCCATTGTTGTCGTACCGCCGGCGATTGCCAATGCCATCTTCGACGCCGTCGGAGTGCGGTTGCGCGAGATTCCGCTGACTCCGCAGCGCATCTTGAGCGCGCTTAAGGCCTGAGCGCCTGCGACCGGCCGTTTTCACTAAGGAATCAACAACAGCTTGCCGGTTGTTTTGCGGCCTTCGAGGTCGCGATGGGCTTGCTGCGCCTCGTTAAGTTTGTAGACATGCTCGATACGCAATTTCAATTTTCCGGCGGAGATCATGCCCAGGACAGCGGTGGCGCGCTGCTCGAGTTCTTCACGCGTGGCAATGTAATGCCCGAGCGAGGGGCGCGTGAGGAACAAAGAGCCTTTTTGCCGCAGCTTGTCGAGATCGAAAGGCGGGACCGGCCCGCTGGAAGCGCCAAAAAGAACGAGGTAACCACGCGGACGGAGAATATTCAGATCTTTCTCAAATGTGCTTTTGCCGACGCCGTCGTAGATGACGTGGACTCCTTTTCCCTCGGTGAGGCGTTTGGTTTCCGCTTCGAAGTCCTGGCGATCATAGAGAATGACTTCATCGGCGCCCGCTTCGCGCGCCAGCTTCGCTTTTTCCGCCGAGCCAGCCGTGCCGATCACGCGCGCTCCGATGCTTCGAGCCATCTGGACGAGAAGAAGTCCGACTCCCCCCGCGGCGGCGTGAATGAGCGCCGTTTCTCCCTTCTTTAAAGGGTAAGCGCCGTTCACGAGATAGTGCGCGGTCATGCCTTGAAGCATGGCGGCTGCTGCTTGCTGGTCCGTGATGCCTTCAGGCACGCGCACGGCACGGTCGGCAGGTACGGCAGCGTATTGCGCGTAGCTTCCCAAAATGCTCGTGTAGGCGACGCGATCCCCGGGCTTGAGCGACTTCACGTCACTACCGACGTCGTTGACGACCCCGCAGGCTTCCTGGCCATTCACGAACGGCAGCGGAGTGGAATAACGCCCTTCGCGAAAATAAACGTCAATGAAATTGACGCCTGCAGCGGAGACCTTTACGACTACCTCATTGGGTTTCGGCTTGGGGACAGGAATGTCCACGAGCGTAAGGACTTCGGGTCCTCCAGACCTTTGCACCTGGATCGCTTGCATGGCGTGGCACCTCGATAAGCGGTTTGCCGACAATTCGGCGCTCCATGGTACATGCGTCAGAACCCGAGCGGCAACATAACGAGATCACGGGTGATGGGTCAGTTTCCGATCAGCGCATTTATCAGGACTTAGACCCGCAAGCTGGCTCTCCACGTTGACTTGCCTTGCGGCAAAAACTAAGATACGCGGCCTGTGGCTGCCCCCTCCTCGTTAATTGGACAATCGATTTCTCATTACCGCGTCGTCGAAAAACTCGGCGGCGGAGGAATGGGTGTTGTCCACAAGGCTGAGGATACGGAGCCAGGCCGCTTCGTCGCGCTGAAATTTTTGCCCGATGACCTGGCGCAGAACACGCGGGATGCCTGTACAATCGTTGCTGTTTTTGAAGTCAAGAAGGAGATTCCGGGTCATAGTGTCACACTTGTGACTCCCTCACTTTTCTCGATGCAGGAGGTGTACGATGATGCTCCGTAAGCGTGCAATCAGGCTGGTCATTTTGATTTTGCTGGGAATTGTCGCCACTCCTGCCCGGGCCCAGACTTCCACTACATCGCTCTACGGGAAAATTCTTGACCCGGGCGGAGCGGTAGTGCCGGGAGCGGAAGTCACGATTGCGAACTCCGCGACGGGCTTTTCCCGCACGGTAATAACGAACGAACAGGGCGTCTATCAGTTCGTCGAGATTCCCCCGGCTACGTATACCCTCACCTTCAAGGCGCTCGGTTTTGACACCGTGCGGATTGAAAATGTTCGTCTGATGGTGAGCACTCCGGCCACCATAGACCAAACCTTGCGCATCCGGCAGCAGAGCGAGACGGTGGTGGTCAAGTCCGAGGCGCCGCTCGTCAACACCCGGGACGCGACGATCGGTCACGCGTTTTCCGCTGAGCAGATGGACTCGCTTCCATTTGAGGGCCGCGACCCCGCGGCGATCCTCAGTCTCCAGCCGGGCGTCGTGTATACCGGAAGCAGCGACAGCCTCAACCAGGACATGGACAGCCGCAGCGGGTCGGTGAGTGGCGCGCGAAGCGATCAGACTGACATCACCGTGGATGGTGTGGACAACAATGACCCCGTCAAGGGCTATGCGTTTCAAGGTGCATTGCGCACCACCCTGGATTCGCTCGAGGAATTTCGTGTCACCACCACGAGCGCGAATGCGGAAGCAGGGCGCTCGTCAGGCGCCCAAGTGACCATGGTTACCAAGACCGGGACGAACAAGTTCAAGGGATCTCTCTATGAATACAACCGTTCCAGCATCGGCGAGGCCAATGACTGGTTCATTAAGCATTCGCAGTTGGAGTCCGGCCAGCCCAACGTGCCCGTGCACCTGGTCCGGAATACATTTGGAGGCTCGATGGGGGGGCCGATCCGCAAGGACAGGTTATTCTTCTTCGCCACCTATGAAGGCCAGCGAACACATGAAAACACGATTGTGACCCGTGTGATTCCCAGCGCGAACCTGCGGAAGGGAATCGTGAGCTACCAATGCGACGCCACTGACCCGAAATGCCCGGCGTCCGGTGTGTTCACCCTCAGCCCGTCGGCTCTGGCGCAACTCGACCCCAATTGCAGCACTCCCGCGCCGGGCTTCCCCTCGGGCACTTGTCCCTTGGGACCGGGGCCGGATCCTGCGGTGGAGACCATTTTTCAAGGTTATCCGATGCCCAACACGAACACGGTGGGTGACGGGCTGAATCTGCAAGGATCTACCTTTTCGGCTCCCGCCCCCATCAAGTTCGACACCTACATTGCAAAACTCGACTACAACTTGACCTCCAACGGAAACCAGCATCTCTTCCTGCGGGGGAATCTGCAAAACGATCGTGCCCCGGGCCTTGAGACGAACGGCCCGCAGTATCAAGGAAATCCGCCCAACCAGGTAGATGCCAACAACAGGAAAGGCCTGGCGGTAGGATACACGGCTGCCCTGCGCAACACCTTGATCAACGACTTCCGCTACGGGTACGTCCGCCAGAGCTTAGGACGAGCGGGCCTGCAGACGCTGCCCTACATAAATTTTCGCGCTGTTGACAACCTGCATGGAGAAACGCCCGCGACTAACGTCCTCATCCCCGCGCACAATTTTGTGGACGATCTTACCTGGGTCAAGGGTGAGCACACGCTTCAGTTCGGCGCCAACCTGCGCATTATCAACAACGCGCGGGAGTCGAACGCGACATCGTTCTGGACTGCTTCGACCAACTCATCGTGGCTCGACAATGGCGCCATTGCTGGAACCGGGTCCAGCCTCGACCCCAGCGCGCCTCAGTTTGCCTCCTTAGGTTTTCCCGCCGTCTCGGCGGCCTTTGGTACCTCCTACGATGTAGCTGTTGCCGCCTTGGCCGGCCTGGTGACGGAAGTCTCCGCCAACTACAATCTGACCAAGAATTTGACCGTTCTCCCCCAAGGCGCCATGGTGCCGCGGCATTTCCGCTCCCACGAGGCTGAATGGTATGGACAGGATGCCTGGCGGGTCAAACCCACCCTGATGTTGACCTTTGGTCTGCGCTATACACTGCTGCAACCGCCCTATGAAACGACGGGGACGCAAGTGGCTCCCATCTCCGGTCTGAACCAGTGGTTTCAGAACCGAGCGCAGGGCATGCTGCAAGGCGAGAGTATCCAGCCGCTGGTGAGCTTCGGCCTCTCCGGCCCTGCTAATGGAAAGCCGCCTCTCTGGGCATGGGACTATGGCAATGTTGCGCCGCGGTTTGCTTTTGCCTGGTCTCCCAGTTTCAAGGCAAGTTGGCTAAAAAAGGTCTTCGGCGGCTCGGGCAAGAGTTCCATCCGCGGTGGTTATGGCATCTACTACGATCACTTTGGCGAAGGCGTGATCAACAGCTTCGATCGACTGGGTGCATTCGGATTAACGACCTCGATAGGAAATCCTGCCGGCGTCATTGACGTTGATACGACCCCGCGCCTGACGGGGCCGAACACCATACCGCAGTTCAGCACGGCTTGTTCTAGTCCTCCCTGCCCGATGGTCGGACCGGCCCCCAGCGGCAGCTTTCCTGTGACGCCGGCCGCCAATCCAAACACAGGCTTTGCGATCACCTGGGGTCTGGATGACAAGCTGAAGACGCCGTATTCCCATGTCGTTGATCTTTCGATCACACGCGAATTGCCGGGCGGATTCGTTCTTGAGGCGGCGTATGTCGGCCGCTTCGGCCACCATTTGCTCCAGCAAGAGGATATGGCCCAGCCCTTGGATCTACATGACCCAAAATCGGGCATGGATTGGTTTCAGGCGGCAACGATGCTTACGAAAGCAACCCAGGCGGGGGTTCAGATCCAGAATATGAAGCCCATCCCTTACTGGGAAAATTTTTTCCCCGCGGCAGCGGGCGCGAATTTATCCTCTCCGACGGCGTACAACTGCGCGAAGGGTACGACGCCTGCGAACCCTACCGCCACGCAGGCCATGTACGCACTCTACAGTTGCTTTCCCTTCAACGAACTCACAGCTCTGATCGAGGCGGATGTGTTCTGCCTTCCCGCCTGCGCCACCGTTCACGGGGTGACGCAACCGTTCCAGTTCTGGGACCCACAGTGGTCGTCGCTCTACGCCTGGCGCACGATCGGCAACAGCACCTACAACGCTCTCCAGGTGAGCTTGCGACACAGGTTCACCTCCGGGCTGCAGTTTGACTTGAACTACACATATTCGAAATCGATTGACGCGGGATCCGATGCCGAGCGCGTCAACCAGTATGAGGGAGGCGGGTTCGCTAGTCCGATTATCAATACGTGGGCGCCGAATCAGTTGCGCGGTCCCTCGGACTGGGATACGCCTCATCAGTTCAACGCAAACTGGATGTACCAACTGCCCGTCGGGAAAGGAAAACGTTTTGCCACGCACGGCCTGGCCGATGCCATTCTGGGCGATTGGGAAATAACCGGAATTTTCCGCATGACCAGCGGCTTTCCGGTTACGGTGGAAGCAGGAGTGAACTGGCCGACGAACTGGGAGAACACTTCTGCTGCGATGCTGACGGGGCCCAAGCCGGAAACCGGAACCTTCACGGTAAATGGCAGTCCGAATCTGTTTAAGGATCCCGCCTCCGCAATCAAGGCGTTCCGGTTTGCCTATCCGGGCGAGTCCGGACAGCGGAACAATATCCGTGGCCCCGGTAACTTCGGAATTGACATGGGCTTGGGTAAGAACTGGAAGCTGACCGAGTCCTCCGCGCTCAGGTTCAGTTGGGAAGTATTCAACGTGACAAACACAACGCGTTTCGACGTCGGCACTTTGCAACCCTTTGGGGGCAACAACAGCGGGGGTAACCTCAGCCTCACGAATAACTCGTCATTCGGCAATTATTCGTCCACCTTGACGAAGCCGCGCGTCATGCAATTCGCGCTGCGCTACGGCTTCTAACGAAGGAGCAAAACACATGAGTCGTGCAGTCGGCTGGCTGGCCTTGGTGGTGTCGTTGTTTGTCGCCACTGCCGTGGCCTATGCGGCGGACGAGACCATCCCGGCCAGGGTGGACCAGGTTTTTGCCCAATGGAACCTCGCCACCTCTCCGGGTTGCGCCCTGGTGGTCGTCAAAGACGGCCGCATTGTGTATGAACGCGGTTATGGCATGGCCAATCTCGAACTCGGCGTACCCATAACGCCGCAGACTGTATTCGACATTGGGTCGGTGTCAAAACAGTTCACGGCGATGTCCATCGTCCTACTGGAACAAGATGGCAAGCTGGAGTTCGATGACGACATCCGGAAATACCTGCCGGAAATTCCCGATTACGGCTCGAAAATTACCGTTCGCCACCTCCTTCACCATACCAGCGGGTTGCGCAATTACACCGATCTGTTTGATCTCGCGGGAGTCCCGGAGATCGACTTGACCACCGATCGCGATGCGCTGGAACTGATCGCGCGCCAAGAGACGCTGAACTTCAAGCCGGGTGAGCAATTTCTTTACAGCGATACCAATTTTTTCCTCATGTCCCTGATCGTAAAGCGCGTAACCGGCAAAAGTCTCCGGCAGTTCGCCCAGGAGCGGATTTTCGGTCCCCTCGGAATGACCAGCACGCATTTTCACGACGACCACACCATGATCGTCCCTCACCGGGCGACAGGATATGCCCCGCACGCAGCCGGTGGGTTTGAAATTGACATGTCCAATTTCCAGCAGTTGGGAGACGGCTCGGTGATGACTACCGTCGAAGATCTCTATAAGTGGGACCAAAATTTCTATCATTCCCTTGTCGGCGGGCCGGATGCCATCCGCCTGCTCACCACCCCCGGGACTCTCAACAACGGTCGGCGCAGCCCTTACGGCATGGGGCTTTTCATCGACCGCTATCATGGGCTGAACTGGATACACCACAGCGGAGAGTGGGTCGGATACCGGGCGGGATTGAGCCGTTTTCCCGACCAGAAGCTCTCGGTCCTGCTGACTTGCAACTGCGTGGGCAGCATGCGGCCGATGGAGATGGCCGCGCGGATCGCTGATATCTATCTGGCGGAGGAATTGCCGCAGGGCGAACTTGGCGCCGCCCGCGCGCAAACTGCGGAATCCGCTGGGCCGTCCTCGCCCCCGGCGGCACTGCTGGTGCAGTATGTGGGGGCGTATTGGAGCAGAAACTCGGGCGCGTTCCTGCGATTCTCGCTCAAGGGAGACAAACTCGTCATCAGTGCTCCGGAAATGGGCCAGGCGTTGGCGCAAGTCGGGGACGGCCAGTTCGAATCCTCCGACTCCGACTCTGAGAACAAAGTCAGCTATGTTTTCCGGCGCGCTGGCAGAGCTGCTCCATGGCGGCTCGAGGCATCCGAGAACGGGACAATGACCGTGTTCGAAGCCGTGAAGGACCCCGATCTTCTGCCCGCCCGCCTGGCGGACTATCAAGGAACGTACTCCAACCGTGAACTGCGCTGTACCTGGGAATTGCTTGTAGAAAACGGCCAGCTCATTCGCCGGCAATGGATGAATGAGGACCAGCAGCTCGATCCCATTTTTGCGGATGGTTTTGTGGGCGACCTCAGCGAAGGTCAGTTCATCTTGCATTTCAATCGCCAGCAGAATAAGGGCGTAACCAGTTTCGATGTGGCCACGGACATGGTGCGACCCATGCGCTTCGAAAAGGTCCCCAATAATGGCTCAGCAATCCCGCGGAATAGGCCTCGACACTAGCCCCGCGCCGAAGAAGGAGAAGCTCATGCCCAAGCTTGCAGGAAAGTTCGCGCTGATCACCGGAGGCAACAGCGGCATCGGCCTGGCCACCGCGAAGCTTTTCGCCGCCGAGGGAGCGAAAGTGGCCATCACCGGACGCAACGCCGAAACGCTCGCGCGCGCCGCCGGTGAGCTGGGAAAAACGGCGGTCGCCGTTCGCGCCGACATCACCAACGCGGCCGACCGCGACGCACTGTTCTCCGCGGTGAAGGACCGCTTTGGCGCACTCGACATCCTCTTTGCCAACGCGGGCGCGTCCGCCTTTACGCCGCTTGGCTCGACCGAAGTGGCTGCCTTCGAGAAGCAGGTGCAGCTCAACTTCACTTCCGTCTTTTTCACCGTGCAGAGCGCGCTATCGCTGCTGCGCGAAGGCGCGTCGATCGTGCTCACTGGCTCGCTCACCAGCAAGATGGGCCCGCCGGCCTACGCGGCCTACGCCGGCAGCAAAGCCGCCGTGCGCGCCATGGCGCAGTCGCTGGCCACGGATCTGAGCCCGCGTGGAATTCGCGTCAACGTTGTGACGCCGGGCTACACCCGCACGCCGCTCTGGGAGCGGACTCGCACACCGCAGCAGATCGAGGCGATTTCCGCTCGCCTGCCGAAGATTGTGCCGCTGGGCCGCTGGGCCGAGCCGGAAGAAGTGGCCAAGGCGGTGCTCTTCCTGGCCTGCGACGACTCCTCTTACCTGCAAGGCGCGGAGATTGTGATCGACGGCGGCGTCAGCAGCGCTTTCGGGGGCACGCCCGCCTTCCGCGGCTGACGCGTCGGATTATCGGAAACCGACCGACTACTAGATCACACACCCAAACGTTGCCGCCATTTTCCGTGATGGAGTCGATGACAAGCGGATACTATGGAGTTTGCGAGGCCACGTAAGCGGAGATCGCCAGAATATCGTCGTCCGTCAAGTTGTCCACGACTTTTTTCATCATTCCGGACAGGGGGCCGGCGCTTTGGCCGCACTGGAAGTTATAAAGTTGGCGTCCAAGGTAGACCGGCGACAGCCCTGCGATTCTGGGGACTTGGCCCATGCCTTTCAGGCCATCACCGTGACAGATTGCACATTGAATCGTTTTGCCGTAGCCACCTGTCTTAACCAAGGCTTCGCCTCTCGCGAGGCTGCCCACCGGCACGTAGGCGATAAATCCAGAGTGAGGGTCACGCGCAATCACTCTAGCCGGGTCTTGCGGGACTTCAATGATGCGACTACCGATGGGTTCCGTGCCGCCGCCCGGAAGAGGTAGACGCTGGCGCGCTTTGTTGACGTAGGTTTTCGGCGCCGTATCAGCTTCAACGACTTTCGTCCAAACGACCGGCTTGAGAGAAGCAAACCACTCGGCGGATTGCTTCACATCGTCTTCGGATATCGTTTTTCCGATAGCGGTCATTCGCGCGGGGTCTTTTCTGGCGCCGCTCTTGAAGTCAGCCATAGTGGCGACGATATATGCGGCGGAAACGCCGGCCAGATTGGCGGATTCGGGATGACCGTTTCCGGACATGAGATGGCAGGAACCGCAAGCCCGTACGTCATTCCCGCTTCCGCGCGCGACGACGGCCGGCAGAGGAGAATGCTCGTCGGGAAACCAGTCTGGTGGATTGAAGAGATCGTCGATCTGCGCTTGCGTGTAAGTCCGGGTGCTGTCGGGGATGTGCTTCGGTGTGTTTTCATCTTCCGCGGGCGGTTGTTCTTTGTCCGCGACGGGGAAGGCCCATGCGGGGTGGCCCACCGTCGTTTGTTGTTGCGGCTGAGCTCCATCCGCGAGAAAGCAAATCAGGCCAAGGGCGATTACCGAAACGAAATTCCTCACAAGAGCCTCCGAAGAAAGTAATGCTACAGTCGTCAAATATTAGCTCACTTTCACGCCGGCAGCGGTTTCCCCTTGGTCTCCATCCCGAAGGGTAAGAGCAGGATTCCCACGACAAAAGCAAGCGCCGTCAGAGCCACCGGAGTGCCGAGAGTCTGAAAGTGGCGAATCCCAGCGCCCACGAGGAAGGTGAACCCTGCCGCCGCAAACCGCCCGATGTTCGTGGTGAAGGCGAACGCGCTGGCGCGGCATTCCGTTCCATATTGCTCAGGCAACCAGAACGAATAAATAATGAAATTGGCTCCTCCGACTCCAAGCAGAAAAGCGCAGAATAAGAACCAGGCAACAGCGTTCGTTTCCATGTAAAAGACGCGGCCAAACGCCGTCCAGATGGAAACTGCCATCACACAATAGAAAATGCCGAGCGTTACTCTACGCCCCAGCCAGTCGGCAATCAGCGGAACGATCAGGGCGGCGAGCACCGTGCCGATTCCAAGAAGCGCTGTCGAATAAGATGCCAGACGCGCCGCATTCACTGTTGTCTCGCCAGTCCTTCCCGCGATGTAAGTGATTGCGGCGGGCACATAGACTGATCCGGCCCACAATCCAATCAGCGAGACGATCAGGTAGGCGGAGTTGAGGATCGTCCGGCGACGGTACTGCGGTGAAAAGAGTGTGGAGAAGGAGCGGTACATGCCGCGCCTCTCGCCGAGCTCCTGTTGATTGTTCTTCCAGCGCGCCGGCTCCTTAATGCGGCCTCGAATGAAAGCGATCAGAAACGCCGGAGTTCCTCCGACGACGAACATGTACCTCCAGCCATAGTGGCTGCCGATAAAGTAGTTGGCGGCAGCGGCCAGGAAAAATCCAAGATAATAGCCAGTGTGCATCAGTGCCGCGCCCATGGTACGGCGTTCTTCCGGCCAGTCTTCAGAGACAAGCGAAGCCCCGATGGACCATTCTCCACCGATACCTATTCCCGCAAGCAGCCGAAAGAGTGCAAGAGTCCACACTCCGGTGGCAAAAGCGCCTAGCAGCGTAAAGACGGAGAAGCAAAGGATGCTGAACATCATCGTGCGCACGCGACCGAAACGGTCCGCGATGGGTCCCCAAACCAGAGCGATTCCCCACCCAATCATGAAAAGAGCAAAGAGCAGGCCGCCGTAGAACCCGACATTGGCGGTGGTCGGGGGAATTCCCGACCGAGGCAGGAGATCGCGCAAGGCTGGAACCAAAACCAGGGAGTAGATGAAAGAGTCCATCCCGTCCATGGTCCAGCCAGCCCACGCAGCCCAGAAGCTGCGCACCTGGTTACGGCTTAGCCTTCGTTTGAGTTGGGGAGACTCCACTAGAAGTTTTCTCGCTGGCAATTCTGCTGGTGAAAATGCAATTCGCTGGTGGAGTTCGAGGGCGCCGTTTCCATATCGGATTATTTTGCGGGAACAAACTTCTGGACCCGTTTGCCGGAATCCAGCTCACCGGTATAGGCGTTCCCGTAGACGGCTGAGTCCACGCCGCTGGCCGGAACGTGCGGTTAGTTTTTTGGCTCTCCCGCTAATTTGTTTTGCAGATCAAGGAAATTCGCGTTGTCCTCGCAGATCAATTCCATGATGTTCCACTTTGGCCGCAACTGAAAATATTGTTTTCCCGTCCATGGCTTCGTATACGCTTTCGGATCGTCGATGGTGAATTCAACTTCCAGAGTGTCGTGGTCGATGTGCCGAATCCTTTCGGTCAAATGAAGAGCTTCCGAGTGCGGGTGGCCTCCCCGATCGAGCCAGGTCTTATCGTTAAAATTTGTGGTGTCGACGACCAGCGTGTCTCCCTCCCACTTGCCGATGGAGTCTCCCATCCACAAGGGAGCTAGATTTTTGTCATGCCCTCGCCCGTCGGTATAAATTTGGCGCACAAAATGATTGAATTCGAAGAACATGATCACGCGCCCGGGGAGCTGAATAATTTCCATCGGAAAGGGATGCTGATAGATTCTTGGCACGCCCGGTGGAAAACATCCGATGGAGTTGCCGGCGGTAGGATTCACCGGGTCGTTCGAGTCCGGGACAGCCCTGGGTCCAAAGGAGGGTTTGTTGGCCTTAAAAAGAGCTTCAGCCCAAGACGTCATCGAAGGCTCCTCTTTGTTAAAGGAGTAAAGCCCAGCAGCACGAGTGCCCGGTGGCGAGTGTTGCCGCCAAACTCCGGACAAGTCCGGAGCGGCGGCTGACGCTTGCGACTTGGCAGGTTCTGCAGTCTGGGCGGAGAGAACCGAAGCGAAAGTCAGGATCGCCACTATCGCTACGATTAAATTCATGATGCGATTTCGCACTGTGAAACTCCTCCCGTAGTTCGAATTCGAGCTATTCGAGTTTGCTGCCCACTTCGCACTCAGGGCATGACGAAAAGCTAAAATAAGCGGAAGCATTAGATGAATGCAATCCATCGTCCCGCGGCCACGATTCCGAACCAAAACAAAATGGACAACGCTCCCGCCACCTTGGCGCCGATCGGTGTGGTAGGTGTGTCACCCCACTTACCGACCGAGCGATAGGAGGTCCACTGGAAAAACAGGGCGTTTATCCCCGCCAGCAAGATCATCAGCATCTTCAGGCGAAAAGCCGGATTGGGGTACATCTTCGAGGCCTCCGACGAGAAGAGAAGGAATCCCGTTACAGTCTGAACCACGAAGCCGGCCCAAACCCAAGGCCGGAGGCGCCCGACAATTCTCGAAACAGGCTGTTCCTTCATGGTGAGGCCAAGGAGGCGCAAATCAAAAAACGAAGTGGACCCTACGAGCAGGACGATGCCAAACAAGTGCAGCGTCTCGATTGTCGGAAACAGCCAGAGCGACTCGCGCACATGCGTACCGACTAAAGTGTGTTCGAGCCACTTGCACAAGCTGAGAAGATCAGGCATTCCCACCGACCTCCCTTCGCTCAAACAGGTCCATCAACCGGCATGACTGGTGCGGCCAGCGCGCCAGCTTCGCCTGAATGATGATTTCACGCAATCGGAGCTGGGTTGTCTTACTCGCCGCCCTCTGATATTTCCTGGCCGTTGGCGAGCACCATTTTCTGGAAACGCATGACAGTCGCGCCGTTTTTGGCGCGAAAACCGCTGACGGTGATCTGATCCCCTGTCTTAATTATGTCCTTGCTCCAGCCGGCCCTGACCAGGTGGTTCGGACTGGTAGCTTCCGCTTGCCAGTGTTCGATGACTCCCTTGTCGGTCTTCACGTCAAAGAGAATCAATGTGTGTGGATTGATGAACTGAAAATCTGTTACGGTTCCCTTTACCGTGACCACTTTCGTCATGTCATAGTTTGCCGTTCCATGGTGCGCGAACATGGAGCTTGAAACTACGAAAAGAGCTACAAACACCGCAAGCAAAGCGAATGGCTTAACTCTCAAAGCCGCCTCCAAAAATGGATTCGAGGACACCGCCGGCAGAGTCCCATCGCGTGCCGTGGATTTCCAGCTTCACTCTCCTATGACGAAGCATTTCATACCACCTTCTTCTTAGCCGAGAGTCCTTGCTGCGCTTCGCCGCCGCCTTTTTATGGGAGTCGAGGAAATGACCAACGAAATTTTGTTGTTACGTTTTTTTCTGCACTACTTCTTCGATGCTGGTGCCAAAATCCTTCAGCATCACGATCGCGGCGTTTCGCCCGGGCGCTCCGGTGACCGAACCTCCGGGAAATGTAGTGGCGCCTGTTTGATACAAGCCTGGGATAGGCATGCGATGTTGCGCCCAGCCGGGAACCGGGCGCATTGCGCCGGACTGCGCCGGGCCCGATGCGCCCGCGTGAACACTGCCATGCCAGAAATGCGGGTTCATGCGCTCGAGGTCGAGCGGGCTTTCGACAAACCGGGCAAGGATCTTGTCGTCGGTCAAATTTGGCGCGAAGCGCCGCAGATAATTCAGATTCGCTTCGGAAACTTGGTTCTTGATTTCATCCCAGTGTTGCGGCCCTTCCTTCAGCTCGTAAGGTTGCCAGCCCATAACCTTCAAAGTGTGCATTCCCGCGGGGGCGCGGGTCGCATCCGCAACGCTGCAGCAGACGACTTGCAGCGGAGGTTCCTCGACATTGACCGCACCGCGCGCGTCATCATACGCGAAACGCAACGCCCGATCAGGGGTAGCGAGGACGACGGATTCCGTCGGCGCAAGCGTGCCGCCGGCAATTGGGTATTTTGGGGGTTCGCTGGTGGCGTAATGCGTGACAAACATCGAGCATTCGCCCTGAAAAGTAGCGACACCGTCGACAAAATCACGGCCCCACGATTCGCGCGGCGCCATGTCAACGAGCTGTTTGATGTGGATGGTGGAGAGCACAGCCTTGTCGGCCCGGTACGCGCTGCCGTCGGAACATTCCACGCCCAGGCATTTACCGTTTTCGACGATCAGCTGCTTCACCCATTTGTTTGTGAGGATTACGCCGCCGTGCGCTTCGATGTAGCGCGCCAGCGCCTTCGTCAATTCTCCCGAGCCTCCCTTCGGAATGGGACGCCCCCCGCGCTGTTGTCCTACAAGCGTGTAGGCGCCTCGTCCTGTCGCCGGGAATTCCGGCGGCGCGGCGCTCAGGTGGCCCACTGCCAGCAGAAAGGCACGGCTTCGATCATCCGCAAAGGCGTCGCGCACGACCTCCCAGACGGACATGGCTAGACGGCGCTGCCATTGCTTGCCTTGGGGATGGGCGGCTAGCAGTTCGTTCAATGGTTTTCCGAAACCTATCGGCGCGAAAGTGGTCGCGTCAAAAATCGGCTTGACGGACTCAAAGTCGGTCAGCATGCGCCGGTAAGTTTCCGCATCTTTTTTCGAATATTTGGCAAATTCCGCGCAAGTGCGATCCAGGTCCCGCCACTGGGTCAGATAACTTCCATCGGGGAAGGGAATATGCATGATGGGATCTGGGTCGATGTATTCGAGCCCATAATCCCGCAGCTTAAGTTCGTCGTTGCGCAGCAGCGGATTCGATTGGATGCCGGCATGGGCCGTGGAGCAGGTATCGTCTTTGAATCCGCGCAGCGTCAATTCCGCGGTCTTCACGCCGCCGCCGACGATGGGCCGGCCCTCCAAGACCAAACAGCGATAGCCGGCTTTCGCCAGGTAGGCGGCTGCGACCAGGCTGTTGTGCCCGGCGCCGGCAACGACAATGTCGAAGCGATCTGACTTTAAATTCTGAGAAGCATGCGTGAAGGCAGGAAGGGCGAGGGGTGCGATGGCCGCTCCCTTGACAAACTCGCGTCGTGTTATTGCGCCCATGCGATCCTTTTTTCCCTCGATCCGCCGCGCATTGTAACACGGTCGCGCCGCAGGAACTCGCCAGCTGAAATCTTCGATTTGACCTTCCCCTTCCGGGATAGATAGGACATTTTCCGCTGGCATGCATCAAAGATTTAGCTTGACGTACTTTACGGCATGGTGGTACAGAGGTCCAACAATATGCTGGTACAGGGGTCCGACAGCGTCGGGGGAGTCGCATTCCTAGAACACTGTTCGGAGGAGATTCGCATGAATACTACAAATGTAAGGATTGGCGCGTTGGTGTGTCTCTGCGTGAAAAAAGCCATCCCGCTCTTGTGCCTTAGCCTCGCATTGTTCCTCGCTGCTGTTCCCGCGTTCTCACAGGGGAATACCGGTCGAATCCTAGGAAGCGTCACGGATCAAACCGGCGGAAACATTGTCGGCGCCACCGTGACCGTGACAGACGTGCAAAGAGGCCTGCCACGCAAATTGACGACAGAAGAATCCGGAGAATACGTTGCTCCCAACCTGCTCGCGGGCACCTATACGATCCGTGTCGAGTTTAAAGGATTTAAGACCTTTGAGCGCCAGAACATCCTGCTGGAGGTTGGCAAGGATGTCCGCATCGACGTTGTGCTCCAGACCGGCTCGGCTACCGAGACGATCACCATCACCGAAGAAGTTCCCATGGTTGATACCACCTCGACCACCCTCGGCGGAACGATCAGCAACGAAATTATCAACGACCTTCCCCTCAACGGCCGCAACTACCAGAACCTCCTCACCCTTCGCCCCGGCACTTCGATCTACCCGGGCGGCGGATCCTGGACTCAGACCACCAACGGCATCCGCCCCGAGGACACCAGCTTCATCGTTGACGGCATCACTAATGACGAAGCCTTCATGGGCCTGAGCGTGACCAACGCGGCCGCCGTCCTCGGCGATGCCGCCACCCTCCTCCCCATCGACGCCATTCAGGAGTTCAACACCCAGGTCAACCCCAAGGCGGAATTCGGCTGGAAGCCTGGCGCGATTACCAGCGTCGGCTTGAAGTCCGGTACCAACCAGATGCACGGCACCGGCTACGCTTTCGGCCGCGCGGACTCCTTTGATGCCCGCAACTACTTCAACCCCGTGAAAAATCCGAGTTCGGGAGCTCCCGTTGCCAAAACGCCTCTCAATCTCGAGCAGTACGGCGGCACCGTGGGCGGGCACATCATCAAGGACAAGCTCTTCTATTTTGGCGGTTATGAGGGTCAGATGTATTCCGTCGGCAATTCGCTCGCCGGGAACGTCCCGACTTCGGCTTCTGTCGGCAACCCGGCCATCAGCATCCCGGACGCCATAGCTGCCATCGGCGGGCCAAGTAAGGTGAATCCCCTCAGCAACTATTTGCTGGGCTTCTATACTCCCAACTCCTCGCAGAACAAGGGTGTCGCGCTCAACTACCCCAACGAGAACAGCTCCAAGAACGCTCTCGGCAAAATCGATTACCACATCAACGACCATCACTCCCTGGGCGGCTCTTATTTCTTTGGCAACGACACCATCGTGGGCATGGACTCCAACGAACTGCTCGCGCAATTCCGAACCAAGGTTCATTCCCGGGCGCAAGATGTCTCCGGCCACTGGGCCTGGACGCCGAGCTCCGCGTGGGTTAACGAACTCCGTGGAGGTCTCACCCACTACGCTCTCCAGATCATCCCCAGCGATACCAGTTTCGCGTACACCATCAACACGGGCATTTCCAATCCACTGTTGCACGGAATTCCCGACATCAGCGTCGGCGGCTTCACGACACTGGGCGGCTACAAGAACTTCCCCAAGATTGTCGGGCCCGACAAAGTCTATGACTTCATTGACCAGGTCTCCTATCTGCGCGGCAAACACGCCTTCAAGTTTGGCGGCGAGATCCGCGACGACTCCGTTCATCAGGCCACGTTCCGGGGCGGACGAGGCTTGGTGAGTTTTGATAATTTGGAAACCTTCCTCGCCGGCACTCCCAGCGGCGCCAATTTTTTGGGCGGTGATCCCACGCGTAACATTACGCAGTGGCTTTTCGCCGGCTTCGGCCAGGACGACTGGCGCATCACTCCCCGCGTCACTCTGAATCTCGGCCTCCGCTACGAGTTCCAGGGCGTTCCCACGGAAGCCCACAATTTGCTCGGCAATTGGGAGCCTTCGGTCGGCTTTGAACAGGTCGGCAAGAACATCTCGTCCATCTACAACGGCGATCACAAGAACTTCTCCCCCCGCTTGGGCGTGGCTTGGGACGTGACCGGCAAGGGCACCACCGTCGTCCGCGCGGGCGGCAGCATCGTTTACACCCTCCTGCCCATGAGTTCTTTCCTCTCCGAGCAGGGCACGCAAAATACCATTGCCCTGGGATTGGGCACCATCCCGACAGGGGCCACTATTATTGACGCCGCCTGCCCGGGCCCCACCGGTTGCCCCGGAATCGGAACCATCACCAGCACCGGTATCACTATCCCCGGACCGAGCCTTACCTGGGCGAATACAACCACCCAAATCTACCCGGCCAGCGTGACGGGTCTGGTCCAGTGCGGCGACGGTGCCCTGGGCAATCCCAGTCGTTGCAACATCACCGCCATGGATCGCAACTTCCGCACTCCTTACGTCGGGAACTGGACCTTGGGTCTCCAGCACGCCTTCTCCAGCAAGATTTCCCTGGACCTTTCCTACGTCGGAAATCACGGCGTCAAGCTGATCGGTCTTCGGGACGTCAATCAGACCAATCTGGCAACGGGCCTGCTGCCCTATGCCGCCCGATACCCCTATCTTCACTACATCAACTTTCTCTCCAATCTCTACGGCTCCACCTACAACGGGTTGCAAGCCACACTTTCCGCTCGCAACTATCATGGCCTCGATTTCGTGGCTGGCTACACCTATGCACATGGCCTGGACTATATGTCCTCGAACTGGAATGAGTTCCTTCCCCAGGACAGCACGAATCCGGCCCTGGAACATGCCAGCAGCGATTACGACATCCGTCACCGTTTCACGCTTTCCGTGACCTATTCGCTCCCAGAGAAGAAAATGCGCGGGCAGCTCCTCGAGGGTTGGCAGCTCAACTCCATCATCACTCTTCAGAGTGGGCAACCTTGGGGTGTGAATGACCAGACGAACAATTTTGCCGGAGCCGGCGACAACGCGGATCGCTGGGATTTCTACGGCAATCCCGCCGACTTCAGGGCCGGCGGACCGAACTCACTTCCCCTCTGCATTGGTCCTGGCGCCGGTGGTTGCTCATACTCGACCGCGGGTAACCTGGTCCCCGTCCCGTTGTCCCAAGCACAGTCCACTACCCTGTGGAATGGCTGCTTGGCTCATGCCAATGCGGGCGAACTCACTTCACTAACCACTGCCATCGCGGGCGGTACTGGCGGTTGTTATGCTAGCCTCAACGGCAAGTCTTTTTTGATTCCTAACGCGACGGGCTCGTTTGGCACGATGGGCCGCAACATCTTCCGGGATACCGGCTTCCGTAACGTTGACCTGTCCATCACCAAGGGCTTCAAATTCGGCGAACGGGTCAAGGCGCAGTTCCGCGCCGAGGCGTTTAATGTGCTCAACCACCCCATCTTCGCCAATCCGTACGGCGGCACCAGCAACTATGGCCAGGCGGCATTCGCCGATCCCTCGGTGGTTGGCACCTTTGGCTGCGGCTGCGCAACGCCGGACAACGCTTCTTTTAACCCCGTGCTGGGTTCGGGAAGCAATCGCGCCATCCAGTTGGGGCTGAAGTTCACCTTCTAACTGTTGCAAGGGTGTTTGAAAATAAAGAAGGGGCCGGAAGTACTTCCGGCCCCTTCTTTATTTCACAAGAAGAGGAGTCTCAACGCGTGGGCAGCCCCTGCGATGCGGATCCTCATGCGGGACTAAGCGGGGTTGAGCCGAAACAGCTTGTGCGCGTTGCCCTCGTAGATTTTCTTGCGGTCCTCGGCAGGAATCGAGAGCTCTTCGATGCAACGGATAGTTTCTCGAATGTAACCTGGCCCCTTCTCCGGATCAAAAGGCGCGTCCGAAGCGAATAGAGCGTGATCGGCCCCGAAAAAAGCAAGTCCGCACTCCATTGCCGGACGCGATCCAAACGTCGCCGTATCGGCATAAAACATCTTGAAATAATCTTGCGGGCGCTTCTTCAGCCTGCGCGTATATACCGTCAGATCTTCGTCATCGGTTCGCGCTCCAAGCTGGTCCAGGCCGGGGCCGGTACGCCCGGAGAAATAAGGCACCATGCCGCCCATGTGGTGGGTAATGATCTTGAGATTCGGCCAGCGGTCAAAATATCCCGCAAACAAAATTCGCGCCATGAAAATGCTCGTCTCATAAGGCCAGCCAAATACCCACCAGAGTTCGAATTTGGATTTCTGCTCGGTCTGGTAATCCGGAAAGCCCGCGCCACGCGCAGGATGCACCCAGATCGGGCGATCTAACTCCGCCATTTTCTCGAAAATGGGAAGAAACGCCGGCTCGTCCAGAGGGCGGCCGTTCACGTTCGTGTAAATCTGAACGCCGGCAGCGCCCAATTTCACAACCGCGCGCTCGATCTCTTGAATTGACGCATCCGGATTATTCATCGGCAAGGCTGCCACGAAACCAGGGAAGCGATCCGGGTGTTTGGCGACAAGCTCCGCCATCCCGTCATTGGCGATTTTCGCCAACTCCGGTGATTTTTCTGGAGTTGCAAAGGCTTCGATCGGCGGTGACGGGAGGCTGATCACTTGAACGTAGTCGCGAAATCCGTCCATGATGCGGAAGCGGAGATCCAGATCGAAGAGCGCCGGGATTTCCCTGATGCGCCGCTGCATGCTCGAACCCTTTTCGCGGAGTGCAGACATGCTTTCGAAAAATTTCTTCGGTAAAATGTGATTGAAGACATCAATTTTCATTGCAGAATTTCCTCCGCGGTCCGGTAGGAATCCAAACGCCGAATTTGCAACCGTTCACGTTATCTAAGGTGGGCTGTGCAGCGGTCGGAAGGACGCGAAACATGTGGCGCGATATATAGTGGCACCACAACAATTTGTCAAGCAGATGCTCGCCGCGCTTGTCTTCACCTGTTTTCACAACTGACGTACAATAGCTGCATCGCGACGCGCAAAATGCTGGTAAAGAACTGTGGGCGCGTGGGAGTCCCGCTGGAGAAAGTCCAATGGCGGCAAAGAACGGCGGACGCTATGTGGTTTCAGAAATTCAGAATGGTCTCGTTGCGCCGGCACGCCGCTCCCCGGACGACAAAGTTCTCGCCGCGCTTTCCGGGCGCGATCTGCTGCCCAATCGAGGAATCGCTCTCAATCTGGACTGGATAAAAGAAGTCCGCGTCAACACCAGCGCGGTGGAACGCCGTGCCCAAACCCTCGTAACCTGCCGCACCGTCAAGAAAGAATGGCAGGCCGCCTGGCTCCTTCGCGCGATTACCTGCATGGACCTGACCACCCTCTCCGGTGATGATACCGATGAACGCGTGCGCCGCCTGTGCGCCAAAGCACGGCAGCCTCTCCAGCATGAGATTGAAAAACAGTTGGGTATCGAACAGCTCGGCATAAAAGTCGCCGCGGTGTGCGTCTACCACACCTTTGTCGAAACGGCGCTTCGCGCGCTGGAAGGCAGCGGCATCCGCGTCGCCGCGGTTTCAACCGGCTTTCCTGCGGGCCTCTCGCCTCTTGAGGAGCGCGTTGCCGAAATTCGCCGTTCCGTCGAGGCGGGCGCTCAGGAAATCGACGTGGTGATCACCCGCGCGCACGTGCTCGGCGGAAAATGGCAGGCTCTTTACGACGAGATCGCTACGTTCAAGATCGCTTGCGGCCTCGCACACATGAAGGTCATCCTCGGCACCGGCGACCTTCTCACGCTTCGCAATGTGGCGCGCGCGAGCGTCGTCGCGATGATGGCAGGCGCTGATTTCATCAAGACCTCCACGGGAAAAGAAGCCGTTAACGCCACTCTCCCGGTCGGACTGGTCATGACGCGCGCGATTCGCGAGTACGCGCAGGAGACCGGCATGGCCGTGGGCTTCAAACCGGCTGGAGGCATTCGAACCGCGAAGCAGGCTCTGGAGTGGTTGTCCTTAATGAAAGAAGAGCTCGGACCATCCTGGCTCAACGCGGAACTCTTCCGGTTCGGTGTAAGCGGTATGCTCGCGGATATCGAACGCCAGTTGGAACATCATGCCACGGGAAGATACTCGGCAGATTTTCGACATCCCATGGCTTAGAATGCGAGCCGCGTCGCGAATGACGTTAGAATCGAGCGTATACGAATGAGCATCGCCGAGAAATTCATGAGCATGGATTATGGTCCCGCGTTGGAGGACCCTCGCGAAGCGCTCCTTTGGCTCGACGCTCATGGCCGCCGGTTCGGCCATTTCATCAACGGCGGATGGCAACCGCCTGCCGCGGGCCAATACTTTGAAACAGTGGATCCCTCCACGGGCGATGCTCTCGCTTCCATCGCTCAGGGATCAGCCGCGGATGTGGACGCCGCTGTGAAAGCTGCGCGCGCAGCTCTCCCGCTGTGGCAATCGCTCACGCCCCATGCCCGGGCTCGCTATCTCTACGCCCTTGCACGGCAAATTCAAAAGCACTCCCGCCGGCTCGCTGTTCTTGAGACGATGGACAACGGCAAACCGATTCGCGAAAGCCGGGATATCGATATTCCGCTCGTCGCGCGCCATTTCTATTATCATGCCGGATGGGCGCAGCTACTGAAGCAGGAATATCCCAGCCACACCGCCTGTGGTGTCGTCGGCCAAATCATTCCGTGGAATTTCCCGCTGCTCATGCTTGCCTGGAAGATTGCCCCGGCGCTTGCGACAGGCAATACCGTCGTCCTTAAGCCTGCGGAATTTACACCCTTGACGGCCCTCGCCTTCGCCGAAATCTCCCGCGAGATTGGCCTTCCCGCTGGCGTGGTGAACATTGTTACCGGCGACGGCTCGACCGGCGAAGCTCTCGTGAAGCACCCCGGCGTGGACAAGATCGCTTTCACCGGCTCGACGGAAGTTGGGCGCGCCATTCGCAAGGCCACGGCGGAGAGCCACAAGAAACTCTCTCTCGAGCTGGGCGGTAAATCGCCCTTCATTATTTTTGAGGATGCCGACCTCGACAGTTCAGTAGAGGGTTTGGTGGATGGGATCTGGTTAAACCAGGGACAGGTTTGCTGTGCCGGCTCGCGCCTGCTGATGCAGGAAAGCGTGGCGGAAACGCTAATCAACAAAATTCAGAATCGCATGAACACTTTGCGCATCGGTCCGCCGCTCGACAAGGCCATCGACATCGGCGCAATCATCGCTCGCGTTCAACTGGAGCGCATTCAGCGCCTGGTCGATCAGGGCGTTGCCGAAGGCGCGACTTGCTGGCAGCCTGCGCTGCCTATGCCGTCCCGAGGCCTTTATTTTCTGCCCACACTGTTGAGCAACGTGCATCCCACGTCGGTCGTAGCACAGCAGGAAATCTTCGGCCCCGTCCTGGCGGCAATGACATTTCGCACGCCTCGTGAAGCCGTCGAGCTGGCCAACAATACCGTTTACGGCCTGGCTGCGAGTGTGTGGAGCGAGAGCGTCAATGTTGCTTTGCACGTTGCCGCGCAGCTCAAGGCGGGCGTCGTCTGGGTGAACAGCACCAATCTTTTCGACGCGTCATGTGGGTTCGGCGGCTACCGCGAAAGCGGATTTGGACGCGAAGGCGGCAAAGAAGGTCTGCTCGAATATCTTGAACCGGTGTGGTTCAAGCAAGCTCCACCGGTCCACCCTCCGACGCTCGCGATCGACCAACCACCCGAGGAACGCGTGGACTTCGCTGCTCCCCCGATCGACCGCACGGTGAAGCTCTACATTGGCGGCAAGCAAGCGCGGCCGGATTCAGGCTACAGCATGGAAGTGCGCGGCGCCGATGGACGCTTGCTGGGCGAAGCGCCGCTCGGCAATCGCAAGGATATTCGCAACGCCGTTGAAGCCGCGCGCAAAGCGGAATCGTGGGCCAAGGCAACCGCGCACAACCGTGCTCAAGTGCTCTACTACGTCGCCGAAAACCTTGTGCAGCGTGGAGACGAAATAGCCGCGCGCCTCGCCGCCGTCGTTGGTCAGAACCAGGCCGAAGCGGAGGTCCGCCTCGGCATTGAACGGATTTTTTCCTATGCTGCCTGGGCCGACAAATTTGAAGGCAGCGTGCACGATCCCCCTTTCCGCAACGTGACGCTGGCGATGCGCGAACCAATCGGCACCGTGGGGATCGCTTGTCCCGCCGAAGCCCCTTTGCTCGGCTTCCTGTCTCTGGTGATGCCCGCCGCTGCTCTCGGGAACACCGTAATCGCCATTCCGTCGGAAGCCTACCCGCTCATCACCGGCGATCTCTGTCAAATCTTCGAAACCAGCGATTTGCCCGATGGCGCAATAAATATGGTTACGGGCCGCCCCGCGGAACTCATAAAGGTGCTCGCCGAGCACGACGATGTGGATGCCATTTGGTGTTTTCGAGATGAGGCCAGCAGTGCGACGGTGAAATCTCTCTCCGTTGGCAATTTAAAGCAGGTTTTCACGAATGAGGGCCGCGCCGTCAACTGGTTTGACTCCAGTCAGGGAGAAGGCTCCTGGTTCCTTGAGCACGCAACGCAAGTGAAAAACATCTGGGTCCCTTACGGAGAATAGCACTCTGCTCATGACCTCCCGGCGATAGAGGCTTTCCTGTGCGACTCCTCGAGGTGAAATAAATGAAGGCGGCGGTCCTCCACGAATTCAAGAAACCGCTCGTCATTGAAGAAGTCACGCGGCCCGCTCCCGGCCCCGGCGAAGTTCTCATCGAAGTCGAAGCCTGCGGCGTATGTCATTCCGATTTGCATGTGGCCGACGGCGATTGGAAACAATTGGCTGGAATCGTGAAGAAGCCGCTCATCCTCGGGCATGAGATTGTCGGCCGCGTCGTTGAAAAGGGAGCGACCGTTCACGATTTGCAGCTTGGTGATCGCGTCGGAGTACCGTGGCTGCACTGGACGTGCGGAGTCTGTGAATTTTGCCGAGGCGGCAACGAAAATCTTTGCATCAAGCAGGCGATTACCGGCGTAACGGTGGACGGCGGATACGCTGAATTTGCAAAGGCTCCCGCGAGCCATGCGATGAAAATTCCATCGAACCTGCCCCCTAAAGAAGTTGCCCCGCTTTTCTGCGCCGGCGTCACCGTTTTTCGCGCCCTCAAACACGCCAAAATCTTAGCTGGGCAGCGCCTCGCCGTTTTCGGCGTCGGGGGCCTGGGGCACCTCGCCATTCAGATCGGCTGCGGCCTCGGTGCCGAAGTCGCAGCCATCGATATATCCGATGAAAAGCTCGCGCAGGCTGAGTTGCTTGGCGCTTCGCACACACTGAACGCGGCATCGTCCGATGTGGCAAAGGAATTAAGAGGCAAGGGGGGAGTTCACGTCGCAATCGTAACCTCCGCGGCAAAAACTGCCTACGCTATGGCTTTTTATAGTCTGCGGCCGACCGGAACACTTCTCGTCGTAGGTCTTCCAGCCGAAGATATCTGTTTCCCGCCGATCATGATGGCCGCCGGAGAAGTTCGCATCCAGGCTACCGCTGTTGGCACGCGTGACGACTTGCGGGAAGTTCTCGCGATGGCGGCGGCGGGGAAAGTTCGATGCCAGGTGACGAGTCGCCCGCTTGCTCAGGCGAACGAAGTTCTGGAAGACTTACGCCACGGGCGAATTGCCGGGCGAGTTGTCCTCACGCCGCACTGAAGAACGTGCGAATGTTAAAGGAGCCTTCGGGCAATGAATGTCAAACAGCTCTTTGATCTCACCGGACGCGTCGCGATCGTCACTGGCGGTTCCATCGGCCTGGGCCGCCAGATGGCCGAAGGGCTCGCGGAAATGGGAGCAAACTTGGTGCTGTGCGCCCGCAAAAAGGAGCGCTGCCAGCAGGCCGCCGAAAATTTGCAGAAGCTCGGTGTGAAGACCCTCGCTCTCGCTTGCGACGTGAAGAACCCCGCCGACATTCACCAGGTCGTGGACGCGACGATGGCGCAATTCGGCCGCATCGATATCCTGATCAACAATGCCGGCACTTCCTGGGGTGCGCCCGTTGAGGAAATGCGTCTCGAACAATGGAATAAAGTCATCGAAACAAATCTGACCGGGACATTTCTCTTTTCTCAGGCGGTCGGAAAAATAATGATTGGCCAGCGTCGCGGAAAAATAATCAACATCGCTTCCGTGGCCGGGCTCCGTGGGGCTTCTCCGGAATTTCAGGCCATCGGTTATCACGCCAGCAAAGGCGGAGTTATCATCTTCACGAAAGATCTGGCTTGCAAATGGGGGATCCACAACATTCAAGTCAATTCGATTGCCCCGGGATGGTTTCCCACCAACATGTCTCAAGTCCTCATCGAGAGGAACAAAGATACTTTCCTGAAAACGATTCCCTTGCGGCGCTTTGGCAATGAGAACGACTTAAAAGGAGCCGCTGTTTTTCTCGCTTCCGCTGCCTCGGATTTTGTCACCGGCCATGTGCTCGTGGTTGATGGAGGGCAGTCTGCCTAGCAAAGACAGCGGACGCCATGAACATCCTGCTCACGCTCCAATAAACAGGAGTTTCGCAAATGGATTTGAACTTGACCATTGAAGAATTGAAGTTTCGCGACGAATTGCGAGCCTGGCTCGCTGCCAATGTCCCGAGGGATTGGGACGAACGCCCCGAGGATTCACTCGAAGTCCGTTTCGAATCCTTACGGTCTTGGCAACGCAAGCTTTACGAAGGCGGCTGGGCTGGCATTTCCTGGCCGACGGAGTACGGCGGCCGCGGCGCCAGCCTGATGCAGCAAGTCATCTTCTGGCAGGAGATGGCACTCGCCGGAGCGCCGCCAATGGCCAACGTTCTCGGCCTCGGCCTGATCGGTCCCACAATCATCGCTTTTGGCACTGAAGCGCAAAAGAAACGCTACCTGCGAAAGATTTTGAGCGCCGAGGAAATCTGGTGTCAGGGATTTTCCGAACCGAACGCAGGCTCCGATCTCGCGAATCTCCAAACCGAAGCGCGGCTCGATGGCGGCCATTACATTGTCAACGGCCAAAAAGTATGGACCAGTTACGGTTGGGCGGGTGACTGGTGCGAATTGGTCGTACGCACGGATCCCAGCGCTCCCAAGCACAAAGGGCTCACAGTTTTACTGGTGGATATGAAGTCGCCCGGAGTGGACGTACGTCCGCTTCGCCAGATGACGGGTGAGACTGAATTCAACGAGCTTTTCTTCCGCGATGTGCGCGTTCCGGTGGAAAACGTCGTCGGCAAACTGAACCAGGGTTGGGATGTCGCCATCGGCACGCTGATGCACGAACGTGGCACCTTCGGCGCGGGCCTTCAGATTATTTATAAGCGAAACATGGACCGGCTCATCGATCTTTCCCGCACTCTTCACAAAAATGGCCGCCCAGCAGCCCAGGACCCGCTCACACGCCAGAAACTCGCGCAATGCTACGCCGAAATCGAAATCATGCGCCTCAACCAGATGCGCGCTTTCAGCCGCATCAATGCTACCGGAGTGCCTGGCCCCGAAGGATCCATCCAAAAGATTTTCTGGAGCGAACTGAACCAGCGCTTCCAGCAAATCGCACAGGAATTGCTTGGCCCATATGGCCAGCTTGACGGGGACGATAGCCACGCGATTGACAAAGGCATCTGGTCCTACGGATATCTCCGTGCGCGTGGAAACACCATCGAGGCAGGCACCTCGGAGATTCAGCGCAATATCATTGGCCACTTCGTGCTTGGCCTGCCCCGAAGCTACTAGAGCACGTGCCCATTGGAGGGAGACGCGATGCAATTTGGATTGAGCGCGAGCCAGAAAATGCTAAAAGACAGCGCGCGAAAGTTTTTCGCTGGTGAGTGCCCGATCGCTGAAGTGCGGCGTCTGATGGAAACGGACACGGCCCACGATCCAGCCCTGTGGTCCAAGCTGGCCGAGCAGGGGTACACCGGCATCATTTTTCCAGAGGAATACGGCGGCGTCGGGCTTGGCAAAGTCGAACTCATCCTCTTGATGGAAGAGGCAGGGCGCGCGCTATTGCCCGGACCTTTTTTCTCCACCGTGGCGCTCGCTGGCGCAGTACTCGACGCCATCGCTACCGCTGACCAGAAAAAGAAATACCTCGCGCCCATCTGCCAGGGCAAGGCGCTCTCCACCGTCGCTGTGCTGGAAAGCAGCGCAAGTTGGGATCTTTCTGAGGTGCGCATGAGCGCGCCAAACGAACTCCTTTCTGGAGAAAAATTGTTTGTACCTGACGCAGGCGTGGCCGGAACGATCATCGTCGTGGCCCGCAATGGCGTTTTCATTGTCGACACGAAAGCGCCCGGCGTCGTCATTTCGCCCATGTCCGGTATGGACCTCACACGCAAGCTCTATTCGGTGCGTTTCCACAACACGCCCGCTGAGATGCTCGGCGAATCGTCCGCGCTTTCAAGAGCGCTCGATGTCGCCACGGCCGCTCTCGCCGCAGAAATGGTGGGCGGGATGCAGCGCACGCTCGACATCACCGTGGAATACGCGAAGACGCGCAAGCAATTCGGCAAGCCCATCGGAACGTTCCAAGCCGTGCAACACCAGTGCGCGGACATGTATCTGGAAACCGAGAGTGCCCGCTCCGCCGCTTACTACGCAGCCTGGGCCCTCGAAGAAAATGTCCCCGACGCCGCGACAGCCGTCTCCATCGCCAAGATGTACGCAAGCGACGCCAGCCGCACGGTCGGTAATCGCGGCATTCAGATTCACGGCGGCATGGGTTTCACCTGGGAAAACGACCTACATTTGTATTACCGGCGCGCGAAAGCCTCGGAGACAGCATTCGGCGACGCCACGTTTCATCGCGAACGCATCGCCCGGCTGGTAATTGACGCCACTGCGGTCTCCGTTCAGAGAGCGTAGTTATCTAAACAAAGAGAGCACATCACATGAGCGATCTAGTCCAGCTTACGAAAGACAATGGCATCGCCATCATCACCATCAATAATCCTCCCGTAAACGCTCTCAGCCCGGGCGTGCCTGAGGGCATCTCCACAGCAATCGATGAAATCGATCGCGACGACAGCATCAAGGCGGCTGTCCTCATCGGCGGCGGCCGCACTTTCGTCGCTGGAGCGGACATCAAGGAATTCGGCAAGGTCACCTCCGGCAAAGCCACGCGCGGCGAAGGATTCAAACCGCTGCTTTTGCGTGTCGAAGATTGTCTCAAGCCTGTGGTCATGGCCATCCACGGCACCGCCTTCGGTGGTGGTCTTGAACTGGCGATGGCTGGTCATTACCGCGTCGCCGTCCCCGCCGCGCAGGTCGGCCAGCCCGAAGTAAAACTCGGCATCATTCCCGGAGCTGCGGGGACGCAACGTCTCCCTCGTCTCGCCGGAGTAGCCAAAGCGGTCGAGATGTGCGCGGGTGGCAGTTCGATCTCCGCGCAAGACGCATTGAACTCCGGCATCATCGATAAACTCATCGACGGCGACTTGCTCGCTGGCGCCGTTGCCTTTGCGCGCGAAGTTGCCGGGAAACCGGCGCCGAAAACCCGGGAACGCAACGACAAGCTGGGCACTCCGGAGCAGAACGCAACGGTCTTCGCTGCCGCGCGCGAATCCGCCCGCAAGAAACAGCGCAACTTGATTGCCCCGCTCGCAGCCATCGATGCCGTGGAAGTCGCCACGAAGCTGCCGTTTTCGGAAGGCTGCCGGAAAGAGCAAGAACTCTTTGCAAAATGCCTTTTCTCGGATCAATCCAAGGCGCTCATCCACGTTTTCTTCGGAGAACGCGAAGTCGCAAAAATTCCCGATATTCCAAAAGAAACGCAGACCATCCCCGTAGACACGGTCGCCGTCGTCGGCGCGGGAACGATGGGCGGCGGCATCGCGATGGTCTTCGCCAACGCCGGCATTCCCGTCTTGCTCAAGGAAACCGATCAGCCCGCCCTCGACCGAGGCCTTTCCAATATCCAGAAGAATTACGCCAATTCAGTCAAGCGCGGCCGCTTCACCCAGCAATTTGTCGACGAGCGCTTGAAGTTGATTCGGCCAACACTAAGTTACGATGGGTTTGCCGGCGCCGACATGGTGATCGAAGCAGTCTTCGAGGGCATGGCGCTTAAAAAAGAAGTCTTCGGCCAACTCGATCGCGTCTGCAAACCCGGCGCCATTCTCGCGAGCAACACGTCAACGCTTAGCATCGACGAGATCGCCTCGGCCACCTCGCGTCCTCAATTCGTGATCGGCACGCATTTTTTTAGCCCCGCAAACGTGATGCGCCTTCTCGAAATCGTCCGCGGCAAAGCCACCAGCAAAGAAGTCATCACTACCTGCATGCAGCTCTCCAAGAAACTCGGCAAGGTGGGCGTGCTCGTCGGCAATTGCATGGGCTTCGTTGGCAATCGCATGTTCGGCCCCTATCGGCGTGAGGCTCAGTTCCTCGTCGAAGAAGGCGCCAGCGTTGAAGCCGTCGACACCGCGCTCTTTGAATACGGCATGGCCATGGGCCCTCTCGCTACTGGCGACCTCGCCGGACTCGACGTCGGCTGGCGTATCCGCAAAGAATATCGACACCTGCAAAAGCCCGGTGTGCGCCAGCCAATCGCGGAGGACCGTCTCTGCGAGCTCGGCCGCTATGGACAAAAGACTGGTGCCGGTTGGTACAAGTACGACGAAAGCCGCCGGGCAATCTCCGATCCTGAGGTCGCTGAACTGGTAAGGAAATGCGCCGCCGAGGCTCGCATTACCCAGCGCCAAATTTCCGCGGCGGAAATCGTCGATCGCTGCCTCTACGCGTTAGTGAACGAAGGCGCGCGCATTCTCGAAGAAGGTTACGCCCTGCGCGCCGTCGACATCGACATCATCTATCTCAATGGCTACGGCTTCCCCGCCTATCGCGGCGGACCGATGTGGTATGCGGACACGGTCGGCTTGAGAAAAGTCTACGATTGCATCAGCGCGTTTCACCAGCAGCACGGCGAGCTCTGGACGCCTGCGCCATTGTTGAAGCAACTGGCCGAGCAGGGGAAGACATTCGCTGAGTTCAGCAAGGAACAAGGCGCCGCAGCGTAGTTTCACTCGCGAAGTGTGAGTCCAGTCGACATTAATGAGCGACTTCCGTGACCAAACAAGTGCTGTGCGCCCGGGCGAAGAACTGCATCTCGCCAAACTGGAACCATTCTTACGAAATCATTTTCCCGTTGAGACAGGCCCGCTTGTCATCCGCCAATTCCCCAGCGGGCATTCCAATCTGACTTATTCCATTCATCTCGGCGCAAGGGAATTTGTTCTTCGCCGCCCGCCCTTCGGTAGCAAGGTCAAAACAGCCCACGACATGGGCCGCGAATTTCGCGTTCTCTCGAAGCTCCACTCCGCCTATCCGCCCGCGCCAAAGGTGCTTCTCTACTGCGATGACGATTCCATTTTGGGCGCGCCGTTTTACGTCATGGAGCCGATCCGCGGAATCATCCTCCGCAGAAATCTTCCCTCAGGTTTGGAATTTTCCGCCGAGACGGCCCGCTGTCTGAGCGAATCGTTCCTGGATAATCTCGCGCTCTTGCACAGCTTGGATTACGCGGCGATTGGTCTTGCCGACTTGGGAAAGCCACAGGGCTATCTCGAACGCCAGGTCCGCGGCTGGACCGAGCGATACTACGGCTCGAAGACGCACCACTATCCTGAAGTCGAAAAAATTTCCGCTTGGATGACGGAGCACCTACCTTTCACCGGCGGAGCTGCGCTCATACACAATGACTACAAATACGACAACTTGGTTCTCGATCCCAACGATCTCACCAAAATTGTCGGTGTGCTCGATTGGGAGATGTGCACCATCGGCGACCCCCTCAGCGATTTAGGCACGGCACTGGCGTATTGGGTGGATGCTCAGGATCCGGAAGACCTCCAGAAAATCCGTTGGGGCCCCACGACGGTTCCCGGCAGCATGACTCGAGCTCAACTTCTCGAACGCTACGTGCGAGCAACGGGCCGCGACGTCTCGAGTATGGATTTCTACCTCGCCTTCGCCCGATTCAAAATCGCCGTAATCATTCAGCAAATCTATTACCGCTATCATTTGGGTCTGACCAAGGACGAGCGATTCGCGTCCATGCCCGGAATCGTCGCGCTTCTTTTGCGCGCTTCTCTCCTCTGCGCTCAAACAGGCGCAATCTGAAGTTTCCCGCACATTCCTTGGATTAATCAGAGAATGTGGTCCCAAAGATTTTAGCGGTAGTAACGTACAATCCACTCTGCCACACAGCATGGCTTGTCTGCTCCATCGTTCTCCACTGTTACGGAAAAGACCGCTTCGATTCCCTCGGGGAGTTCCTTGATTGCCGTAAGAGAAAATCGCCCCCGAATTTTCGAGTCAGCGCGAACGGGGGAAGGGAATCGAACGCGGTTCAAACCGTAATTCACCGCCATTCGAACTCCGCTCTTGATTTGAATGGTCTGCTTCATCAGAAAGCTGAGGAGGGAAAGTGTCAAGAATCCATGCGCGATCGTCGTGCCGTAGGGCGACTCGCGTTCCGCGCGTTCGCGGTCTAAGTGTATCCATTGCCGATCCTCGGTGGCCTCCGCAAACCGCTGGATCCGCTCCTGTGTGACCACGAGCCAGTCCGTCATACCGATTTCCCGGCCCTCAAGGGATTTCAAGGCACTCACGTCTTCAATTACGAGTGGCGCCATTTTCTAAGTTCCAATCTCGCTATCGCTTCCGTGTGCACTTCGTCCGGGCCATCCGCCAGCCGTAACGTGCGCGCGTTCGCCCAGTCGCTTGCCAGAAAGGTGTCTTGCGAAACTCCCGCGCCGCCGTGCGCCTGGATCGCGCGATCCAGCACGCGTAGCGTCACATTCGGCGCAACGACTTTGATCATAGCGATTTCGCTGCGCGCTGCTTTGTTTCCTACTGTATCCATCAGGTAGGCTGCCTTCAGCGTCAGCAGCCGCGCCTGCTCGATCTCCATCCGCGAATTCGCGATGTCCGCGCGGATGGTGCCCTGCTCAGCGAGGGTCTTGCCGAAAGCCACTCGCCCCAGCACGCGCTTGCACATCGATTCGAGCGCCCGTTCCGCAACGCCGATACATCGCATGCAGTGATGAATCCGCCCCGGCCCCAGCCGGCCCTGTGCAATTTCGAATCCCCGCCCTTCACCCAGCAGCATATTCGATACGGGAATATGCACATTGTCGAAGCGAATCTCTCCATGGCCATGCGGCGCATGATCGTAACCGTACACCGTCAGCAATCGCTCCATTTTCACTCCGGGCGCATCCATCGGCACCAGCACCATGGACTGCTGTTTGTGCGTCGGCGCGGTTGGATCCGTTTTCCCCATGAAAATCGCAATCTTGCATCGCGGGTCGCCCGCGCCCGATGACCACCACTTTCGCCCGTTGATCAAGTACTCTTTTCCGTTCCGTATAATGCTCGCGCAGATGTTGGTTGCATCCGAAGAAGCGACGTCGGGCTCGGTCATCGCAAAGCATGACCGGATCTCACCGGCCAGCAGCGGTTTCAGCCATTTTTCCTTCTGCTCCGGCGTGCCATAGCGCGCCAGTACCTCCATGTTTCCCGTATCCGGTGCCGAGCAATTGAAAACCTCCGCCGCCATTACGCTGCGCCCCATGATCTCGCACAGCGGCGCGTACTCCAGGTTTGTCAGCCCGGCGCCGTTTTCATCATTGGGCAAAAACAAATTCCACAGTCCGGCCGCGCGGGCCTTTGGTTTGAGTTCTTCGATAATCCGCGTTGGCTTCCACCGCTCGTGTTCAATCTCGTCCAGGAACCTCTGTTCGTTCGGATAGACATGCTCATCCATGAACGCCTGCAATCGCCGCTGCAATTCCTTCGTTTTCTCGTTGAATTCGAAATTCATACGCTCCGCCTATCTGCCGGTAAACGTTGGCGCTCGCTTCTCCACAAAATGCGCAACGCCTTCCTTAAAATCATCGCACTGCAAACTGGCCAGCATCTCGCGCTCGGAGGTCGCGAACGCCTCCTCGAGTGTTTGGAACATTGCCTCGTAAACCTGGCGCTTGATCACCCGCGTGGAGCGTGGACTCACGTTGGCCCCCAGGTCGCGCGCATATTCCTGCACCTTGCCGGCAAAATCGTCCTGTGAAAACACTTGGTTCACCAGCCCAATGCGCAGGGCTTCGGCGGCGTCAATCATTCGTGCAGAGAATAACAGGTCGAGCGCATTCGCATGGCCAATCAGGCGCGGAAGCATCCATGCCATCCCGTATTCCGCAATCAACCCGCGCCGCGCAAACGCCGTCCCGAATCGCGCTCCCTCCGATGCAAACCGCAAATCGCAATATAAAGCGATGACCAGTCCTAGCCCCACCACCGGCCCATTAATCGCCGCGATCATTGGTTTTCCCACCGCCGGAAAGTACGAATATTTCCTTTGGAAATCAGCTCGCGCTCCTTCACGGCCCGCACTCCTGCTGTTCTGCAATGCCTGTGCTCTCCCTCTCTCATCGAGACCTTTTTCCGCCACCGTGCTCAAGAGCGACATGTCCGCGCCCGCGCAGAATCCCCGCCCGGCGCCGGTCAAAATGATCACGCGTACATTGTCGTCGCGCTCGGCCTCTTCGATCGCCGCGCGTACCTCGCTTTCCATGATCGCGGTCCAGGCGTTCAATTTGTCAGGACGATTTAGGGTAATCGTCGCCACACGATTGGAGACCTGATACTGCGTTTCTTGGTTTTGCATGATGGCCGAGATTATATACAATGCCCGCCGTGTTGGGCACTCGCGGCTGATCGCTCAGCGCGATCCGTCGAACCGGCATGCCGTATTGGAATTCCTCGCCCCGCAATCCAACCATCCCCTCCACATGCAAGTCTGAAGGCGGATCCGTCAGCTAGGATCAAACTATCTGCCAGGCAGAGTACGAGCTGCACGTTCAGGTATAATCTCCTCTTGCTGCAGTCCATCTGAGGAGGAAACATGGCGGAGCCATCCTACGAAGAACTCAAAGCGCGTTTAGCGGAATTGGAGAAGCAGGGTACCGGACGCCGTTCAGGAAATCTGGAATTTAGAGTCGGCGAAAAGGGAGGTGTGAGCGTTTATGGCCTCGGCCGCTTTCCCGTCACATTATATTACGAACAATGGACACGCCTCCTGGACGCCATTCCGCAATTGCGCACGTTTCTCGAAGAGAACAAGGCCAGCGGCAAGCTCAAGCTGAAAGAAAAGTAGCATTCTCCTAATAATCATTTCAGGTTTCCGCCAGGTTGTCCCAGCCTATTACGGCGGTAGGGTGTGTTCTGGTTCTTCCGCGCGGCCTATTATTCCATTCAGCCGTTGTTTAGTACTTTCTTCCTTGTACACCGGTACCATGGACTAAGGCATTGCAGCAGGCTATTATTAGCGTAATCTAAGGTCAATCGCGTTGACTGGAGGGGCAACGCTCACAAGAGGAGAAGTGACGTATCATGAAGAAACAAAAGGGCTTTTCCCTCATCGAACTCTTGATCGTCGTGGCGATCATCTTGATCATCGCGGCGATCGCGATCCCGAACCTCCTCCGCTCGAAAATGGCGGCCAACGAGTCTTCGGCGGTCGGTTCTATGCGTACGATCAACACGGCCGAAGTAACCTACGCCACGGCCTATCCCAATGTCGGCTATTCGATTGACATGCCGTCATTGACGGGCGTTCCGGCAACTTGCGCGACCACCGCGACTTCCGCCGCATCTTGCCTCATCGACGCCGTTTTGGCGAACGCCACTGGCGCAGGTACGGCGAAGAGCGGTTATTGGTTCGCCTACGCCGTGACTGGCGCAGCGGGTGGTATCAATACGGCGTACACCATCCTGGCGTCACCAGCCAACGCGGGCACGACTGGCCAGCGTTATTTCTTCACCGACCAGACGGGCGTGATCCGCTACGGTCTGACCGGCGCTGCCGATGCGACCAGTTCTGCGATTCAGTAAGAGCCCAACTCCTGCGCTACACGACAGGGGAAGTTGCGATACTTCCCCTCTTTTTTGCAATTTCTCGTTGCTATCCCTGCACTTTTTCGCACGCGCAGCTGAATACCCCGTTTGGTCGGCACCCTCTGGCCAACACTGCAGGCTCCCGGCCCTCACACGGTTCTCCCCCTGATTTTCCTGCAACTGGCCCGCTGGTCCCGATTTCTTCCTCCTGTCTTCAATTTCGAGAAAACCGAAAGCAGCGAAACAGCGCGCGAAGATTGCGCTTGACGCGACCCGAAATTCTCGATTAGATGAAAAGACTCTATTAAATCGGTTTAGGGAGTAGGGAATGAGTCGACGAAGCACACGAAATGGATTGTCGCTGAGCATGTTGCCCGCAATGTCGCTGTTCTTTTTCGGTACGGGAGAAATGAGGGCGCAGAGCATTCGCGTGGACGCGACCCCCAGTCACGCGGTAAACACGATTCGTCCCACCGAAGCTCTTGGCGCGGGCATCGATCGGCTCCCCTACGGTGCCGCCGACAAGCTCTTCGTCGACGACACCATCAAGCAAGTGCTCTCCGCGGGATGGCAGACTCTCACCTATCGCCAGAACACGGAACTCCATACGGAAGCTTGGCATTGGAATCCGCAGGGAACGTGGAGCGATCCGGCAGGCAGGGGATACTTCACCGGCGGCGCGACACCCGGCGCGGACATGATCCGCCACTCGTACGGTTATCCGCTGCCGCATCGCGGCGTCACGCGCGACGACGGCACGGACACCGTCGGCTATTCGCGGCTAACGGACGGAGACGCGGATAGCTACTGGAAGAGTAATCCGTATTTGACGCAAGCATTTACGGGAGAGGACGACGCACTCCATCCCCAGTGGGTGATTCTGGACTTAGCCGGCAAACTGGACGTTACGGCTATACGCATCGCTTGGGCGGAACCCTACGCGACAAAGTACCTCGTGCAGTATTGGACCGGCGATGACCCCATCCGGAAACCCACTGCAGGAGTGTGGCAGACATTTCCGGGCGGAATTGTGACGCAAGGGAAAGGCGGTAGTGCAACTCTCCAACTCGTGACGGAGCCTTTGGCAGTGCAGTACGTCCGCATCCTGATGACGGCGTCGTCGAATACCTGCGATACCCACGGGTCAGCAGACAAACGAAACTGCTTGGGTTACGCCATCCGCGAGATTTATTTGGGAACAACCACCTCGGACGGCAAATTCCACGACTTAATTCGGCATACTCCAGACCAGGATCAGACCGCGACATTTTGTTCTTCCGTGGACCCATGGCATGAGCCCAGCGACCTCAATGAACGCGCGGGCGACCAGGTGGGTTTTGACCTTTTCTTCACCAGCGGCGTGACCCGCGGCCTGCCCGCGATGATTCCGATCGCCATGATTTACGGTACGCCGGAAGATGCTGCGGCGGAAATTTCCTACATCGAAAAGCGCGGCTATCCGATCTCCTATGTGGAAATGGGCGAAGAGGCCGATGGGCACTACACGCCCCCGGAAGATTACGCGGCGCTGTACGTGCAATTTGCGACTGCCCTCCATAAAGTAGACCCAAAGCTCAAGCTCGGCGGGCCGATCTTTACCGGTGTGAACAAAGACATCGAGACATGGCCCGATGCGCAAGGCCAGACATCTTGGACTCGGCGGTTCGTGGACTATTTGAAAGCGCGCGGCCGGTTGAGCGACCTCGCGTTTTTTTCTTTCGAACACTATCCCATGGAACCGGGAAAAATTCAGTGGAGCAGCCTGTACGATGAAGCGAACCTGGTAACGCAGATCATGAAGGTGTGGCGCGCGGATGGCGTGCCGGCGAACGTGCCGCTGTTCATCACCGAGTCGAATATTTCCTGGCAATCCTCGGAAGCGTACGTGGATGTCTGGGGCGCGCTGTGGCTGGCGGATTACATTGGCGCGTTTCTAAGCGGCGGCGGGGACGCGGTCTATTATTTTCATTATTTGCCGGAAGGTTTGAGCCGCGGGCACAATGGTTCGCTCGGGACTTTTGAATTTTTTTCCGCGGATCGTGACTTGAAAATCCGTCAGCCCCTCTCTCAATATTTTGCAAGCCAACTCATCAACCTCGAATGGGTTCAACCGGGCGACGGCGTGCACAAACTGTTCCCCGCTGCAAGCGACATCGGTGATGGAGCCGGGCACGTTTTGGTAACTTCTTACGCTGCGCAGCGGCCGGACGGTCAATGGGCGCTGCTCATCATCAACAAGGATCAGGAGAATTCCCACACGGTGAGCATCTCTTTCGATGACGCCGCGAAGGGCACAGCTGGTTTCTTCGCCGGGCCTGTCAGCGTTACAACCTTTGGCAAGGAACAGTATCAGTGGCACCCAAACTTGAATGGCGGCACCGCCGATCCCGACGGTCCAGCCGTGAAATCCACGATAAAGGGAGAACTGGGGACGAAATTTTCTTTGCCAGCAGCATCCGTGACGGTGATTCGCGGCAGTGTGTCCACCGTCAAAACTGGAACGAATCAGCGTTTGCGCTAGCTACCGTTATGCCCGCGCCTTGTCGATCATCTCTTCCCAAACACCCTTCGACTTCAGGATGAGCTCGACCACTTCGCGGATCGCACCCTTCCCCGCATGCGCTTTCGCGACATAGTGCGCAGCTTTTTTTACTTGAGGAACCCCGTCTCCAACGGCAATGGCCAGGCCTACGCGCCGCATGATCGGCAAATCGGGCAGATCGTCGCCAACATACGCGACTGCTGACTCCGAGACACCGGCTTTCTGCATGATCTCTTCGAAGGCCTGCATTTTCAGCGGCTGCTTCTGGTAAATAAATTCCATCTTCATTTCTCTCGCGCGCCGCAGCAGCGCAGGGCTTTCGCGGCCCGTGATGCAGCCGGTGCGGAGGCCCGCGGTGTGCGCCAAGGTCAGGCCTTGGCCGTCGTGTGCGCTGAACGTTTTTATTTCGAGTGCCGTGCCGTCGGGCTGTGACGCCAGCGTGACTGAACCATCCGTCATCGTGCCGTCCACATCCATCAGCAGCACTTGAATCTTCTTTGCGCGGCTCACCACGCTTGCCGGAATTTTCTTGCCGCCCTTCGCCAATGCCTTCTCCTCTCTTCCTCTGTGTGCTCTGGGCTGAATTCTTCTTTTTTCGATCCGTTTGTTACATCAACTCCAGTGTCCAAAGATCGTGCAAGTGCACGACGCCCAGGACGCCCCTGGCTTCATCCACGACGACAACGGAAGTGATCTTTCGCTTTTCCATAAGATTCAGCGCTTCGCTGGCCAAAACGTGCGGGCCAATCGTTTGCGGATTGCGCGTCATGCAGCCGCCTGCGGTCATCTCCAGTGTCGCGCCTCGATGTTTTTCCATGAGCCGCCGAAGATCGCCGTCCGTCACGATACCCGCCAGCCGCCCATCTGGTTCGAGAACCGTCGTCATTCCCAGACCCTTCCGGCTCATCTCGTGAATGACGTCGGGCATCGGCGTGTTCGCATAGACCCTCGGTAAAGCATCTCCCGCATGCATCTTGTGTTCGACGCGAAGCAACTTCCTTCCGAGGCGCCCCGCGGGATGCAGCGCCGCGAAGTCATCGGGACGGAATCCGCGCCGCTCAAGAAGCGAAACCGCCAAGGCATCGCCAACCGCCATGGCCACGGTTGTGCTTGCGGTGGGCGCAAGGTTCAGCGAGCAAGCCTCTTCACGGACGCTAACATCGAGAGCAACGTCGCTCGCCTCGCCAAGCGTCGATTGAAGTTTTCCGGTCAGCGTAACGAGCGGCGCTTCCAGACGCTTTAGCGCTTCGAGCAGCTGGATAATTTCCTCCGTCTCGCCGCCGTAGGAGACGGCCAGCATCGCGTCACCTCTCGCCAGCATGCCGAGATCGCCGTGCAGCGCTTCCGCTGGATGCAGGAAAAACGACGGTGTGCCCGTACTCGAAAAAGTCGCGGAGATTTTTCTGCCGATCAGGCCGGACTTGCCCATCCCCGCCACCACCACTCGGCCTTTGCATTCGAATAGCACATCCACGGCTTTTTCGAAGCTCGCATCCAAGCGCGCGAAAACATCCTGAATCGCTTGCGCTTCAATTTTCAATACCCGCCGCGCTGTCTCCAGGCTCATTGCCCGCTCCAACGCCGGACGAGTGAAGAAAGCTCCTTCAATCGCGCCAGCAGGCCGGCGAGTTGAGAGAGAGGCAGGGCATTAGCACCATCCGATAGCGCCGCGGCGGGATTGTCATGCGTTTCGAGGAAAATGCCATCCACGCCTGCCGCAACTCCCGCGCGCGCGAGCGGTTCGATAAATTCCGGCTGGCCGCCGCTCGCATGGCCTTGGCCCCCGGGAAGTTGGACGGAATGCGTCACATCGAAGACCACCGGGTAACCGATTTTTTGGAGGATCGGGAAAGACCGCATATCCACCACGAGATTCTGGTACCCAAACGACGCGCCACGCTCGGTAAGCATGATCTTCGTGTTTCCCGTGGCGGCAATCTTCTCCGCCGCATTGGCCATGTCCCACGGAGACAGAAATTGCGCTTTTTTCACATTGATAATGCGGCCGGTCTTGCCCGCGGCTTCCAGCAAATCCGTCTGCCTCGAAAGAAATGCAGGAATTTGCAGAATGTCACAAACTTCGGCGGCGGCCGCGGCATGCGAAGGTTCGTGAATATCCGTCAGAATGGGCGCCTTCAGATCGGCCTTGATCTTTCCAAGGATGCGCAAGCCTTCCTTGAGTCCCGGCCCTCGAAACGATTTCACGGACGAACGATTCGCTTTGTCGTAGGAAGCCTTATAGATGTAAGGAATTCCCGCATCAACGGCAATTCGCATCACCAGCTCGGCGATCTTTCGCGCATGCGATTCACTTTCGATGACACACGGCCCGGCAATCAGAAAAAGCGGATTTCCTCCGCCGAGGCGCATCGAGCCGAGGGGAATCTCACGAGTGGTAGTCATTCGGAGCATTGAAGATAGCACAGGGAGCGAAAAAAGCGGCGGGGAGCCGCCGTGTCCCGGACTATACCCCGGCTTGCGGCGCAGCGCGAAGAACAGGCGTTCTTGGCGATTCCACAGCCGGGGCGCGCGGTGCTTCACTCCGGGTGGTGGCGGGCGCGAGGCGTGCCTTCTGCTTCTGGTTCTCGAGCGCCGCCCCGATGAACGCCGCAAAGAGCGGATGCGGCTCCAGCGGTTTGGACTTGAACTCCGGGTGGAACTGGCAGCCGAGGAACCACGGATGTTCCGGCGCCTCGATAATCTCCACATAATTTCCGTCCGGCGTGCGACCGGTAATGCGGAGTCCCGCTCCGAGCAGCGCTTTCTCGTAATCGCGATTGAATTCGTAGCGGTGCCGGTGCCGCTCGCTGATTTCCAGCACGCCGTAAGCCTTGTGAGCGAAGGAGCCCGGTTCGAGCCGGCAAGTCCACGCGCCCAGCCGCATCGTGCCGCCCATCTCATCCACGCCGAGCAGTTCGCGCAGCTTATAGATGACGCGATGCGGCGTCTGCGGATCAAATTCCGTGCTGTCCGCTTGTTTCAATCCGGCGACGTCGCGCGCGTATTCAATCGTTGCGCACTGCATCCCCAGGCAGATACCGAAGAACGGAACTTTGTGCTCGCGCGCGTACTGAATGGTGCACACCATTCCTTGAATCCCGCGCTTGCCGAAGCCCCCAGGAACAAGAATTCCGTCGTAGCCGCGCAGCCGCGCCTCCGCCGTCTCCGCTGAATCAATTTCTTCCGCTTCGATCCATTCGAGCACTGTTTTCTGATTGTGCGCCAGCCCGCCGTGCAGCAACGCTTCCCGCAAACTCTTGTACGCGTCTTCGAGCTGCACGTACTTGCCCACGACGGCGATGTGCACTTCGCCCTCGGGATGATGCAGCCGGTGCACGAGGTCCAGCCACGGTTTCATATCCTGCGCACGATCTTCAAGCTTCAGCAAGCGCATGATCTGCGCGTCCAATCCTTCACGGGCCAGCTCCACCGGCACCGCATAAATCGTGTCTACGTCTTCCACGGAAATGACGCAAGACTCGGCCATATTGCAAAATAGCGCAATTTTTTTCTTGAGCTCGGGCGGAATGTGGCGGTCGCTGCGGCACAGCAGAATATCGGGCTGAATTCCGATGCCGAGCATCTCTTTCACGCTGTGCTGTGTCGGCTTGGTCTTCAGCTCCCCGGCGGCGGCGATGAACGGCACCAGCGTGACGTGAACGAACAGCGTATTTTCCGAACCCAGCTCTAGGCGCATTTGGCGGATGGCTTCCAGAAAAGGAAGCGATTCGATGTCCCCAACGGTGCCTCCGATTTCCACGATCACCACGTCCACGCCTTCGGAGACTTTTCGGATGGCAGCCTTGATTTCGTCCGTGACGTGCGGGATCACCTGCACGGTCTTGCCGAGATAATCCCCGCGCCGCTCTTTCGTCAGGATGGTTTCGTAGATGCGTCCCGTCGTCCAGTTATTGTCGCGGGAAAGTTTTGCGTGCGTGAACCGCTCGTAGTGGCCCAGGTCGAGGTCCGTCTCCGCTCCGTCTTCCGTCACGAACACTTCTCCGTGCTGAAACGGGCTCATCGTCCCCGGATCAACGTTCAAATACGGATCGCATTTCTGAAGTGTGACCTTGAAACCGCGACTTTCGAGGAGACATCCGATCGAGGAGGCAGCTACGCCTTTTCCCAGTGAAGAAACAACACCGCCGGTTACAAAGATATATTTTGGCGCCATCCGTGTAGCCCGCGTCGGATTCCCTCCAGATCGCCGAGCTTGTCAGCCCTCCACAGGAGTGACGTACAACCAATTATGGACGTCCCTCGCAAAACTGTCAATTCGAACTCTCTAGCCCGTTCAGGGGAATAGATAAATGTGGAAAGGCCGCGAAACTTTTTCACGCGGAACGGGTTTATCCAAAAGGACGGTACTTTTGTGCTGAGCGGAGTCTATAACCTATTGCGGAACAGGAAATTGCGCGCTACACGTAGCAACCGTCGCCAGCGGGTGCAGCGTCTAATGAATCGGACGATTGCTCCTAGCCTCGAAAGAGTTTTTGCACTGAGTTCCGCAACATGGAAACGTTTGGAGCTGGACTTTGCACTTTGGAAAGGGAAATGAAACCTACTATTCGACTACTGACTATAACTCTCATGCTCGCCGGGGCTTTATCCATATGTATCCCCCTTGGCGCACAGCAAGCTACCCAATCCAGCGCGCTGCGGTTCCAATCCTACGATGTGAGACGCGAAGTCAATCTCCTGGGCACCGTCGTCAAATACGATGCGGCCTCCAGCGTGGCTCCGATAGGAGCCCATTTGCTCCTCCAGACGTCTTCCGGCCAAGTGGACGTGCATCTAGGCAATGCCAAGGTGCTCCAGGCCAATCATTTTGAACTCAACCCCGGCGACAACGTCCGCATCATCGGCGAAGAACTAGCCTTCGGCAACGGCGCCATCTTCGCCGCTCGTATCGTACAAAAAGGCGTCCAGGCCGTCGCCGTCCGCAACACCAAAGGCGCTCTGACCTCCCCGGCGGCCACGATGTCTTCGGCACAAATCGAAGCGCTGCGAGGTGTGCGATGAATCGCATCCTGCTAGGCCTCGCGACGGCAGCGGCTCTCTGGAGTGCAGCCTGCGGCGGCGGCGGCTCCGTCGCCATTCCGCCGCCCCCGGTCGGGGGATTCACCAACGCGAGCTTGAATGGCCAATACGCGTTCGTTACTAGCGGTGAAGTTTTCGCCAGCGGCGCCCCAAACGCCACTCCCGTGGCGCGTACCGGCAGTTTCATGGCGGATGGAAGCGGCGGTATCTCCGGCGGCGTCGAGGATGTGGTTGAGCCAGGGATTCTCCCGAACTTGGCGGTTACCATCAACAATGGCAGCTACACAGTCAATGCGGACGGGCGTGGAACACTGACTCTGAACGTGACCTCAGGTGGCATCCCCTCCTCGATTAATTTCGGGATCGTTCTGACTTCTACAAATGACGGGCTCATGATTGATGAGACCTCGACCCCCGCTCAGGCTTCCACTGCCAGCGGAAATTTCTTCAAACAGGACACAGGCGCCTTTACGAATCCCGTGCTCCCCGTAACTGCCACCTATGTCTTTGATTTTTCCGGCGAGGATACAAATATGTTTCCTGCTTCCCTCGTCGGTGAATTCACGGCCGGCAATGGTGCAATCTCTGCGGGCGTCGAAGACGTAAACGCTGATTTTGCGCTCACGAGCGCCTTCAGTTTCTCGGGAGGAGCGTTAACTCTGGATCCGGCAAATACCTCATTTGGCCGCGGTACTACGGTGATCGCGGGCGAGAACTACGTCTTCTATATCGTGGATGCCACCCGAATCCGGTTCATTAGTACCAGCGGCGGCGCGATGTATACGGGCGATGCCATCATTCAGGACAATACGATTCCAACCAAAGTCAGTAGCCTCAATAGTGGCTTTGCCTTCATCGTCGCCGGCAGCTCCGGCAGCGGAGGAGGTCTCACTCGAGTCGGTCGCTTCACCGCCAATGGTGCAAGCGTCAGCAATGTTCTTGTGGACACCAACAACGCAGGCATGTTCACCCGGACGACCGGCGCGTCCAATACTCTCATCACGCTTGATCCTGCCAATCCCGGTCGTGGAACAGTCACGTTCCTGGGAAATGGGCTTGGCTCACCATTTGCCTTTGTTTTTTATCTGACTTCCGCCAGCCAAGGTGTAATTCAGGAAACGACCCTGAATAAAGGTCTCGTCGTCGCTGTGGCTGACGGTACGCTCGCGGCGCAATCCGGAAGTCCCTTCTCCAGCACCAGCATCACAGGCACCTATGCCCTCAACTGGAGTGGTCAGAGTCTGCAGAGTGGAGTTTTTGACGAGGAAGACCTTGTCGGCCAGGTGACAACCTCCAGTTTCAACCTCACCGGGGCAGCGGACATCTTTCAATTCACCGGCATCGCGCCGCAAACGAACGTCGTCGTTGGCGGCTCACTCATGATCGACGGAGATGGCACTGGCGGAACCGGGCTTCGCAATAACATGAACATAACACTCACTAGTAGCTCGGCGGCGAACGTACATTTTGTGGTGTACTTCGTTAACCCACAACTTGCCTTTTTCGCGAACGACAACAACCAGGGCACCACTCGCATCGTGGCCGGAGTCCTAGAGGCTCAAAAGAGCCCGTAGTCGGGCCATATCAGCCCAACGAATACTCACCGCCCGGCAATTTTCCGCCGGGCGGTCTTCATTTTTCCAGGAGTTTTTCCACCCGCGCGACATCTTCCGGCCCATCCACGCTGACAGCATCGTGCTCGACTTCAGCAACGCGTATCTTCCATCCATTTTCCAGCCAGCGTAGTTGCTCCAGTTGCTCCACGCGTTCCAGCTCGCCCTGCGGCAGCGTAGGGTATTCCAGCAGGGCGTCGCGCTGGAAGACATATAGCCCGAGATGCTTCAGGTGGCGCACCTGAACCTTGCCGGCCGTATCGCGCACCCACGGAATCGGCGCACGTGAAAAATAAAGAGCATTCCCATCAAAATCCAGAACGGTCTTTACCACGTTTGGGTCCATGATATCCGCCGGCACCTTGATCGGCGTGGCCACCGTCGCAATCATCGCCGGCTCTTCTTCCAGCAGTGCATGGATCGCCGTATCTACCGCCACGGGATCCAGCAGCGGCTCATCCCCCTGCACGTTCACGAAAACCTCGCCCTCGACATGCGCGGCAACCTCCGCCACCCGCTCCGTGCCCGTCCGGTGATCCGGCCGCGTCATGCGCGCTTCGCCGCCAAATGTTTCCACGGCCTTCACGATGCGTTCATCGTCGGTAGCTACAATCACCCGGTCAACTCTCTTAGCCATCCGCGCGCGTTCGTAGACGCGCTGGATCATGGGTTTGCCCGCCAGCGAAACGAGCGGCTTCCCCGGCAAGCGCGTCGAACCATAGCGTGCGGGAATGACCACCACCACTTTGGCAGCGCTCATCGTGTTCGCGTCTCCAGCGCGGAAAAATCTTTTTTCGCAAACTCCAGTCTAACGCAAGGGAGGATTCGCAGTAACCTGCGATGCTACCATGCCGGAACTCCGGGAGTGCCCCGCGGATCTCCCGGCATTATCGGTTTGCGTCTTTGGGCTTGTCTTCGCTCACGCCAGTGGTAGAATCACAATTAGTCCACACCTGCGCGGCCATCCCGGCAGGCCGGGATGATGGGGGCCCCGTGAAGCGCGCAATACCCCGGGTTCTGATTTTCTCATTCGCCATTCTGCTGATTACCTCCCTGCTTGCGTGGCCTTCTACAACAATCGCCATCGCCCAAGCCGCGCCCGACGAGCCGAAACCCAAAGACGACGTGAAAAAAGACACGCGCGGGATTCCCATCAAGCCGGGCCAACTTCTGCACATGGACGTGGACCTCGCGCTCATCAATGTTACGGTGACCGACCCCTACAATCGTCTGGTGACCGGCCTCGATCCCGATAATTTCCGCATATTCGAAGACAACGTCGAGCAGGAAGTGGTGACTTTCTCTTCCGAGGACGTCCCCATTTCGATCGGTGTGATCTTCGACCTGAGCGGCAGCATGGCCAACAAAATCGGCAAAGCGCGCGAAGCCGCCGTGCAATTTTTCAAGACCGCCAATCCGTCGGATGAATTTTTCCTGGTGAGCTTCAACGAACGCGCTGAGCTGACCAGCTCCTTCACCAACAGCGTGGAAGATTTGCAAGGCCGCATGTTGCTCACTGCGGCGAAGGGCCGCACCGCTCTGCTCGATGCCATCTATCTCGGTTTGAGCCAGATGCGAGGCGCACACAACGCCAAGCGCGCCTTGCTCATCTTATCCGACGGAGGAGATAATCATAGTCGGTACAACGAGAGCGATATCAAGCGTCTGGTGAAGGAAGCGGATACCCAGCTTTACGCCATCGGCATATTCGATCCATTCGCCTATCGGAACCGCACTCCGGAAGAACTGAACGGACCCTCGCTGCTGTCGGAAGTCACGGAAATGACCGGAGGGCGAGTCTTTGCCGTCGAGAATCTGAATGACTTGCCGGACATCGCCTCGAAAATCGGCATGGAGCTTCGAAATCAGTATGTTTTGGGATACAAGCCGAGTAATAAAGCGCACGATGCTCGCTGGCGCAAAGTTAAAATCAAGATGCATGCGCCTAAAGGACTGCCGCCGCTCAGCGTCTACGCAAAAACCGGCTACTACGCGCCCAGCCACTAAGCCGGAAGGAATCCAGATGACTCGCGTTTTTCTTTTTGCAGGTTTGCTCTGCGCGCTCATTCTCTCGCCGTTCTCGGCGCCCGCGCAGCTCCCCGTTTCCACTCCGCCACCTCCTCCGCCGGGCCAGGCCTCCAGCGCCGAAAAGCAAGGTTCCACCATAAAAGTTCAGGTGAACCTCGTCGTTTTGCATACCACCGTGCTGGACGATCGCGGGCGCTTCGCGGACGGTTTGAAAGCGGAAAATTTCCGCATCCTGGAAGATAAGGTCGAACAGAAGCTCTCTGTTTTCAAACGCGAAGACGTTCCCGTCAGCATGGGGCTGGTCATCGACAACAGCGGAAGCATGCGCGACAAACGGCCCCGCGTGAATGAAGCGGCCATCACCCTCGTCGAGTCCAGCAATCCCCAGGACGAAGCCTTCGTCGTAAATTTCAACGATGATTTTTATCTCGACCTCGACAAGGATTTCACCAGCAGCGTTCCCGAGCTGAAGGAAGCGCTCGAGCGCATCGATTCCCGCGGCAGCACCGCTCTCTATGACGCCATCATCGGCTCGCTCGACCATTTGAAAAAAGCTTCAAAGGACAAGCGCGTCCTCCTGGTCGTCACCGATGGCGAAGACAATACCAGCCGCAATTCGCTGGAAAAAACCATTCGCGAGGTTCAGAAAACCGACACGGTGGTCTACACCATCGGCTTGCTGAGCCAGGAAAGCAAGAAGAACGCCAAGCGCGCGAAAAAGGCTCTCGAAGACATCGCCAAGGCTTCTGGCGGCCTCTCCTATTTCCCGGAAAACGTCGAGGACGTCCACAACATCTGCCAGCAGGTCGCCCACGATATCCGCAACCAGTACACGCTGGCTTACTACCCGTCGAACTCCAGGCGCGACGGCACCTTCCGCGCCGTTTCCGTGGAAGTTCTCCCGCCACGCGGCCGCGGAAAACTTCTCGCCCGCACCCGCAACGGCTACTACGCCCCCAACAGCCCCTCCTCCGCTTCGGGAAATTGACACTCTCCTGCACACCGCCGCGGGCGACAGACGTTAGCCTAGCGCAATATAAATCCCAACTTCCGGTCAGGTCACAGTTTCTGTCCCTTCGCTGCCTGTTCCCGCAAGAGAAATGTCTCGGGATACTTTCCCTCCCTGCAAATCTTGAACGAGCCGAAATCTTTGTACCACAGTCCTTCCGGCGCCTCGGGTTCCGATTCTCACCACAGCTTCAGCTCATATAGATCTTCCGCGCTGATCTTCCGCTCTCTCAATCGTTCCATCGGGTCGATGTTCACGAAACGATCTAAGAAACTGCTATCATCAGAAAAACCGGAATATGTCAGCCGACACTGAGCCGAAGCCGCTCGACACCGCACGCCCGAGCAATGTTTTGCCGCGGAACAAGGCATCTGGGCGAACACCTGCTGACAGTGCGCAATCGGCGGTTGGTAGGTGGTTGTGTCGTATCCTGTGCGTGGCGAGATGGCCTAACCTGCTCGTGTGTCTATTCCCAGCTGCCTTAACGATTTCCATCGGATTTGCGGATACCACCACAGACCGAATGTTATTACCGATCGAGGTCTTAAGTGCAAACGGCACGACGGTGAGCAGGACCGTCGCCCTTCAGGCGGGACAGGCTGAGTCGGTGCGATCTCTCTGGCTGCAGATCCATGGGCTGCGCTATGCGGGTCAAGCCAGCGTCCAGGTCAACACGAGCGCCTGGATGCCCCTCAACAACAACACTGTCACTATCGCCGAGCCCGGCAGGATTTTCGGTGGAATCGGTGGAGGCTTTGCCACGCCTGTGATGACTCTTCCCCTCCCCAACGGCACGGTCGTCGTCGGCGCTAACACAATCCGCTTCCGGTTCAACCAGACCGACGGGCTCGCCAGCGCCTATCGCGTCCTTGCATGGAACTTCCTAACCATTGAGGGAACGAAGATCATCCCGCCGGACGATTTTGCGGAGGATGCACCCGAAACCTGGACGCCACCCTTGCCCGACGCGGCTTCTATCCTGGTTGGGCGGGAACTCTGGCAGACCGCCTCACTGGCGGCAAGTAGCCTCCCCAATAGTCCGAGGATTCAGGCGCACTGTGCGGACTGTCATGCGCAGGATGGGCGCGACCTGAAATACTTCAACTTCTCCAATGGCAGCATTGTAGCCCGCGCACGCTTCCATGGTCTTTCCACGCTACAGGGCGAGCAGATCGCCAGCTACATTCGCAGCTTGCCACTTCCCCATCCTGGCCGCCCGTGGAACCCCCCTTACCAACCTGGTCCTGGACTGGACGAGCAACCCATCTCGAGTTGGGCGGCAGGTGCCGGACTCGCCTGGGTCCTCGACCAGGATACGGACGCATTGCCGTATTTGCTCAGCCAGCCCGGCGCCCGGCTGAGCAGCGGAGCCTCTAATCCACCGGGGAATGCTCCCAACCTCCGTGAGCTCCTGGGGCAGATCACCCCGGACATCTTTCGCCCCGACGGCAACCTCAATCCTCGTCAGATTCCCATCGCCTTGCAACTCCCGGATTGGAGCCAGTGGTTGCCCCGCGTACATCCCAAGGATGCATGGGGACCAGTCTTTGCACAGAGCGAATTCGCCGCATTGTACGATGGGGAAACGACTCCGGGGAACAAAAGCAAAATTGGCACGAACCCGCCGCTGCGCACACTCCTGGCGGCAGCCCAGACAACGGATCACAACATTCGCCCCGTCGTTGCCGCCTTCGCCCAGTGGTCTCAAGCCCGGCGCTCCTTCCTCAGACGCTTTGCCGAAGCAAAAACGGTCTGGTCGCCGACATTGACCGACAAGGTTTACTCGGCCCAGCTGTGGCAGCTCGTGAAGACGTGGGAGATGATGCAGGAGTTTGGGCTCGAAGGACGCGGGCGCGACCTCTTTGGGTTGACCGCGGATCCCCGCACGTGGTGCAACACCATTCCGGCAGAGACTGCTCCGTCGGCAGCCCACATCCCGGATGGACCCGCCGGAGTTGGCGGAAGCGCGTTGACCAACGAATATTTCACAGCGTCTTGGTATGAGTTGCAGATCGTCCTGAATAGCGGCAATCATCAACACCGGGATCGCGGCCCGGTGGATTGGGTATATGTGATCGGCCGCTTCCGAGACCTTTATGCCCAGACACACCAGCCGGAACCCGCGCGGCTCCTTGTGGCCGTAATCAAAGCGCTGCAATCTACCGATCCCCACTTGGGCCCCGACGACCTCCGCCAGGGTTGGCGGCCGGATCAGAACATCGATCCTCGCATCATGATCAGTCCCGTTTGGGCGCCAATCTTCAAACCGTTGCCGATCGAGGTACATCAGGCTCTGACCGCGTCGCTGCTTGCCGCATGGTTGGACAAGAACTTGCAATACCCGATCGGGAAGTACTTGCCGCTTGGCGGGCTCCCGCGCGCTTACACTCCACCCCGTACCTACGGGGATATCAGTGGCGGGAAGGTATGGGAGGCGTCACAACAGTTCCGCGATGCCGGCGTCGCTGCCGAACTCGTCCGGCGCTTGCAGCAATGGGGAATTGCATTCACCGACCGTGCAGCGCGTCTCCAATACTAACGCTGCGGGCTCGGCGCTGAGTGGCTCGTTGCTTATGGCCTTACGTGCAGGTCTCCTCGCTTCCAGATTTTGGCTCTTCGCCCTTCTCGGGCCTGCCATAGATGTAATTTTTCTTGTGGGATTCAGTCCTTGATTCCGCGCCAATGCCTGATTAACATCCCCTTCAATAGAACGCGCCAATCGGACATGTGACTTTCAAATGTCCAGTATTCCGACTTACCATGCCTTTCCCGAAGCGCGAGGAAGTCCCAAGTAAAGTCTGCGCCGGCTCAGCTGGGCAGCCGAAAAAAGGTAGGGAGTTATAATATGAGGCAAGCGGCCTAGCTTCCAGTGGAGGGATCCCATGGGTGAGATAATTCAATTCAAACGACCGGATGGAAAGACCTGCCCTGGCTATCTGGCGACGCCCAAGACAGGATCGAGCGCGCCCGGCTTTGTGATCATCCAGGAGTGGTGAGGACTAGAGGATGGGAGCGGCCTTCCCGGTCTGACAGCGTGTGCATCGCCAAATTTTCTTGCCAAGCTAGCCCGCGAGAGCATCTCGTCAGATGTCCGGCAATCCGGCTTATCGTCCACTGGCATGCGGATCGGGTTTGCGTACCACGGCATTTGACTTTCGAGTCCAGCAAGACGCTCAATTCCTCGGACTTTTCATAAGGCCAAGTGGTCTGCATAAGACTGAAGGAAAGCTATGAACTGGCGGCCCGGTGAACGCACATAATTATGGTAAATACTGAGTGGATTCTTCGCAAACTGATCGAGGGATTGTTGGAATTTGGGGGCCAAGGGGCTTCCGCGTACTGATTTCCTCTGTTTTCCGCGACATGAGGGAAATTTGCGCATTTTTCCATCACTGTATCGTTCTGAGTAAGTACGAGATTGAGCAAACCTCGGAACAACCGTACTTGAACCTCTACCCCCCACTATTTATAAATGGAAGATATCAGTCACCTGTGTCTCCCATGCAGGCTAATGTCACAGCCTACCTGTCGAAAGTTGGACCGGGCCAAACGTGGATCCCGTTGCTAAGAGGATTTTTGTGCCTCGGGGCGTTGGGCATCGTCGGCTGTGGCCTCGCACAAAAAACGAATCCCGTCAATTCGCTCAATCCGCCTCCTTCGGCACCGAGCCTCGCGAGCGTGTCGCCGACTTCCGGTCCGGTGGGCACCCCAATGACGATCACGGGCACGAACTTCGGAGCGGCACAAGGGACGAGCACGGTCAAGTTCAATGGGGCGGCAGCGACCCCGACGAGCTGGAGTGCGACGAGCATTGCGACAACAGTTCCTAGCGGCGCGGCGACGGGCAGTGTAACCGTCACCGTTGGTGGTCAGACTAGCAACGGCGCCACCTTCACGGTTACGGTTCCGGTGCCAACCCCTAGCATCACTGGTCTTTCAGTCACTTCCGGTCCGGTGGGCACCCCAGTGACGATCACGGGTGCGAACTTCGGAGCGACGCGAGGGACGAGCACGGTCAAGTTCAATGGGACGGCAGCGACCCCGACGAGTTGGAGTGCGACGAGCATTGCGACCACAGTTCCTGGCGGTGCGACGACGGGCAGTGTAACCGTCACCGTTGGCGGTCAGACCAGCAACGGCATGACCTTCACGCTCACCGTCTCAGCCATTACCGTGACGATATCACCGCTGCGCGGGGGCGTGACTCTAACTCAGCCGCTGCTGCTTGCAGCTACCGTCCAAAACGATTCCTCCAATTCCGGCGTCACTTGGACTTCGTCCGGGGGCTCTTTGAGCGGCCAAACGGCTTCCTCCGCTACCTTTGCGGCAACAACGCCGGGCGTCTACACAATTACGGCAAAGAGCAAGACCGACGGGACCAAGAGCGCCGCTGCTGTGATCGGCGTCACCGATCTCACTGGCGTGAGGACCTGGCGAAATGACGCCTCTCGCTCTGGCGTGAATTCCCAGGAATTTGCCCTCACCACCCAAAACGTAACGGCAAGTTCGTTTGGAAAACTCTTTTCTTGTCCTGTCGACGGTTGGGTTTTTGCGCAGCCTCTTTGGGTGGCCAACGTACCGATCAGCGGCGCACAGCATAACGTTGTGTTCGTCGCCACCGAAAACGACAGCCTTTACGCTTTTGATGCCGACGGCCCCGGATGCAAATCTGTTTGGCCCACCCCCAGTGTGAGCCTCATCCCGAGCGGTGAAATAATTGCTCCTTTCACTGACCTGAATAACAACAACCATTTGGGGCCGGTTGTCGGCATTACCGGCACACCCGTAATCGATCCGTCCACGCAAACTCTCTACCTCGTCGCGCTGTCAGAGAATTCCACCACTGGCACTATTATCCAAAGGCTGCACGCTATCGATCTCACCACCGGACAAGAACGTCTTGGCTCTCCCAAAGTCATTTCGGCATCCGTATCCGGCACTGGTTACGACAATTCCAGCGGGACAATTAGCTTCATGGCAAAGATGCAGAAGCAGCGTCCGGCGCTGCTGCTCTTGAACGCGGTGATTTACATCTCGTGGGCCGGTTTCGGGGATACGGATCCCTATCACGGCTGGCTTGTCGGCTACGACGCTTCGACGCTCGCTCAGGTCACCCTCTTCAACGACACTCGGGATGGGGGGCGGGGTGGCATCTGGATGTCGGGAGGCGGGCCAGCCGTGGATTCCCAGGGGAATATCTATCTTCTGACGGGCAACGGCGACTTCAATGCAAACAGTACCGGCGGACGAAACTACGGTGACACATTCCTCAAGCTCAGCACCTCCGGCGGACTTTCAGTTTCCGACTGGTTCACGCCCTTCGACCAAAGCAATCTGGCTGCAAACGATTTAGATCTGGGGGGCGGGGGAGCCGTGATCCTGATTGATCAGGCAAGCGGTCCTTTTTCTCATCTGATTCTTGGTGGCGGAAAAGTCGGAACCCTTTATGTTCTTAACCGGGACAATCTCGGCCACTTTAATTCCTCGAATGACTCGCAGATCGTGCAGAGCTTTATCTTGGGGGTCAACGGAATCTACTCCGCGCCGCTCTTCTGGCAAGACACACTCTACGCTGCGGCTTCGGATGCGCCGCTGAGCGCTTATTCGTTCTCTTCCGCGGCCAGTCAGTTCCAAACTAATCCTGTCTCAGTGTCTGCCCAGTCCTTCGGCTTCCCTGGGACAACCCCGGCTCTTTCTGCAGTTGGGACCAACAATGCCATTCTCTGGGCCATCGAACGAACCTCCACCGCTGTACTCCATGCCTACGACCCAACAAACCTGAAGACCGAGCTTTGGAACAGCTCCCAAGCCCCCAACAACCGCGACAAAGCGGGAATAGCCGTAAAGTTCACCGTTCCGACCGTCGCAAACGGGAAGGTGTATATCGGCACGCAAACGGAGCTCGATGTCTTCGGCCTGCTGCCAAACTGAAGCACCCAGAAAGGCCAAGTGATCGGCGAAACCCTCCTCGCACCCGTCAGGTATCACCTAGGTCTCATTGTGCGGAATTACGGGGCGCTTCGAAGTTCGTCAGCGACACTAGAACACGCCTTTAGGTTTTGACTATGTTCTGCTACGAACCAGAAGGTCGCGAGGCTTTAGTCTCCCAGCTCCTGATAAGCGCGCGCAAACGGGAGAAGTAATATTCAAATGTCCGGTAACCCGGCTTCCACGATAAATCTGTGTCAAGAGGGCAAAAGCTCTCATGACACGCTTGGCAGGAGCGCGTTAACAAAAATTCTTCAGGCCTTTTCATGATGGCTGACACAACTCTGCGTTCGGATTAAATCGCTGGTTATTCCGTAAGGTCTATGTCGTTTCCTCCCGGATCCCGCACCACATATTCTCCGGGCCAGTGGGCGTTGAGTGTTTTCACGAGTTGCACGGCCTGTTCAAGCTCGTCGCGGGATGCTACGTGTACGAATTCGCCGTTCTCTAGTTGCCTGAGCACGCTATACACGGCGCGAGCACCTCACTGCCTCTTGGTTGACCGGGTTCGCCTGGGAAAATACTGCTGCTCGCTGCCTGTGACTGTGATGGAGATCACCGCTCAATGTGACCGGAAACATATCGGACGGATTCAGTCCGCGTGGTTGAACTGGATTACTGGACGTATAACGCCCAAACCGGACACGTGGAATCGTCGCAAAACCACATGTCCGGTAATCCGACGCAATATAAAAGGGCGCCCCATTTGGAGTAGGTTTTGAGTGTTTGCCTCAACCCCCTCCAGAAAGGAACGCCCTATATGGATAGCGTGAAGTATATCGGCATGGATGTTCACAAGGAAGCGATCTCCATCGCGGTCCTGAATTCCTCTGGCAAGCTGGTGATGGAGTGCGTCATCGAAACCAAGG
>JBIOGB010000006.1:0-116350 GCA_044447665.1 Candidatus Acidiferrales bacterium | reverse complement strand
TTTAGGAAACCGCTGCTCTATCCATCTGAGCTACAGGCCCGTACATTTTTATTGTAATACGTCCCGCCTCACCTGCGCGCCGTACTTCATCGTGATGGCTTGCTGTGAGGACCACTGGGTGGAAGCGTCAAATCTGCCGGGCAGGAGCGCATGCCCGCTCCACTCTTGACACCGGAGCCGCGCTGCCCTATGGTTTTTCCGCACAGAAAGTGGAAGTCGCCATCTCCCGACTGCTCACGAAGATTTCCGCTTTGGAGGAATCCCATGCCATTAAGCCTTTCGACGCTTTCCTTGCTTGCTTCGCCGGTCACCCTGCATGAAGGCCTGAAGATTCTGGAACGCGATGACTACCGCTGCCAGTACTGCGGCCTGGACGGCAGGGCCAGCTTCGAAAATGCCCTCATCATGCAAGTAGATTTCGTCAAGCCGCGGGTCCGCAAGGGAAAGAAGGATCCGCGCAATCTGGTGGCCTGCTGCCGTCCCTGCAACACGATCAAGGGCAAGCGCGTTTATGCCAGCCTGGATGAGGCCAAAGCGTACGTGCTCGCGCGCCGGGTCGAGCTGCGCAACGCCTGGCTCGCCAACACCGCGCGCCCGGTGGCCAAGGCCGCAAAAGCCTAATCCGCTTTGCGTGGCTTGCCTCCTTAGGGGTCGGAGCGGAACGTGTCCCGACCGGGTCGGGAGCTCCGACACACGGAATGTCCCAAGAGAGGGCTTCAGCCTCTGAGGAAAAGCCTCTGGCATTTTGCGTCTCCACTATGTAGCGGCGTCCCGCTGTAGCAATGGAGGGACACGCGCAGTCCCTCGCTAACGTGCTGGCGCGTAAAAGTAGTAGTCCGCCGAATAGGCGCTCCGCGATTCCTTCCCGTTCGCGGAGGCATCGCAGGCATTCGCGTTTGGTGGCAGGCCGCCCTGCGTGTGGATTCGCTGGATGCTTGTGACGCGGCGGAAAATCCCTTCTCCCATGTGACTCGCTGCCGCTAGCAGCAGCCACGGAATCGCGTCCGGCTTCGGCGCGTCTTGCTTGGCGATTACTTTGCCCGTCACTTCGCTTCCGTCAACGTGCTTCCAGGTTGGCCCGGCAAAGTGGTGCGCAATCTTTTTCCCAGCCGCGTCGGCAAGGTCCGCTTCTGGCGCCTTCAGCACCCAGGCAAAATTTTGGTCCGCTCCAGCCTGGCACACATAGATTTGCACTCCCGTCGCCTGCGCCGTCAGAATCACTTCCTCGCCCGTTGGCGCTCTCAAGTTTTCCGGCACTTCCGGCCGCGCTGGTCCTTGCCCCTGTGCGGCAAACAGCACTCCGATCGCTCCCACCACCTGAAAAAGCCGGTTCATCTTCACCTCCGCTGGAGCGTATACAATACCCCGCTCCCGCTTTGCTCGCGAGCCTTCCCGCGGGTCAGGGCGGTGAGTGAAGAGCCGCTTCTTCTAACCCGCCGTGCTATCATCTCCTCCGCCGCATCAAAGCTGTCGCCCATTCCTGCCTGCCGGAGGTGAACATGAGCCGCGCAGTTCGAACCATCCTTATCGTCGTCGGGATTCTGGTAGTGCTTGTTTTGGCCGCACCCTTTCTCATTCCTGTGAATCAGTTCCGCCCCACCATCGAGCAGGAAGCTTCCGAAGCGCTTGGCCGCAAAGTGCAGCTCGGCAATCTCAGCCTCTCACTCATCAGCGGCTCGCTCGCCGCGGAAAATCTTTCCATTGGCGACGATCCCAAGTTCAGCTCTGCGCCCTTTCTCACGGCGAAGTCCCTGAGCGTTGGCGTCGAGATCATGCCGCTGATTCTTTCAAGGACCCTCAACGTCACCGGCGTCACCATCCAGAATCCCGAAGTCACCCTCATCCGCGGCGCAGCAGGCCAATGGAACTACTCCTCGCTGGGTGGCTCTGCCGCTAAGGCGCAGACAAAGTCGAAATCCTCCGGATCCGCGAGCTCTGTCCCGAATCTCACCATCAAGAAACTCGAGCTCAAGGACGGCCGCCTCACTGTCGGATCGACGAGTTCAAAAAAACGCAGCACTTACGATCACGTTTCCGTCACCGCCTCGAATGTCTCCATGACATCCAAATTTCCTGTGACCCTCACCGCGCAGCTCCCCGACGGCGGAAATCTCAAACTTGACGGCAGCGTGGGTCCGATTGACGAAGCCGATGCCGCGCTGACCCCGCTCGACGCCAAACTGAATGTCACTTCCTTGAATCTCGCTTCCACCGGCTTCCTCGATCCTTCCTTGGGACTCGGCGGCCTCCTGGATCTCGCGGCCACGATCGCTTCCCACAATGGTGAAGCCGAGACAAAAGGCGACGCGAAACTTTCCAAGGCGCTTCTTGTCGCCGGCGGTTCACCCGCGGGCGTTCCGGTCAACGTCAATTTCAATACGAAATACAATCTTCGCAAGAACGCGGGCGTCCTCAATCCCTCCACATTGAAAATCGGCAACGCGGCCGCGCACCTTTCCGGCACGTATCAGACGCCCGCAGATGAGACCATCCTGAACGTCAAGATCGAAGGCGAGAATATGCCGGCGCGCGATCTCCAAGCTTTTCTCCCCGCACTTGGAATCAATCTTCCGAAAGGCGCTTCGCTCGCGGCCGGCACACTGAGCACCAACCTAAACGTCACGGGACCGACCAACAAACTGGTCACCAATGGTACCGTCGGGCTTTTCAACGCCAAGCTCGCCAACTTCGATCTAGGCTCGAAGATGTCTACAATCAGCATGCTGACCGGCCTTAAAACCGGCCAGGACCTGGACATCGAAAAACTTACCACCAATTTGCGTATGACTCCCGAAGGCCTTCAGGCCGATAATTTTCTTGCCATTGTTCCCGCGCTCGGCAGTCTCACAGGCCTCGGCACCGTTGATTCCAAGAACAATCTCGATTTAAAGATGGCCGCAACCTTGGCGAGCTCTGCCAGCTATTCCTCATCGGGCGGCGCGCCTGCCGCTGGCATCGGGGGCCTATTGGGTGCGATTGGTGGCGGCAAGGGCGGCAACAAAGGTATGACCATCCCTTTTCAAATCCACGGCACCACCTCCGATCCAAAGTTTGTGCCGGATATCGGAGGGGCCGCCGCGAGCCTGCTGAAGTCACAACTAGGCAGTCTGGGCGGCGCCGCGACCGGAAAATCGCAGCAACAGAATCCCCAAAATCCGATCGACGCGCTCACTGGTCTCCTCAAGAAGAAGCCCTGAGAGTTTCGCAAGTGTGCGCCGATTTTTTTGGAATTATTCGTAGCGCAGCGCGACCATGGGATCGACGCGCATCGCCCGTCGCGCCGGGATCCAGCAGGCTAGGCATCCAACGATCAGGATTAGCGTGACAGCTCCGCAGAATGTCCACGGATCGCTTGGCTTCACGCCATACAATTCGCTGGCGATCACGCGGGTTGCGCCGAAAGCTCCAGCAGCACCGATCGCCGCTCCGGATGTCACGAGAATAAATCCCTGGCGCATGACCAGACGCAACACATGCGCTCGCCCGGCGCCCAACGCCATGCGCACGCCGATTTCCCGTGTGCGCCGCGCCACCGAATACGACACGACACCGTAGATCCCCAGCAGCGCCAGCGCCAATCCTACACCCGCAAATACTCCGAGCAGCACCGTGTGCATGCGCTGGTCGCCCACAGATTCCGCAATTGTCTTCGACAGCGTCACCACATGTGTCAGAGGCTGGTCGGGATAACTCGCCCAGATTTGGCGCGAAATCGCGCTTGCCAACGCATCGGGATTTGCCCGCGTACGTACGATCAGGTAGTGCGACCCCACACCCCACTGATACAGAGCAAGATAATATTCCGGACCAACGTCCTCCTGTATGCTCACATCTCGCACATTCGTCACCACCCCGACGATTTCATTCCATTCCGGGATTCCCTTGCCTTCATAAGACTCGCCGATTCGTTTTCCCACTACATCCAACGTGCCCCAGAATCTTCGGGCCATCGCTTCATTGACGAGGATCACGTTGTGCCTGCCCCGTTCGTCCTGCTCTTCGAACTCCCGGCCCCGCGCGAGAGTGATGCCCAGCATTCGAAAATAGCCGGGCGAGATGTAGCGCGCTACGACACCTTCGGCTACCGCAGAGTATTCCGGAAGGGCGCCTTCTAGTTTCAAACCCGAATGTTCAAAATACATCCCATCCAGGATGCCGTGATCGGATGCCACGACCTCCTCGACTCCCGGCAAGCGGCGCACTTGCGTCAGAACGTCTTTCAATCGGGCGATCTGCCCGGCCGTACGCCCCTCCGAATCATTCCCGTTCCCTTGCGGAGGCTGCGGCAAATCAAATGTCAGTAAACGTTCCGTCCGAAAGCCGGGATTCTGGTGCAATAAATGAGCGAGTGTCTGCACCATGAGCGTCGAGCCAATCAGCAGAATGAAAGCGAGGGCGACTTCCACAACAACGAGGGCATTGCCGAAGCGGGACGTGCCTTCGATGTTTCCTCCGGTTCCTTCTTTCAGAGCGTTGTTTGGATCCAGTCGCGCCGCGCGGCGCGCGGGAGCCAGACCGAAAACCACACCCGACACCAGCGAACTCCCGAGCGCGAACCATAAAAGCGTCCAATCCGCCGATATTTCGCCCAGCCGCGGTGTGTCGCCCGGCGCAAGCGCGCGAAAAACTTGGACAACGCCGGCGGCCAGCCCAATTCCCACGGCGCCACCCAGCAATGCTAATAAGCAACTTTCCACCAAAACCTGCCGCTGCAGTCTCCCCGGCGAGGCACCCAGCGCCGCTCGAAGTGCGAACTCACGGTGACGTCCCCAGCCGCGCGCCAACAAGAGGCTCGTCAAGTTCGCACACGCGATCAGCAATACGAAAGTGGCTGCGGCCAATAAAACCAGATAACTTTCCCGAGCGTCTTGCACGCGGCTTTCAAGAAGGGGCTCCGCCGAGAGTTTAAAGTCCATTCCCAGACCCTGGTTTTCCTTGGCGAGACGCTGCCCGATTGTGCCGAGTTCCGCTTGTAGCGTTTCGAGTTTCTCTCCTTTCCGCAATTTACCGAGGACTTCAAACCTAAAGAATTTCTGATTCCGTTCGATTTCCGGCGTCAGCGAGAGCGGCAGCCAAACTTCGGAGCCTTCCGGAAACGCAAATCCTTTCGCCGCCACGCCGATGATGGTGTAGATCTGGTGATCCACAATCAGGTGTTGTCCAATCACCGCCGGATCTTTTGCGAAACGTGTGCGCCAGAGCGAATCACTGATGACTGCCACGCGATCCTGGCCAGACTTGTGATCTTGTTCGGACAGTACGCGCCCTAGCGCCGCGCGTGCTCCCAGCTCTTCAAAGAATCCGGTGGAGACGCCGGTTACGCTCAGCACTTCCGGTTGGTCCCTGCCGGACAGCGTCCTATCTGTTTCCCAGCAAGCCGCTACCTCCTCCAAGGGAGTGACCCGTCCACGAATTTCCTGGAAAGCCGGCCACGACAGGGGGAGCGTAAAGGCGGGAAACATCGGCGTCTTGGTATGGAACGTCACAATGCGTGACGAGTCTTTGTACGGCAGCGGCCGCAGAATCACCGCATTCACAATGCTGAAAATAGCCGTGTTCGCCCCGATTCCCAACGCGAGCGTGAGCACAGCGACTAGGGTGAAACCCGGATTCTTGCGCAGCATGCGAGAGGCGAAGCGGATGTCTTGCCACAGTGTTTCCAGAAGTGGAAGACTGCGGCGGTCGCGGTAATTTTGTTTGGTTTGCTCGATGCCGCCGAGTTTCATCAGTGCCTCCCGCCGCGCCTTCTCCGGACTCATTCCCGCGCGAAGGTTGTCTTCGATGTGCATGTGGAGGTGGCTTTCCACTTCCTCCGTAAACTGGCGGTCGCGGCGTTCCGCGGCAAACATCCCGGCGAAGCGCAAGAAAAAGGAGCGCAGCCGCCTCATGACTGCCCCTCGCCCGGCGCAAGGAAGCGCGCGAGAATTGCGGTGGCCTGCTCCCAATCACGAGCTTCCCTGTCGAGCTGCTTGCGGCCGGCCCGCGTGAGCTTGTAGTACTTGGCTTTGCGATTGTTGTCGGACTGCCCCCACTCCGAGGAGATGTAGCCTTCCTGTTCGAGCTTCAGAAGGGCGGGGTAGAGGGTGCCATAGTTGACGGCGAGGAGGTCGCCGCTGGTCTGCTCGATGCGGCGGGCAATGCCGTATCCGTGCAGTGGCCCCAGCACTTGCAGGGTTTTCAAAACCATCAAGGCCAGCGTGCCCTGCCAAACATCCGCTTTTTCGCTCATCGCTCCCCTCGCTCCTATGGGTTAGCCATACCGAAAATGCCACAGGTCCTATGGGAAGACAATAGAAGAAACGAAGCACGCCCCTGTTTTGTTTCCGGTTCCCTCTATTTTTTTCGAGGGCCGCCAGGCGTTGCATGGGAATTCCTTGGTTAAAGGGGTTAGCGTGCTGACCACCCGCGGGGGAGCCATGGTGGTTTGGCGCTACGAGTAGTGAAAAGGATCGTTTTTTCCTGAGAGACAGGGAAACTTTTCCTTCGAAACTGCGTTCCTAAGGATGAGCCCCATGCGCAGACAATTCTTCTCCTCGGTTATCACACTTATTTTCATCGGGGTGGCTGGACCTGCCCGCGCGCAGGATCCCGGGAAAATCGTGGATCGATATGTGAAAGCGGCGGGAGGGTCGAAGACCCTTTCCCGGATCCAGACGCTGACGATCGAAGGGACATTTACAAACGCCTCGGACGGGAAGCCGGGGACGTACACCTTCAGCACAAAGCTGCCGAACCGGTATTACTCCGAGCTGGTCATTGGCGATAAGAATTTGATCGAAGCCTACAACGGGAAGTCGGCTTGGCAGCAGAACGCTGGCGGAGACATCGGGACGCTGGTGGGGCCGGAAGGGTTTCAACTGGAAGCCGCGGGGCAATACTACAATTCGCGGCTGGTGAACCCGAAAAAGAACAAGATGACCGTAGCCTATGTGGGGCACGCAGAGGTACGCGGGAAAGACGCGCTGCAGATCGAAGTGGGCACGGCGACGGGAGTGAAGCGGCAGGTTTTCTTCGATCCGCAGGCGCACTTGATTGTGAAAGAGGCGGCAACAGTCGGGGGAGTAGAGGAGGAGATTTTCTATGACGAGTACCGGCCGGAAAGCGGCGTGCAAATTCCGCACAAAATCGAGTTGCGCCGCGGCGGGGATGTCTACCAGATTACTGTTGCGCGCGCCGCGGTGAATGGCGTGATCGGCGAACGGATGTTTGATTTTCCGAAGAGATCGCAGGTGCAGTTGCCGGACCTGAAGACGCTGTTCAAAGAGATCGACGACAACCAGAAAGCCATCGACAAAATCAAGGAAAACTATGCGGGCAGCCGGACGGAAGAAGAAACGGAATACGAAGGCAATGGAAAAGTGAAGAAAGTCGAGAAAAAAGAGTACACGTTTTTCTACCTGGACGGCGATGAGGTTTCGACCTTGGTGAGGAAGGACGGGAAACCTTTAAGCGAAGACGAACAGAAAAGAGAAAACGAGAAGGTGCAAAAGGAAATTCAAGACATCCAGAAGCGAGAAGCCAAGAAAGAAGCCAAGGAAGAAAAGAACAAGGAACAAGGGAAGGAAGAGAAAGACGGAGATGAGCCGGGGATTGAGGTTTTCTTGCGGGCTTGCCAGTTTGTAAATCCGCGGCGGGAGCGCTTCCGCGGGCAGGACGTGCTGGTGTTTGATTTCGAGCCGAACCCGGAGTTCAAGGCACACAAGCTGGAGGAGAAGGTCGCGCAGAAGCTTGCCGGAGTGGTGTGGATCGACGAAAAAGCCCACGACGTGGCCCGGTTGGAGGCGTATTTCGTCGGCGACATGAAATTCGCCGGCGGTTTGCTGGCGAATCTGCAAAAGGGCACGAGCTTCGTCTTCGAGCAGGCATTTATTAATAACGAGATATGGCTTCCCACGTATGAAGAGGCGCACGTGGGCGTGCGCGTGCTACTGGTGAAAGGAATTAAGGTCAACGAAGTGACGCGGTATTCCGACTACAAGAAGTTCAACGTGGAGACGCTGGCGACAATCGGCAAACCCAAAGGAGCCCCGGAAGCTCCGGCGGGCGATCCCCCGAAACCTTGATTGCGGGCAGAATATTCTTCCGGCTGACAAAGAAGGTGGAATTCTAGGATTTCGCAATGCTGCATCCATCGAGGACATCGCGGACTTTTTCGATGAGAGTCGCAGGCGTGAAGGGTTTTTGGAGGAAAGCGATACCCGTCTCGAGCGTTCCGCCGCCGGCGATGACATTTTGGGTGTAACCGGACATATAGAGCACTCTCATTTTCGGATGGCGGGCGGTGATTCGCCGGGCAAGCTCCCGCCCGCTCAGTCCGGGCATGACCACGTCGGTGAGCAAGAGATGAATCTCCGTTCCCTGCGTTTCGCTGAGGCGCTCCGCATCCTCGGGATTCAACGCTTCCACCACGGAGTAACCCTGCGCGGCCAGCACCATGCGGGTAAGTTCGCGCACGGCGGGTTCGTCCTCAACGAGCAGGATGGTTTCGGTGCCTGTTCGGGCGCGCGGCTGCTTCTTGATGGTTTGCGGAGCTTCCGCCGGCTCGTCCACACGCGGCAAGTAGACCTTGAAGGAAGAGCCCTTACCTGGCTCGCTGTAAACCCAGATGTAGCCGCCGCTCTGTTTGACGATGCCGTAGACCGTGGCGAGGCCGAGGCCGGTGCCGCTCGTGCCGCCTTTTGTGGTGTAGAAGGGTTCGAAGATGTGGGAAGCGGTTTCGGCGTCCATGCCGACGCCGGTGTCCGTAACGGCGAGCATGACGTAATGGCCGGGACGCACGGTGGCGTGATCGCGCGCGTAGGTGGAGTCGAGATCGATGTTCGCGGTTTCGAGGGTGAGGCGGCCGCCATCTGGCATGGCGTCGCGCGCATTCACCACCAGGTTCATGATCACCTGCTCGATTTGGCCCGGGTCCGCTTTGACGGTTCCGACGTCTTCGCCGACGAGGGTTTTCATCTCGATGTCCGCGCCCATCAAACGGCGCAGAAGTTTGTCGAGACCCAGCACGATGCTGTTCAAATCGAGCGCTTTGGGTTGCAGCACTTGCTTGCGTCCGAAAGCCAGCAACTGGCGCACGAGCGTGGCAGCGCGCTCGGAAGCGTCTTCGATGCGCTCGATGTCTGCACGCAGCTCCGCTCGTATTCCCGTGCGGTTCAGGGCGAGTTCTGTGTAGCCTTTGATGATGGTGAGCAGGTTATTGAAGTCGTGAGCCACGCCGCCGGCCAGCCTTCCGACGGCTTCCATGCGGCGCGATTGCTGCAACTGCACTTCGAGCTGCTTGCGCTCGGTGATGTCCACGATGATGCCTTCCATCAGGGAATGGCCTTGCGCGTCGCGGACCACAACGGCGTTATCGCTGACCCAGATGACGCGGCCGTCCTTGCGGATCATGCGATATTCGGCCTGGAAAGGTTCACCCCTGTGAGAGGCTGCTTCCGCAGTTTCGACAACCGCGTGATCTTCAGGATGTACGTGACGCATCCATTCGCTGGAACTGGTGAGCCATTCTTCGGGCGAGTAACCCAGGATGGAACCAATCTGGGGGCTGACGTAGTGCCATTCCGCGCTGACACCGATCTCGGCGATGTAACTGATTGCGGCAACCTGCTCGATCAGGGCGCGATATTTGGCTTCCGCATCGGTTCGCGCACGCTCCGCGTTCAGGCGTTCGGTGATCTCACGGCAAACGCATACCAGTCCACCGTCGCTCAAGCGGGAGAGCGAAAGCTCCTGGGGAAAAAGAGTGGCGTCGCGCCGCAACCCCTTTGCTTCGCCGCTCCATCCACCTTCCGCGAAGACCTGAGGCATGGCGTGCTTTTCCAAACGAGCAACTTCCCCCGATTGGTAAAGAACGTGCCAGCTCTTCCCGAGCAATTCCGACGGGCTGCTGTAACCAAAAAGAAGGGCATGCGCGGAATTCATGTAGGTGAACTGTCCCGCCGCGTTCAGAATCGCCATGCCCTCGAGAGCAGATTCCATGGCAAGCGTGTGGCGCTGCACGGCTTCCGTGCTTTGAACATGCCGATATTCCGTAACCGCCAGGCGCGTGGCATAGCAGACCATTGAAATTGCCAACAAGGAGAATCCGATCAGCTGCCATTCACGCCCCAATGGTGCGACCAGGCCAAGAACAAGCAGAGGGGGAAGTCCAAGCATTACATTGGTAAATGCCAGATTGCCAAGCGTCCTCTGGCGAGATGGCGCCGGAGACGGTGCTTCCGCCGGTTCTTTCCAGCGAGCGGCCCAGATCGCACCGGCAAGGAACGGGAGCGTCCAGCCGAGGTCAAACCACGTTCCGGTTTGAAGTTGCCGGTTGGCTTGCGGGGATTGGGCAATACCGGAGCCGATGGTGTAAAGCAGCAAGAAGAGCGCCAGACCTCCGTAGAGCGAATGGAGCCGCTGCGTCCGGACGGTCCACATCTGAATCGCGGCGAGCGCGGTCAATATCACGTTGATCGTGACAAAAATCCAGGCCAAGAGCAGTTCGCCGCCGGGCACAGGAGTTCCCTGTAGCAACTGCACGTAATACAGTCCGAAGAAGAGGGAAATGAAGACGATGGCGATCTGCACGGAATCCAAGAGTGTTTCCGTGTCCACGATCGGCAAGTCTTTTTCTTTGTCCAAAAAGAGAGCGATCGCGTAGAAAACGCCTTGCACATCGAAAAGGAAGCGCACCAGGGAGAACCTGGGCACCGGGACGTGCAGCCAATTCTCGTAGTACATCCAGCCGAGGTTGGCCAGGCCCCAGGTAGCGAGGCCGCATCCGACGAGTAACCAGAACGGCCGGCTTATGCCGCGCCCGCGCCGCCTGGCTCCGAAACACATCGCTACCGCCAGTCCGCTTGCGAACACTTGCAAGGAATTGGTGAGGAAGGATCCGGCTGGGGATGTTCCGAGGCCTAGAATTACGCAGACGTGGAGCCCGATTACGACGAGCGCCAAGATGAGAAGCTTGCGGGGCATCCCAGGATGCTCTTTCTGGACTCGGTGCATGTGAGGCGTTCCATACAAGTCTAGAGCATAGTTTTATCGGGAAGTAAAAAGAGCGGGTGTGCAGGTACCGCAAGACTAAACGTGCTCGACGGGCCGAGGAATTTCCCGCGGTAGTGTTGCCGGGGCAGGTTTCGCTATCGGATTACCGGCCTTCGAATGGGTAGCGATCTTGTGATTGGACGGCAGCGGCGACGCGGCGGCGCAGGGCGATGGTATCCACGGGAGCGCGCTTGCCGAAACGCTTCAGGACGGCCATCTGCGTTGTAAGCATGTCGCCTTCATGAACCGCTGCGATGGCGCGCTTGGCTTCATGGTCAACGCGTTCGGCGGCGTCGGCGATGAAGACGCGGGCCGCGTCGATCATGGTTTGCGCGGCGGATTCGCCTTTCTCGGCGGCGGCCTTTTGCGCGCGAAGCAGGGAAGACTCCATCGCGTAGACTTCCATCACGATGTTGGAGAGTGCGCCAATCAACTCCTGCTCGTCGGCGAGCTTCTCGCGGAATTTTTGGACCGCGCCGCCCGCGGCCTGGAGAAACATTTTCTTGGCGTTGGCGACGACGCGGGCTTCTTCAGCGAGGACTCCTTCGGGCGCTTCTTCGAACGAGGGCCCGGCGAGGATTTCGTCGGCGAGCTTCATCGCCGCGGGGATCAGCGGGAGCTGGCCGCCCATGGCGCGCTTCATCAGCATCTGAATGATGAGCATGCGGTTGATTTCGTTGGTGCCTTCGAAGATGCGATTGATTCGCGAATCGCGATAGGCGCGGCAAACGGAATAGTCCTCGTGGTAGCCGTAACCGCCGAAAATCTGCACGCCTTCGTCAACCACGAAATCGAGCATCTCGCTGCCGTAGACCTTGGAGATGGAGCTTTCGATGGCGTATTCCTCGAGAACTTTCATGGTGTTTTGAATTTTGTCTCCGGAACCCGAAGCGGCCACCATCGCGGCTTCGATGTTGCCGGCAGAGCGGTAAACCATCGATTCCACCGCGAACGTTTGAATGGCCATCTCGGCGAGCTTTTCCTTCATCAAACCAAATTCGCCAATCTGTTTCCCAAAGGCTTTGCGCTCTTTCGCATATTTTGCTGCGGTCATAAGCACATGCTTCGAACCGCCAACGCCCGAAGCACCAAGCGTGAAGCGCCCGGCGTTGAGGATGTTGAAGGCGACGATGTGGCCGCGGCCGATTTCGTGCAGGACGTTTTCTTTCGGCACCTTGCAATTTTCGAGGAAGATCGGCGTCGTCGAGCTGCCGTGAATGCCCATCTTGTGTTCTTCGTTGCCGGGTTTGAGGCCGGGGAAGGTCCGCTCGACGATAAAGGCGGTGAATTTTTCGCCATCGACTTTGGCAAAGACCACGTAGACATCGGCGAAGCCGCCGTTGGTGATCCACATCTTTTGCCCGTTGAGGATGTAGTGCGTGCCTTCCTTGTTCAATTCGGCGCGGGTAAGGGAATTTTGTGCGTCCGAGCCCGCCTGAGGCTCGGAGAGACAGTACGCGCCGATCCATTCGCCGGTGGCCAGCTTGGGAAGATATTTTTTCTTCTGCTCTTCGGTGCCGAAATAGACGATGGGAAGCGTGCCGATGCCGGAGTGCGCGCCGTGAGTGACCGCAAAGCCGCCGTAGATGGAGAGCTTTTCCGTCAGAACCGTGGTGGCGACTTTGTCGAGGCCCGCGCCGCCGTACTGCTCGGGGATGCCGCCGCTGAGTAGGCCGAGCTCGCCGGCTTTTTTCACCAGCTCCGGCATGAGGCCGGGCTTCTTGTTTTCGAGGTCTTTGACCAGGGGGAGAACTTCTTTCACGACGAATTCTTCGGCGGTCTGGCCGATGAGTTTTTGATCGTCGCTGAGATCGGCGGGCGTAAAGATATCCTCGGGGCGAGGAGATTCCAGGAGAAAGCTGCCACCCTTTGCCGCGGCTTTGGTGACGACTGTGGTTGCCATGGTCGCGCTCCTTGCGTGCAGCTTGTTGCCGAAGACTCGTCAAATAGTTATACGAATCTGGCTGCCACACGCAATAGTACTCCGCAGTCAAAGCTGCCGCAAATGGGGCTTAACATTGGTAAATGCTCGGTTGTGATAAGGTGCGAAGCGAAGGGAAGTGCAAAATGGGAGGGCCGGTAAAGTTTCCCACGGGGACATTTGCGTGGTTGCAGGACCCGGAAGGAAATACGGTCGGATTGTGGAAGGCAAAGAAGTAAAGCAAGGAGCGGAAAGTGGCGAGCAACGGGGATGGGTGAAACGAACATGAAGTGGGTTGCGCGAATCTTGGCGGGATTGGTCGGGCTGATGGTGTTGGGAGTGCTGGCATTATTGATCGCGGGAAAGCGGCCGAATCATGGGCGAATCGCGAGGGAAGTGGAGATTGACCGGCCCGCGGCGCAGGTTTTTCACTGGATTACGACAGAAGAGCTCTTGAAGAAATGGATTGATGGACTGAAGGAACTGCGGCCGGAATCGGCGCCCGCCGACGGAAGTGAAGTGGGAAGGGAATTTCGAATTGTCGAAGTCTATAAAGGCGAACGGGTTGAAATGAAGATGGAAGTGGTCCGATTCGAAAGGGACAGAAATCTCACGATTCGCGTCGCTTCAGCCGGAGATCTGAATAATGGATTCGTGGAGACGGCAGAGTACAGATTGACCGAAGCGGACGGAAAAACGCGGGTACGGATTGATGCCCGAACCGATTATTACGGTTACATGCCGCGGCTATTCGAGCCATTGATCACCAGAGACGCCAGGAAAAAGCTCAGAGGGGATTTGAACCGCCTGAAGGCGTTGGTGGAAGCGGAACCCTCGATTAAGACCGAAGAGACGGCGACGGCGAAGCCGGGCGCAGAGATGCAGCGGCTGAATTTTTATCCGGGTGAATGGGAGTATACCGAGGCCTATGAAAAAACTTCTTTCTATCCTAATGGCGGGAAGAACACGGGTATTTACACGAGCAAGCTGGGGCCTGGTGGAAATTCGCTGATCAATTCTTTCCATTCGCAAGGGCCGGTGGGCGATTTCGAAGGCTTGCTGGTGATGACCTGGGACCCGAAAGAAAAAGCTTACAAAGCCTATGTGTTCGGCAATGAGTTCCCCGGCGCCATCGTGGAAACCGGGCGGTTCGAAGGCGACGCGCTCGTTTACCGCTCGGAATTCCCAGTCGAGGGCGCAACATTGAAATTGCGAAATGTCACGCGGCTTGCAGCGCCGGGACTCCTCGTCAGCGAAGAGTTCATCAAAATGGCAGGCCAGCCGGAAAAACTATTGGTGCGTGTGGAGGCAAAGAAAAGGTAGGGAATCTCCAGCTCACTCGAAGGCAGGCAGAAGCGGCCGTGCTACAAGCGTTCGAAGATGCCGGCCGCGCCCATGCCGCCGCCGATGCACATGGTCACCATGCCGTAGCGCCCTTGGTTGATGGGCCGACGCTGCAATTCGCGAATGATCGTGGCCGTCAGCTTGGCGCCGGTGCAGCCGAGCGGATGGCCGAGCGCGACGGCGCCTCCATTGGGGTTGACGCGCGAGGCATCGAGGCCGGCCTGCTGGATTACGGCGAGCGACTGTGCAGCAAACGCTTCGTTGAGCTCGATGACGGCGATGTCATTCAGCGAGAGGCCCGCGAGCTTCAGAGCTTTTGGAATCGCGGCGACCGGCCCAATGCCGAACTCCTCCGGCAGGACGCCCGCGGTCGCGTAGGAAACGAAACGCACGAGCGGCTTCAAACCCAGCGCCTTGGCGCGCGCGTCGCTCATCACCACGGTGGCGGCGGCGCCATCGCTCATTGGCGAGCTGTTTCCCGCTGTCACCATTCCCTTCACGTGAAAAGCCGGCTTGAGCTTTGCGAGGATCTCAAGAGAAGTGTCCGCGCGGGGCAGCTCGTCGGTGTCGAACACGAAACTTTGCGTGGCCGGCTTGGGCGCGCCCTTTGCTTTGGAAGAAGCGCCGTTTCCGTTCGGCAGCGCGGTGATTTTCACTTCCACGGAAACGATTTCATCCTTGAAATTTCCCGCAGCGATGGCCGCAATGGCTTTCTTGTGAGAGTCGGCGGCGAACTGATCGGCTTGTTCCCGGGTGATGCCGAATTTGCGCGCGATGTTTTCCGTGCCCAGGCCCATGTTGATGTAGGTGTCGGGCTTGTGATCGACCAGCCAGGGATTCGGCGCAACTTTGTTCCCGCCCATCGGCACCATGGACATGGATTCCGTGCCGCCCGCGACGATGATTTCCGCGGAGCCGGAGCGAATGCGCTCGGCCGCAAGCGCGATCGCTTGCAACCCCGAAGAGCAGAATCGGTTGATGGTCATCGCGGAGGTTTCGATGGGGAGACCGGCGCGAAGCGAAGCGATACGCGCCACGTTCATGCCCTGCTCGCCTTCGGGCATGGCGCAGCCCAGGATAACGTCGTCAATTTCTTTGGCGTCCACGGCGGGAACGCGCGCGAGCGCTTCCTTGATGGCCAGAGCGGCAAGATCGTCGGGGCGTGTCGAGCGTAACGAGCCTTTGAATGCTCGTCCAACGGGAGTACGGACGGCGGATACGATGACGGCTTCAGGCATGGCGGCCTCCCGGATGGAGATTTCCTTCTTATTGTTGGGCCGCTCGGCGCAAAAAAGCAAATCAAACCGAGATAAGCAAAAAGAGCGGACTGAAGTCCGCTGCATCAGAACTCTCTTGCCTTGCGCATTTAGAACTTCTAGCGCAGGCCAAACCGCAAGTCACTTACCCTTACTCGAGGCGGCTTTGCGAGGAATGAAGATCGTGCCCGGCGGCGTGATGTCGAACTTCTTCGAATAATTGCCTTGGTTGATGGCGATGCCGACCCGATCCCGCGAATCGATATAGAGCAGCAATTCTCCCACCGGGACATCCATAAACGTCTTGACATATGGAAGGCTGACAGGTTTTTTGTTGATTTGAACGGTCACTTTTTCACCAAGGTTGTAGCCGAGCTTCTTGAATTCCTCGATGGGAATATCGGTAACAAGCGAGCCAAAGGGATCGTCGAGGCTGATGATGTCCCCCTCGATGCCCTTGTCCGTCGTCGTGGAACTCTTGGGAGTGAGTTGGACGAGTTGCGCGACCTCCGGCCCGGCGAGATGGTAATCCCAGCCCGCAGCGAGATGCGCCGCCGCGGGAGAAAAGATGTCGCGCCCGTGAAACGTCGAGGAGACCGCCGCCTGAATCATCCAGTCCCGGTTGGTAATCTCGCGCGCGGAATCAAATCCGTCGCGCTCGATTACCGACGTGATCAATCCGTTGTCCGGCAGGACGAAGTACTGCCCCTTCTTTGATTTTGCGATCACCGCTTTGCGTGATGTTCCAACGCCAGGATCCACCACCACGAGAAAAACCGTGCCCGGCGGATAGTAAGGCGTGACGCCCGCAAGAAATCGCGAGGCCTCTTCAATTGAGAAGGGCGTGACCTGGTGCGTGATGTCCGTGAGGCGAATGTCCGGCACAATGTTGAATATCACCGCCCGGCAGATGGCCACCGCATCGTTGGCTGTGCCGAAATCGGTCATGAACACGATTGTCGGCCGCCGCATGGCGGTGGCTTGCGACGCGGCCGAACCATCGTTCCCGGCCGGCTGCTGCGTGCAGGAGACGCTGGCCAGCGCAACAACAAGAATAAGAAGTGTGAAGAGACCAGTGCGCCGATTCATTTTGAATTACTGCTCCCCAGAGATAAAATTGCGAGAACTCAGGTGAACACCCAAGAAATTCACCCTGAGGGCTCACAGTATAAAGGACGCCGTAAGAGAACGCGAACTCATACGCCACGTGAGAGACCTCCTTGCCTTGATAAACATCACACAAACATTTTTCCTCAGCATTCGAGATTGACATTCGCAAAGTGTCGTACTACACGGGTGCTACTGCAGGGGGTGCATCCTAAGAAAAACGACTGAGGAGGCGGAGACCATGGGCGGATTGATTTGGTGGATCGTGGTCGGGCTCATCGCAGGCTGGCTTGCGGGCAGAGTTATGAAGGGCGGTGGCTACGGTGTGCTCGCGGACATTGTCCTTGGGATCCTCGGAGCCATCGTCGGGGGATGGGTTTTCGGGTTGTTGCATATATCCATCGGGAGCGGGCTGATTGGTTCGATCCTTGTGGCGTTCGTCGGGGCGGTACTCCTGGTGTGGGTTACGCGCCTGTTGAAGAAGGCTTAGTTCAGCCGCTCCACTAGGTCTTGAAAAGATGGGTCCAGGCTTGAGCCCCCGATTGTAGACCCCTGTACGGAGGGACAGGTTTTCCACAGGAGGTACAGAGAAAAAAGGGCGAAAATCTGGGCGAAAGTCGATCCCAAGCTAAGACTTTATTTTTCATCTAGTTAGAGAGACCGTAGTTGGAAGCTAGTATTACTAGGACACTCGTTTAACCCCAAAAATGTGCCCTCTGTACCATCGCATTTGGGACGCTCCCTGGTGTCAAATGGTACAGGTGCATTGAGCCCGACCTAAAGTACAGGTTGGGGCATCTAATGCGATGGAAATGAGCGGCAATCCGCAACGTATATAGTTAACAGGGGTTCAGTTCAGAGGGGATCGGGAACAGAGGATCAATGAAGAACAAGGACAAGAGCCGGAAATGGATGTGGTGGTTTCTAGGGGTCGTCGCGGCGCTGCAACTCTATTTTGTGAGGGAATTGCTTGCGGCATTCGCTTTGTTTGCGGTGGCCTTCGCCGCCATCGCGCTTGTGATTGCGAGCCTGTACGCACTTCAACGCGGCTGGGCTGTCGCAGTGGAGCGCGTCGCGGACAGCAAACACCCGGTCATGGTGGCCGTCCGGCAGGGCGTGGACTCCGTCGAGGACTTGGTCCGGCGGCCGTTGCGGCGACCGGATTCCGAGCCGGCCCGCTAACTTAGTGCACAAGTTTCTGGCCTTTGGCCAGAGCGCACGCGGAACCCGGTGAACCTACCTCCTTCAGGTTCATTCGGTTTCTGCGAGAAGAGAAAAAACGAAAAGGCCATCCCGCCTCAAGCCGGGATGGCTTTTTTCTTTCCCCGGAGATTCCGCCGGCCTCACTTCATGGGATGGTGGAGCGTCACCCGACTGTTGTCGGGAGCAATGCCGAAAAGCTGTGCTACGCTTTGCGGCCTCGGGGAGGCGAACCATGATTCGATCCAAAATGCCTTGGGCGGCTCTGATTTCGGTGGTCGTGTTGTCCGGAACGATTGCGGGGACAACGCTAGCACAGGAGAAAGCGCAGGATCCGCAAAAAAAACTGGCCATCCGCGCCGGGCGGCTGATTGACGGCAAGAGCGACACGCTGATTGCGAACGCGCTGATCCTGATCGAGGGCGACAAGATTGTTTCGGTCACACCGGGCGGTTCAGCGCCCGCTGGCGTGCCGCTGATCGACCTCTCAAGAGCCACCGTGCTTCCGGGTTTCGTGGACACACACACCCATGTCCTCCTGCAGGGCGATATCACCGAAGCGGACTACGACGCGCAATTGCTGAAGGAATCGATTCCTTACCGCGCCATTCTTGCCGCCAGAAACGCGCGCATCGCTCTTGAGCACGGATTCACGACCATTCGCGACCTCGAAACCGAAGGCGCGATGTACGCGGACGTGGATGTGAAGAAAGCGATTGCCAACGGTGAAGTTCCCGGCCCGCGCATGCAAGTGTCCACGCGCGCGCTGACCCCCACAGGCATGTATCCGCTGCTCGATTATTCCTGGGAACTGAAAGTTCCCACCGGTGTGCAATATGTCGATGGCGCGGACGGCGCGCGCAAAGCCGTGCGCGAGCAGGTCATGTACGGCGCGGACTGGATCAAGTATTACTCCGACCGCCGCTATCACTTTGAAGCCGACGGTGTGCTGCATAGCATGGTGAATTTCACCGACGAAGAAGCGAAGGCCATTGTCGACGAAACGCACCGCCTCGGGAAGAAAGCCGCCGTGCACGCGATCGGTTCCGATGGCATCGCTGCCGCGCTTCGCGCCGGCGTGGACACTGTCGAGCACGGCGACGGTCTAACGGACGCCTTGATCGGCGAACTGGTGAAGAAGGGCGTTTACTGGGTGCCGACGATCATCGTGGGCGCCTACGTTGCGCCGGGACGCGACGGGAACTGGACCAAAATGGTGGATCTCGAAAAAGCCGCTTTTCAAAAAGCCCTGAAAAAAAACGTGAAAATCGCGCTCGGCACCGACGCCGGCGGATTTGACTGGAAAGAACTGAACGAAGCCAAGGAGTTTGAATACTACGTCAATTACGGCATGACGCCGATGCAAGCCATTCGTTCCGGCACCGTCGTGGCCGCGGAACTGCTCGGCTGGAGCGACAAAATCGGCACCATCGAAGCCGGAAAATGGGCCGACATTGTCGCGGTCTCTGGCGACCCGCTGAGCGACATCAGCGAACTCCAGCGCGTGAAATTTGTGCTGAAAGGCGGCGCAGTCTACAAGAACGAATTACAGTGAGAAAAATGCAGACGGCTGCATGCAGGCACAACAATTCTAACCTGCGTTATGATTTTCTTGTTCCTCGATTGAAACGTGTCGGAGATTGGTAAGAGAGGTTCCAAATTCGAAGTAGCTGACGGCAGCCGGCGTCGAAGTCTCCAGTAAAATCCACAAACTGAAATTCCGATAGCGTCCAGGAAAGCTGTGAATGTCTGCAGGGTTTTCGGAGGAGAGGCACTATTTTTTCGTCGTAGCGGTCTTCATTCAGCGCGTGGAGCAGCTCGCGCTTCACCCATTTGGATCTTACCGATTCAGGCGACAGCACCACAAGGAACCAATCGCAGCGCCCCAGAGCCCTACCGATCTCATCGTGCCATTGTTTCGCGCCAACAATGTGGGTTGCGCTGTACCAGTAACCAATGCCGTGCCGCCTGAGAACTTTAGTGAGATTTCCCACGAAGGCGCGGTCGCGGCTGGAGTGAGAGAGGAAGATTTCTTTCGGTAGCGCGGGCGCGCTCGGCGACCTGGACAAGTCAGGCAACCTGTCTGAGAGCTTCCGCGATGGATGCTCCTACCTTGGCTATGTTCTGTTTGCCGTCGAATATCCTGAATTTACGCAAAATCCAGGGAATGTCTTTGGTTGGGCGCACCAGGACGGGAAACACACGTCCCTCATAGTTGGAATCTCCCAGGGCATATTCAATTTCCCTGCGCAGATTATCCGAGCGGACTGAATCTGGAGACAGCAGCACGACCATAGCTCTGGACGTCTTGAGTGCCTCGCCGATTCGGAGCCATACATTGTCGCCTGGCAGCACCTGATCCTCGATCAGCCAAACCTTCAGTCCACGCTTTACAAGCTGGTTTGATAGCGCCAGGGCGAATTCTTCGTCTTTTGGTGCGTAGCTAAAAAAAACTTGCACAGTGGCCTCGCCAACTGCCTTCCTCACTCTTGATTCTATCACCGCCAAGATTCAAAGGAATCATCAGAATCCGGAGCAGACTAAGAAAACGCGGCCCCGCCATCGACGTTGATGGATTGGCCGGTGATGGCGCTTGATTGATCCGAGCAGAGAAACAGAGCCGCGCGCGCAATTTCATCCGCGGTTTGCGCGCGTCCCTGCAGCAAGCTATTGAGAAATCCGCTGAGCTGCTCTTCCGCGCTGACGCCCATTTTCTTCGCCAGCACCGCCCCGAGCTCTTTTGACATTTGCGTCTCCGTGACCGGGCCGGGACACAGCGCGTTTACGCGCACCCCCTTGCGCGCCGCTTCCGCGGCGGTCACTCGCGTCAATCCGAGCATGCCGGCTTTCGCCGCGGCGTAAGCGGATCCCCACGAAAACGCAGCCTTCGCCGAAAGGCTCGATATATTCAAAATCACGCCCGACTTCTGCGCGTACATCCCGGGCAGCATCAGTTTGCTCAGCAAAAATGCCGCGCGCAGGTGCACCGCAATGACCTTGTCAAATTCCGCGAGCGGATACTCCTCGACGGGAACGACTGGCCCGTAGTGGCCGGCGTTGTTCACGAGAATGTCGATCTTTCCGAATTTTTCCCGCGCTTCGCGCACCGCGCGCTCGCAATCCGCCCCCTGAGCCAGGTCCGCGGTGGCAAACTCCGCGCGCCCGCCTTCCTTCGCGATTTCCGTTGCCGTTGCTGCCAATTCCTTTTCCGTCCGCGCGGTCAGAAATACCGCGGCGCCTTCCTTGGCAAATAATCGCGCGATGGCACGGCCGATGCCTCGGCCGGATCCGGTGATGAGTGCAACTTGGTTTTCGAGAAGCATAGGACGCCAAGAATAAAAGAAGTATGCCGGAAACGCCATTCGCCTGGACAGGAATTGCCGAGGCCAACACGCCCGTCAGGACAGCATTCGAGATCAATGCAGCGGCCTGGGCTGAACCAGAACTGTACTTCAGTTCAGGTGCAATCTTCCGGCTCCCAACCTAAGCTATTCTTATCCAAGATGGAACGATTCACTCGATGTGGGGTGATTCCTGTGCATCGAAAACTGATGAACACTAGGATGGCGGCTTTTCTGGCCGCCTTCGCGCTCGCAGGTTGCGCCGGCTCCATGAATTCCAATGGCGGCACGCCATCCACCGCGCCCGCCATTACCTCCCAGCCCGCCAGCCAGATCGTTTCAAGTGGGCAGACTGCCATGTTTTCCGTGACCGCTACGGGAGCGTCGCCGTTGAACTATCAATGGCAGATGAATAACGCAAACATTTCCGGAGCAACCTCCGCGAGCTACACTACACCAGCTACGAAAACAGCAGACAGTGGCGAACAATTTCGCGTCATCGTGAGCAACACGCTGGGCAACATCACCAGCAATCCCGCCAAATTGACGGTGAATTCCGGGCCATCAGCGTCCAGCATCGACGTCGTTACCTATCATTATGACAACGCCCGCACCGGCCAGAACTTGAAGGAAACCGCCCTGACTCCCGCGAACGTAAACTCCACAAAATTCGGCAAGCTGGGCGAGCTCACGGTCGACGGGCTGGTGGACGCACAACCTCTCTATCTCTCAAACGTGGCGATTCCCAACCAGGGCACGAGAAACGTTCTCTACGCCGTGACCGAGCATGGCAGCGTCTACGCCTTTGACGCCGACAGCACCAGCTCAATGCCCTTGTGGAAGATCTCCACGCTCCTGAACGGGGAAGTACCCAGCGACGACCGCAATTGTTCCCAGGTGACGCCAGAGATCGGCATCACCTCGACACCGGTGATCGACCGCTCTCGCGGTCCGCATGGCGCCATCTATCTGATCGCCATGTCCAAGGACGGCAGCGGCAATTATTTTCAGCGCTTGCACGCACTGGATCTTGCTACCGGAAGCGAACTCTTCGCCGGCCCGGTGACCATAAAGGCGACCTATCCGGGTTCCGGCGCAAACAGTTCCGGCGGAAACGTAGTTTTTGATGCCAAGCAGTACAAAGAGCGCCCCGGACTCCTTCAGATCGGCGGAACCATTTACACCACCTGGTCGTCCCACTGCGACATCGCGCCCTACACCTCCTGGGTGATGGGTTTCGATGCCAACACGCTCGCTCTTCCGCAAAGCAACATCCTCAACCTTGTCCCCAACGGGAACGATGGAGGCATCTGGATGGCGGGTTCTGCGCCGGCGGCGGATTCCTCCGGGAATATTGTTTTCCTGGTGGGCAACGGAGATTTCGATACCACGCTCGATGCAAACCATTTTCCGCAGAACGGCAACTGCGGCAACTGCTTCGTGAAACTCGCGACGAGCGGGAAAATCACTCTCGCGGATTATTTTACCCCGCAGAACACCGTCGCGGAATCAAACGCGGACCAGGACCTCGGCTCGGGCGGCGCGATTGCTCTTCCCGATGTAAAAGACGGCAGTGGAACGACCCGCCACCTCGCCGTCGGCGCGGGCAAGGACGCCATCCTCTACGTCGTGGATCGCGACGCGATGGGAAAGTTCAACGCGAGCACGGATCAAATCTACCAGGAGGTCAGCGGCCAGCTCGGCGGCACTGTCTTCTCCATGCCCGCATATTTCAACGGCGCCGTTTACTACGGCGCCGTGAGAGATTCTCTCAAGGCTTTCCCCATCGTGAGCGCAAAATTGGCGGGATCGCCATCGTCGCAGACAGCGAATGCCTTCGGCTATCCGGGTACGACGCCCAGCATTTCCGCGAACGGCGCCGCGAACGCCATCGTCTGGGCCGTCGAAAATGGAGGCACCGCCGTGCTGCACGCCTATGACGCCACGAATCTTGCGACCGAATTCTACAACTCCAATCAAGCTGCAAACTCGCGCGACCTGTTCAGCGGCAACAAATTCATCACCCCGATGATCGCCAACGGCAAGGTCTTCGTCGGCACGCCCAGCAGCGTCGCCGTCTTCGGCTTGCTTCCCTAGATGATGAGCGCATCCCGCTAGCGCTTGCGAACATAAATAATTTTTTCCACTGTAGCGCAGATCGTTCCCGAGCTATCCGCCAGTTCCACAACATAAGTGCGGTCAACGGAGCGCTGCGATTCCAGCGCCGTGCGAATCGCCGCAAGTTCTTCGTCATTCACAACGAAACGGGTATGCAACGTTTCCCGGCCCGGCTTCTTGAATTGTATTGTCGCGGCTTTGTCCCACACCATAAATTCAGGACCGAGGCGCCGGATCAGCATCAGCATGTAAATCGGATCGACGGCCCCATAAATGCTCCCTCCGAATATTGTGCCCACGTAATTGCGGGTCCTCCAGGATAGCGGAAGGTCGAGCCGTATCTCGCTCCAATCGGGCGCAATATAACGCAACCGGGCGCCGGTTCCCCGGTAACAAGCGAAAAAATAGAACGACCAACAGCGCAGTTTATTCGCGACGTAAGAAATGACCGGCATGATTTTGCAGAAAGAATGTAGCGCAACTTGGACTCAGGTGAGAGTACTGAAATGAGCGAGCGGACGGAATGGCCAGAAAAATAATAGCCGGGACAATCGCAAGACAGCGAATCTGCCGGACTATCTTCCCGGCTTCAGGTCATGCAGCAGGTGATGAACTGAATCCGTGACGTTCTCTTGCGAAAAGGAACTGCGGTCGATCCGCTTGTATCCCACCGCTCGAAAGGCCAGCCGGTTCGTCCCCTGCTTGGTCAAATCGAATACGATAGTGCCTTCCCGATACCGGATCGTCTCGTAGCTCACTCCCGGCGGCCCCCAATAGCCGCCATTCCAGGTTTGCCAGCATCCCGCATATCCGCAGACGACAACAGGGTACGCGCCAACAGGTTCAACGTAGCCTACCCGCACATTGTGGCGATGCACGCCAAGATGGTAGTCCACCAGAAAGTCGGCTTTTTGTGGGTCATCCACTCGGACGAAGCCCTTCGAAGCCATGGTCTGTTCGATGCCAATCTTGATCTGCCTGCGCAGAATGTCGGTCTCAAGGTTCTCCTCGCGCGCAACCGTCTCGCTCGCGTCGCTGTTTCGCGAAATGACGTCGCGCGAGATGACTGGATTCTTCGGCGGCGGTGGGGCGGGGCGCCAGGCCCACGTCGACTGCTTGGGAATGGGTATGTCGGGATCGCGTGTCACCGTGACGTGCTCGTCGCATCCGGCAAGCACGAACACACACAGAACAGCCGCCGCTGCCAAAAAAGGTGACTTTCGTCTCAATAAAAGCCCGTACTTCATGCCAGGATCCTCCGGAGCCAAGCTACAGCCCGATTTCAATAAACCCCGAATAACTTAGATAGTTGCGCGGTGCAATCGGGTTGTCAGGGAGAAGATAACCACTGGCAGCTCATCGTAGCACGGCGCGGACTCAATTCAGGAACACTAAGCACAGCGGCCGCGACAGGGGCCTTCAGCCACGCCTGGCCATATCAGCCCTAGCATCTGCACACTTCCAGTTGTCATTTCCAGCCGGCTGCATCGCGCGAGGTGCGCCTTATTAGATCGCCACCCAGGAAACGGCGTGCGAGCGGAGAGGCCCATAAGGTATGATAGAGTCTTCTAAATCTATACCTTAGGATGGCGATGCAGACTGCAACCAATGGAAAAGTCTTGCTGAGAGTGAGGCCGCGCGGCTTCTGCGCGGGCGTCGTCCGCGCCGTGGACATCGTGGAACTTGCGCTCGAAGCCTACGGTGCCCCGGTCTACGTGCACCATGAGATCGTGCACAACACCTACGTTGTTGAGCAGCTCCGCCGCCGCGGCGCCATCTTCGTCGAATCCATCGAGGACGTCCCGCACGGCGCTGTTTTGGTTTTCAGCGCCCACGGCGTGCCTCCCACCGTGCGCGACGAAGCCAAGTCACGCTCCTTGAAAGTCATTGACGCCACTTGCCCGCTGGTTACAAAAGTTCATCTCGAAGCGCTGAAATTTGCGCGCGAGCAGCGCACCATCATCCTCATCGGACACAAAGATCATCAGGAAATTGTCGGCACTTCCGGCGAAGCGCCGGACCGCACCATCGTCGTCGACTCCGTGGCCGCCGTTGACGCGCTCGAAGTGGACGACCCGGAAAAGCTCGCGTTTCTGACGCAAACTACGCTGAGCCTTTACGATACACAGGAAATCGTCACCCGGCTGCGGCAGAAATTCCCGAAAATCAAGGGTCCCGCCTCCGATGATATCTGCTACGCCACGCAGAACCGCCAGGAAGCTGTCGAGCAAGTCGCCAGAGACGTGGACCTGATTTTGGTTGTGGGCTCGCCCAACAGTTCGAACTCCAACCGTTTGGTCGAAGTGGCCAAGCGCAGTGGCGTGCAGGCCCAGTTGATTGATGCCGCGTCGGACATCGACGTGAAATGGCTCGAAGGTGTGCAGCGCGTAGGATTGACCGCCGGAGCTTCCGCTCCCGAAGTCCTCGTCGAGCAGGTAAGCCAGCGATTGGCGGAATGCGGCTTTACGGATCAGCGTGATCTAGATCTCATCCGCGAGGATGTTCGGTTTACGTTGCCGGCCGAGCTGGCGACTATAGCGCCGGCGCCGCGCCGATAAGAAAACCGAATTGCGAGCGGCCGGCAGGGGCAGTATCGGCGGTCCGGCCAAAAGAAAATCAGTCCCCCGCGTTAGGCGGGAAAACACATCACAAGGAGCAGAACTTTGGCGGTCAAAATTGTCCGTCAACCGAAGAAGATTGCTCTGATTGGCGCGCCTTCGAGCGTTGCTGCTTTCGAGCCCGGACTCGAGAAAGCGCCTGCGGCGCTCCGCGCCGCCGGGCTTATTGAAAAACTCCAGAGTGCTGGATATGAAGTCGTCGATTATGGTGACTGTGCGCCGCGGCTATTCGCGCAGGACGACGAACATCCGCGCGCGCGGAACGCAGCCGCAGTGGTTGCCGGATTGAACGAGCTGCGACTTCACGTCGAGCAAGCCGTAAAATCCGGCGCGCTGCTCCTCGTGCTCGGCGGAGAATGCGTTCAGGCGATGGGAGTGGTGGCCGGGGCGCGGCGTTATTACAAACACATCAATCTTTTGTGGCTCGATCGCGACGCCGATTTAAATACGCCCGCGACGACTCCCTCCGGGCGGCTGGATGGCATGGTGGTCGCGCACTTCACGGGACGCGGTGCGGCCGAGCTGGTCAGGTTCTGGGGCGAGCCGCCGCTGGTTCGCGAACCCGACATCACGCTTTTTGGCATCGAGCGCCTCGACCCGCCGGAGCAAGAGTTCCTCAACAAGTCGCCGATGCGCCTCGTGCTGGCTGTCGATATCCAGGCCGTTGGCGTGGCGAAAGCAGCCAAGGATGCTCTCGAACATTTGCACGCGACCGCGCGCGAATTCGTCTTGCACTTCGATACCGACGTCATCGCCGAGGAAGATTTTGGCGCTGTCCCCGTGCCGGGTCCGGGCGGTTTGCGCTTGAACGAGGTGCGCGAAGCGCTGCGTGTGTTCGCCGCTTCGAAAAATCTCCTGGCGATCGACGTGGTCGAATTCAATCCGGAGAAAGATCCCGACGGGAGCAAGGCCAAGCTCCTTGTGGATCTTCTCGTCGAAGTACTGGCAGCGCGGCTCGAAGCTTTGACCCCTCCACCTGCGGAGCCTGCCGCGGAAACTCCCGAAACTACCTCCACCGGCACCACTGCGTAGCGAAATTTTATTTGCCCTTCTTCTCCACCTCACATTTCTTGCAAAGGCGCGAAAAACTTCTTCGCGGCTAGGCTTGCGCCACAGCGCGTTTGCGGTAATAGCGCGCCAGGCCCTGCCATGACAACCCTAATCCGGCGTTGAAAACGTAGAGGTCGGCTTCGGCGCTCGGAAGCTCCAGCGACATCTCTCTTCCAACCGTCTCCACGAACGAACGCGAGGCTTCGGCCTCGTCACCGCCCTTGGCCAGAAGCTCTTGGACGAGCGCGCCCCATTTCCGCAGGCATTCGCGGTAGCGCTCGATATGTTCGGCGGGATCACGGGAAACGCCGAAGTGCGTCAGGAAAAGCTGCGCGGGACGCCGCTCGGCGATGGCATCGAGCGAAGCGTTCCAGATTTCGAGATCGATATCCGGCGGCGGCGTTGCGGGAAGAAGATAAGAATTTCCTTCGATGCACAGCCCCGCCGTGTCGCCCACGTAGGCGGTGCCTTCCGAGGGATCGAAATAAGAAACGTGATGCGAAGCGTGTCCCGGCGTGTAGAAGACTTCCAATTTGCGGCTTCCGAGCGTGAGCGTTTCGCCGCCCTTCAGAACGCGCAGATTCTCCTGCGGCACGGGAAGAAACTCTCCGTAGAGACGTTCCATCGCGCCGGCGTAAAGACGCAGCGCGCTGCCGAGCAATTTGGCGGGATCGGCCATGTGCGGCGCGCCGCGTTCATGGACGTAGACGGCCAGTCGCGGATTTTCGCGCAACAGCGATCCGGTTGCGCCTGCGTGATCCAGATGAATGTGCGTCAAGAGGATGGCGTCGAGATCCTGAACGGAAAGCCCGCGCGCGCGCAATTGTTCGCGAAGCGTGGCGAGCGTGGAGGAGGGGCCGGGATCGAGAATCGCGCGATGGCCGTCCGATTCGAGCAGCACCGCCCCGATGGAGCGCGGCCTACCAGTCCAGTGGAGATCGATGATCGTCGCGGTCGTGGGCATGGAATTAGTGTAGCGCAGCAGCGACATTTCCGGCGTGGCGGAGACAGGGCTAGTGGATTCGGGTTTCATGGTAGTTCCCGTTCTGGGAAGAGTTGGTATACATCCCCGGTGTTTTCGTATGAGTGGCAAATAAAGGACTTGCGGGAAGGATAGTTTGTAAGAGTGGCAAACACAGGAGTTAGCGCGCATCCCTCGCTCGATATCGGGGCAAGAAATCGCGCAATTCGTGTGCACTCGTGCGGCGTGACCGAGCGGGAAGCAAAGGAGATTGGAAAAAATGCCGGCGAAAAAATAGAGGGAGAGGGGGTACCCTATCCCGGGTATTTTGCAAAGTGTGCGGAAGCGCTTGATTGCAAAAGAGTTGGCGGAAACACTTGCTTTCAAGTGTGAAGCAAGTGTGCGGAAGGAATAGAGAGCAAAGGAGTTAGAAGAAATACGCGAGGCCGCATGGGCGGCATTTCGGCGAGGATGAGATTCGGTATACACGGCAAAGGATAGCAGAAAAGTACACGGCGTGTCAATTACTTTATTGGTACCGTTCGAATGAGATGTGGAAAAGTGTGGAACGACTTGAAAAGAAAGATGCTTGCGCAAAGCGCCATTTGATGTCGATTTTCAAGATTCACCTCCTTTTGGGGGCCAGGGCAAGGTGTGATGCTTTACGGATTCGTAGTTAGCGTCGAGCGCGGGCTGGAGAAGAAGGATGGCGGCGATGCGGCGGGCCATTTCCTGGACGTAACGGACTTCGTCTTTGGTGAGCGGACGACCGAGGAGAGGTTCTTCACGGTAGGAAAGCCACTTCTTGATGACTTGGTGGCCGCCGATGGTGTAGTCCCAGACCTTGGCTGGGATGTTGGACCAATATGCGACATCGTTGAGATAAACGTCGCACGTAGAATCACCAAGCTGGGCGACGGCCTCCTTATCGGACAGGCCGAGGGCTTTCGCGCCTTGCATGGTTGCGCTGACTTCTGCCACGGAGTAGGGGCGCTCGACGAGCTTGCCTTTGCCGGGCATGGTGACGCCTCCTTTGCCGACATGGCCCCAGCCCGCTTTTAGGGCGAGGTCGGTTTCCTTTAGATTGCCGCCACCCGTACGTGACGGGATGGCGATGGGCTTTAGCTCGGGACGAAGGTCACCTGTGGTGACGCCTTTGACGTCAGATTCGGTGTCGAGCAGGGCGGCGATTTGTCGACCGAGGTCGGCGGATGCGGCCAGTGCCTCCCTGGAATCCGGGAGCGGGGCGTGCGGCCAGTCCTGTCGTAGTGCGCCTGCGTTCTCCTGCCTGTAGCGGGGCGTGTTCAGCGTCGAAACGATATGGAAGAATGGATCATCGTCTTGTGCCCCAATCTTTGTGGCGTACCCGGCTGCCTCGGGGCTAAGGTTTGTGGTCCGTGCTTTCTTCGAAGAGGACAGTAGAAGGGGTCCGTGTAATTCTGAGGTCTTGAGAGTCATGGGGAAATAGCTGGATAGGCCGTTCCCGAAATTGTCCGCGAGCGCGGAAGTGACGTATCCCCGATCGAACTTTTCCATGGTTTGCTTCTGGCGTGCTTCAATCCACAGATTCTTTACATCAATGTGAGGGAGATAATCTTCCCGCTTTCTGTCGAGGAGATCGGTTTCAGGTTCCCAATAAAGCCATCGACTGTCAAACGGCCGGTATTGGTATCGAAGAATGTATTGGGGTAAGAATTTCCGTTTCACGAGATATTGTCGAACTGCGGCGGGATCGAATCTGTTGGTTTTCTCGGTCAATCCCGAGTTCGAGGCCTTCCAGTCGTCGTAGCTCACCGTCGGGTCAAAGAAGAACTGCATTCGTCGTACTAGGGTGTCCTTGTCGAAGTCGATTAGGAATTTATCGCGGCTCGTCTTTATACCCGGGAAGGAAACGGGAGTGAGCGAAGTTAGCGGTGGCCAATCAGCGTATGACTTGCTAACTGTCGCTGGAAGAAATGAAAGGCCAAGACCTAATGTTGGTTTTAGGGTTTTGTACGAATTCTGGGTTAGAGATCTGAGCAATTCTGTTCTCTTGTCTTTTCCCCAGTAATTTTGGAAGGAGATGCTTTGGCAACCCACGCTCTTTCGCCTTTTGACCAGCAATCCGATGGATGTACCAACCTGAATTCCTTCCTTATTCCACTCTGTTGAGAAAATGCTCGGATCCGGCTTTCCCTCCGGGGTAAGTTTGCCTGTTCGGTAGGCGTCGCCATTGAGAGAGTCAATCCAGATGCGATCGAATTTTTCTAGGTAGCTTTCTCTCATTCCCGTGAAAGATAGCCCGTCGAGCCACGAATAATTTGAAATGAAGCAGACGACTCCGTACCCGGACATCTCTGCGATGCGGTACTCCGCCATGCGATAGAAGCGAACATAGAGGTCATTCAGACCTTGTCCCTGAGGGGGTTGCGCTTTCTTCGTCGTTCGATATGCGGTGGTCAGGCTTCGCTCCTCCTCTACCGCTACGCCGGCAAAACCGTTGTAGGGTGGGTTGCCAAGGATGACGAGGATGGGGGTGTCACGTTTAACGTGCTCGGCGGCGTCACGTTCCTCTTCGAGCTCTGGGAATAGAAGATGTTTTTTGGGTCCCTTGGGAGGTTCCCAGCCGGTGAGGGCGTTGGTCAGAAAGACGCCGATGCGTTCGTTGCTCTTCTCGGCGAGGGGAGCGCCGAGATTCTGAAGGAGCAGGCCAAGCTGGAGATGCGAGACAACAAAGGGAGCAGGAAGAAGCTCGAAGCCGAAGACGCGTTTCTTGGCGGCTTCCTTCAGGTCGGCTGCGACAAGGGCGTCATCGCCCTTTGCCTTCAGCGTTTTGTGAATGAGGTTGAGAACCTCTACGAGATACGATCCAGTGCCGCAACAGGGGTCAAGTACGTAGACGTTTTTGTCGGCCAGGCCGTCAGGGAGATCGAGTTGTTCTCTGAGGACGGTATCCACGCGGGCGACCATGTACTGCACGATTTCGGGGGGTGTGTACCAGACGCCGAGCTGCTTGCGGAGTTCGGGATCGAAAGCCTGGAGAAATGGCTCGTAGAAGTATTGAACGGCATGGCCTTCCTGGAATTTGGAGAAGAAGCTGGCGCGATCCACGCGATTGAGGGTCATGCAGGCGTGGTCGAGAATCTCGGAGAGGTTGAGCTGCTCCATCTGAGCTGGTTCGGCGACTAAATAGAATAGCTTGCGCAAGACAGGGACACGGAGGAGGCGGGAGGTTTGCGACCAGTCGAAGCTGTCTTTGGATGAGGGCGTGTGCTGCTTGGACCAGAGGACCCAGGAGGAGAAGACGCCGTAGAAGAGCGTCTGCACGAGGGTGGAGCGGAAGAAGTGCTCGCCTTTTTCGCCCTGGAAAGTGAGGCCGAGGGCTTCTTCGAGCGCCTTGCGTACGGCGGAGAGAGCTGGAAGCTCCTGGGTGCCGATTCGAAAGAGGGATTCTCGGGCGTAGGAAGCGAGAAACGAGGCGAGGTCTTCCGGCGCGGCCAGCGGAGCGGCATGAAGCATGGCGCGGCGGGCGAATTCCGTAAAGGTGGCTTCATGAGCGGCAGCGGTTTTTCTTGGATGCGCGGCTGCGTTCCAGAAGTCGGATTCGGAGATAGCAAGACGGTAAGTTTCAAGTTTAAGGGGTTTGCCTGCGTGGTCCTGGCCGAGAAAAACAAAATCACGGTAGTTGGTGACGAGAGCCTGGCGGTATTTGGTCCAGTAGCGACTAACCTGCTCTCCGTCGGCGGTGACCCAGGCGTCCTGTGATGTAGCTTTGATTTCCACAACGCCGCGGGCGGGGTTCTGAGGTAGTGATTTTTCTTCTGCTTTGCGCTTTTTGAGCTGGTCTTCGGTGAAGAGGCCGCCGTCGGGGTTGCCGGCGCCGCGATTCTTGAGCTGGAGGACGCAACGGACTTTGGGCTTCAGTGTTTTCCCAATTTCGTTGAATAAAGTCTCGAGCGCGCCGTAGTAGGAAGTTTCGTCGACGGCTTCGCCGCTGGAACGTATCTCGCGAAGGGCGGTGAGATAGGCTTCGAGAGGAGTCATTTAAGCTCTTGAAAGCATTAGAGCCTACGGGAGGTTGGTATCACAAGGAAATCTATGTTGCAATCCGAGATAATAAACTATGTACTGAATCGGCCTGCTTCGTTCGAAATGACGCGCGGGGAGTGGGGCGGCGGTTATGTCGGAGCTAAAGCTCCGACCCCCAATGCGGACGGAGAGGAGGATAGCGATGGAGACGTTGCCTATTGGGTCGAGGACGCTGGGGCAGTTGCTAAGGCCGAAGTTCCATCTGCGCATTGCGGGTGTATTTATCCTGGCAATCGTGATCCTGGGTTACGTCGGATTTACAAGGCATGGCGTTTACAGAGCGTACTTCGGGGGTCTCGCGGTTCTCGCTGCGGCAGCCCTAATTGTGCAGTACCGCAGAGAACGCGCCGTTGTCCATAACCGTCTGTCCGCGGTGGGCGTCGTAACGGATTACCGCATACCGTTGCGAAGCGGCCCGCGGATCTTTCGTATCCTTGCGTCGAAGTTTTCGCCGGAGATCCCGCTAATCAAATACTCTTTTGTGGCTTTCGATCAGAAGAGCTATACCGGAGAGACGGGTTGGGGCACGTCCGGCTTATACAAAGGAGCCCAGATCACGGTGCTCTATAACCCGGAGAACCCCGCTAGGAATCATCCGCTGACAAGTCTTGTGTTCTATTCCTTTGGCTCACGCTAGAGCACTGGCGCAGGAGTAGCGAGACGTTTCCAGCCCTTCCAGCGCTTACGCGCTGGGCTAACTTCTGGCGCGCCTACGGCGCTACGCTTGGTTGCGGCGCGTGTTCGGCGTCACGAGCGGAGGTGAGCGGGGTCACATACCCTTCAAGGATGATAATGATGAAGTTGAGCGAGAAAGGAGCGAGCGATGGGAACTGTCAATCCAAACAAGACGGGCCTGGTGCTGGGAACTTTGATGGGGGGATGGCATCTGCTGTGGGCGCTTCTGGTCGCGGTGGGTTGGGCACAATGGCTGCTCAATTTCGTTTTCTGGATGCACTTCATCAAGCCACCTTACGTCGTGGAAGCGTTCCACGCGTGGATCGCGGTGATCCTCATCGTCGTGACCACGACGATCGGTTTCGTGGTGGGTTACATCCTCGGCGTTTTGTGGAACTGGATCCACCGGTAGAAAAAGATACGGGTGAGGGATTCGCACTTGAGTCCGGAGCCCGTCCCGATCGGGCTCCCCAAGAGGCTCGGGGCAGGCGGGTCCGGACTCCAAACTAATACGAAGTCCTAGATTCGATGGACTTGCCGTCCATTTGTTTGAATTCGATGCGGTAGAAATGCTGCGGGAATACGTCCAAGTCGGTGACTTGGTGCGGCGCTTGTACGCCCATCGTCCTGCACTGCGGTGTGTACCAATCCGCGTCTTCAAATTCGCGGGCATGGGGCTGGGTGTCGCTGTCCACAATGTGATTGGTGCCCTTAGGTTGAACGGCGTCGTAGGCAAAGACGGAGGGCCAGATGTGGCCGTGCATGTTTTCCGTTTCGCCGGGCTGGACATGCACTTCGAGAAGGCGAACGTGGTCGTTTTCGAAGAGGACTTTGTGATTCTTGGGAGCGGCGTGGGTCGCTTCCATGGACTCTGGCCAATGCCAGACTACCCGCCCTTGGCTTTGTGCCCAGGCGCCGGTTGCCAGGGCGACCACGGCTCCGGCAAGGAACCCGGTGGTAAAGGAAAGTTTGCGCGTCTTCATGTTTTGCCTCCCGGCGGTGCCGCTGGCTGAGGTTTTGATCTTCGAAATTCCGTGCTGACGGTATTGTACATGCGATTCGGCGAAAGCCGCGGCCGCAAGTCTTATGCAGGAAGAAAATATTGACTCAGTAGCGGAAAAGCCGGCGCGAGCGGCGATTCTTATTTGTCGGGGGCGACCCTAGGAGACCAGAAGGGATCGCGCGCGGGAACGAACTCGATGGGCGCTTCGGTGATAAAGGTCTTGAGCCAGCGGGCGCATTCTTCCATGCCGGCCTGCTCGGAGGAAATGTGGCCGAGAACGATCAAGGCTTTGCGTTTGCCCTCGGTGACGGCGTCGGCGACGTACTCGACGGTCTCCCATTCGGCCGTTTCGCCGACGACCAAAGTCTCCACGTCGTCGCTTTCGAGAGCGTGGGTTTCGTTGGCGAAACCCGTAGCGCCGGGAGCGAGGGCAACTTTTGTGAATTTCATGCCCGGGTCGCCAACCACGCGAATGACGCCGGTGGCGAGGCGCTTGCTGAGGTCCACGGCGAGTTTTTCCAAGGAGGTTTCGGGAAGGACGAAGAGATGCTCGTCGCGGGAATTCTGGAATTTTCCCCATCCCAGGGCGCGGACCATGCCGGCTTCGATGCCGTCGTGCTTACGCATGTGCCAGTGATCATGGAAGCGCCAGATGACCAGGCCGTGCTGCGCGATGAAGGAGCGCTTGGCCGCCAGCACGGCGTCGTTTTCTTTTTGCGGGAGAGAGTCCGGCGCGTCGAGGTGATTGAAGAAGGTCGGTTCGTGGGTGATGATGAGATTTTTTCCGGAAGCGGCGGCGCGTTGAAGGACATCAAGCGTGGCCATCATCGTGACGGCGATGCCGGTGACCTGCGTGTCGGGATTGCCGGCCTTGAAGGTGTCCACCGTGCCGACCATCCACGGTATTCCCACATGAGACTGAATCCGCGCGGCCACCTGTTTCGCGGTCAGATGCTGGTCCAGCGCGCAAGAAGGGCTGTTGAGCAGAACGATCAAAGTGAATAAGGCGAGCGGCAATTTCGAAACGTAGGGACGGTCAGCCGACATGGGGAGTTTCTCCTCTGCTAAATATCTCCTGCGGTGAGGAAAAAGGCGAGCGAGACTTGCAAGCAGGCAGGAACGCGCGGAATTCCGCGCCCGGAGCTCAGGTGACCCGGGTGTTCACTTCGGTATTTTCTTTCACAGCGCGTTTGTTGATGTACAAGGCGGCGTCCGCGCGTTTCAACAACTCTTCGGGCGCTTCTGCCGGGATGTAGTTCGTCCACCCAGCGGAAAACTGGAGGTCAATCGTGTGCCCGTCAAAATCGGTTTTCTTCCCTTTTAGCCGGTCCAGGACAAGATGCACCTCGGCAGGTTTGCATTCCGGAAGTACGACGAGAAACTCATCGCCTCCCATGCGGACAGCGACGTCGGAGCCACGAATGGCTTTCTGCAGCAACTCGGCGAAGTGCTTGATCATCTGATCGCCGGCAGGATGGCCAAACGTGTCATTGATAGCTTTCAGGCCGTTAAGGTCGAGAAGCAGAACGGTGAGCGGGCGGGCATGACGATGCGAGCGAGAAATTTCTTCCGCGAGGCGCTGCTCGCCGGACCTGCGGTTGTAAAGGCCGGTGAGCGGATCAAGGACCGCCATTTTGTAAACTTCGTCGGTGCGTTCTTCCATCCTGCCGAGAGCGTCCACCTGCTTGCTCAAGTTGGCCTGAATGCGGTGGATTTGCAATTGCTGATAGATGGTATAGATGTTGAAGATCAGAACGAGCCCGACGAGGCCGCGCATGGCGATGTCGAGGTCATTGGAAACGGAATTTTCCGCTTGGTTCAGGAGTCCGGGGAATGCGAACGAGGCGATTCCCAAGGTGAGGAGCAGGGTCACGAGGACGGCAGAGGACCACAGCCACCACTGGCGCCGGGCGATCCGGCGCATGCTGCTCTTGATCTCTTCGGCCCGCGCGGGAGGGGGCGTTTGGAGAGGTTCGGATTCCAATGGAGTCATCAAGCCTCGAGAGAGGTGCCTAGCTGTATTAAGGCATTAATTACGTAGAGCAGGCAACAGAAAGACTGCGAAGTGTTTCTAGATGTTCACGATAGAGACGGAGCGGACGCCACGAAAATTTCAATTTTTGATATCGCGAACTTGTAGCAAGAAGAACTATTGAGGATTAGAGAGCGGAGAGCAAACGGGCGATGCCTTCGGCGAAATCAGGTTCCGGGGTGATTAGGCTCACAACAAGATAGCCGTCGGAAGGGAAGTCATAGAAGTGGCCGGGATGGACATAGAGATTTTTTGTGTTGAGAAGGTGGATGGCGAGATCTTCGTCGGAGCGCGTTGCGGGGACGCGCAAAATCGCGTACCAGCCGCCTTCGAGATGGAGGCGGCTGCAGGGTTTTTGCGCGGCCAGATGACAATCCAGCTCGGCGAGATTTTTGCGAACGCGGGCCAATAGCTGCGTCTGGAGGGAATGGCGCTGTTCAAGAAAGGCGGGGATGGCTAACTGGACCGGAGCATTCATCGAGAGATAGGTGTCGGCGATGACTTCGAGGCGCGCGAGGGCTTGCGTTTTCCAGGGCTCCGGTCCCGTAGTGACCAGCCAGGCGGCTTTCATCTGCGGCAGGCCGGAAATTTTGGAGAGGCCGCTCATGGTGAAGGTGAGCGCGCCGCGATTTGCGGCAAAACTTGGCGGTTCTTGCTCGGTGAGGGAGAAATCCAGAAAGACTTCATCGGCGATGAGAGCCATTCCGCGAGCGGAGCAGATATCATTGAGCTTTGCGGCTTCTTCGGGCTTGGCGAAATGGCCGGTGGGATTATTGGGATGGACAACGATCACGCCACGGGTGCGAGGGGTGATGGAATGCTCGAGCGCGGGAAAATCGATTTGCCAGCCATGATCGTAGACGAGCGGGTAGCGGATGAGTTTGACGTCCTGGATATCGGCGAGGAAGGCGAAGAGCGGATAACTGGGGGCCGGGACGAGGAACTCATCGCCGGGGTTACAGAGCGTGCGAAAAACGAAGGAGTAGGCTTCGCTGGTGCTGGTGGTGAGAAGGATGTCGCCGGTGGAGATGTGAGTGTTCCGGCCAGCGTAGTAGGAGACAATGGCGCGGCGGGCAGATTCGAGGCCTCTTGGATTTGGTTCGTAGGAGAGAACCGCGGGATTGTTGAGGGCGCGAAGAATGGCTTCGCTATCATAAATAAAACTGCAAGTGGTGGGATTCGAGGCGGTCAGATCAAGCAGCGGCCTACCGGCGGCGCGGTGATGCGCGAGAACTTTGCTCAAGCGGTTGAGGTCGAGGTTCCAATTGGTGCGGTCAGCGAACATTTTTGGGACGCGCGTTGTTAGGGCACAGATGGAGAATCTACACAGGATTGCGGGATAATTGGAACACGGAAACACGCTGAAGCAAAATTGCGCCGATGGTGCAGAAGCAACTCCGGTGCAGCCAGCGTGCTCTTAGATTTCTGATGGGTGAGCGAAGAGAAAGAGGAGACAGAGGCGATGGAAGACATTCATTTTGAGCGAATTTTGAAGTTCGCGGCGGGGATGGCGAGAATTGCCGCGATGGTGTTTGCGGCAGGGATCCTTGCGCTGGCGCTTGCGGCGCAGCAGCAGGGGCCGCTGCCGCCGCCACCCGCGGGCACTGCTGCGCCTCCGGCGGCCCCGCCGAGGAGAGACGTCGCGCCGCCGGTGGCGCAGAGAGATAGCAGCACGTCGGAAATCTCGACGGCACCGCCAGCGGTTCCAGTGGAGAAGATCATTCAACAATTCGCGGCGCACGAGGAAGAGTTCCGGAAGGAACGCGACAATTATACGTACACGCAGACATTTGTGATTCAGACGATTGACTCGGACGGAATGCCCGACGGCGAACACCGCATGACGAGCGAAATTCTTTTTACGCCGGGGGGCAAGCGCTATGAGAGGGTCACCGATGCGCCGGCGCCGACGCTGCAACGGATATCGCTTTCACAGCAAGACCTGGACGATTTGGAACATGTGCAACCGTTCGTGCTGACGACGACGGAGCTGCCGAAATACAACGTCACCTACGTTGGGCGGCAACAACTGGATGAGCTGGGCACGTATGTTTTCGACGTTGCGCCGAAGACGCTCGAAAAGAACCAGCGATATTTTCAGGGACGAATCTGGGTGGAGGACAAGGACCTGGGGGTCGTCAAAACGGACGGGAAAGCCGTGCCGGACATCAAGAAGAAGGGAAGCGAGAATGTATTCCCGCGGTTTGAAACTTTCCGGGAAAACATCGAGGGTCATTTTTGGTTTCCGACGTACACGCGTTCGAACGATACGCTGCATTTCACGGGGCAAGACGTACGCATTCGGATGACGGTGCGGTACGCGAATTACAAGCGGTTCGGCGTGACGATCAAGCTGGGAACGGCAACGGAGGTCAAGCCGGACAAGCCTTAGGCGGTGCGGAGGAAGTGCAAGAGTGATGTGCTAAGATGCGCGGCGTCCCGGCACGGCAGGGATAAATGCCGCCGCGGCATGGCACAGCCACGGAAATGTTGCCGGGAAGGAAGCCGGAGAGCCTATGTTTGAGAAGAAAAAATACGTGATGAGCCGGAATCCGATTTCTCGAAGGGGCGCGTTCGTTTTGGCAGTGGCCGGGGCTGCCCTGGCGGGGCTGCTTGCGGTGGCGGCAGGCGCCGGAGCGGATGACAAGAATCCGTTTGCCGGGGATGCGAAGGTGGCGAAGCTGGGGGAATACCAGTTTCGAATTAATTGTGCGTTCTGCCATGGGTTGAACGCGAGGGGCGGCGGGCGCGGGCCGGATTTGACAAAGGCGCAGAAGAAGCACGGAAATTCGGACGGGGACCTTTTTCGAACGATCAGCCAGGGGGTGCCGGGGACAGCCATGCCGGCGGGGGTGAATGGCGGCATCGGCGTGGGAATGACGGAGGAAGAGATCTGGCAGGTCATTACTTATATCCGGAGCGTTCAAGTGAAGGCGCCGACGGCGCCGATTGGAGATGCGGGGCACGGGAAAGAGCTGTTCTACGGCAACGCGCGATGCGGGACGTGCCACATGGTGGAAGGAAAAGGCGGGCGTCTGGGGCCGGATTTGACGGCGGCCGGCTCGATGCGGTCGGCGGAGTCGCTGGTGGAATCGGTGCGCAATCCAAGCCGGCGGCTGGCGCAAGGACTCAAGGAAGCGGCGAAGGAGTTTCCGCAGGAGTATGAGACGGTGATGGTAACGACCGCGGACGGAAAGAAGATTACCGGCGTGACCCTAAACGAAGACAGCTTCAGCCTGCAGATGATGGATGCGGATGAAAAGGTCTACCTCTTCGAGAAAGACAAGCTGAAGTCGTATGAAAAAAGCCGCGAGTCCCTGATGCCGCCGTACGACGCAAGGATGCTGAGCGACAAAGACCTGAACGACCTCTTGGCGTATTTATTGAGTGTGGGTGCACAGTGAAGGTGCGAGGATGAAAAGACTTTTTAGCCTGACTGCAATCTTGCTGGCGACAAGCGTCATTGCTGGAAACGTGAACGGCCAGGTGACCTCCGAGCGGCTGCTGAATTCCTCAAAGGAGCCGCAAAATTGGCTGACGTATTCGGGGGATTATGCGGGACACCGGTTCAGCGCGCTGGACCAGATCAACAAGGGGAACGCGCATGCGCTGGCGCCGAAATGGGTTTACCAGACGATGTCGACGGACCGGTTTGAGACGACGCCGCTCGTGGCGGATGGGGTTCTCTACGGGACCGGGCCGGATAACCGGGCGTTTGCGCTGGATGCGCGGACGGGGCGGCCGATCTGGCAATACCAGCGGCAACTGCCGTCGGACATCCGGCCATGCTGTGGGAGAGTGAACCGCGGCGTGGCGATTCTGGGCAACAAAGTTTTTATGGGGACGCTGGACGCACACGTGATTGCGCTGGATGCGAAGACGGGGAATGTGGTCTGGGACGTGGCGGCGATTGATTACAGGAAGGGCTACAGCTTCACGCCGGCGCCGCTGGTGGTGAAAAATCTGGTGATCATCGGAGTTTCGGGCGGGGAGTATGGCATACGGGGTTTTGTGGATGCGTACGATGCGGACACCGGCGAGCGGAAATGGCGCTTCTATACGGTGCCCGGGCCGGGCGAGCCGGGGCATGAGAGCTGGGAAGGGGATTCGTGGAAGATCGGCGGGGCGCCGGCATGGATTACGGGGGCGTACGATCCGGTGTACAACCAGCTTTTTTGGACGACGGGGAATCCTTCACCTTCGAACCGCGGAGAAGGACGCGCGGGAGACAATCTCTACAGCAACACGCTGCTGGCGCTGGACGCCGATACCGGGAAGCTGAAGTGGCACTTCCAGTTTACGAAGCATGACGAGCACGATTGGGATGCGACGCAAGTGCCGGTGATGATCGATCTGGGCGAGAAGCATCTGATCGCGCACGCGAACCGCAATGGATTTTTTTATGTGCTGGACCGCGCGACAGGGAAGGCCGTCTCCGCGAATCCCTACGGCAAAGTGACGTGGAGCAAGGGCGCGGACGCGGAAGGCCACCCCGTAGCGGAGAAAAGCAGCACGCCGACACTCGAGGGCACGCGCGTTTGCCCGGGTGCGGCGGGGACGACGAACTGGATGTCGCCGACATATGATCCGCAGACGAAACTTTTTTACGTGACGGCGCGGGAGCAGTGCGATATTTTTAGCACGGCACCACAGCCATATGAAGAGGGACACGCTTATTACGGGAGCGCGTATTTTCCAAACGATGAGGCAGAACCTTTCTGGGGAGCGTTGCGCGCGATCGATCCCGCGGATGGAAAAATAAAGTGGGAATTCAAACACGTTTCGCCGACTTGGTCGGGCGTGCTTTCGACGGCAGGCGGGCTGGTCTTCAGCGGGGATGCGGACGGAAATTTTATCGCGTTTGACGCGGCAACGGGCAAGCCGCTGTGGCATTTTCAGATGGGGGCTTCGGTCTATGCGGGACCGATGGCGTTTGCGGTGGATGGGAAAGAGTACGTCGCGATTGCCGCGGGAAGTGCGCTGTTTACGTTTGGGCTGCCATAGGATTTAGTGTCCACCTTAGGTTTTTTCAGGGACGAGAGCCGTACAATTCTGCGATGCCAGGACGGCGTAGGAATTTTTCCGCCGCCGAAAGCGATTCTTAGGGGAAACCAACTCAGCAGTTGGCTGAAAATGCCGACAATCCTCACCTGCTGAGTCCTTGCCAGAAATATCCGGTGATTGCCGGGCCGCTCTTGTTGACACGCGTGGTGTGAGAACATACGATTTCGAACCACTCGTGAGCGAGGAATGAGTGTTCCATTGAGAATCGAGAAAACAGGCATGCGAAAGAATCGCACTCTTGCGCGAGCGCTTGTCGCGATACTTTCGCTCGCTTGTCTCGCCGCCGGCAATGCGCCCAGCGTGGGGACCGCCGATTCGCAGCGTTACCTCGCGGACATCAAGGCTCTAACGACGCCAGCGATGGAGGGGCGAGGAGATGGAACGAAGGGATTGACTCGCGCTTCCCATTTGATCGAGCAGCGCTTCAAGAGTCTGGGACTCGAACCCGAGGGAAAGAAAGGCTATTTTCAACCGTTCACGGTGATTACGGGGGCGCGACTGAAGGGGAAGAATCACTTTTCCGCGCAGGTGGGCGAGAACAAGTCCGATCTGAAGTTGCAACAAGAATTTGTGCCATTCAGTTTTTCGGCTTCAGGCACGGTCAACGGGCAGATGGTATTTGCCGGTTACGGCGCGTCGGCCAGCGAATTTGGCTACGACGATTACGTCGGACTCGAGGTGAAAGACAAGATCGTGGTGGTGCTGCGCTACGAACCCGAGGGATTTGCAGCGAAGAGCGGCCACGCGGGGCTGACGACGCACGCGCAATTGATCACCAAAGCGATCAATGCGAGAAACCACGGCGCGAAAGCGGTGGTGTTGGTGAACGGGAAGCTGGGTGACGGAGAAGAGGATCAGTTGACGCGATTCGGGAGCGTGAGCGGGCCGGAAAACATTGGGATCCTATTTGTACAAATGAAGAATGCGGTTGCGGAGAAGTGGTTTCAGGCGGCGGGAAAATCGCTGGCGGAAGTGCAAAACCAAGTCAATGCCACAACCAAGCCGGCTTCCTTTGCTTTTCCCGATCCTTTGCGCGTCTCGCTCCATGTGAGCGTCGAGAGCACTCGCGCCACGGTAAACAATGTGCTTGCGTACCTGCCCGGGAAGACGGACGAATACGTGATTATCGGCGCGCATTATGACCACTTGGGAAGAGGCAATTTCGATTCGCTGGCGCCGTCACAAATCGGGCAGATTCATCCGGGGGCGGACGACAACGCTTCCGGAACTGCGGGGGTGCTGGAATTGGCGCGGCTCCTGGCGCCGATGAAAGGGCAGCTCCAGCGGGGAATTTTGTTTGCGTCGTTTTCGGGAGAAGAATTGGGATTGCTGGGGTCGGCGGAATGGGTGAAAGAGCCGACGTTACCGCTGGAAAAAGCCGTGGCGATGCTGAACATGGACATGATTGGGCGGATCAAGGACGACAAAGTTTTCATCGGGGGAGTGGGGACGGGTTCGACGTTCAAAGCGGTGCTGGAAAAATCGCAGGGCAAGTCCAGCTTCAAGATCGAGTATTCGGCAGGGGGGTACTCCTCGAGCGATCACACGTCTTTTGTGACAAAGAAAATTCCCGTGCTTTTCTTTTTTTCAGGGTTGCATTCGGACTATCACAAGCCTTCGGACACGTGGGAGAAAATCAATGCGGAAGGGGCGGCGCGGCTGCTCGACACGATATCGAGCGTGGGAATAGAGCTTGCGTCCGCTGCGGACCGGGCCGCGTTCGTCACGGTGGTTGAAAGCAATCCGCAAGGGGGAGTCTCCGGTACGGGAGGGGGTTATGGACCGTATTTTGGTTCCATTCCGGACTTTGGACAGACGGAAGACGGCGTGCGATTTTCCGATGTGAAGCCGGGATCGCCGGCGGCGAAAGCAGGACTACAAGCGGGGGATGTGCTCATCCAGTTCGGAGACAAGCCAATCAAGAATTTGTACGATTTCACGGACGCCTTGCGCAGGAGCAAAGTCGGAGAGGTAGTCGAGGTAAAGGTGGTGCGCGATGGAAAAACCATCACGGCAAATGTGAAGCTGGAGCAGCGAAAGTAAAACGGGACGTGATGATGCGCGAACGGATCCTCAGCCGGACTCTATGCTTGTTGTTGCTGTCGGCGGGAATTGCCGCCGTAACAAGCCATGGACAGAACGACGTCAAAGCAAAGAAAACTTCCACGCTGACGCTTCCGGAAGAAAGGCACCTGGGGAATGTGCGGCAACTTACATTCGGCGGGCAAAATGCGGAGGCATATTTCTCGAGCGACGACAAGTACTTGATTTTTCAGCACCAGGGAAACGGCGTGCCGTGCGATCAGATCTATACGATGCCCGTGGAGACGCCGGATGGGAAACCGGCCGCTCCGAAGCTCGTGAGCACGGGGAAGGGCCGCACAACGTGCGGTTATTTCTTCCCCGCCGGCGACAGGATATTGTTTTCTTCGACGCACGCGGCGAGTGTGGCTTGCCCGCCCAAGCCGGATTACTCGCAAGGATATGTTTGGCCGATCTACAACACCTATCAGATCTATACAGCAAGGCCGGACGGGAGCGATTTGGGGCAACTGACCGACTCGCCAGGCTATAACGCCGAAGCGACAATTACGCGCGACGGAAAAAGAATCGTGTTTACCTCCACGCGGAACGGCGACATTGACATTTACACGATGAACGCGGACGGCAGCGACGTACGGCAGTTGACACATGAGATGGGATACGACGGCGGGGCGTTTTTTTCGAACGACGGAAAGAAAATCGTTTACCGGGCGGAGCATCCCAAGACGGAAAAGGAAGCCGCGGACTACAAGGAATTGCTCGCGAGGGGCTTGATCCGGCCCGGGAACCTGGAAATCTGGGTGATGGACGTGGACGGAAATCACAAACGCCAGGTGACCCGCAACGGAGCGGCGAATTTTGCGCCGTACTGGCTTCCGGATGGGAAGCGAATCATTTTCGCGTCGAATATGGCGGATCCGAAGCAGGGCAGGGATTTCGATCTCTATCTCATCAACGAAGACGGAACGGGACTCGAGCGAATTACCTACTATCCGGATTTCGATTCATTTCCGATGTTCAGCTCGGACGGCAAGAGACTGGTTTGGGCGTCGAATCGAAACGGGACCGCGCCCCACGAGACGAATATCTTCATCGCGGATTGGGTCGAGTAAATCTTTAGCGCTGAAGGGTGATCATGACACAAGAGCGGAAGAAGAAGAGCTCGCAAGGAGATGGGCGCGGGGAGAGCGTTCGAACGCTGATTTCGGGCAGCAGAATTCAAAAAAAGATCCGGGAGATGGCGCGAAAGATTCGCAGCGATTTTCCGGACGAACCGCTGCACCTGGTCGGCGTGCTGAAGGGAGCGGTATTTTTTCTATCGGACCTCGCCAGGCAGATACCCGGCGAAGTGTCGTTTGATTTCATCGCGGTTTCGAGCTACGGGAAAGAGACGCAATCGTCAGGGCAGGTGAAACTCACGCGGGACCTCGATGCGAACATCGAAGGCAGGACCGTGATTGTCGTCGAAGATATTCTGGATACCGGTTTGACGCTGCAGTATTTGCTGCGAGTGTTTGAACAGCGCAAGCCGAAGAGGCTGCGGGTGGCGGTATTGCTGGACAAACAAGAGCGGCGGATCGCGGCGGTGCGCGCCGATTACGTGGGCTTTACAATTCCCAACGAATTTGTGGTGGGTTACGGGCTGGATTATTCCGAAAGATACAGGAATCTGCCACACGTGGGAGTCCTGTCGCTAGGAAAGGGAAAGAAAGAGGAAAGCGCGCAGGAATGAGAGCGATTCCGAAGAAAGCCCGGGCGAGATTCACCGCTTGGCCTGCGAGACTTGCGCGAATTGCCTCGAACTAGCGCATGGGATGGTGCGCATGCAGCCCCTGCTATAATGATCTGGACGGATGGATCCCCCGGAAATTAATTCGCAAGCAACCGCAACAAGCCCCGGACCGGAAGTGTCCGCCGAGGTTCTTGCCACACTCGCGGAGATCGGCGAGGAAGTGAACGCTTCGCTGGACCTGGATGAGGTGCTGGCGAAGACGGCAGCGCTGATCAAGAAGCACATCGACTACGAGATTTTTGGCGTGCTGATGTTCGAGGGGGACGGCAGTTACCTGAAGCATCGTTTCTCGATCGGTTATCCACGGGACCTTGCAGAGAATTTGCGCATCCCGGTGGGGCAGGGAATTACGGGGACGGCAGCCGCGACGGGACACTCCGTGCGCGTAAGCGACACGACGAAAGATTCGCGCTACATCAACGCGATCGAGAGCGTGCGCTCAGAGCTGGCGGTGCCGCTGATGCTGCAGGGGAAATGCGTGGGCGTGCTGGATATCCAGAGCCGGCACATCGGTTACTTCACGAGGGACCAGCAAAACATTCTGACGCTGCTGGCGAGCCGGCTGGCAGTGGCCATCGAGAATGCGCGGCTATTTCAGCGCGTGCGAGCGCAGGCCGACACGCTGCTGTTGCTGAACGAAGTGAGCCGCGAGACCAGCTCGACTCTTGACGTGGAAGAAATGCTACGGCGCGCGGCGGAGCAGACCAAGCGGGTGATCGATTACCAGATCCTCAGCATCATGCTGTATGACGAGGATCAAAAGGTGTTTCGCCACCGGCTGGACGTCAAGCACGGGCATCGCGTGCAGGGGAAGATGCGAGCGACGGCGAGCGAAGGAATCGTGGGCGCTGCGGCGACACTGCGCGAGCCGGTGCTGGTGCCGGACGTGACAAAAGATCCGCGCTATCTGATGGTGAATCCGGAGACACGTTCAGAACTGTCGATTCCAATGATTCACAAGGGCAAAGTTATCGGCGTGCTGGACCTGGAGAGCCCGCAGCTGAATTATTTTACAGAGGATCACGTACAGACGCTGTCGATCCTGGCGGCGAACCTGGCGGTGTCGGTGGAAAACGCCCGCTTGTATGAACAGGTTGCGCGGGACGAAGCGCGGCTGGAGCGGGATTTGCAGGCAGCAAAGCGGATTCAGGGCGCGCTGCTGCGCCCGGTGCCGAGTGAGGATTACGGACTGGATATGGCGGCGCGGTACCTTTCCGCGCGCGCGGTTTGCGGAGACTTGTATGAATTTTTGCGCTACGGGCCGCAGCAACTGGGCGTTGCGCTCGGCGATGTAAGCGGAAAAGGCACGGCGGCGGCGCTGTACGGGGCGGTGGCGATCGGGATCATGAGAAGCCTCGCACCGCAGAAACTGCAACCGGCGGAAATGCTGCGGCAGATGAACCAACTTGTGGGCGAACGGCGCATCGAAGGGCGCTTCATGACCGCGTGTTTTGCGACGTGGCAGAAGGGCCGGCAAAAGCTGCGCGTGGCCAATGCAGGGCAGTCGCAGCCGCTGCTTTATAAGGACGGCCGGTGCGACAAAATAGAACTGACAGGTTTTCCGCTCGGCATTTTTGAAGAGGTGAGCTACGACGAATGGGGAGTGACGCTCGCACCGGGCGACATTTTGGTGTTCCATTCAGATGGGCTGGCAGAGACAGCCAACAAAGAAGGGCAATTTTTCGGGACGGGGCGTCTGCGCAAGCTGATCGAACAGCACCACGAATTGAGCGCAACGGAGCTCTCCGATCTGCTTCTGCGGGAAGTGGATTGGTTTGCCGAGAGCGCGCCGCTGGCCGACGATCGCACGTTGGTGGTGCTGAAGGTGCGATGAGCGATTCGGAAGGGCGCGCCCGCACGAGACGTTCTTTTTTGGATCCCGCCAAGAACACACCGCATTTTTCCTGGAAGACAAACCGAGGAAAGACGAAATGGGGCGCTGAGGCTTTCTGTGAAAGTGTGCCGCTGAGGGAGATCGCTAGCAAAACAGGGACGCCGACTTATGTGTACAGCCGAGCTGCGATTGAAAGCGCTTACCGCGAAATCCATCGCGGTCTGGGTGCTTTGCCGCACACAATTTGCTTCGCGGTGAAATCAAACGGCAATCTTTCCATCCTGAAACTACTTGCGAAGTGGGGCAGCGGATTCGACGTGGTGTCTGGCGGCGAGTTGCAGCAACTGCAGCACATCGGGGTGCGCGGCGATCGAATCGTTTTTTCAGGAGTTGGGAAAACTCGGGAAGAGATGCGAGAAGCGCTGCGGTATGCGCCGGGACGCCACGGCGGGCGGAGAGGGATTCTACTCATCAACATCGAGTCGGAGGCGGAATTAGAGAACTTGGTCGAGGAATCGGCGCGGCACGCGGCGAGAGGCGGCGCGGCTCCCGCGGTTTCCATTCGTGTGAACCCCGATGTAACGGCGGGCGGACATCCGCATATTTCCACGGGGCAGCACCAGCATAAGTTCGGGCTGGAGTGGGCCGCGGCGCGGCAACTTTACCGTAAACACGCAAGCTCGAAATGGATTCGCTGGCAGGGAATCAGCGCGCATATCGGATCGCAAATCGTGACGTTGGAGCCGTTTCGCCAGGCACTCGAGAAACTCAGGAGGTACGTCCGGGAATTGCACAGTGATGGGATTGCGTTGCGCTATCTGGATTTTGGCGGTGGGCTTGGTGTCCGGTACACGGATGAGCAACCGCCGTCGCGCCAGGGTTACGCGCGAATGGTGGCGCGGCTTGTGCGGCCGCTCGGCGTGCATTTGTTGCTGGAGCCGGGGCGATCGATTGCCGGGTCCGCCGGCGTGTTGCTGACCCGCGTGCTGTATACGAAAGAAAATCGCGGGAAGACTTTTGTGATTGTGGACGCGGGAATGAATGACTTGATGCGGCCGGCGCTGTACGGAGCGGAGCATCCGATCACGCGCGTGAAGCGCGGACGGAGCGAAACGGACGCACGCGGACGGCGCGTGGATATCGTGGGGCCTGTTTGCGAGACCGGCGATTGTTTCTTGCGGGACTGGCCGCTGGGTGACGTCCGAGCGGGAGACGTGCTGGCGATCTGGACCGCGGGCGCGTATGGGATGTCGCTCGCGTCGAATTACAACGGGCGATGCCGGCCGGCGGAAGTTTTGGTCGAAGGAAAACATTTTCGCGTGATTCGCAGGCGCGAGACGCGGAACGATTTGCTGCGATGCGATTCCCTGGCTTGAAGAAGAGCTGCGAATTCCCGCCGTTTACGCTTCACCCCACTTGAGCTTGCTGCGCAAAATATCGAAATAGGTTTTCTGGGGCGGCTGAATGAGCTTGAGCCGCTCCGGAGCACGGGTGATGCGCACGCGATCGCCGGATTGCATGGCGATGCCCTTCTGGCCGTCGAGAGTGAGAAAAACGGATTCCGCATCGCCCAGAAGACTCGTTTCGACGGAGGAAGTGTCGCGGACGACGAGCGGCCGGTCGGTAAGAGTGTGCGGGCAGATCGGCGTGATGATGATCGACTCGACGCCGGGATGCACGATAGGCCCGCCGGCGGAGAGAGAGTAGGCGGTTGAGCCGGTCGGAGTCGCGACAATCAGGCCGTCGGCGCGGTAGCGGCAGACGAAAGCGCCGTCGATCTTCAGCTCAAGCTCGATCATGCGGGCCAGCGCGCCTTTGTTGATGACCGCCTCGTTGAGGACGCGCTGGCCGTCAATAATTTGACCGGCACGATGGAGATCCACGCGAAGCATGACGCGCTCGCTTACGGAAGAACGGCCCGCGAGAGTTTCTTCCAGCGCGGGAAACATCTCTTCGAGAGTGAAGCTGGTGAGAAAGCCAAGGCTCCCCATGTTGATGGGGAGAATCGGGACGCCACGCGGGGCGGCGACGCGCGCGGCGGCCAGGAGCGTGCCGTCACCTCCCAGAACCAGCAAGAGGTCGGATTCATTGGCGAGTTCCTGACGGGTTCGCGCGGTATCGGATCGATCGAGTGAGCTGCCTGTCTCTTTGTCAAAGTGCGCGCGAATGCCACGCGCTTCGAACCATTGGAGAAGCGGGGGAATCACGGCAGAAAGTTGCTCGCGGCGGGGACGCGAGATGATGCCGACGGTTTTGAATGCCGCTTGCGGTGGCATGTGCGCCTGCGATTCTACTCTATGGTCTTTTGCGAGCGTGGAGAAAATATTCCTGATTGCCCTGTGCGCCGGGTAGACGACTGGGGCGCACGCCGAGGCATTCGAGTCCCACGGCTTCGGCGGCGTGGCGGACTTTTTCGACGGCTTTTTCGTGAAGCGCAGTATCGAGGACGATTCCTCCAGGGCGGACGTCTTGCTTGCGCAATTCGAATTGCGGTTTGATCAAAATGAGGAAATCGGCGCCGGGCGAGGCCACGGAGCAAGCCGGTGCCAAAACCTTTGCGACGGAGATGAAGGAGACATCCGCGGTGACCAAGGTGACCGGCTCGGGGACATCTTCGCGGCGCAGCTCGCGGGCGTTGCGCTCGATGCGAACGACGCGCGGGTCCTGCTGGAGTTTCCAGGCGAGCTGGCTGACGTTGACGTCGACGGCATAGACGCGCAATGCGCCCCCCTGCAGAAGACAGTCCGTAAAGCCGCCGGTGGAGGAGCCGACATCGAGACATATTCGGCCTGCGGGATTGATGGAGAAATCTTCGAGCGCGCCGGCGAGCTTGAAACCACCGCGGCTCGAGAATTTTTGCGCGCGACTCGTGACATCAATGCGCGCATCCGCGGCAACGGTCACGCCAGCTTTGTTTGCAGGCGCGCCATTCACACGCACTTCACCGGCGAGGACCAGTGCCAGGGCTTTTTGGGGAGTGTCGGCGAAGCCGCGCTCGACAAGGAGAAGATCGAGGCGCTTGCGGCGTGCCTGGGATTTCATGGCGGGTTCGGATGGTCAGGCGCGGCGAAGGACGAGGTATTCGGCGACTTCGCGCAGGCGCGCGGCGCGTTCGGAATACGGAGCGAGCTCGGCGATGGCTTTTGTGGCGAGATCCCTGGCGATTTCGTGAGAACGCTCGAGGCCATAGACGGACGGGTAAGTAGCTTTCTGCTGCGCGATGTCCTTGCCTGCGGTCTTGCCGAGAGCGGCGGAGGATTCCTCGACGTCGAGAATGTCGTCCGTGACCTGGAAGGCCCAGCCGATGGTTTCACCAAATCGGCGCAGGCGCGAGACGTCTTCTTTGGAAGCGCCAACCGAGAGGGCGCCGGAGGTAACGGAAGCGCGGATGAGCGCGGCGGTTTTTGAGCGGTGGATGTATTCGAGCATTTGCGGGGTGACCCGCTTGCCTTCGGCTTCGAGATCGGCGACCTGGCCGCCGACCATGCCGTCAACCGTGCCCGCGGCGGAAGCGACCTCCGAGAGGATGGCAGCGCGGCGCGTAGCGTCGATGGGAGCGGAGCCGATGGTTTCAAACGCGAGGGTGAGCAAAGCGTCTCCGGCTAGGATGGCGATGGCCTCGCCGAATTTCTTGTGGCACGTGGGCTTGCCGCGGCGAAGGTCGTCGTTATCGAGCGCGGGAAGATCATCGTGGATGAGCGAATAGGTGTGGATGAATTCGACGGCGCAGGCGGGATGCAAAGCGGGCGTGACGTCGGCAGAAAAGATGCGGGCCGATTCGAGGCAGAGAATCGGGCGGAGGCGCTTGCCGCCGGCAAACACGCTGTAGCGCATGGCCTGGTGAATGGAAGGCGGGGGAGTAAGTTCGGCGGGCAGCAGGCGGTCGAGCGAAGCGTCCACGGCAAGACGGTCTTCTTCAAAAAAATGGGGGAGCGTCATCGTCGGAACAGGGCGGGGAGAAGGAGGAGTTGCCACAAGATCACGATTCGCTCTCGCGTTCCGGATCGAAAGGCTCGGCGGCAAGCTTGCCATCGGCTTTTTTCAGGAGAATTTCGACGCGGCCCTCGGCTTCTTCCAGTTGTTTCTGGCATTCGCGCGAGAGCGTGACGCCTTCCTCGAAAAGTTTCATGGCGTCGTCGAGAGAGACTTGCGGACTTTCGAGACGGCGGACGACTTCTTCCAGGCGCGCGAGGGAGCGCTCAAAATCGGGCTTCTTCGGCGGTTCGGGCTTCTTGGGTGCAGGTGAGTTCATGCGTTCGCTGTGGTCCTCCGCAACAATTATTTTTGGCAGTGCAAACAACAATATGTCGAGCGGCCGCCCTGTTCGATGCGCCGGACCGGTTTTCCGCAGCGGCGGCAGGGTTTTCCCTCACGCCCGTAAACACGAAGGATGTTTTCCAGACCCTGAAACCACCACTCGGAGTCGCGAAAATCGGGCGCGGGATCCAGACAACATTCTAAAGCACGCTTGAGAACGGAAACAATCGCTTTGTGGAGACGGCGGGCTTCCGCAGGTTTCAAGGTGTTTGCGCGCCGGCGCGGATCGAGCCGGGCGTGCCAGAGCGATTCCGAGGAGTAGATGTTGCCGATGCCGGACAGGCGGGTTTGGTCGAGCAGGAATTCCTTGAGAGGGCGTTTCGATGCGGCGAGCAGCCCGGCGAAGAGCCGGGGCCGGAACTTGGGTGAAAGCGCGTCGACACCCAGTTTGCAAAGCGAGGGGCAAGATTCGACCGATTCCCAGGCATGCACGCGGCCGAAATGGCGGCGATCGGCGAAGCCGAGGACGCCCTTGTCCAGTTCAAGGGCTACATCCACGTGTATGCCGCTCTCAGGCTGGTTGGCGCGAGCGAGCAATTCTCTCGCGTTGCGGAACCACAAGAGCTGGCCGTCGAGCCGGAAGTGCATCGTGAGCAGGCCGCGATCGAGAATGAGAAGAAGATATTTGCCTCGGCGTTGAACAGCATGGATCTGCCGGCCTTCCGCGATGCGCGCGAGCTGCGAGGCTTCTTGCGGCTTCGTGGCGATGAGATGCAGAACGTGGACGCAGCGAATGCGGCGACGCTCGGCGAGAGGGCGGAGTGCGCGGGCGACGGCTTCGACTTCAGGGAGTTCTGGCATCAGAGCAATAGATTCTCAAGGCGCGGGTTTCAAGATCAATGTGTGGCGGCGGGCCTTGGCTTCGGCGGAATCACTGAACGGCGCGGCGATGGGTTTGCCGTTGTACCAATAGGAAAATTGATCGGTGTAGTGGCTGCTGCCGAACTGGCCCGACTGGCCGGCCGGAATGAGAAGAATGGAGTCGTCCCAATTGGCGGGATTGGCGACGAAGCGCATGGCGGGGCCATCATGCTGCGTCGCTGCGCGCGGACTAAACATCGTGCCGGATTGAGGCTGGTTAGAGATGCTCAGGAGGCGTTTCAACAAACCCTGGCGGCCGATGGGGTGGAGCATGTCGAGAGAATCGAAGCGCCTCCACTGCCAGTCCTCGATCCGTTCGCTCTTGGAGCGCTCAGCGAGTCTTCCGACGGCACGGTCAGCGGCGGCACAGAGCAGCTCGTCGTAGGTCTTGTAGGCAGGTGGCAGCCACTTTGCGGGGCGGTCGGTGAGAACCTTCTGTAGAAAGGAGGTGCTGCGCCACTCGTAAAGGCTTGTGTCCTTGCCAAGATAGGGCTCGAGCAAAAGGACGAGAGCGGTGCGGCGGGTGGCTTCGAGAAAAGAGACCAGCGGAGAATCAGCCTCGGCGATGCCGTTCCAATCCTTCGCTCGCTCGATCAATTTCTGCGCTCGAACATCCCTGGGTCGCGCAGTCTTTACGGCCGAGGACAATTGCTCGGCGAGAAAAAGGTGCGGATAGCTGTAGGTGTCGGTTTGCACCTTGAGCATGTCTTCGGGCCGCAGATCGCGCTTGTCGTGCAGCAGATCGTAGATGCGCGCGGTCCGATAAGGCTCTTCCCAGCGGTCCGTGAGGTAGGGCTTGTAGCTAGGGCCGACGACGCGGGCGTTGGCGGTGACGATCAAGCCGCTCTCGGGATTGAATGCCTGCGGCAATTGATCGAAGGGAATGTAACCGGTCCATTCATAGTCATCGATATCGCCCGGGACGGGCACGTCGCCGCGACCTTTTTTCCGAATGGGCACACGCGCGGCCATGATGTAGCCGATATTGCCGTCAACATCGGCATAAACGACGTTCTGCGACGGGCCCCAGACATGCTTCAACTCGTTGCGGAATTGAGCCCAATTTTGGGCGCGGCCAAGCCAGTTGTAGGTGAAGAATAGGCCGCCAGGCTCGGTGGCGGTCCAGCGCAGGGCGTAGGCTTTGTCACCTTCGCGGTGAACGATGGGACCGTGGCGGGTGACGATCAATTTCATGTGCTCGTCAGGCTGGCCCTTGATGTGGAGAACTTCATCGAACACTTCTGCTCTTGTCCATGCGCCGTGGACTCGGTACTCATCCGGCGAAGAGGGATTGAAGGTTTCAATGTAGAGATCCTGGACGTCTGCGCCATTGTTGGTGAAGCCCCAGGCGATGCGGTCGTTGTGCCCGATGATCACGAGCGGAGCGCCTGGGAGAGTGAAGCCCTTGACGTTCCAGCCGGGCGCGGTGAGATGGGCCTCGTACCAGATAGGAGGAACGGAGAGCTCGAGATGCGTGTCGTTGGCGAGCAAAGGCTTGCCGGTAGCGGTGTGAGCGCCGCTGACGACCCAATTATTGCTGCCGAGGCCGTGACGGATCTCGGTGCGCGAATCCTCGATCCAGGTCTGCAGGGAAGGCCAGAGTGCAGAGGCGAGGCCGGTAAAGGGCTCGGGTGTTTGCATCATGGGCGCCGCGTCGAGATCGGCCTTGAGCACGGCGTCCGATGGCATGTCGTCATCGTCCTCTTCGTCGCCGGTGTTTGCGCGGGAATGCTCGGAACCATCGTCGGCAACATTAGGATCGCCGACGACGAAATGGTCCATCGGGGCGTCTTCGGAGAAAAGGTCCTTGGCGCGCTCTACACCAACGCGCTCGGTCACCTTGGCGCGATTGAGCTCCTCTTCCCAAGTGTCCGTGAGAGTTTCATACATATAGCCGGCAATTACGGCGGAGTCAGAAGGCTGCCACGGCTCCGGCTTGTACTTGAGGAGAGAAAATTCGAGTGGAAGACGGTTCTGATGCTCGTCGATGAAGCGATTGACGCCGCGAGCGTAGGACTCATAAACGCTGCGCGCTTCCGAATCGAGGAGCGAAACATCACGGTCGGCGGCGCGTCCGAAGCCGAAGGTTCGAAACTGACGGTCGAGCGGGAGCGCCGCGGGACCAACGATTTCCGCGAGCCGGCCGCGCGCAATCCGGCGCAGGAGGTCCATCTGCCAGAGACGGTCCTGTGCCATGACGTAACCCTGCGCTTCTGCCAAATCGTTGAGCGAGGCGGCATGGATGTGCGGCACACCCCAGGAGTCACGGTCGACCGTAGCTTCCTTCTGCAGGCCGGGGAGAGTAGCGGCGCCATCGACTTGGGGCAGTGGCCGGAAAATGTACCACCAGATGAGTGAAGCAGCGGCAAGGACGAAGAGGGTGAAGAGCCAGTAAAAGAGACGACCGACTGTGCGCAAGTTTTTTTCCACCCGCTCTAATAAAACTTGAGTGTAGAGGAGGGTCTCGAAGAGCGCAACTTTGGTGTTGTGCGCGTTTGCGGAATCAATCGCAGGAGCGAGTTTGCTGCGAGTTGCTTTGGGAGGAAAGGCGCGATGTCTGCCGGTAGGGTGCTGCTACAATGCGTCAGGGGGAAAGCGGAAGCTCCATGTTTGCGGTGCGGCTGATCGGAGTGCTGGCGCTGGTGGCGCTGAACGGGTTCTTCGCGGCGGCGGAATTTTCGCTGGTGGCGGTGCGGCTGTCGCGCGTGCGGCAGCTCGTCGCGAAAGGAGATGCGCGGGCACGAGTGGTGGAAGGGCTTTTGAGCGACCTGCACCGCGTCGTTTCCGGTGTGCAAGTCGGGATTACGCTGACGAGCCTGGCGATCGGGGCACTGGGCGAAGCGACGCTGGCAAAGGCATTTCAACAGATCTGGCCAGGCACGCCGGGAGCGGGTACTGCGCTGCTTGCGCATGCGGTTGCTTTGGCCGTGGCCTTCGCGCTACTGAGCGCTTTGCATGTGGTGCTCGGGGAACTTGTGCCGAAAACCGTGAGCCTGGCGCGCGCCGGACACGTAGCACTGTTGATTGCCAGGCCGTTTCATTGGTACTTAAATACGTTTCGCTGGGCGATCGATCTTTTGGACGGAGTCTCCGGCGCGATCGTGAAAGCGCTGGGTGTTGTGGAACCTCATGGCCACGGCGTGGCGCATTCGACGGAGGAGCTGCAAATCCAGATTCAGCAGGCGCGGGAGCGCGGGCTGCTGGCGCCCGGCGAAGAAAAATTCATTCTAAGCGCGATCGAGCTGGGACAAATCCAGGTGCGCGAGATTATGGTGCCGCGGCCGGACATGCACACTCTGCCGGTGGAAGCCACGCTGGATGAAGTGATGAGTGCGTTTGCGACGACGCAACGATCCCGCATTCCCGTTTATCGTGGAACGCAGGATCATTTCCTGGGATTCGTACACATCAAAGACATGCTATGGGTACTGCTCGACCGCGAGAGAAGGCTGCAGGAGAATCTTACCCCCCCTCCTTTCGATTTGCGCCGCGTGCTGCGAGAGGTGCTGATCGTGCCGGAGACGAAACCCGTGAGCGAACTTCTGCAGGAGCTGCGTTCTCACCACTCGGGCATGGCGCTGGTGGTGGACGAATTCGGCAGCATTCTGGGGCTGGTCACCATGGAAGACGTTCTTGAACAGATGGTCGGAGAAATTCACGACGAATTTGATGTTGTGGAACGCCCGCTCACGCTGGCGGACGGAGCGATGGTTTTTGACGCTGCCATGAACGTGCGCGACCTGGATGTGCAGTACCACATTACCCTACCGGAAGATCCGGCATATGCGACGGTAGGAGGATTTGTACTGGATCAGCTGGGATTCATCCCGCGTGGCGGCGAAAGTTTTGAATACGGCAATCACCGGTTTAGCGTTGTGGAGATGGATGGACGGCGTGTGGCAAGAGTAAAAATTCAGCTTCTGCACCCCCTGCCGGAAGCGGGAAAAGCTCCGGAGTCCACATCGAACGCGGTGCATCGAGCAAAAGACTCAAAAACCGCGGCGGCGGATTCTTAGGCGGAAGCGGAGAATGGCGCGACATCTTTTCCAACGTTTCTTGCTGACGCTGCCGGCGCTCTGGCTGGTGCTGACGCTGGTCTTTCTGATGATCCACATCGTCCCGGGCGATCCTGTCGAACAGATGCTCGGGGAGGGCGCAGCGCCCGGAGAGCTGGTGCAACTGCGTCACGCGCTGGGGCTCGATTTGCCTCTGCACGTGCAATACGGGCGTTACCTGCGGCAACTGGTTCATGGAGATTTTGGGCAGTCCTTCAAGTTCCAGGCTCCGGTGAGGCAGATTATTTTCGAACGCTATCCAGCGACGCTTCAGCTGGCGTTTCTGGCTTTGTTGGTTTGCGCGACGATTGCGATTCCCGCGGGAGTCTTGGCGGCGCACCGGCGGGGGCACGCAACGGATCGCGCGGTGGGAATATTCACGCTGCTCGGACTGGCGGTGCCGAACTTCGCGCTCGGGCCGGTGCTAATTCTGTTGTTTTCGATCGAGTTGGGTTTGCTGCCGGTATCTGGGCGCGGTGGCGCCAGCAGTTATTTTCTCCCCGCGGCAACGCTGGGAGCGGCGCTGGCGGCGATTCTCACGCGCATGGTGCGCGGCTCAATGCTGGAGGAACTCTCGGCAGATTACGTGCGCACCGCGAGAGCAAAGGGGCTTTCCACGAGCGCGGTGCTTTTCCGGCACGCGTTTCGAAACGCGCTGATTCCAATCATCACGATTCTGGGATTGCAGTTCGGCACGCTCCTGGCCGGGACGATCGTGACGGAAACGATTTTTTCATGGCCTGGCATCGGACGGCTGACAGTGCAGGCAATTTCCGCGCGTGACTACCCGTTATTGCAGGGCTGCATCCTGGTGATCGCGTTGTCTTACGTGATTGTGAATTTGTTGACGGATGTTTTGTACGCCGCCATTGATCCACGGGTGCGGCTGTCATGATGCTTGCGGCGACGCTTCGGCAATTCTTGCGACAGAGCGTCCTTGCGCGCGTGGGATTCGCTGCGGCAATGGCACTGTTGCTGAGTGCATCGCTTGCTTCCTGGATTTCGCCGGCTGACCCCGCCGCGCAAAATCTGCCAGCGCGCCTGGAAGCGCCTTCGCGGGCGCACTGGATGGGCACTGACGAACTCGGGCGGGACATATTATCGCGGACGCTCTACGGCTCGCGCGTTTCGCTTTTAGTGGCTGTGTCTGTGGTGTGCGGCTGCGGCGTGACGGGTCTCGCGATTGGGATGCTGGCGGGGTACGCGGGCGGATGGTTCGACCGCTTTGTGAATATCCTGCTGATCAACGCGTTTCTGTCGTTTCCAGGGATTCTTCTTGCGATTGCGTTTGCAGCATTTCTCGGGCCAGGTGTCGGCAAGGTGATTCTTGCGCTGGTGATTACCGGCTGGGCGGGTTACGCGCGCTTGGCCCGGGCACAGGTGTTGAAGGTAAAGGAACTGGAATTCATCCTTGCGGCGCGTTCTTTAGGTGCTTCGCATGGACGCATCCTCTTGCGGCATCTGCTGCCAAATATTCTGCAGCCTATATTGATTCAGGCGACGATCGGAATGGCGGGAGCGATCCTTGCGGAATCGACACTGAGTTTTCTCGGGCTCGGCGTGCTCGCCCCGATCCCCAGCTGGGGCTCCATGCTGAACGATGCGCGCAGCCATCTGTTCGACGCGCCGCACATGGTCGTCTTTCCCGCGCTGGCAGTGATGACCGCCGTGCTGGCGTTCAATCTGCTGGGGGACGCGTGGCGTGACTGGCTGGACCCGCGCACGCGTTCGCAGATGGCTGTAGCAGAACTCACTCGATAGCTTAAGCCGAGGCGATTCAAAAGCTCTGCGGGGAGAACAGAAGATCCCTACGGGGCGAGGACAACGGGCGTACCTCGGCCGAGGGCAAGCGTGCGCGCCGCATTGGATTTGTTGACGGCGATTTCGATGTAACCGCTCGAGCCGACATAGGCGACCGGTTCTCCATCACCGCCTTGCGCGAAGGTGTGCACGAGTCGAGTAACCGCGTGATTGCCGACCTGAAATTTCACAGCGCCATCTTGCAGAGCCGTTCCGGGCAAGTCCTCGCTGCGAAAATTGGTGACCAGGTTGCCGAAGGCATCCACGCGCAAGACGACCCCTTTGCTGACGCCGTCCGAGGCTTTTGGCCGGGGCATAGCGAATCGTTTGAAGTCGGTGACCTCTTCGCCCATGCTGGCGGTTTGCGCGCCTTTCGAAAGCCATGCGGCGACGGGAGCGAAGATATCGCGGCCGTGGAAAGTATTGCTCAACGGCTGCAAGTAATAATGCTCGGCGTTGGCGTGGCGGACGATGAAAGTTGGCTCGCGTTCGTAGACGAGCGAGAGGACCCCATTATCCGGCGCGATGAAGTATTGATTCTCGCCGGACACCAGCAGGGGACGACGCTCGGTGCCCACACCGGGATCCACCACCACGACGTGAATCGTTCGCGGAGGAAAATAAGCATAGGCCGCACCGATGGCAAGCGCGCCGTCAAGCAAATCGTACGGCGTGATTTGATGCGTGATGTCCACGATGGTCGCATCGGGATTGATCTTGAGGATGACTCCCTTCAGCGTGCCAACCAGGTGGTCGTTCGTGCCGTAGTCGGTCGTGAGGGTGATAATGGGATTGGACACAGCGTTCTCCGTCAACTTCGACGCTAACGGACGGGCGGAAGAGAGTCAAGACAGAGCGCAAGTGACGCTGCACAATTGCCAACGCCCGCTGATGGATGGGAGAGTGCAGGAATCACCCCGTACCCTGATCGGGCGCGCAGGAATGCCAATCAGGGTCAGGAAAGTGAGCCCGGCAAAACCACAGGCCGCAACGCTGGCAACGGCGCTGGGCCGGTGCGTCGCAGGGCTCATCCAGATGCGACACCCCCTGGCAAAGCTGCTCCTCCGGTTTTTCCTTCACATTGTTCATCGCGGCCTCGATTGGATAAAGGGATCAAGCGCGCTTCCGTCCTCGAATCTTGCTCCACGCGTTCTATAATGCCGGCTTTGCAAGACACATCTGGCGAGCGCTTGCGAGCCTATCCGTGTTTTGCTAGTTTAGAGTGCAGGGCGGGCGTCGTACAATGGCAGTATAGAAGCTTCCCAAGCTTCGGACGTGGGTTCGATTCCCATCGCCCGCTCCAGATTCTAAAGAAGTTACGCCGCTATCTCATTTTCCGTATTTTCCAAAACACTAATTTTGTTGCCAATCTTGGAGGAGAATTCAGCGCGGACTTATTCGAAAGGAGTCGCAGTCGTTTTTCCAAGCACAGTGGAACGCAAGCTGCTATTCTCGCCAAAACGTAAATTCGGGAGCGAGATCGCTGCACGACCAGCCGTCCATGGGTTGACAGTGTTTTATCCTGCGGCGGTGATCGCGGCGAACGAGGAAACCGGAGGCCGCCATGAAGCTGGCTCGCGGAGTATTGAAGAATCTCCCCAAAGTCTTGTTGCATGAACACCTGGACGGCGTGCTCAGGCCGAAAACGGTAATTGAGTTGGCAAGAAGCGCAAAATACGGCCAACTTCCCACCGAAGATCCGGAAGATTTGGCGCGCTGGTTCCACCAAGGGGCGAACCAGGGAAGTCTGCCAAAGTACCTGGAAGGCTTTGCACACACGATCGCTGTGATGCAAACCGAAGAGGCGCTCGAACAAGTGGCTTATGAACAAGCGGAAGACCTAAGCCGGGACGGCGTGGTCTATTTTGAGACTCGCTTTGCGCCGATATTTCATACTCGGAAGGGATTAAGCCACCAGCAAGTGGTCTCCGCCGTGCTGAAGGGCTTGGAGCGGGGCCGACAGGACTTTGGAATTTCCTCGCGGTTAATCATCTGCGCGATGCGCAATATGGACGTGTCGCTCGAAATGGCCGAACTCGCGGTTGACTTTCGCGAGCGGGGAGTTGTGGGATTCGATCTGGCGGGTGAGGAGGGCGGTTATCCTCCCAAAAAGCACGTGGAAGCTTTCCACTATATTCAGCGACAGAATTTCAACATCACGATTCACGCTGGCGAGGGGTTTGGAAAGGAATCGATTTGGCAGGCCATTCAATACTGCGGAGCACACCGGATCGGACACGGGACACGATTAATCGATGACATTGCCGTCGCGGACGGCAAGGCAGTGAAATTGGGCGACATCGCGCAATACGTTCTCGACAAAAGGATTCCGTTGGAGATTTGTCTGCTCAGCAACGTTCATACGGGGGCCGCACGAAGCCTGTCCGAGCATCCCTTTAAGATTTTTTATCAGGAGAAATTTCGCGTCACCCTAAACACCGACAACCGGTTGATGAGCGACACGACCATGACCAAAGAATTCGAGGCTGCTGGGGATACCTTTGGTCTGTCCCTGGATGACTTCGAAAAGATCACTATCAACGCGATGAAGAGCGCCTTCCTGCCCTATGACCAGCGTTGCGATCTCATCTACTCCGCAATCAAGCCGGGTTACGCCAAGGTCCGCAAGTCTGAAGGACAATAGGCGTCCAATCCGAAGGGCTTAGAAAAGTAGCCGCAGCGTCATCTGTATCTGCCGTGGGCTGCCGATGGTCTTATTCACGATGCCCAGGCCACTCGCCGTAGGCGAGGAGTAAAGCGTCGATCCGTAAACGGGAAAATCATTGAAAAACAGGTTTTGTGACACGTTATCGACAGGGATGTCGAAGCTGGCGGTGTTGGTCACGTTGAAGACGTCGAAGCTGAACTTCGCCGAAAACCGCTCCGTCAACCGCGTCGCCTTGACAATCGAGACGTCCGCACGCCGTTGCCAAGGTTGCCGGAAGATGTTGCGCTGTCCCGTGGCGAAGTTGGTCTCATACGTGTCGCCGGGAGCGATGGCGCCACCCAAGCCACCCGGGTTGAGCAACGGCAGCGTAAAACACGCGGCGTTGAGCGCGGGTGCTCCCGCCGTGGCGCCGCTGGTGCCGGTAAGCGCCTTCGACGGCGTGCAGCTACCCAGCGGAACAACGGGGTTGGTGATGCCGTCCGAAGTGCCATAGAAGATGCTCCCGACCGCCCCTGAGTAGTCGACGATGCTATACGGCTGGCCGCTTTGGATGATGGCCAGACCCTGGATGGCCCAGCCATTGGCCAGCTTGCCCCTAAACGATGACACCTCAAAGAATTTGGGCAATTGGTAGAGGTACGTGAAGTTGATGACGTGCTTGCGGTCGAAATCAGATAATCCGTAACCGCTGCGAAGGTTCAGTGGGTTGTTTCCATTGTAGAAGAGACCTAGGCCGCTTTGCTCATCGGTAGCGTGGGAGTAGGTATAAGAAAAACCCACTTGCAGCCCATGGCTCAGTCGTTTTTCGATGTGCGTCTGCAGCGCGTTGTAGGCGGAGATGCCGGCCGCAGTGTAGGACTCGGACTCCGACGAATAGCCTATGTAGGGAACACGGAGGTCCACGTTCCCGCCTTCGGCGGTCGCGATCATAGGTGTCTTGTCCGGAAGGCCCATGAATCCGCAACCAAAAGTGGACCCGGACGCTCCGCTTAGGTTGCACGTTGGCGTATACACCGTACATGCGGCCAAATTCGTAGTTGGATTGCAGCCCTGTGGCGCGAGTATGTTGTAACCATAGGTGTAGTTCTGCCCGTGGATGGGATGCGATGGGGTGGCGATCTGCGCCTGGTTGAAGGGTATGGGTATCACACCGTGGCGTCCCAGGTTCCCGACGTAGCCGACTTCGATCGACAGGTCATTCCGTGGCTGCCATTGGATGTCAAGGATCTGGTTGAGGGTGTAGGGCAGTTTGTTGGCGCGATTGTAATTCGCAAAAGCGAATAGCGGCGCTCCACCCGCGATGGCCGCTGCGTTTGGCAAGTTAATCTTGGACGGATCACCGGTCGGAGGAGGCCCGAGCGTCGCTCCCCAGGGATTATTGAACGAGCCGCCCGTCGGGGACGTGGGATCACACGTAGGAATGAATCCCTCGTAAAAACTCCCGATAGCGCTGCAAACCTGCGCATTCACGAATGGCGGAGCCTGGTTGACGCCGAAGGGTCCGCCGGGGATCACGCCGAAGGCGACACCTGGAGAAAGGTAGGTGAATAGTTCGCCGCGATCGTAGTACATGCCCCAGCCCGCGCGGACCACGATCTTGTTGTTGAACTTCTTGGGGCTCCACGCCAATCCCAAGCGAGGTCCGAGGCCCCATTGCCTGCCGGTGAGGGTGGAATTGCTGACGCCCTTGGTGGGAAACACCTTATTGTTGCCGGCAATGATGAAGCCGTTGGAGATGATGGTGTCGGTAGCCGCGTCGTAGTTGTACCGCGACGGATCGAAATTATAGAACCGGCCGTTCTTTTCCGTGAGCCCCCCATGGTCGTCGAAGCGCAATCCCGCCGTCAGGCTGAGGTTGGATCGAATCTGGAACTTGTCCTGGAGATACGCGCCCGTATCTTTAGCGCGATAGTAGCGGTTGGCGTCGCCCTGGAGAAAGGTGCTGGTAACGAATCCGTTGGTGCTGTACGAGGTCTCCAGGCCTTGCAGAAACTGCGAGAAATCGGCGAATGCAATTACCCCTTTGTTTGTCCTCTGATCCCGAGTATTCAGCTGAGTGTAAGAGAAGCTGCCGCCGAACGTCAGTGTGTGCCTGCCCAGGGTCCAGATGGCGTTCGCGGAGGGCATGAAGCGGTTTTGGAACACGCCGGTAAAGGCGCTCTGGGAATTGGAGCCGCTACCGATGTTCGAGCCTGCGTTGGGGACAAAATTCACGTTGTAAGGCGCGGAGTTCCCATAATCGTCGACAATCGAGATGCCGGGGAAAAAAGTAGAGCCGAACGTGTTCATGGTCGCCGCGGACGCCGGTAAGCCCGTGAGCTGCTGCACGTAGGTGCTGAACTGCTGAGGCGTAAAAGGCTGCCCGATCGTGCTGTAGACCTTTTCTCGAATAAAGCCAAAAACCTCAACGACACTCAGGTTGGGCTTTAGCGACTGCGTATTGGTAATCGAAACCACCTGGCTGCCGGCATCCAAGTGCTGATTGAAACCTGGAGAGCCGGAGTAGGCATAGGGGGCGATACTCGGGTCGTGCTGGTAGTAGTATTTCAGCGCCAAGGTGTCTTTCGGATTCACGATCCAGTCCAGATTGGAAACCGCCTGATCGGCCAGGAAATACGCCGTGCCAGTCGTGAACGTGTTTTCCGGAAAGTTGATCGTCGGTGTGAAAGTCCCAGCAGACGGAATCAGGTACTGGCCGTTGGGAAGTTTATAGTTCAGCAGGCCGAAAGCCATGGGACTGATATCGCCCGACGCCGTGCCAACAACAGGGTTCACGGGAAGGGAAGCAGGAAAGTTGCCGTTAACAAGAGCCGCCAACGCCGCGGGGCTGCGGTCGTTCGTAAGTCCGGGCGGTACCGCGAGTCGCGAGCTGCCGATCTCCTGGTCGGAATTGTGGACATGTTGGTAGCTGAGGAAGCCGAAGAGTTTGTTCTTGATGATGGGCCCGCCCAGAGTACCGCCGGCGGTATAGCGGTGCTGCTTAGGCACTTTTTCGTTGGCAGGGATGTTCGGGTCCGCATTGTAGAAAAAGGGAGCCGCGTTCATCGCGTCGGTTCCCCGATGAAGGTAGGCGCTGCCGTGAAGGTCGTTAGTTCCCGAAGCCGTGCTCATGTCCACGTGCGCGCCGCTGGTGGAACCCTGCTGCGCGTCGTACATCGAGGTGTTGACGCGAAATTCCTCGATGGTCTCCGGAGCGGGCGTCGGCAGGGCTTGACCGATCGCCAGATAAGGTGACGCTGTGCTCTGAATAGGTTCCGCCGTCGTGCTCGAAAGGCTCGCCGCGCCGCCGAGACCCGTGTTGTTCACCACGCGGGCCGAAGCCACCGAGCTGGTGCTCTTGCCATTGAACAGGTTGCTGGCGTCCACGCCGTTCAGCTGAAACGTGTTGCTGGTGTCGCGCTGGCCGTTCGCCCAGATGGGCTGGTTGCCCAACCCGTTGTTGACGCCCGACCCGCCGGAAAGTTCCGCATTCACTCCGGGCGACAGAATGGCCAGGCCCGTGAAGCTGCCCGTTGGCAGCGGCACCGACTCGATCTGATCCTTCTCCAGAATGTAGCCGTTAGTGGTGTCCTCCGCGTTCATCAGGGGAGTAGCTTGGACGGTCACCGTGGAGCCAACCTCGCCGATTTTCAGCGTGGAATTCAGTGTCACGGTGCGGTCCGCTTGTATGGTGATCGACGGTATCTTCAGCGTCTGAAACCCGTCGTGCGTGAACGTCAGTGTGTACGTGCCGATCGGCAAGTTCCTGAAATCGTATGCGCCGTTTTCATTGGCTTTTTGCGTGCGCGTCAGTTTCGTCTGATCGCCCACGATTGTTACCGTCGTGCCGGGCAGCACGCCGCCCGAGCTGTCCGTCACCGTGCCGGTGATTCCACCAAGGGTCTGCTGCGCTTTCGCCAGACGGGAGGAGGCAAATAGTAGGAAGAGGATGGACGCGAGGCAGAAAAAGGAAACACTGATTCTCTTACACATTCGGTGAGGACCTCCTGTGATCCTTCGAGATACACCCGGCCCAATCATCCCGGACCGGCCAAAACAACTGTCTTGTCACCCGACTTGGCTCGACCGCTTTGCATGGCCTGTTAAACCCTAAAAATAATGAAAGGAAATTACTCCGATTCCCGATGGAATCGACACGAATTCTTTGGTTCCCACACAGCGATTTTTTCTATTGGTTCGCGGCAAAATTAGAATTCGTGGCCCGTATCGTAGCACGGCTCAACGCAGAAGCAAGACGCTAGGAAAGCACTGCCTGTGGAAATAAAAATACATGCGCGGCAACGAGCCGCCAGCCCTCCAACCGCGCTTCCGTTCCCGCCGCCATGGGTCTTTTCCGCCTCCGCTGCGAAAAAGTCGCGCCACTCTAGCACAGACGCACCTCAATTTTCTTCTCGCACCCGCACGCGCGTGAGTTAGCATGTGCCATGCGTCCGCTCTCCCCGGCCCTGCTGACCGCCATCGCTTTCACATTTTCCGCATGCCTCGCCCTGAATGTCGTCGCAAACTCGCGCGCGCAAGCTCAATCCCGCGCCACTCTACATTCCACCCGTCAATCCCCCCTCGACCTCGAACTCGGCGGTGATCTCGCCGGCCTACCTCCGGGCTCAACACGCTACATCACCCGCGACGATCTCCTCGCTCTGCCCCAAGTGACTTACACTGTTTCCGATGACGCCAATTTCACCGCGCCCACGCAAATCACCGGCGTCTCCCTCGAAGAACTTACCAACCACGTCGGCGCGGCCCCCGCATCTGACCTCGTCGCTGCCCTCTGTAACGATAAATACCGCGCCAATTATCCCCGTACCTACGTCGCTGCGCATCACCCCCTGCTCGCCCTCATAATCGATGGCCAGCCTCCCTCCGGCTGGCCCAAAGATTCCGAAGGCCACGGCCTCGACATGGGCCCGTACCTCATTTCCCATCCCAAGTTCACGCCTAGCTTCAAAATCCTCTCCCACACCGACGAACCACAGATCCCCTGGGGCGTCGTTCGTCTTGAATTTCGCGATGAAAAAACAGTCTTCGGCGCCATCGCGCCCCGCGGACCTCGCGCCTCCAACCCCGCCGTGCAAGCCGGCTACCACATCGCCCGGCAAAATTGTTTCCGCTGCCACAACATGGACCGCGAAGGCGGAGAAAAAGCCGGCCTACCCTGGCTGGCGCTCTCCATCTTGGCCACCACACAGTCCGAATCCTTCACCGCCTACATCCGCAACCCCAAAACGAAAAATCCCCACGCGCAAATGCCTGCGAATCCAACCTACGACGAAGCCACCCTCAGCGCCCTCCGCGAGTACTTCCAAACTTTCTCCGCGCTGGAGGAACGATGACCCTCCGCGCTGCCAAGCTCTCCCTCGTCTTCGCCGTCGCCCTCTTCTACTCCTTCGTCGTCCTCAACAACCTCACCGACTACAACTCCAATTACCAGTTCGTCCGCCACGTTCTCATGATGGACTCCACCTTCCCCGGCAACCATGGCATGTGGCGTGCTCTGAACCAGCCGGCGTGGCACACGGCTTTCTATCTCTCGATCATCGCATGGGAAACCGTGACGATGCTTCTCTGCTGGTGGGGCGGGCTGCGGCTGGCGCGCGCCTTGCGTGCAACTGCATCGGAATTTCATCTGGCCAAGCGCGTCGCCATCGTGGCGCTCACGCTCAGCCTCCTGATGTGGCTCGTCGCCTTCCTCAGCATCGGCGGCGAGTGGTTCCTGATGTGGCAGTCGAAAACCTGGAACGGTCAAGACGCCGCCTTCCGCATGTTCAGCGTCACCGGCCTGGTGCTGCTGCTGGTAGCGCGGCCCGAGGCCGAGGGGCAGCCTTAACTTTCATCCATCGAGGGCAGCTTTCCTGTTCCGGCCGCTGATCAGAAACCACAGCAAGCCCGCGGCCAAGTACGCGAGATAAATGTAAGGCAGCTTGCCGTACGGTCCCTCCGGCACCGGGTAGAGGTTGCCCGCAAGCGCCAGCAACATGGCAGTGCAGGCCAGCCACGGGATGAGCTGCGCGCCGGGGCGAAACGCATGGTGAAGACGCAAGTAGCCCGGCAGCGCCACGCAAACCAGCGCGTAGGTCACGATGAAGCCGTAGGTCGCCAGCGATCCCAGCCAACCGTATACGTCCAGCCCGCTGGCCCCGCGTGCCGCCAGCACGACCACGGGAAGCACGGCGGCTGCGCCGGTAACAAGGATCGCCCGGTGAGGCGTTTCGTTGCGCGCGTGCGTGCTGCGCAGCCCGCCGTGCGCGAGGCCGTTGTGCGACATCAGCAGCAGTACGCGCGCCGCCGCCGTGATGCACGCCAGCGTCCCGGCGAACAGGCTTACTAGCGCGCCAAGATCGATCAGCAGTCCCAGCGCCGGCACGCCACCCACGCCGGCCAGTACGTGCATGGGGGCCGGGCTGGTTCCCAAGTCTTGCCCGGCGGTGCGAAAGCCGAGCACTTCGGCGTAGGCGCAAACCGTGAACACCGCGCCCGCGAGAAGCGCGCTCTGGATTACCGCGCGTGGAATCGTCTTCAGTGGGTTGCGCGCCTCGGCTCCCAGCGTGGTGGCGCTCTCGAATCCCACAAAGCTGAAAAGTGACAGCACCAGCCCGAGCCGCAAGCCGCTGCCCGTCATTCCCCGCAGACGCAATTGCGCCCCGTCCCAGTGGGTCCCGTGCCTCGCCAGCACCAGCACGATCACGGTCAAGATCAGCATCACCGAAACTGCTTCGATCCACAGCATCAGCCGCGCGGAAATTTTCACGTCGCGCCATGCGATCCACATGGCAACGCCTGTGACACCCAGTGAGAGTAGGACGGCGGACCCTGGGTGGCCCGAGGCATCGCGCAGCAGCAGATTCGCATAGTGATAGAAGCCGCCGATGACGCTTGATCCTGTGGCCACATACGCGAGGACCAGGCTCCAAGCGGCGGTGGCCCCAAGCCATGGCGGCAGGATCATTGCGGCATAGGTGTAGAGCGAGCCCGGCGACGCCGAATAGCGCGCAAACCGCCCGATACACAGCGCAACCAGCAGCACCGCCCCAGTAGCCAGCACATACGCGAGCCAGGTGCCATTCCCAGCCAGCGCGCAGACCAGCGGAATGGTGGCGACCGGCGTGGTGGTTGGCGCCATCGTGGAGACCGACTGCGCCAGCGTCTCCATCGGCGAGAGCACGTCGCGCCGCAAACCGTAGCCCGCCGTTTGAGTCTGGACCTGTGCGGCTTGTTCCATATAAAAGGGACCCTTCCTTCGGCCAAGTTGGGATGGAATAATCGCGGCCTACGATACAGGCCGCACAGGGACGGCGCAAGGGGACACAGACGCCATTGACGATTCGTCTTCCGGCTCGAACGAAACAGATTTAGGAATCGAGGATTTCCGTTCATTGATGAATACTTTCACGGGTAAGAGCAAAATCCTAAGGTTTGCTTGGCAAAGACTCACAGGAGAGAAATGACGAATGCATTTAGGCAGTTTGCTGGCCTTTGCGCCGCGGTCGCAGCGTTCTTGTTGCAGCCCGTGTTGTTGGGAAGCGATGCCCTTCTCGTCCACGAGCATATCTACACCGGGAATCCCAAGGCGCCGTGGGTACGGGCTCTGGCCGTCACGGGAAGCAGCATTGACGCCGCCGCTCTCAGGGCCTATAGTGGCGCTCGTTTTTTCAGGGGAACGCCGCTTGCTTGAGCGCATCTTCCATCTCGAGGAAAACGACACGACGGTGCGCCGCGAGTTGCTCGGCGGACTTACCACGTTCATGACGATGGCATACGTCGTGGTCGTCAACCCGCGGATTCTCTCCGAGGCTGGGATGCCAGTCGAAGGCGTCCTCTTTGCCACCTGCATCTCCGCTGCGATCGCGACCCTCATCATGGGACTGTGGGCGAACTATCCGATCGCTCTCGCTCCCGGCATGTCGCTCAACGCGTACTTCACGTACTCGATCGTGATCGGCCGCGGCGTGCCTTGGCAGACCGCCCTTGGTGTCGTCTTTCTCTCTGGCTTGCTCTTCCTGCTCCTCACGCTCACCAACATTCGCGAGCAAATCGTGAACGGCATTCCCGATTGCCTGAAACATGGCACCGCCGCGGGTATTGGCTTCTTCATCGCGTTCATCGGCTTGCGTAATGCCAAGATTATCGTCGCGAATCCTGCGACCTTCGTTGGTCTCGGCAAAGCTTCCGACCCACAAGTGCTTCTCGCTGCCGCGGGACTTCTGCTCATCGCCATACTCATGGCGCGGCGCATCGGCAGCGCCATTCTGCTCGGAATTGTCGCCATCGCGCTGGCCGGCATTCCTCTGGGTCTCAGCCACTGGCCCGCGCATCTTTTCTCGCTGCCTCATCCATCGGGCACGTTGCTCAAGCTCGATTTCCGCGCCGCCGCCAAGATTGGTCTCGGCGATCTCATCTTCGTGTTTTTCTTTGTCGATCTGTTCGACAACGTCGGGACGCTCGTCGGCGTTTGCGAGCAGGGCGGCTTTCTGCGCGACGGCAAACTTCCGCGCGCCAGCCGGGCGTTGCTTGCGGACGCATTCGGCACCATGTTCGGCGCGCTAACGGGCACGTCCACGGTCACCAGTTACATCGAGAGTGCCGCGGGCGTTGCCGCAGGCGCACGCACGGGGCTCGGGAATGTGGTCATCGCGGCGATGTTTCTCGCGGCAATGTTCTGCGCGCCGCTGGTCACCGCCATTCCATCGTATGCCACGGCGCCGGCGCTCATTCTCGTGGGTGCCTTGATGTGCGGGGCGGTCGCGCGGGTGCGTTGGGGTGACTTCACCGATGCCTTCCCGGCGTTTCTCACGCTCGTGGCTACGCCGCTTACGTTTAGCATCGCCACCGGGTTGAGTCTCGGCCTGCTCTCGTTCACCTTCATCAAGATCGGCACGGGCAGACATCGCGAAATCAGTCCGCTCATTTGGGTCCTCAGCGTCCTCTTCCTGCTGCGTTACGCGTTTCTCGGTGCCGAATAGTGACGTGACCGGGGGTTTTTGTACCAGCGGGAGTGAGAGAGAATTCACTCTGGAGGGAAGCTGGTATGCCGATGAAGAAGTACAAGCCGGAGCAGATTATAACGCTGCCGCGACGTCTCGCTGCGGAAAGCAAGAGTTTCCGGGAGTATGATGCCGAGCGCAACATATAGGAGCGATGTAGTAACGCATGCCATCGCTGACTAAAAGACCTGTACGCGCCGTCCGCGTTGCCTCGCTGGAGGCGATCGTGGATCGCCGTGAGAACGGCGTGATCTACGTGCGCTCGCCGCAGCCGCTCGGTGAGTATTCTGCGCGCGTCACCGATCGCCTGGAATTTTGGGCGACCGAGGCGCCCAGTCGAATCTTTCTGGCGCAGCGCGCGCCGGACGGCGAGTGGCACACCGTGACATACGCCGAGACCCTGGTGCGTGTGCGCAGGCTGGCCCGTGGGCTGCTCGATCGCGGTCTTTCGGCCAGCAGGCCATTGATGATTCTTTCGGGAAATAGTATCGAGCATGGACTGCTGTCGCTGGCGGCAATGTATGCGGGCATTCCGTACACACCCATTGCTCCAGCGTATTCGTTGGCCGTCAAGGGGTTTACGGCGCTCTCCTATGTGTGGCGGAACTTCGGTCCGGCAATGGTGTTCGCGGACGAAGGCGCGCGGTTCACACCCGCGCTGAAGGCAGTCACGCAGGGCGACACGGAAATCGTTTATCACAGCTCTCGTCCGGAGCGCATGCGTTCCATCTCCCTGGAGGAATTGGAAAACTCCGAGCCATCTCCGGCAGTGGACGAAGCAAACCGGCGGATCGGGCAAGACTCCATCGCGAAAATTCTGTACACCTCCGGTTCGACTGGCCTGCCCAAGGGTGTGATAACCACGCACCGCATGCTGTGCTCAAACCAACAGATGCTCCGGCAAATGTTGCAGTTCCTCGCAGACGAGCCGCCAGTGCTGTGCGACTGGCTGCCCTGGAATCACACTTTTGGGGGAAGCCACAATTTTGGGATTGCGCTGCATAATGGCGGCTCCCTGTACATTGACGCGGGCAAACCTACGCCCGAATTGTTTGGCGAGACGGTACGCAACCTGCGTGAGATCGCGCCAACAGCATATTTCAATGTGCCGAAGGCCTATGAGATGTTGGCCCGGCATCTGCGAACCGACTCCGGACTGCGCAAGACTTTTTTTAGCCGTTTGAATTGCCTGTTTTTCGCCGCTGCAGGACTCAGCCAGCACATCTGGGACGAACTCCAGGATCTCGCGTTCGAAACCTGTGGTGAGGAGATTCTCGTCGTCACCGGGCTAGGCGCCACGGAAAGCGCTCCATATGCGCTATCCACTGGAGTTGAAGGTGCTTCGTCGGGGTGCCTGGGATTGCCGGTCCCCGGTGTCGAGTTAAAGCTGGTCCCCGTGGAAGAAAAGATCGAAGCTCGACTACGTGGACCATCTATCACTCCCGGCTTTTGGCGCCGCCCGGAATTAACGGCAGCCGCGTTTGATGAAGAGAACTACTACCGGCTCGGCGACGCGGTCAAGTTTGTGGATCCGCAGAATCCTTTGAAGGGGTTTGTGTTCGACGGCCGATTGAACGAGGATTTCAAGATGTCGAGCGGAACTTGGGTGAGGGTCGGCCTCTTGCGAATGCGCCTTGTCGCTCATTTTGGGAGTCTTGTCCAGGATGTCGTCATCGCGGGACCCGACCGTGAATTTACGACGGCGTTGTTCTTTCCGGCTTTGGGAGTGTGCCGGAAACTCTGTCCGAAATTATTGCCGAACGCTCCGGCGGCTGAAATCCTTGCGCACCCCGAAGTTCGCAGAGCGTTTCAAGAGCGACTCGATTCTTTCGCTTCAGCCAGTACGGGGAGCTCGACTCGCATTGAACGGGCGATCCTGCTGGACAGGCCGCCTTCGATGGAAGTGCAGGAAATTACGGACAAGGGTTCCATCAATCAAAAAGCGGTGTTGGGAAATCGGGCCGGACTCGTCGAAGATCTCTATCGCGAACCGATTCCCGCCCACGTTCTCACACTCACGAGGGTGCCTGGATGAATTCCTTTTCGCGGATTGACGTTGAATCACTCGCGGCCGTTGACGTGCACGTCCACCTGGAATCCACAGATGATCGCACTGCTACCGACGCTGCAGCGAAGAAGTATTTTGGCGAAAGTGGTGCCGCGCGCGACGCTAACGCACTTGCCGAGTACTACCGCTCTAGAAAGATTGCTTTTGTAATTTTTGCGGTGGACGAGCGGCTCACGGGAAGGACGCGCGTCTCGAACGACGAAGTGGTGCAGTTCGCCGAGCAGAATTCCGATGTCGCGATTCCGTTTGCAAGCATCGACCCAAACCGGGGGGCAGAGGGTGTGCAGGAAGCGAAACGCCTGGTTTCCGTAGGGAAAGTACGAGGGTTGAAACTGCACCCGCCGGTCCAAAAATTTATCCCAAATGATTTGCTCGCTTACCCTCTGTACGAAATCTTTGCTGAGGCGCGGCTGCCGGTAATCTTCCACACGGGGCATAGTGGCCTCGGCACGGGGATGCCGGGGGGAGGCGGCGTACGCCTGAAGTACGGGCACCCCATGCCTATCGACGACGTGGCCGTGGACTTTCCTAATATGCCCATCATCATGGCCCACCCTTCGTTTCCTTGGCAGGACGAGGCAATTTCGATTTGTCTTCACAAGCCGAACGTTTACATCGACCTCTCCGGTTGGTCGCCAAAGTATTTCTCTCCGACACTCATTCAGTACGCAAACACTCTATTGAAGAGCAAGGTTCTCTTCGGTTCCGACTATCCCTTGATTACGCCGGACCGTTGGCTGGCGGACTTCGAGAAGATCGCCATCCGGGACGAAGTGCGGCCCCTAATCCTGAAAGAAAATGCGCTCAAGTTATTCGGTTTGAAAGCTTGAGGAAAACCGGCGCGCCGTTCGGATGAGTGGGCGCGAGAATCTCAGCGCACTTTGATTTCGAAGTGGAAGAAATAATGTTCCCCAATGTTATCAACTTTGAGAATAAAGTGCAGGTGACCCTTTACAATTTATCCAGAGATTTTTCGTGATGTGCCTTAAATGCTGCGCGCTTTCATCTGCTCGCTGATGTACTCCGCCTGACGAAGCGCAAGAGCCACGATGGTCAAGGTAGGATTCGCGGCCCCGGGAGTGCTCAAGGCGCTGCCGTCGGAGATGAAGAGATTCTTGATGTCATGTGTCTGGCCCCAGGCATTTGTCACGCCTTCGCGAGGATCGGTGCTCATGCGTGCCGTGCACATGTTGTGCGTCGCGGGAGGAGTTGGACCCGGGGCCACGCGCTTCGCGCCAATGGCCTCGTACATCTTGGACATTTGTCCCTGGGCGTGTTTGCGCATTGCTTGATCATTGGCATGCTCGTCCACGTGGACATTTGCGGCCGGAAGGCCGTATGCGTCCTTGACCTTGGGGTTTAGCGTGATTCGGTTTTCGGAACTCGGCATATCCTCGCCATTGATGAACATGCCGGCGATGTTCCGGTAGTTCTCGATGATGGAGGCGAAGTCGCGGCCCCATCCATTCGGCAAGCCGATGGAGGCAAATGTTGGCAGATCGACGGCCAGCAGCTCGATGCGGTACCCGCCCACGAAGCCGCGCCGCGGATCGTTCAGCACTTCGTCTTCGATGACGCCGGCAAGCGTGGCTCCGCGCCAGGAATAAACGGGCTTATCAAAGATTCCCCAGACAAAGCCGGTGATATGGTGACAGTAGTTCCGTCCCACCTGGTCATTCGAATTGCCCAGACCTTGCGGAAATTTTGAGGACGACGAGAGCAGCAGCAGTCGCGCGGTTTCGATGGCATTGCCTGCCACGCAGATTAGGCGAGCGCTCTGTCTTTGCTCGCGGCCCTTACTGTCGCGATAGACCACGGCATTGACGCGTCCATCGGCCCCATGCTCGATTCGCGTGGCTGTGGATTCGATCCGCAGATCGAGATTGCCGGTAGCCTCGGCACGCGGGATCTCCGTGTAGAGCGTGCTCCACTTCGCCCCCATCTTGCAGCCTTGAATGCAGAATCCTTGCTGGATACAGAAGCCTCGGCCATCAAAGGGCCGCGGATTGATGGCCATGTGGCCGGTATGAACCTGTTTGTAGCCAAGCTTCTTCGCTCCCGCGTACATGACTTTAAAATTGTTCGAAGCCGGCAAGCCGGGGACGCCATTGCGGCGCGTGACCCCGAGCCGGCGTTCCGCGAGCATGTAGTATTTTTCGAGTTCCTCGTAGGAGATAGGCCAGTCAACGAGCGAAGTGCCGGCGGGATTGCCATAAGTAGATTTTGCGCGCAGCTCCCACGGCTGAAGCCGGGGGCAGGAGGCCGTCCAATGAACCGTGGTGCCTCCCACGGTCTTGCAGTGCCAGACTGGCAGAGAAGGGAAATCGCGCGCGACGCCCCAGTCGCCGCTCTGCGTGCGCGTATCCAGCCAGGTCAGTTGACCGAAGGCCTCTCCAGGGACTTGTGAAAAGGATTCGAGTGATTGGCGCTTGCCGGCTTCGAGCAGAACCACCTTGATGCCACGGCCAGTCAGCTCGTGCGCCAGCGTGCCACCTCCGGCGCCGGACCCAATGATTACAACCGCACTGGCATCCTTAAACTCCATGTGAGCCATGTTCTAGTTCTCCGCGAGTTGAGCGCTAACGGGCATCGGGCCGCTGTCTTCCCATGGCACCTCTGGCAACCAGCGCAGATCATTGAATCCGCGCAGCAGATAGCCACCTTTTGAGAACGCTTCACCTTCATAACCGAAGTAAGCATAGGCCATCGGCGTGGCGTATAGAACCTGCACGGTCTTCTGGCGAAGGAATTGAAAGAATGCGGATGACTCAATCTTTCTTAGCGCTTCGACGCGGTCATTCTCAGTGCTTGCTGCGAAGCCCGGTCCGAGGCTCGCGATTCCATCCTTAATCAACTTGCGAGTATTCTCCTCTTTGCTCGCATCGCCATCGATGGCTTGGATTACCAATGCATATGCAGCATCATCCAGTTTGTCATGTGGGCTGATCGTCCGCGCCACCGCCATGAGCGTGGTCCCTTCGGAGCTAGTGAGGGCCTTCAGATCAACGGCCCATACAGGTCCCCGCGCGAGCAGAGCCAGCGGACTTCCTGCGACTACGAGACCCGTCAGCATTCCGGTAGTGGTTTTGAGGAGTTCGCGGCGATTCAGTGTGCTGAGTTCGTCCATAGCTTTCACTGCGTCTGCGCGGCGAGGCAACTCCAAACCTATTACAGACTTTCCGGCGGAGCAAGCCGCAAATGGAAGCTGGTCGCAGAGGTGTCGCCGTATCGCGCAATTGAGGGCGCCTTGCCTCCAATCCCTGAATCGCAGAAGATGTGTGCGCTTCCGGGGAAGCGGTCTTCCGGCCGGCCTGTGCGACAAGGAGATTTCATGAACTGCAGAACGATTCCTATCATTGCGATGACTCTTGTTCTTCTGGGCGGCGCCGGATGTCACTCGAAATCGGGGAGCCAAGCAAGATTGGAGGGAGCAGCTCTCGCTGCCGATGTAGGGGAATCCCGGCTTCTCCATGCGGATCAGGAGCCTGGAAACTGGATGAGCCACGGGCGGACCTACAGCGAACAGCGGTTTAGTCCGCTGAAGCAGATTGACGATCGGAACATTGGGCAACTCGGTCTGGCGTGGACTGTGGATCTGGACACGCGGCGCGGCCAGGAGGCGACTCCCATCGTCGTTGATGGAGTGATGTTTTTCACGACAGCCTGGAGCAAGGTCTTTGCGGTGAAGGCGGCGACGGGTGAGAGGCTCTGGTCCTACGATCCGAAAGTTCCGCCGGAGTGGGCTGTGAACGCGTGCTGCGATGTCGTCAATCGCGGCGTGGCGGTCTGGCGCGGGAAAGTCTTCGTAGGAACGTTGGACGGTCGGCTTGTGGCGCTCGATGCTGCCACCGGAAAGCCCATCTGGGAAACACTCACGATCGACCGCAATTTCCGTTACACGATCACGGGCGCGCCGCGCGTGGTGAAGGGCAAAGTAATCATCGGCAACGGCGGCGCGGAAATGGGCGTGCGAGGTTACATCTCAGCCTATGATTCGGGCACCGGCAAACTGGCGTGGCGCTTCTACACGGTGCCGGGCGATCCATCGAAGCCTTTCGAAAGCCCCATTCTCACAAAGGCAGCGAAGACCTGGACCGGAGAGTGGTGGAAATTCGGCGGTGGCGGGACAGTTTGGGACGCGATTGTCTATGACCCCGAACTCGATCTGCTCTATTTCGGAGTGGGCAACGGAACACCGTGGGACCGGCGAGTACGGAGCCCGCACGGCGGGGACAATCTATTCACATGCTCGGTGGTGGCGCTTAGACCGGATACCGGGGAATACGTCTGGCATTACCAGGAGACTCCCGGTGACGCGTGGGACTTCGATTCTGCGGAGCCCATCATTCTCGCCAACCTTATGATTGGCGAGTCTTCACGAAAAGTGCTTCTTCACGCTCCGAAGAACGGATTCTTTTACGTGCTGGATCGCGCTAGCGGTGAGGTGATTTCCGCGAAGCCGTACACGGCTGTCACCTGGGCTTCCGTGGTCGATCTGAAAACGGGCCGCCCGATCGAGGATGCCAGCGCGCGATACGAAGAGTCGAGGAAGGGAATCCCGCTCGCGCCGGGGCCACTCGGAGGGCACAGCTGGCACTCCATCTCTTACAGTCCGCTGACTGGGTTGGTTTATATTCCTGTTCAGGATGTAGGCTTCTTCTATAAGTCCGACGAGCAGTTCCAACAGAAAGCACTGGCGTTCAACACGGGCATCGACTTCGTTGCCGCTGGCATGCCGCAGAAGCCGGACGTGAAGAAGAGCATTCTCGACAGCATCAAGGGCCATCTGTCCGCCTGGGATCCCGCGCAGCAAAAGGAAATCTGGCGTGTGGAACGGACCAGCCCCGTAAATGGTGGAGTGCTTTCGACCGCAGGGAATCTTGTGTTCGAAGGTACGGCGCAGGGAAACCTCGAAGCGTATCGCGCCGATACGGGTGAAAAACGTTGGTCAGCCGAAACGCAAAGCGGAGTGGTTGCCGCTCCCATCTCCTACACCGTCAACGGAGAGCAATACGTCGCGGTGGTGGTTGGATGGGGCGGCGTTTTTCCTCTCGCTACTGGGGAGATCGCCTTGAAATCGGGGAGGTCGCAGAATATCGGCCGAGTGCTCGCCTTCAAGCTAGGCGGCAAGGTGAATTTGCCTCCGCTGCCGGAGTTTTCACAGCCACGGTTGAAGCCACCGCGCTCGACGGCTGACTCCATGACCGTGCAGAAGGGCGAGTCGCTCTACCAGCGGTACTGCTCGTCTTGCCACGGAGATGTGGCCGTGAGCGGAGGAGTGCTCCCCGATCTACGTTATTCCGCCACTCTCGAAAATGATCAGTGGTTCGAGGTTGTGCTGCGGGGCATGTTAAAGCAATTTGGCATGGTCTCGTTCGACAAAGAACTCACCCGAGATGACGCTGCAGCCATCCGCGCCTACGTCATCTTCCGTGCGAACCAATCTTTGACAGAGACAAAACTAGGACAGAAGTAGAATCACTCCAGTTTCTGGACGGAATCCATGTCACTCGCGGAACTGCGCTATGGTCGTCTTGTAGGCCCGGGTTACCGCGTTCTCCAGCGATAGGGGCCGAAGTTCTGCTGAGAGAACCTCAATACCCCAAGGGCCTGCGTAGCCGGTCTTCTCGATGGCCGCGATAAAGCCCCTGACGTCAAACTCCCCTTCGCCGCAAAACCTTCGGTGGTTGATCGTATCTTCATGCAGGCTCCACGGCGCCGTGAACGTCCCATCGTTAATCTCCACCCCGACAATATATTTCACCGGCACCCGGCTCACTTCCTCATAAGGAATCCGCAGCTTCGCCACATGCCACAAATCGAAAATGATGCCGCCGTTTTTTGCGCCCGCTCCTACGATCATCGTCAGCGAATCCTTCAGCGTATCGAGCATCCCAAAGGGCATCAGCTCGAACCCAATCTTCGCTCCGTACTTGGCGGCTTCCACGCAAAGCGCCGCGAATGCCTCAATCAGTCTCGGCATGGGAGTTTTCTTGCGTTCGAAATCCCCAACCTTCACGTGTTTTGCGTTAAGCGCCTGCGATGCTTCCAGCAGCTTCATCCTCTCAATGTCCGATTGCTTCTTCAGTTCTCCATCCACAAACCAGTCGCGCAGAAACTCCAGCTCGACGTATTTCATTCCGTTGTCGTCCAGAATCCGCTTCATGTCTTTCAGACTTCTGCGCTCGAGGATGTGGTCCAGGTCCGAATGCCAGATCCCGACTCCCTTGAAACCGGCCTTGGCCGCTGCTTCCACTCGGTCTTTGAAATCAAACGTGCTGTATTCTCTGTCCGTGTGTGGCTCGCCCCCTCCAGCAAGCGTCCAGTAGGAAGCGATCAGTTCAACGTTTTGTATCACGCCCGGTCTCTCCTTATTCTCAGGCAGGTACTTTCAATTCCGTGGTGATCAGAAGTATTTCCGCGTTCCCAAGGTTCTCAACGGAGTGAGGCGGCAATGGCTCCATCCATTGCATGATGGGCTTGGATGGTGGCGGGCCAACAGTGCGGCTGTCGAAGAGCAATTTTCCCGCAGCGTCGCGGCGGATGAAATCGCTGCTACTGACAACACACATGGCACTGGGCCATCGATGGGTGTGCACCGGTACGAGCTGACCCGGCCCAATGCGCACCTCCAGAACGCGCACGCGTTCGTTTTCAAACAACAAGCGGTGGTGGCTAGGGGCTGCCACCAAAGCGTCCAGAGAATCCGGCCAGGGCCAGGGCTGCGACTTTTCCCGTTGTGGGTCTACACTCACACTGTGCTCCTATACTCCGCCAAGCCTAAGAGTGCTGCTGACGGAGAAAGATCGACGAGAACTCAGTTTGCTTGCACAATTTCGGCCTGCTGTGCATGGGTTTCTATTGCTGGAGGCGCCGGCATAGTGGCAAAGAATAGTGCGAGGATGCCGGCGGCAGCGATCAACATATTGATTTCGAAAGCCAAGGTGTAGTTTCCATGGAGATCAAATAGTTTTCCGCCGATGAAGCCTGCCGGCGAGCAGAAAACAGCCGTCAAAAGCATGGCCATGCCATTTAGCTTGGGAAAAGCTGAGGGACCGTAGAAATGCCCCGTGGCCGTGTTCATGCAGATGAATGTCCAGCCAAAACCCGTTCCATATAGAATGGCAGCCATATAGGAAATCCACAGAGCGTGGGGATCGACCCGGATCGCCAGGATTGAACCGAGAAAATAGCAACATAATCCCAGCATGAAAGCATAGCGCGCGGTCAAACGATCCATCAGCCATCCGCCGATCAACCGGCCGACGACGGCGCCCATTGTGAATACGCCCATCGCCCAGGCGGCATCGGCGGCATGGATGCCGGCCCCTTTGAGGTGCAGGAGCCAATGGGCGGTAAAGAAAAAGAACGGGAACTGCGAGGCCATGCCGCCGAGGACAATCATCCAGTAGGATGGAGTTTGATAAGCTTGGCGTGGGGTCCAAGCGAATTTGGTGACCAAAGCATTCGCGGTTGAATCCTGGGCCGAATGTGCTGGGCCGGGTCCTCCATCCATGGCTTGGCCGAGATCTTCGGGACTTTCTTTTACGAAGAGAAAAGCAAAGATTGCGGAAACGATAGCAACGCCAACGACCACATCCCATGCCTGGCGCCAGTTGCCACCATTCGCGGCCAGGATTCTGTTCGTGAAAGGCGCGACGAAGAAGCCGGCGAAACCTGAAGCGCTCAAGGTTACGGCCATGGCTCTTCCACGGTAGCGCTTGAACCATCTTGTGACGGCCGTCGCAGCGGGAACGATGGTGCCGAAACTGATTCCGGTACCGATGAGCACTCCGAAACCCAGCAAATAGTGCCAAGGTTGGGAAGCAAATAATGACAGCCATAGAGCGCCGACCAGAATCAATGCGGAGCCAATCCCGAAGGTTTTACGGATGCCCCACTTGAGAATCGAGGCCGCGACGATCATGGAAGGCAGGCCCACAAACAGGTTCAGAAGCGTGAATCCCAGGCCAAACGTACTTCGGCTCATGGGGATCTCTTTCAACATATAGGTGTTGATCACAGCGCCGCCGTAAAGTGGAAATCCCATGTTCAAAAAATCCAGAAGCCACAACGCAGCAACCAGCTTCCAGCCATAAAATGCTTCTTTGTTGATCATGCTGGGCTCAATCGCTCCCGTGGTCTACGTAAGTAGCTGGGTTGTTTCGCCAAACACTTATGAACGGCAATGGGTCTACATATGTGATGTGATCGTGGCATGATGCCAGAGCGTGCCGTCAGCTTCTGAAGACAATTCGGGCACAAAACCTCTGGATCACGCAGAATCCTTCCGGCGGCGAAGAACGCGGTGAGCCGGTTTGTCTATTTCACTTGCAGGGATTCAATATAACGGACCAAGTTGGAAATCCGCATGTTTACGACGGACTGGTCGTTGCCGCTAATCGCGGCGAAAAGAGGTCCCCATACAGGCATGTCTGTGCTGCCGTGGGCAGGAGCCTTGATTCCATTGCGAAGCACGCTAACCACGTAGTCCTCCGGGAACTTGCCGTCATGGCGCTTGGCGAGAGAGGTCAAGTCCGGCGGAGTGGATTTGAGCTCGACGGTGGCAGGGCCTCCTCCCTTTGCATCTTTCCCATGACAAACGGCGCAGTAGGACTTGAACATCTCTTCGCCGGAGGCGGGAGAAATATTTTGAATCGGGGCTTTCTTTACCGTCTTCTCTTTTTCCTGGGCCAGGCCGAGCGTAACAGTGGAAAGCATGAGAACGCCTAGTACAAGAATACTGCGTGGGGCCGTGTGGATCATCGTGACCTCCGTTTGCTGATTTGCGAGATAATTTCTATCTCGGAATAGTTCAGTCTGTCCCGGGCTCTCCGGCCCGCGAGGGTCATGCTTACTCCCGTTATGAATTCCTGTCAATGACTGAAAGAGCTTGCTCAAATGCGACCACCCGGTCGGAACAAGCATAACCACTCAATCTGTCGCCGCATTGCGCTGATGCCGCGCCAACTCCCGCTCAATAATTCTCCGAGCGTATACTCCACCGGAGTCAATCTTCAGATCCAGAAGCTTCCGGTCCTCCCGGCGAAGAATGTTTTGCTGCTGAGCATCCAGGATGTCCATGTCTTCGGCAAAGACGGAAGCTTGGGCATCGCGGATGCGAAAAGTTAAGCCCCGGTCCTCGGTCTGGAAATTGCGGGCCATCCCCCAGTGATACCAGGTTAAGGTTTCCGTCTCGGGCGTCATTAAATTCACGACGATGCCGGTCACCCCTTTCGAACGGTCCCCTTGCGGAGCGCCCGTTCCAGTGAGCGCGACGCCGACGTCGATCATGACGTTGGCAGGCAGGGAGAATTGGCAAATTTGCCAGCGATCACATTTTCCATGAGAACGGAGATTCACCGCCCAAAATGGCGGCGGATCGATGTTGTTCATCCACCGCGTGACGGTCACGGAAGTATCATCGGAAGTCGTTTTGATCGGTGCTTCGACTATTTCTTTCTGGCCGATGCTGGACGGGTGAACATACGTTTCGTGGGACAAGTCCATGAGATTGTCGACCAGGAGTTGGAAATTGCATTTAACGTGATACGTGCTCCCTTCGAAAACCCACTTTGGGTCCGAGCACCAGGACAGGTCGGGAATCTTTTTTTCGTCGGCGAGTTCGGGACTCCCGATCCAGACCCAGACAAAGCGATGCCGTTCGGCCACGGGATAAATGCCAATTTTCGCATCCCGGTGGACGCCTGGCTGTCCGGGCATCCAGACGCATTCGCCGCACTGGTTGAATTCGAGTCCGTGATACTTGCAGATCAAATGGTCGCCCTTTAAATAGCCCATGGAAAGGGGAAGGAGGCGATGAGGGCAGCAATCTTCGAAGGCGGAGAGCGCGCCATTGGACTGGCGGTAGAAAACGATGGTCTCGCCACAAACGGTGCGTGCAAAAGGGGCGTGCTTGATCTCGTGGTCCCAGGCGACGGCATACCAGAGGTCACGCAGGAACATGGCCGAATTCCTTTCGAATCACCTGTTTCATAATATGAAACTTAGTTTCATATTGACTTCGAAGCGATTCTATCTACAATGCACCCAGCGTCAAGCGAAATCTCCTTCGCTCTAGGACGCCTGAAGGGGAACAGAGTTGCCAGTTACAGTTCGGCGAAGCAGAAGACTCAGCTCCCGACGAAGCGATGACGCGGGGTCGAGCAAATCCTTGCAGAAGGCGCTTCGGCTCCTGCTGCATCTCGGCGAATACGGTCCCGAGATGGGAATCACGCAGCTTGCCGGCGAACTCAGTTTGAATAAGACCACCGTCTACCGCCTTCTCAATGCCATGCAGAAATTCGAGTTCATCGAAAAAAATCCGGCGAGCGAAAGGTACCGGCTTGGTTTGAAGCTGCACGAGCTGGGATGCCGGGCCCTGGAATCCAGGACACTTCGGGGTGAAGCGCACAGATTCCTGGTGGAGATGTCCCGGCGCTCCAATGAAAGTGTGAGCATCGCCGTGCCGGGAGCAGGAAGCATCGTCTGCCTCGATCGAGTCGATTGCCTGGATTCCGTCATCACCGCGCGGACGCCCATCGGTGGACGTTTCCACGCGCACTGCACCGCCGCAGGCAAGGCGATTCTTGCCTACCTTTCCGATGCCGAGATCCGCGCCGTCATCAAGCGGAACGGCATGCCCCGCTTCACGTCCGCAACACTGATCAAGTACGCGGATCTGATGCACGACCTCGATCTGACGCGCCGCCGAGGTTTTGCAACGGACCGTGAGGAGTTGGAAAGAGGACTCAGCGGCATAGCTGCCCCGGTTTTCATGCGCGGCAGTCATCTCGTTGCCGCCGTAGGGATAGCAGGCCCCACGGGGAGATTTCAGGGCGAAGAACTTGCGCAGAAGATCGCTTTGGTTAAAGATTTCGCCGCCCGAATTTCCCGAGCGCTGGGAAGACGCGCATCGGAGTTGCCGGTCGCCACGCGCGGCACGTTTTCTGGTCTGTTTTCATAGGAGGTATACGGAAATGGCAGCACAATACCGAGCCGACCACGTGGGAAGTTTTCTCCGGCCCGCGGAGCTACTCGAAGCACGAAACAGCGCGGCAGCCGATCCGGAACGCTTGCGCAATCTCGAAGACCGTCACATCCAGCGTGTCTTGGCCAAGCAGAAAGAGCTCGGCTTTGAACTTGCCACGGATGGCGAACTGCGCCGCCGGAATTTCATGAGCGATTTCACCGATGCGGTGGAAGGTTTCGACATGGGTGACGCCGTGGCGAGAAACTGGAAAGCCGGAGAGATGAAAGCTGCACCGGTCAGCAACGTTGCCGGCATCGTGACCAAGAAACTGCGCCAGACAAGGCCGCTCACCGGGCACGAATTGCCTTTCTTGAAAGCGAACTGCACGGTGGCTATCAAGATGACGCTTCCCAGTGCGACGCAATTTCCGGCTATTTCGTTCAAGTCCGGTATCACCGACAAGATCTACAAGGATCATTCCGCGCTGTTGTGGGACATCGTGGAGATCATGAAGAGCGACCTCGCCAAGTTGTCATCCGAGGGCGTGAAGTACATTCAGATTGACGCACCGCGCTACAGCTACTACATGGACCCCAAGTGGCGCGAGTGGATTCGCACGGAGCTGCGGACGGACCCGGACGCCGCGCTGGATGAGGCCATCAAAGCGGACAACGCTTGCTTCAAGGCCGCGCGACGCCCGGGCGTGACGCTGGCGATCCATCTTTGCCGGGGCAACAATCGCAGCCATTGGTATGCCGAAGGAGGCTATGACGCGATCGCCGAGAAAATGTTTGGCACGCTGGATGTGGACCGCTTTCTGCTCGAATACGATGACGAACGGTCCGGAACGTTCGCGCCACTGCGATTCATCCCGAAAGGCAAGATCGTGGTGCTGGGACTGATCAGTACCAAGCGTCCGGAAATGGAAGACCCCAACGTGCTTGCGCAGCGGATCGAGGAAGCATCGCAATACGTTCCGATGGAGAATCTGGCTCTAAGTCCTCAGTGCGGATTCGCTTCGACGGCGGAAGGAAACCTGCTCACCGAGGACAGACAGTGGGCCAAGCTGAAACTCGTGGTAGACACCGCGCGCCGCGTGTGGGGCGGGGCGACAAGCGCGGGCGCTTGACATTCTGCAAGCAGTGGCGAAAAATCCGCGTTTGGACATTCGCACGATTGTGCGGTTAGCGCTCGGCCCTCTTTGCGGGTGAGTTGTTCGAGCCAGCCCGATTTTCTTTCCGCGAAGTGAATCATGAGAGGGAACCATGTTCTCAACTCCCTATATAGCCGGGAAACCGATTGATGTGCCGCCATCCGCTCTTTCGGATGTTGTCAACCCAGCGAATCAGCGTCCGTTTGCCCGGATCTTCATGGCGCAGGCGCAACACATGCGCGCGGCGATTGACGCGGCGGACGCCGCGAAAACGTCGTGGGCTGCGACACCGCCGGCGGAGCGCGAACGAATTCTGCATCGCGCCGCGGACGAGTTGGAGAAGGCTACGCCGGAGCTCGTGGAGCTGCTGATCGACGAAGCTGGTTCGACATTTGGCAAAGCGCATTTTGAAGTTCCGTTTGCAGCCAACATGGTGCGTTCGATTGCAGGTGAGGCGAGGCGCATCCACGGCGACGTGATGGCGTCCGACGTGCCCGGGCTGATCTCATTGGCGATTCGCCGGCCACTCGGCGTAGTGGCAGGAATTTCACCGTTCAATTTCCCCGTTGTGCTCTCTTTGAAGAAGGTGGCGTTCGCGCTGGCGGCGGGAAATACGTTCGTGCTCAAGCCGTCCGAAGAAACATCGCTAGTAGGCTTGAAGCTCGCGGAGGTCTTTGAGCGAGCGGGAGTGCCGGCGGGGGTATTGAACGTGGTGCCCGGCGACGGACCAACCATGGCGCAAGTGCTATACGACGGTCCGCGCGTGAAACTGATCTCCTTCACGGGCTCGACGAAGGTGGGAAGAATCATCGCGACGGAGTGCGCCAAGCGCGGGAAGCGAGTCGTGCTGGAGATGGGCGGCAAGAGCCCGCTGATCGTTTTGCGCGACGCCGATCTCGACTACGCCGTGGACACGGCGTGCTTCGGATTGTTCATTCACCAGGGACAAATCTGCATGGCCGGCTCGCGGATCATAGTGGAAGCGCCCGTCTATGAGGAATTTCTGAAACGATTTACGGCGAAGGCGCAAACTCTGCAGGTCGGCGATCCACGTGATCCGCACACGGTGATTGGGCCGCTGATCCGCTCTTCGCAATGCCCGATGATTGATAAGAAGGTGAAGGATGCGGTGGCCGGCGGCGCGCGGCTGCTCTGCGGCGGAAAATACGAAGGTAATTTCTATCATCCGACGGTTGTGGCGGACGTCACCCCGGAAATGGCCGCGTTCCGCGACGAACTGTTCGGGCCCGTGGCTGCGGTGAGCAAAGCGAACGACTCGGACCACGCGTTGGCGCTGGCGAACCATTCGGCTTACGGCCTGTCCTCGGCGGTGCTTACCAACAACATGCAACTCGCCATGAAGTTCGCGCTCGAACTGGAAGCCGGCATGGTGCACTTGAATGGTCCGACCGTCCACGACGAAGCCAACGTGCCCTTCGGCGGCGTCAAAGACTCCGGCATGGGCCGCGAAGGCGGCCGCTGGTCCATCGAAGAGATGACCGAAGTGAAGTGGGTCACGATTCAACTCGGAAAACGCCCCTATCCGTTCTGAGAAACTCTTCGATGCGAACGCGCCGAGGTCTCGCGAGAATCCTGGCCTGACCCAGATAGACCTGGCGCTTCCCCTTAGAGGCCGATGTCGAAGAACACCGTTTCGTCAGCACCGTGCAGGATGACGTTCCACTCGAGAATGCCGCGCTGGCCAGCGGTTTTTTTCGCGATGAGCGTTCCACGCCGTGCGGGTTCGACGAGATTGAGAACGAAATCGCCCGCGTTGGCTGCTTCATCAGGAAAGTAAATGCGTGTTACAAGGCGTCGCAGCAGACCTCGAGAGAACACGGACACGACGATGTGCGGCGCTTGCAACCTTTTTTCTGATCCAGAGCCATCCGGGCCAGGGACAGGGCCGGGCTTTATGGTCGTGAAGCGGAACGCTCCATTACCGTCGGTGGGAATCCGACCATAGCCGTGGAAGTTCGGATCGAGCGGCTTGTCCTGTTTGTCTTCAGGATGGGCATACTTGCCGTGACTGTTCGCTTGCCAAATCTCGAGCACGGCATCCGGCACTCCGATGCCGTCAGCATCGAGCACGCGGCCCGAGATCGTCATCTGCTCTCCAGAAACCCCCGGCCCAACAAGGCTGCTTTTATTCAGGCGCGTGAGACCGATGGCGAAGTAAGGACCAACAGTTTGCGATGTGGTTGCTTGCAGGCTCATGTCATTTCCCTCCGTTCGAGGGCGGCTCTTCCCATGGCGTCGCCTCGCGCCCGGCCAAGATGATGTCGAAGCGATAGCCCAGGGCCTGCTCGGGGATGGTGTTTTCCCAATCAAAAACAGAGATTAAGCGATTGCGCGCTTTTTCGTCGGCGGTGCAATTGAAAATGGGATCGTAGGGGATAAGAGGGTCGCCCGGAAAATACATTTGCGTGACGAGGCGTGTCGCGAAGGCCGGTCCAAAGAGCGAAAAATGAATGTGCGCGGGCCGCCAGGCATTGTAATGGTTGCGCCAGGGATACTCGCCCGGCCGAACGGTGACAAATCGATAGCGGCCTTCAGCGTCGGTGAAAGTGTGACCGCAGCCCGTAAAATTCGGATCGAGGGGAGCGTTGTGCTGGTCGACCTTGTGCAGATATCGTCCTGCGGCATTCGCCTGCCAGAGTTCCACGAGTGTGTGTGGAACCGGCCGCCCGTTCTCATCCAAAACTCGTCCGCTCACAATGATCCGTTCGCCGAGAGGGTCGCCGGAATGCTGCCGTGTCAGATCGCACGCCTTCACATCAATGGATTCAGTTCCGAACAAAGGGCCCGTTATCTCCGTAAGCGTGTGGGGCATGCACACCAATGGTTTCGTGGGCGCGCGCTTGATGGAGGACACATAGAAAGGGTGGAGATGATTCGGCTGCGTGCCCATGTAAGGGCGCCGGTAGCCAGCAATGTTCGTCATGCGAAGACTTTCCCCTGCGCAGGAGCAAGAATTGATTATGGATGCTTCGTGGGGAATCTACGCAGCGCGGGTAGTCTTGTCAAGACCGATTATCGAAAAACTGTGCGCCTATCGGTCAATTGGTGTAAGCTCTCGCGTTTGAGTCGCAGACCCGGGGGATGCCTATGCCTGCTCTCGAAACTAACCAGGATTTCAGAAAACAGTCACGCGGAGGGAGGACACCAGCTGGTTTGCTGGAACCTCTTCCAACGCCCGCCACTACTGCAGACGGCAGGAGCGGTGATCCCAACTACATGACGTCGCTGGCCCGAGGTCTTGCAGTGATCCAAGCATTCTCCCAATCACAGCAACAGCTTACCATCTCACAGATCAGCAGTAAGACGGGGTTTTCTCGTGCTGCCGTGCGCCGATGCCTCTACACGCTCGCAAAGTTAAGTTTTGCCGGTTCCGACGATAACCGCCATTTTTATCTGCGGCCGCGCGTCTTGACGCTCGGCCACTCCTACATTTCTTCCATGCCTTTAGCGGTGGCTGCTCAGCCGATTCTGGATCATGTCAGTGACGTCTTGCGAGAGTCTTGCTCGATCGCCACCCTGGATGGCCTCGAAATTGTTTACATCGCCCGGGCAAACGTGACACGAATCATGTCGATTGATCTTGGTGTCGGGAGCCGTTTGCCCGCATTTTGTACCAGCATGGGGCGGGTAATGCTGGCCCACTTGCCGCCGGAAAAGGTCCAGGAACTTCTCGCTAGAATCGCGTTCAAAAGATTCACCGAACGGACGGTGGTTAGCGCGGGAAAACTTCGGCAGATTCTCCGGCTGGTGCACCGCAATGGTTTTTCCATCATTGATCAGGAATTGGAGCACGGGCTGCGCTCCCTGGCCGTCCCGATTCGGAATCCTGCGGGAAAGGTTGTTGCGGCGCTCAATGTTGGGGTGCATGCGCAACGGGTCTCCATACAGGATTTGCAGACCAGATTTTTTCATCATCTTAGCGCTGCGGCACAAGAGCTCTGCATGTTCTTGAGATGAGATTTTCCGAGACGAAGGGCGAGCGTTTCCCCGTCCACGGGGGTCAGATGAGCGGAACTATTCTGGACCCCTGCCGTAGCGGGCGCGATGTTTCTTCCCCCAGCCTGACATCAATCGAAGTATGGGCCGAAGGCTCTTCCCATGTCGAGTCATGGAGTATTCCACGCGTGGCGGGACTTGCGCATAAACTTTGCGATTTATGATGGCGTCGCGTTCCAACTCTCTCAATTGCTGCGTCAACATCTTCTTGGTCGAGCCTGGGATTAGCCTGTTGAGTTCGCTAAACCGGCGTGTCCGGCTCTGGAGATAGAAGAGGATTAACGGTTTCCATTTTCCACCAATGATGCTAGTCGTCAGAAGGACAGGGCAATCGTCTGCATTCATTTCGGATTTTTCCCGACACCAGGTTACAAAAAGGTGCCTACTAGCAAAAAAGAAACTTTAGCCTATTATCGGCCCGTTGACCAGAACGGCAGAAACTCGAGCGATAAGGGGTCGAAGGGAATCGGAGGGGGATGTTGATGAGCAAGAGGCCCGTGGTCCTTCATGGCGCCAGCGGTTTTTCCGGCCGGCTGGTCGCGGAATTCCTCCGCGAGTACAACGTTCCCTTCATCGCCGCCGGGCGGAACCGCACGAAGATCCAGGAGGTGATGAACCACGTTCCGGGCATCGAGACGGCGGACTACGAAATTGCTGAGGTTGGCAATTCGGTCGACGAGTTGGCGAAATTGTTCGCCGGCGCCAAGGTTGTCTGCAACACAGTCGGCCCGCTCATCTATTACGGCCCACGAGTCATTGAAGCCAGCTTGAGTGCCGGGTGCCACTACCTCGACATCAGCGGCGAACAGGCGTGGGTCAGGCAGGTGGCCGAGAGATGGGGCCCGAAGTTTGCCCAAAAGGGACTGGTGGCCGCGCCTGCGACGGCATACATGTCGTCGGCCAGCGATATCGCCTCGAGGATTTGTCTCGAGACCGGAAGTATCAACACCCTAGAGATTTTATCGATGTTCAAGGGCATGCCGACGTTCGGTTCCACGCAGACGATTTTCGCTGTTATCCCAACGGAAGCGTGCTACCTGGAGCAAAACCAATATAAGACCTGGCCACGCGCCACGCCCTATGAAGTAGTTGCGCCCGGATCGATCCAGACACAATTGGCGCTGCCGTGGGGCGGCTTCCCGCACCCCGTGTGGTTCAAAGACCATCCTCAAGTTGCCAACGTGAAATCTCTGGGTGGGCTTCTCGACCGGCAAATCATGGAAACCATAGTGGCGACGGAGAAACATTTTGAGGAGAAAATCCGCCCCCTGCCCAAGGAGGAGCAGGAACGTCAGCTTGCAGAAATGGCGAATTCGGTGCAGGCCGGTACGCCGCCGCGCGAAAACACGAGACAGCATCGCACGATCGACGTAGTTCTGGGACGCGGGAGTACGAGCTTCGTGCAATGCACGATGTTCGGGACCTGCGCGTACCGGCAGACTGGGCTGGTGCAGGCGTATGCGGCGCATCATCTTGCGCTGGCTGCCCCCCGCAAGGTTGGATTTGCTTCGCCGTGCGAGGCTTTTGGGCATCGGGAACTTCTCCAAGCGTTGGAGAACTTTGGTCTCTCGAGGTCGAAGCTCAGTTCATAGTGAGTCCGGCGGAATGCGAGCGATAGATTATTTTGACAAGGGAGCGGAAGCGTTTCTCGACAGAATTGCGATCGTTGATCGCGGGACGCACTATTCCTATCGTGAGGCGCGAGAAGCCAGCCAGCAAATAGCGCGCGCCATGTGGGCATGCGGATTGCGTGACGAGGAGCGCGTGGCGATTTTCTCGCCCAATGACGCGCGAATCTTACTTTGCATGCTCGGCCTGATGCGGGCCGGCGGTGTTTGGGTTCCAATCAACCATAGAAATGCTCTGGACGCAAACGTCCAGTATATGAACTACGCGGGCACATCCTGGGTCTTCTATCACAGCAGCTTTCAGGAACAGGTCCGCGAGATCAAGAGACTCGTGCCATCACTGTGTCATTTGGTCTGCATAGATACAGAGAATGACGGTGATCCTTCGCTGGAAACTTTCATGAAGCAAGGTGCAGAAGGGAGAGAGATCGACTGGGGCGATCCGCGCGGGAATCTGGAGCGACTTGTGGGGCTTGTGCCAACGGGCGGGACCACCGGACCGGCAAAAGGGGTGATGGTGACCAGCCTGTCCTGGGGAACCATGACCGAGACGGCCAACCAATGCCTGCGTTGCGACGGCATAGAGCCAGTCTGCCTCAGCACCGCACCTCTTTCCCATGCCGCCGGAGTGGTGGCTTTCGCAATGTTCGCGATGGGGGCAACCAACGTTGTGATGCCAGCCTTTGACGCGTTGGAAGTGCTACAAAATATTCCGCGCTTTCGCGTCACGCACCTCTTCCTGCCTCCGACGGCGCTCTATGCGTTGCTCGCGCACCAAAAACTCGGTGATTTTAACTATTCGAGCCTTCGGCGGCTTTTGATTGCTGCTGCGCCGGTATCGCCGGACAAATTGAAGAAAGCCGTCGAAGTTTTCGGACCCTGCGTGTGTCAGTCTTACGGGCAGACTGAAGCCCCCATGTACATGACATTTTTGGATCCGGTGACGCTGGCGGCTGCCGCTGCCGGAGATCACCCGGAGCGACTGCGGAGTTGCGGCAAACCAACACCAGCGGTGCGCCTCGCCATCATGGATGATGACGGCCGGCTGCTTCCTCCTCTCAAGACCGGGGAAATCGTCGCACGCGGCGCGCTCGTTTCAGCCGGTTATTACAAATTGCCGGAAGCAACGGCGGAAATCCGGACCTACGGCTGGCATCACACCGGCGACGTCGGATACAGAGACGACGCTGGTTACTTCTACATCGTCGACCGCAAGAAAGACATGATCATCACGGGCGGCTTCAATGTGTACTGCGCAGAAGTTGAAGCCTGCGTGATGGAACTTCCCCAGGTCCGCGAATGCGCGGTAATTGGAGTGCCCGATGAGAAATGGGGCGAGGCCGTGAAGGCCGTTGTCGTGCTTCGCGATGGCGAATCACTGAACGAAGAGGCGATCATCAGTCACTGCAAGACTCGTCTCGGCGGTGTGAAGGCGCCGAAGTCGGTCGAATTCTGGCGCGAGATTCCAAAAACGCCGGCTGCCAAAACGGACAAGAAGGCGATACGCAAACCTTTTTGGGCGGGAGCGGATCGGGCCGTGCGTTAAGGACGTGCGAGGACGCGAGGAGTTCGGAAGGGCATCAAGCCGCCTGGTGTGCGAGCCGCTGACTCGCGCGATGTGCGCACCCATCGGCGACGCTGAGGCTGCTGCGCTGCTTTGTTCGAGCGAGGCGTTGCGCAAGGTGCCCGAAAAGGTTCGGAGTTGAGGAGAACCGATATCGTCACAATTTTACGAGTTCCCAAGTCCGGTGGAATCCCAACGACCAAAGCCAGAGTTGTGCGTTGGTTCAAGAAGGAAGGGAGCAAAATCAAGCAAGGTGAACCCGTCGTGGAACTGGAGACCGACAAGGTCAGTTACGAGCTCGATTCGCCTGCCGCGGGCGTCCTGCTCAAGATTGTCGCCGCCACCGACGCAGAAGTTCCTGTTGGCGATCCACTATGCTGTATCGGCGAGCGGGGAGAAACTCTTCCGGAGTTCTGAAGCAAGGAGATATCAAACATGCGAAAGAAAAAAGCGCTCACGAAGGACCGACTGATCTGGATGTACGCGCAGATGGTCCGCATTCGAGAGTTTGAAGAACGCGTCAAGCGTACGTTCGTCGAACACCCGGGAGTGATCCGTGGGCATACGCATCTCGGCGATGGGGCTGAAGCCACCATTGTTGGCTCGCTTGCGACGCGGGGAGAAAACGACCTTGCGATGCCCAGTTACCGCTGCCATGGCTACCCGATCGTGCTCGGCACCTCACCGCGAAAGATCATGGCGGAAATCTACGGGCGCAAAGACGGACTTTGTGGAGGCTTTGGTGGCTCGATGCATTTGGCCGACCCGGAACACCACTTCCCGGGCACATCGGGAATCATCGGACAGAGTATTGCGCACGCGACCGGTGCTGCACTCACCGCGCAAGTCAAAGATAGCGGCCAGGTGATCTACTGCTTCTTCGGAGATGGTTCGACGAAACAAGGAGCCTTCTTCGAATCATTGAATCTGGCGGCGGTGTGGAAGCTGCCGATTGTCTACGTCCTTGAGAACAATCAGTACCAGGCCTACACGCACATCAGCCTTGAGGATGCCAACTACCAGGCGGGAGATCCGCTTTCGAAAAAAGCCCAGGCCTTCAGTATCCCCGGAGTGACCGTGGATGGCACCGACCCGCTGAAGGTTTTTGCCGCGGTGGGAAAAGCGGCGGATCGCGCGAGGAGTGGAAAAGGCCCAAGCCTGATTGAGGCGAAGTTCTACCGCTTCAGCGCGCACGGCAACGCCATCACTGTGCCTCCCGTGCCGACACAGTTCCCCGAACACGAAGCCGTGGAAGTCTACGGGAAGAAGAAAGAGTTTGCGGCCGCCAAGCAGAAAGACCCCATTTCACGTTTTCGATCGCTGCTGGTCCGTAAGGGCACTCTGCGAATCGCGGACGCAAGACGCATCGAAGCAGAAGTGCGAGCAGAAATGGATGACGCTGTGCAGTTCGCGTTGGCCAGCCCGCTTCCCAAACCCGAGGAAGCGGTCAAGCACGTGTACGCGTAAAGAGGAGGACTTATGGCGCGCGAGATGATGTACGGCGAGGCGATTGCAACGGCTATCACCGAAGAAATGCAGCGCGATTCCAGTGTGGTTTTGTACGGCCAGAATTTAGCGATGACGGAACGCGACCCCATGCTGAGAAAGTTCGGCAAGAAGCGCGTTCGCATTTCACCCATCTCCGAGACCGCGGAAATGGGGGTGGCCGTTGGCGCGGCGATCACCGGGCTTCGGCCGATTGTCGAGCTGTGGATGAGCGAGTTCATGCTCGTGGCCTTCGATCAGCTGATTAACGAAGCGCCAAGGCTCCGCTACATGTCGGGCGGCCAGGTCAAAGTACCGCTCGTCTTCAAAGCGGGTTACGGGTTTGCTGCAGGCTGGGCCGGGCAACACTCCAACTGCATTTACCACACGATGATGGGAATTCCGGGCCTGAAGATAGCGCTACCCTCGACGGCAGCGGATGCAAAGGGATTGATGGCCTCGGCCATTCGTGACGACAATCCAGTGGCCTATCTGCATCACTACATGCTGACGCTCGACAAGGGGCCGGTGCCGGAAGGCGATTTTGTCATACCGTTCGGTGTTGCCGACATCAAGCGCCAAGGGGATGACGTCACCATCGTCGCCACGGGATGGATGGTCAAAAAGTCGCTGGCCGCAGCCGAGACGCTCGCCCAGCAGGGAATCAGCGTGGAAGTGATCGATCCACGCACCCTCGCACCGCTCGATATCAACACCATCATCAAATCGGTAAAGAAGACGGGACGGCTTGTTCTCGTGGACCAGGCGACGCGTCATGCCTCGGCGGCCGCCATCATAGCGGCCGAGATCGCCGAACATGGCAGTGGGGCTCTTAAGGCTCCGATAAAAATGATCACGGCGCTTGACACTTCGATCCCATTTAGCGAGCCACTTGAAAATTATGTGCTGCCGAACGAAGAGAAAATCGTCGCGGCGGTTAAGTCTGTGGTCGCCAGGCAAGCAGCCACTGTCTGACGGTTACAAACAATTGCCGGGTGAGGTGCGGACATTTGCTTAGTGTGTGAAACATGATTCTGCAATTAAACCATCTTCAACGGAAGCCTGCTGCAGCCACCACACATGAGGTGGTTGATACACTTTATTCTCTAATGGAGGAAGGCCACTTAGAGCAGGATCAATTCGCGCACCTCAGACTCCACTTGGATTGGATTCAATATCGCCAGAATTTTCGGGAATGCGTGACGGCCACGAAAGTAGCGAGCGAACGGAATGAATGCCTTTTTCCAATCGAAATACATATCGATACGCGTCAGGTGACGCCCGGAGTTCTCCGCGACGAAATCTCAAGAACGATGATGCACATTGGAAAGCAATCAACGCAGGAGCAAGGCCAACTGATTCTGGAAGACTTTCGGTCTTTCCGGGACAGCATCGCTTGGGGATTCAATCGTCTCTATTGGCATCGTTTGCCCGATTGGGAACAGTTCACCGGTAGAAGCTACCAGCAAGCGCTTCCCGGAGGGAAGTCAGACGCAAACCACCCTGCAGCTATTGCGGATTGTGTCGCTGATTTTTGGACCTTGCTGCGGGACCTGGACAACCGAAAACAATTGCCCGAAGAAATATTTATTTTGGAGATCGGTGTTGGGATGGGGACGCGGTCTGGTCTCTGGCTGGATCGGTTTCGTGCGCTCGATCAGGAGCGCGGAACCAAGTATTACCCGCGCTTGAAATTCCTCCTGGGAGACTATTCGCTCGCCACGCTGGAACGCTCCCGGCCAGCCGTGCGGGAACACATCGATCTGTGCAGCTTCATCGTTTTGGATGCCCTCAATCCTTTGAAGAATCTCGCCTTTCTCCGTCACAAGATTCTTCACATCCATCTGACCAATGTGTACGACAACCTTCCAGATGAAGAGATTGCGCGCCGGGATGGGAAACTCTATGCGGTTCAGGTACGGGCTTATGTCCCATCGGCGGACGCTGATCGAATCAGCCAGGAATTTGGAACTCCCTTTGCCGAGCTTTCCCGGACAGTGAGCCGATTGCTCGAAGGGGGGCCGGATTACCTCGGCGATCGCCAGCGCGGCGTTGCTTTCTGGCAGGAAATCTGGAAGGCCTTGCGGCTCGAAGAGCGGCTGGTGAGTCTCGACGAACTGCTAGACGCTTCGCTTCCTGAAGGCCTGCACCAGGCTCGCTTGGAAGAAGTGCTGCGTGAAGCGCCAAGTGAAGTTCGTTTCCATTTGAGTTCCGGCGCGCTCGAAAGCTTTCGCAACACACTTCCACTCCTCTATCCACGTGGTTTTTTGCAGGTGCAGGATATTTTCGTCACAAAATTCAATGAATACCGGTTGGGCTTTCATGGACCTGGGAAATTGGACGGATCCATCGTGAATTGGGTGAATGGTGCGCTGCTTCGGGAGGTCGGGGAACGAGCCGGGTACGACGTGCACTTCGCTCCTTTCCATTATCGAAAGGGTTCGAAGACATCGATTCTTTACACCACGCAACGGGAGTAATGCCGATGAATCTTCCCATGCTTCCTACCACCGTAGTTGGCAGCTATTCGATGCCGGGCTGGCTCGAGCGGCTCAAGACCGAGTATTTTGCCCGGCGAATCAGCCGCCGCGACCTCGATGAGATCCACGACACCGCCGTCAAAGCCGCAATCAAAGATCAGGAAGTCGCTGGTATCGACGTCATCACGGATGGGGAATTGCGGCGGGACAACATGGTCGACTACTTCGTCGAGAAACTTCCGGGCGTGCAAATCGATCATGCTTCCAAGAAATTTTATTACGATTTCTACGAAAGTAAGGTCCTGGGAAAACTTCCCACCGCTCCTCTGGGACTCGTGGACGATTTTCGGTTTCTCCGTGCCAATACGGATCGAGAGGCGAAATTCTGCATCACTGGCCCCCACTGCTTGTCGAAACGCATCCGCAACGAGCACTACCCGAGCGAAGAAGAGTTCGCGATGGATCTCGCCCGAGTCATGAATCCAGAATTGAAGGCATTGGCGAAGGCGGGAGCGCGGTTCCTGCAAATCGACGAGCCCTATTATTCCGGCTTCCCCGAAGATCTTGCCTGGGGAGTGAAGGCGCTGAACCAGTTGGTGGATGGAGTAGAAGCCAAGATCGCGGTGCACATCTGCTACGGGAATCGGTATGGGAAGCCCTCCTGGGAAGGGAGCTACCGGTATCTGCTCCCCAGAATTCTGGATGCGAAGGTGCATCAACTCACGCTGGAATTCGCCCGGCGGGGTGGCGAGGACCTGGAACTTTTTCGTGAACTGCCCGCGCGACTTGAACTCGGCGTAGGTGTGATCGATGTGAAGACGCAAGCCATTGAAACACCAGATCTCGTTGCCGAGCGCATCCGAAAAGCACTCGAGGTAATGCCGGCTGAGCGGCTTTTTATCTTGCCCGATTGCGGCTGCCTGCACCTGCCGCGAGACATCGCCTTCGCAAAACTCAGCGCGATGGTGGAAGGAACGCGTTTGGTCCGCAAGGAGTTGAAAAACTGACGTGAACGCGCCAAACCCACTTCGGGAATCATTGAGCGCCGGCCGATTCTGCTATGTCGTGGAATTGGTTGCCAGCGGTCTGACTCGAGAGGCTCGTCTGCTGGAGGTGGCTTCGAAACTGGCACAAGTGCCCGAGGTGGTTGCCGGAAGCATTACCAGTTATGCCGGAGGCGCCCTCGGTCATGAACCCGTGCGCGTGGGCACGGCTGCGCGCGCCCGTGGTCTTACGCCAAATATTCACCTCACCTGTGTGGGTCGCGAGCGATCGACGGTGTGGCGAACGCTAGAAGATCTCCACGCCCTGGGCATTGAAAATGTGCTGGCTCTGACAGGTGATTATCCCAAGACCGCCGGTCCGCGGTCCCCTGAGACTTTGTTTGATCTGGACTCCGTGCAACTCGTACGCCTCATCGACGAAGCGCGCCAGCGTGGGATGCAGTTCTGGATTTCCGTTGCCGTGTCCCCCTTCAAGTACACCGAAGCGGACTGCGCCTACCAGTATTTGAAGCTTGAGAAAAAGATTGCCGCGGGAGCGAATTGCGTTATCACCCAGCTCGGTTATGACATGCGCAAATTTCGCGAACTGAAAAGATATCTGGATGAGCGCTCCATCTGCGTACCGGTTCTGGGGAATGTTTATGTCTTGGGCGGTAGAGCCGCAGAGAAAATGTCCAAGGGGGAGCCTCCCGGATGCTGGGTTTCTCCCGAACTCTTGGAAATGATTCGTTCGGAGGTAAAGGCAGCGGACTCGGGTAAGGCTGCGCGCCTCGAAAGAGCGGCGCGGATGGTGGCCGTTCTCCGTGGCCTCGGTTATGCCGGAGCTTATCTGGGTGGAGACCATCAGGCGGATCATGTGAGATGGATCATCCGCCGCTCGGAAGCGCTGAATCCGCGCTGGGAAGAGTTTGCGGAAGAGATGAATTACGCTCCGAAGGATGGTTTCTATTTTTTCAACACACCGCTTGCCGCGCCAAAGAGACGCGGAGCCGTCCCACGTCTCCTGGATTTCATGGGGAGAATCTTCCCAGTTAACCAGAGCGGCACATTGAGGGACTTCCTCGTGAATGTGTTCCGCCGGGTTGACAGGCGACCAGTTCTGGCCAGGGCGGTGGAGCGGTTTGAATTTTCGATCAAGTCTCCGATTTTCGGATGCCAGGCCTGCGGGAATTGTGTTTTGGGTCACATGGAATACGTATGTCCGCAGACTTGTCCGAAAAATCTGCGAAACGGGCCCTGCGGCGGAACAAAGAATGGCCAATGTGAGGTTGTGGACAAGCCTTGTATCTGGGTGGCGGTTTACGAACGCGCAAAAGCGGCGAGCCGTCTCGAAGACCTCAAGGTATATATCCCTCCGCCGAATCGTGCCCTGAAAGGTACGAGCTCCTGGATCAACTTTTTTCTTGGCCGCGATAGCCGCCCGGGAAGTTTTTCAACCGGGCTGATTCCGGTTGGCGTACTGACGACGCGTCCGAACTCCGGAAAAGGAGAGTGGGGTGCGGCTGCTGAGAGATTACCAGCGTCAGATTCCGAGGTGCCCATTGGTAAAACTGACGCCAATCATCGATAGGAATATGGGGAGAGGCGGGAACGCGCTTTGCGCTACGAGGAACAGTCTTGCGTTGTCTGAATTGCGTAGAAAAAGAGTCTTTGCGTTCAAGCAGCAGATGAGTGCGAAAAATTGCTTTGAGCGATATTCGCACAAATGCTCGATTAAAGGCTTGACAAGCAGGCAGCGCAAGCGTTAAACGTGCTCCCCAGTAGGGGTGTATTTGGAGTTCTATTTTGGAAAATCGTAGTTTCGAATCGTTTGTAGAAGGGGTGAATCATGAGGCGACGTTTTGGTCTACTGTTCGCGCTTGGGGTGGTCTTCTTAGGAGGCTGGGCGAAACCTTCTTTTTCACAAGTCGGCGCTAGCAACGCCCAGTTGAACGGGTCGGTTCGCGATGAGAGCGGGGGTTCCGTCGCGAAGGCTGCCATCACTCTGCGGGAAGTTGATACCAATCGCACCTATAGCGCTGTTTCTAATGATACCGGCCTGTACGTCCTTGCCAATTTGCCTGCGGGCCGCTATGAATTGACCACGGAAGCCACTGGCTTCGCGAAAACTACGCAAACGGGTATCGTCCTGACGGTAGGCCAGGTTGCCACCATTGATGTCACCGTGAAGGTCGCATCGAGTGCGGAGAAGGTGGTGGTCACGACCGAGGTCCCGCCGGTAGAGCCCACGCGGACCGAGGTCAGCCAGGTGATCAGCACCAACCAGATTCAATCCCTGCCGATCAGCGGCCGTCTCTTCACCGATTTCGCGCTCCTGACTCCGGGTGTAACCACCGGCCGCACCAGCCTGCAGTCAACCATTACGGAGGCGGAAGTCACGCGAATCTCCTTCGGGGGCATGCGCGATTTGAGCAACATGGTCACGGTGGACGGCGCGGACACGATCAACACCGCCACCGGATCGCAGCGTGGCACGCCCTCTCAGGAAGCGGTTAGTGAATTTCGCGTGGTCAACAACGGCTTCGGAGCGGAGCAAGGCCGGGCCATGGGCGGCATCGTCAACATCATCACTAAATCGGGGACAAACGAGCTGCACGGCTCTCTCTATGACTATCTTCAGAACAATGCAGTCGATGCGCGGCCGCTGCTGAAGCCGTCCAATATACCGAACCCAGCTCCAAATACGCTGAGGCAGAACCAGTTTGGCGGCACGCTCGGCGGACCTATCAAAAAGGACAAGACGTTTTTCTTTCTGAACTACGAGGGGCAGCGGCGCGGGGAAGCTCCCGTTCAATCCCCCGAGTTGACGAACAACTTGGCGCTAATCAACGCCGCCAAAGCTATCCTGGGCATCGCGCCTGAGAACATTGGCGCCCTGAAGACGCAGGACACTGACAAGGGACTATTGAAACTCGATCATCAGATCAATAAGGATCATCACCTCTCGTTGCGCTACAACATCGAGGATGGCCGGAGCCTAAACGTCCTCATGGGCGACACGCTGGACGGCGGGGGAATCGGGTCGCAGAGCAGCGCTCACAACAACTATTTGCGCGATCAGTCCCTGGTGGGCATCGTCTCTTCGCAGTTGACTCCCAGCATAGTCAATACTGCGCTGGGGCAATATGCGCGGCGGCATTCAAATTTCCCCGGTGCGACGGGCCAGCCGAATCTGGACTTGCCGAACTCGCTTCTCATGGGGCACAACTTCGGAGTTTTCGATGCGACGTATGAGAGCCGCGGGCAATTTGCGGATTCCGTCTATTGGGTCAAGGGAGCGCACCTGGCGAAATTCGGCGTGGACTACAACTACCTCAACGATCACATCATCTGGCCGGGATTTTCGCCTATGCGCATCGTGCTGCCCGGCATCAATTGCCTGGTGGACTTCGCCAACTATGTAGGGTCGAAAAAGGGCATACCGGCCTCGCAGTATCTGACGTCGAATTTTGCCGAAGGACCGTGTCCTTTGGCGTTGGGTCCGCAGAACGCAACTCTTCCGCCGTTTCCCGTAACTCCCGGACCCAATCCTGCGGACTTTTCAAACGGCACACCGGTCGTCTTCTGGCCCGCTCCGCTGGGATCGGCGGACAACTCCGTTGTCGATGGGACGATTCCCCCTGCGGTGAATACCAATTGGCAGAGCGCGTATCCGGCTTCGACGATACCGAGTTACATCTCAGCGATCAACCATAGCTATTATGGGCTATTCGCGCAGGATCAATGGCGCGTCACGCCGAAACTGACTCTGAACTATGGAATCCGCTGGGATTTGGAGAAGGGGTTGGAGCAGGAGATCAAGACGCGGTACACGGGATTTCAGCCCCGCGTTGGACTCGCCTATTCCCCGGACCGGCATACGGTGATTCGTGCCGGGTTCGGCCTTTTTGACGACCGTTACAACCTCTCCTTTTTCTTTGTAACCCATCCGCAGAGAGCTGTCACGTTCTGCTTGAACGCTGCCTGTTCGCAAACGTACCCGTTCCCCGGCATTCGTACGGGCGGTTTGAATGCGCCTTACTCGTTGAACCAGTTGCCTTTTATCCCGGGAGCCACACCCTTTGGTATCGAGCCGGCGGATGCGGCTGCGAACTTGATCCGCTTTGGAACCTATCAGCCGGTTCAGATGATTACCAACCTGTTTCTGGGTCCGAACTCAACGGTTTCACCCGTCGGTGACGGAACGGTAGAGCGAAATAGCAAGATCCCCTATTCCGAGCAGGGCAGCCTTGAGATTGACCGCGAACTGGGGCACGGGTTGGTGTTCAACGTTGGTTACCTGTTTGTTTCCGCGCACCACCAGGTACGTGCGGAAAACCTGAATGTTTGTCCGCCCGGAGGCAGTACCGGGGCCAATAGCGGGGGAATTGGCTGCGCACCGGCCGGAGCTCCACCGCCGGGGTTCGCGGCAGGCAAAGACAATTTCAGTGGCGTGCTTCTTCCAGTCGGATTGATCTATTACACCGACAACAGCGGCAACAGCGTTTACCATGGCGCGACGGTTTCGATCACCGAACACGCCGGGCAGTATTTCCGGATCAATGCCAACTACACGTTCTCGAAAACCTTGGACGACGGCACATTCACGACGTTCGTCAGCACGCCACAGGACTTGTACAAGAGAAGCCTCGAGCGTGCCAATTCGAACCAGGACGTTCGTAACCGCTTCATCGCCAACTTCACAGCGACGGGACCGCAGCAGACATTTCTGCGCAATACCGATTTGAGCGGCATCATTACGCTTCAGGGCGCGCGTCCCTTCACCGAGTTCGTGGGATTCGATGCCAACGGCGATACCAACCCGGTCACCGATCGCGTGGGACTCGCCGCTCGCAATACCTACTGGGGAGACAAACTGCAGACGTTCGATCTCCGGCTTTCGCAGGCCATTAAGTTCCGCGAGAAGCAGAGGATTGACGTGGCCGTGGATGTCTTCAATGCGTTCAACCGGCCAAACGTGAACGAAGTTACCTCGGTGTACGGGACCTATAACTTCTGCAACGGACAAACACCGACTCGCTACAAGGATGCTGCTTCTCTAGCCATCCAGACGAATCCAACGTCGTTCATCGGCACATGCCCCGCGGCCGGCCCTCCGTTTCCGAATCCGGCCTTCGGCGCACCGCGAGTGATGTTCAACCCACGGCAGTTCCAGCTCTCGCTCAAGTATTCGTTCTAAGATCGCAGGCTGAGTCGGCGGGCAACCTTAATTTGCCCGCCGCCAAACAAAGTGACTGGTGACTCATGCCCCCGACAAGGCCGGGGTAGACTGGTGAGTGGTGCAACCCCCCTCGACTTAAAAAGATCTGCTCGCTCGGACACTCCCAAGAGTTATATAAATTGCACGGAAGACCCAAGGAGAGTTGTGTCTGATCAGCGGAGAACCGAGAGGCGATGCTGAGACTGGATGCCAAACCAGGACCGCTCGATGTTGACTTGACGAAATCCGCTGTTGTCGTCGTCGACATGCAGAATGCATTTGCGACGAAGGGCGGCATGTTGGACATCTCCGGGGCAGACATCTCTGATGCTCCGCGGGTCGTACGCTCCATCAAAAGCGTTCTGGATGCAGCACGTCAAGCAGGGGTCCTGGTGGTCTATGTTCAGATGGGCTACAAACCCGACTTGAGTAACAGTGGCGGGCCCAGTTCTCCCAATTGGCATAAAGAGCTCGCCATGCGCCTGATGAATTGCCGGCCGGAATTGAAGGGGAAGCTTTTGACGGAAGGCACATGGGATTTCGCCATCGTGGAAGACCTGAAGCCGGAGCCCAGTGATCTGGTGGTGGTAAAAACGAGGTACAGCGGCTTCGCTGGAACGACGCTCGATTCCCAATTGCGGACGCGGGGCATCCGCTATCTGTTTTTCGCCGGTATCGCCACAAACGTTTGTGTGGAGTCCACCTTGCGAGACGCTTATTTCCAGGACTACTGGCCGATCTTGATCGCCGACGGCGCCATGCCCGCGGGGCCGGCGTCCCTGCATGAAGCGACTCTCTTCAACGTTGAGAATTTTTTCGGCTGGTCGGTTCGAACTGAAGAATTTCTTAAAGCCATCAAGTCATCGAAATCATGAGGCCATCGTGCTGACTGCGGATATCGACGTAGGCGGAACTTTGACGGATGGCATTTTCATCGATGGCACGAGGCTCGTGTGTGTGAAGGTCGATACCACTCCGCATGACCTGACGGTCTGCCTGTTTGAGTGCCTCGGCTCCGGTGCTACCCAACTGGGCTACTCCGATTTGGATGCATTCTTGGAAAATCTTGAACTCATCCGTTGGTCTACCACCATTACTTCCAACGTACTCGCGGAATTGAGCGGACCAAGGATTGGCTTGTTGATCTCGCGCGGCCACGAACGAGATTTGTACGGGAACCAGCCACGCAGTATCGTGCTGGACAGAATACTTTGCGAACGCGACGTGATTGGCATCGACGAAACCACCAGCGAAACCGAAATTATGAATGGCGTGCGTTCACTCCTGGAGAGCGGAGTCCGGCGCATCTGTGTCAGCCTGAAGGCTGCTCACCGTGGTCCAAAGCGTGAGATTCAAATCAAACGCATCATCGACGAGCAGTATCCGGATCACTTCCTGGGTTCCGTGCCCGTCCTCGCCGGAAGCGATATGTCCAAGAGTGCCGACGACGCGACGCGAACTTACTGCGCGATCCTCAATGCGTACACCCACGGGGCGCTGGCCGCTGCGCTCTTCAGGGCGGAGGATGACCTTCGCGAAGGACACCGTTATTCGGGAACGTTTCTGATCAGCCACATCAACGGCGGCGTTGCCGGCATAGCCAAAACGAAAGCGATGGACACCATTGAATCCGGCCCCATCCTTGGCATCCATGGTAGCGCCCACCTCGCAAAGGAGTATGGGGTAAGCGACGTGATCGCGCTGGACGTCGGCGGCACCACCGCCAAAGTGAGCGTCCTGCGAAACTCTGAATTGGTGCAGAGGAAGCCATCGATTTTTTTCGGCATTCCCGTTCAGATCGCGCTTCCATACCTGCGGTCCATTGCCCTCGGTGGAGGCAGCGTTGTCAAAGTTCAGGCAATCGGCAAGACCAGAGAGATCACGCTTGGGCCAGAGAGCATGGGTTCTCTCCCCGGGCCGGCCTGCTATCACCTCGGTGGAGACAAGGCCACCCTCACGGACGCGTTCGTTGCCTCAGGGCTGATCAATCCTGATTATTTTCTGGGAGGGACGAAGCCGATCCATTTGGAGACGGCACGAACCGTAATTCAAGAGTTGGTTGCGCAACCACTGAACCTCTCGGTCGAAGAGGCGTGCCGCGCGATCATCGGCCTGGCCTTCGAATCCGTCGCGAATCTGATCGGCCATGCCAGCGCAGAGTTGGGACAGGGCTTCGCGGGACATACGCTCTTCGCGTACGGAGGAAACGGCGGGCTCTTTGCCTGCGGTGTAGCCGAAAAGGCTGGCCTGAAAGATGTTTATTTCTTTTCGCTCGGTCCCGTCTTCAGTGCCTTCGGCTCCTCTGTTTCCGACATCTCTCACGTCTATGAGCGCGCGCTGCAGATCACGTCGATTTCCGATCCTTCAGTCAGCGAGCTCAACCACGTCCTCCAGGATATTAAGGCGGAGAGCCTCAGGGACCTGCTCGGCGAAGGGATCAAGCCGGACCGGATCGACTACTCGATGGAATTGGAAATCGCTTGCTCCGGCCGGCCAACGATTACGGTCGCCTGTCCAGAGGCCTCTTTTCTCAATGCCGGGAGTCTTCGCGTATTCTGCGAAGCGAAAGCCGGCGTTGGTGCGGAGTCGCTTGCAATCGAACTTATCCGCGTGCAAATTCGCAAAGCGATGCCGAAGCCCGCTCTGATCGGAAAGCCCCTGCAGGGAGCGGATTCGTCGCATGCGATTAAAGGAAAGAGAAATGTCGCCTGGGGAAGTTCGAATGGCGAAGCGCAGCTTTATCGATGGGAGTCGCTGCTGCCGGGCAATCGCGTAAGAGGCTGCGCGGTGCTCGAAGGCGCCAATAGCACCTATTTCGTTCCCGAAGGCTGGACGCTGGTTGTCGACCAATTTGGAAATGCGCAACTGAATCGGTCCTAGCGAGAGCCGGGGCCGACAACCCGGTGAAAGTAAAACGAGAGGAACGCGATGTCACCCGAACAACAAGTCCGCATCCGGGTCACTGAATATCTTGATCTGGATATTGAACAAGAGCGGTGGTTTTGCAACCGCTGCGGTCATGAAATTGGTCCGGCGCGGGAGAATTATAAGAAAGGATGCCTGTTGTACGATCGCGACCCCCGGGAGATTCATCCTCCTCTGGTCTCGGGTGAATTCAATTTCTCGCCAGACCCGCTTTGGGTGCGGATCGTGGAGATTTACTGTCCGGGTTGCGGTACCCAGATCGAAACGGAATACCTCCCGCCGGGTCATCCCATTACCTGGGACATTGAGATCGATCTGGACAGTTTGAAAGAAAGGCTGCGAAAGGGTGAGTTCATTATTCGAGGACAGCGTCTCGAGGTTTCTGAATGAATTCGATAGATATCGATGTCGGCGGGACGTTTACCGATCTAGTCCTGAATTTCGGCGGCAAGACTCTGATCAAAAAAGTTCCCACCACTCCTTACGACCTCTCTGTTTGCTTCTCGAAAGTCATCGAAGAGGGTGCGAGCGCTCTCGGCTTCAAGATGGAAGAGCTGCTCCCGGCCATCGACATGATTCGTTACTCGACTACAATCGCGATGAATCGCTTGATCGAGAGAAAAGGCCCGCGCCTCGGGCTGATCACAACGGAAGGTCACGAGGACGTCGTCTTAATCGGCCGCGGCGCGCAATGGATTGATGGAACTAGAGTCGCCGAACGGAGAAATCTGGCCATTCAGAAAAAGCCCGATCCTCTCATTCCTCGCGACATGATTGTGGGAGTGAAGGAGCGCATCGACTCTCGCGGGAATGTAATCCGCTTGCTCGGCGAAGATGATCTCCGCGCAAAAGTTCGCTATCTGGTCAACCGCGGCGCTCGAGGTTTCGTGGTCTCCCTCCTTTGGGGATTTCTCAATCCGGTTCACGAGAAACGCGTGAAGGAGATCATCCGCGATGAATACAAGGAATTCCACATCGGCTATTTGCCGGTCGTCCTTGCAGGGCAGGTGGTGGGTAAATTAGGTGAGTACGAAAGAACGCTAGCCGCCATTCTCGACGCCTACCTGCAGCGCTCCATGCAGATCGAGCTTTCCGCGATGTGGGACAAACTGCGCGAACGCGGCTACAAGAAGCCTCTGCTCATGATCCAGAGTTCCGGCGGCATCGCGGAAGTTTTCCGCACCACGGCCTGCCGCACTTTCAACAGCGGCCCGGTGTCCGGTCTGATGGGCGCGCATCACGTCGCAAAATCGCTCGGCCACCACAACGTCATCATGACCGACATGGGCGGCACCAGTTTCGACGTCGGGCTAGTGGTGAAGGACAGCGTCCGAAGTTACGACTTTCGGCCGATCATCGATCGTTGGATGGTCGGCATTACGATGATTAAGACTCTTTCCATCGGTGCCGGCGGTGGCTCCATCGCCTGGCTCAACAAACTCCTCCAAAATCAGCTTCAAGTCGGGCCAAAAAGCGCCGGTTCCATGCCCGGCCCCGCCTGCTTCAATCGCGGCGGAAAAGAACCGACCGTGACCGACGCAGACGTCGTTCTCGGCTACATCAACCCCGAGTATTATTTCGGCGGCCGGATGCGGCTGAATAAGAACGGTGCTATCCAGGCGATCCGCGACAAAATTGCGAAGCCCCTCGGGATCGAAGTCGAACAGGCTGCCGCGGTTATCCGCAAGATTGTGAATGGCAACATGGCCTCCGCCATTATGAAAGAAGTTCATCTGCGCGGGTATAGTCCGGAAGACTTCGTTCTCTTCGTTGGCGGTGGGGCGGGCGCGACGCACGTCGAGGGATACAAGGCTGATGTAAAAAAAGCTGTGATCTTCAATTTCTCTCCCGTCTTCTGCGCCTTTGGTTCTTCCACCATGGACATCATGCACGTGTACGAAGCCTCGAGAAAGATCACCTTGCTGGAACCTGGCACCCAGACCCCTTCGCAGGAGTACGCAACATTCAATCGGACTGTTGAAAGTTTAGTTGAACAGGCCAAGCGGGATCTCGTTGCGGACGGGCTCAACACGCACGACGCTACTTTTGTCCTCGAACTCGACATGCTCTACGGAGGACAATTCCACGTAAAGCGCACACTTTCTCCCCTGCTGGCGCTCCAGAGCGTAGCGGATGTTCACGCACTTTGCGCTGCTTTCCAAAAGGAATTCAGCGAAGCCTTTAGTCCTTTTGTCGTGAATCCCGAGGGTGGAGTTTTCATCGAGAGCTTCATTCTCAAGGCCATCGTTCCGACAAAGAAAATCGAATTGCCCAAGATGAAGCTTGAGGGAAGCGATCCCAGGGGAGCACGGAAGGGCGAACGCCCCGTGTTCTGGTCGGACGCAAAATCTTACAAGACGACGCCGATCTACGCCTACGAGTCCCTGCGGCCCGGCAACGTGATTGAAGGGCCTGCCGTGGTCGAAGGGGAATACACGACGCTGGTCGTTCCGTCCCCGATGACCTTCTCCGTTGACGAACGTGGTCTTGGAATTCTGGAAGGTTAGGTAAAAGGCAAGAAGCAAGGAGACCCATGCCCATACCCACGTTAGCTGAAAAGCTCGCATGGCTGAAGCCCGCTGAAGCTACCGCGTACGAGGAAGAATGCGCCAAGACACTCCGGCAGGGCGACTATGAAATCGGGGTGCAAATTACCAACGACATTCTCGATGAAGCCATGGAAATTTTCATCCGGTCTTCCCGCAGTTATTTTGGCGTGTCGGGCGATTCCATGGTGGCCATTTTCACGGCTGGCGGCGACCTGATCAACGCGGCGTGCGGCACCTATCTCCATGCCATCATCCAGCCGATTGTCATCAAGTTCATTCTCAAGTATTACTCGCAAAACCCGGGGATTCGTGAAGGCGACATCTGGTACACGAACGATGCGCTTTATGGCGGCATTCATAATCCGGACCAGGTAGCGCTTATGCCCGTCTTCCATAAGGGGAAACTTCTGGCATGGACGACCGCCGCTTTGCACACCACCGAAACCGGCGCAATCGAGCCTGGCGGCATGCCCGTGAGTGCCAAGTCACGATTCGAAGAGGGGCTGAATATGCCTCCCATGAAGATCGGAGAGAACTTTCTGCTGCGAAATGACTTTTTGGAATTTTATTCGGTCTACGGTCTTCGTGCGCCGGCTATGTTCATCTCCGACTTGCGCGCGAGATGCACGACGGCGGACAGAGTCCGCGTGCGCCTCTTGGAGCTTGTTGAGAAACGCGGTGAAGAGTATCTCGTCGGCTTGCTCCGCAAGATGCTCGCGACAGCTGAGTCCGGCGCCCGGCAGAAAATCAAATCTTTGCCGGAAGGGAAGTTCCGCGCCGTCGTCTTCAATGATGCCATCGGCTGGACGCCAGCTCTCGTGCGAGCGTGCTACCTCACGCTCATCAAAAAAGGCGAGAAGCTCATTTTCGATTTCGAAGGGACTTCCCCTGAAAATCCGTCCTCTTACAATGTTCATTCGCAGGCCGTCGTTGGGCACATCGCGAATTTTATGTATGAGTACGTCTTCCACGACCTCCCCATCTGCAGCTCCACGTTTGCCCCCATCGACTTTATTTTTCCGCCTAATATCATTCTCAATCCCGATAAAGCCGCCGCAACAAGCTGTTGCGTTTATATCGGAATGCAGTGTCGCAACGCCACGCACAACAGCTTTGCCAAGATGGCCTTCTCCTGCGCGGGGCTTTGGCAGCAGGTGACGGCCGCACCGGGCAGTCAGCATACTGCGCAGATTTGCGCCGGCCTCTCTCAATGGAAACTGGCTGTTTCCGATGTCCTCTCCTTTTCCTTGAATACGCAGGGGCAGGGTGGACGCGTTGCCGCAGATGGCATGGACTCGTATGGATTCGCGTGGTGCGCGTTTGGCCGTGCTCCGGATTCGGAGCAGGTGGAAAGTGAACTGCCTCTGACCGTGATGCTCTCGCAGCATTGGAAAGACTCTTGCGGTCATGGGCACCATCGAGGTGGATCTGGAGCCGTACAGCAGTGGATGATCCACAAAGTCAGCGATATGGTCTCCCTGTGCATGGGCAATGGGAGCAAAGTGCCGCTGGGTCAGCCGCTTTTCGGGGGATATGCCTCATCACCGATTCCAGGAATCAGCGTGCGCAAGCCGGCTTTGCTGGATGACATGAAAAAAGGGGATTCGCATCTGACCATGGATCTGCAAGACATCCTTCAGAAAAATACGATCCACGGCGACTGGAAATACGAGCTGATCGCTCGCACCCCCAGAGTCTATCAGGAAGGAGACTTGCTCTTCGGCTTCAGCGGTGGCGGACCCGGCTGCGGTGATCCCTTGGAAAGAGATCCCCAATTCGTCATGGACGATTTGAAAAAGGGCATCATTTCCGACTGGACGGCGCAGCACATCTACAAGATTGCTTATGAGCCCGAGCGCCGCAAGATTGATGTGGAGAAGACAAAGCAACTGCGCCTGGGAGAAAAAAAGGCTCGTCTTGCCCGCGGTGTATCCTTTGATCGATTCCAACAAGAATGGAGCAAGAAAAGTCCGCCGAAAGAAGCTCTTCAATATTACGGGACCTGGCCGGACGCCAAATCCACGGGACCCGTCTTCAGGCCTTGACGGATGGAAGTGAATCCCACTCCGAGGCAGATGGCGAAAAGGCTGCTGGACGGGATTGCGCCGCCTCGGCCGCTCTTCTTGCCGATCGTGTTCTCTATCGGCGCCAAGGTGGAAAACGTACCGCTCGGCACGTTTCTTAGCAACCCCACAAAGATTTCAAGTTCCCTGCGACAATTGCGCAGTCATTTGCGTTCCGACGGCGTTGCCTGCTACTTCGATCCGTGCCTCGAGGTGGAAGCCTTGGGCGCAACCCTGGAGCGGGTCAGCGATGATCAGCCACCGATAATTCACTGGCCCCTGCCGGCAAAGATGGGCGATTTGCCGCAGGGCCTGTGCTCGCCCGAGGAAGCGACGAAGAGCAGCCGGGTTCCGGTCGCCCTTGAAGTCATCCGCAGGATGAATTCATTGCCGCAACGCGATTTCCTGCTTATGGCTGGCGTCACGGGTCCATTGACTCTCGCGGCCCGGATCCTGCAGCTGGCGCACAATGAAAAGCTGCGAAGCGAGGACTTATCTGATGCCGCCCAAGAACTTGCGGCGGCTGTCCTGACGCAGATGGCGTCCACATTTTTAGAGGCCGGGGCGGACGTGATCATTATGCAGGAAGAGATAGTTCCAACCCTCTCGGCGGAGAGCTGCGGCGTATGGGCGAATCTGCTCGCGCCGGCGATCAATGTCGTCCGTTTCTATGAAGCGCTTCCCGTGCTCCAGCTCACAGCTGCCAGTTCGGTTCTCGAAAACTGGGACGTGATTTCTCAGCGGCAGTGGGATTGTATCGTTTGCTTGCCTGTAGAGGTTGTGGCATCTCGAAAACGCGAAGTATCCTTGAAAACAAACGACGCTTGGCTCGGTATCGCTCTGCCAGTGAATGCATTTCGCTCAGAAGTATCGGGCAGCAACGATATTCTTGAAACTCTCCGGCCAATCATCTCGGCCCTGCGGCCCGCGATCATCACGACCGCAGGTGATATCCCCCACAAGACGGACATGAAGCGCCTGGCAAAAGTTCTCGGGGAAGTCTCTCGCGCCATCTAGCCAGTCTGGGTAAACTGGACGAGAGAATTGGCGATGTGATTCAGGCCAAGACCTGGTTACCGTTGGAAAGTCCAGGCATCCTCAGCGTGCCGCTCGGCTTCCTGGCGGCATTCGTAGGCATCCTGCTCGGCAACGAATTTAGCGCGGAAGCCAAGCTCAATGAGCTGATGGTCCGCGCCAACACCGGATTGGGAGCGGAAAAAGCCGCCGATCACTGAAGCCGCGGGCCGGCTCTTAGCCATAGTTCGGCGGATGGACGGACTGATCCATCCCCATGCAAGTTTGGCCGCCTTTCGCAACATTGACGCTGATCAGCCGAGGCCCTTGCGATGCGAACGCCTCCCTAAGGACGGCCTCGAGATCTTCGGGGCGGTCCACCTCCTGCGCTGCCATGCCATAACCCTGCGCGATTTTCACCATGTCGATTCCGGGTATATCCATACCGGGGACATTCCGGCCAACTTGCGTGAAATCGCAGAAGGATTTCAATGCGGAGTAGTCGCCGTTGCGCAGAACCACAAAGATAACCGCCGCTTTGTATTGAACGGCGCTCCATAGCGCCTGTATCGAATATTGGATGGAACCGTCACCGACGGGGCAGACTACTCTCCGTTCCGGATTCGCGAGTTGCAGACCGACGGCGGCGGGCAGTCCAAATCCCAAGACGCCATTTGGCACAGAGTAGAACGAGCCTGGTTCATCCAACATGAGATATCGGTCGAGGTCTCCTTTCGAAGAGGGACATTCTTCGGAGACTACTGCATTTCGCGGCATCACCCGGTTTAGAACGCTGAACAAATATGCTGGTGTGATGGGATATTCGGGTTTCGGCTGTGGTAGTTCCTTTCGAGGGGATGCAACGCTGCGCTTTCTCGCCTCCGCATGGGCACGAATGTATCGGGCGGCCGCGGCGAGATTGCCTACGATGCTGGTCCCAGCCAGTGCGGCGGACGCGTGGTGCGGCGAATTCGTGATTTGGAAAAGCTTGGTTCCCGGCTTGATGGCATGGCCAGGGACATAGGCGTAATACAAAAAAACTGGCGCGCCCAAGACCACTACTGTGTCGTAGCCCGCGAGTTGATCGGCAAGCGGCTGCTGTGCGGGCGGCAAACCACCACGAAATAGCGGATGCGTTCGCGGGAAGGTCCAGCGCGGAGCGATCGGTTGCTGATAGACGTCAGCGTTCAGGTGCTCCGCAAGCGCGATGACTTCGTGCCATCCCCGGTCTACTTCAATCTGAGAACCTGTGACGATAGCAGGGTTGCGACTCGTATTGAGTGCGTGGACCACCTCATCCAGGGCAGCCGGATCCGGCGATACACCTTGGCTCACTTCGCGAACAGCCAGTGGGGGGCATTCGTGAGTCCAGTCGTCCATGGGAATGGAAATGAATACCGGTCCCATGGGTGGCTGCATTGCAAGGTAATAGCCCCGTGCAATGGCCGCCGGAACGTCTTCCGCCCGGAGCGGCTCGTAGGCCCATTTTACGTACGGCTTGACCGTCTCCACCGCCTTGCTCACCAGAAAAGGTTCCGCCAGGACTTGGCGGCGATCCTGCTGTCCGGTGGTGACTACCAAGGGGACGTGGCCGTGCCAGGCATCGACCAGAGCGGAAAGTCCATTGCCCGCGCTGGCAATGGAATGCACGTTCACGAACGCGGCTTTTCCCCTGCCCATGGCGTATCCAACCCCCATGCCCACTGCCGTGCGCTCGTGCAGCCCGAGGACATAGCGGAAATCGACGGGCATGTCGCGCAGAAACGGCAATTCCGTCGAACCAGGATTGCCGAAGATTACGGTCATGCCCAGGTCACGCAAGAGCTGGTAGGTCACTTCTCTTACTGTGCTCAACCTCACGCTCCCGATGGGATGATTCTGATGTTGTGGGGTCCGGTAGTTATACCATTTTGAATGCACGCGCGTGGTTGAATTCTGATTTCGAGGGCTGACAGTCGACAGTTGAAAGTCGAAAGGGAAACAAGTGACTCGCCTTCTCCTTCTCTTGGCCCAGGATAAGATCTTCTCGCGTCGCGCCGCGAAGGTTAGCCCTTAAAGCATCCCATATAAACGGCTTCAGGAAACTGCGAGAACATTTAATCGATTGTTCTTGTTTTGGAATTCGGCACTCTGTTTGTTTCATCAGCGCGCTCGTAGGGGTAGGCTTCACCCTGCGAAATGCAGATGGGACATTTCGGAACTACGGAGGCATCGAAGCGTGATATATACGACAGCTGCGTCGCAATTCCTTGCGGAAAACTCTGTGGGCCTGCCAATGGACTGAACTGACCATGTATGGATTGGCGTGCGGTGCTGTGCTTATTTGCGTTTCCTGCTGGAGAACAAAGCCCACGGGATCGCAGAGCCGGCAGAAAGGATTGGAATGCCAGTGTGGAGGGAGAAAAAATAGTGCAGAAGACGAAGCGGTACGAAACCACTTTGGTTGTTCTCTTCTTCTTTACCTGGGGCACGGTCTTTCTGGAGCGTATGAGCGTTGTCTACCTTGCACCCTTCATTGCCCCAGACCTGCATCTGCGGCACGCCCAGGTCGGCTTGCTGGCCTCGGCCCTGGCACTTGCTTGGGCCGCCTCGGGTCTGATCTTCGGAGCCATCTCTGATCGCGTCGGCCGCCGTCCGGTTCTGGTCCCGGCCGTCTTTCTGTTCTCTGTTTTTTCATGGTTGTCCGGCCTCGTGCAATCCTTCAGCCAACTCTTCCTGGTGCGCACGGTGATGGGATTTGCGGGTGGCCCGACCTGGTCGACGATGACGGCGGCGATCGAAGAGTCCTCTGAACCGAAACGCCGGGGACGCGACATTGGAATCGTTGTCAGTGCGGCGGCGCTTGTGGGCTTAGCTCTGGCGCCCGTATTGACGACACAAATCGCCTCCCGATTCGGCTGGCGTACCGCCTTCTTCGTTGCGGGAATACCAGGAATTCTTCTGGGCATTGCAATTTGGAAAGTTATGGTAGACCCCGAGGGAACAGGGTCCGGTGCGCAGCACCACGCTAAACCATCGATGAAAGACTACTTTTCACTTCTCAACTACCGCAATATGTGGCTCTGCTGTCTGGGCGCGGCCGGTTTCATGACCTGGCTCTTCGTCATGAACGTATTCGCTCCGTTATACATCACGGAGGTCTCGGGACGGTCTGCAACTTTGGCGGGCCTTGTCGTCGGTGCCGGGGGTTTGGGGGCCTTCATGTGGGGATGGATATTTCCCTGGGTCTCCGACCGCGTGGGTCGCAAACCTACGCTGCTCTTCGCCGCATTACTTTCCGCTTTTGCGCCGCTGATTTATCAGGCGCCCTTCCTTGTCGCTCATCCGTGGCTTTTGGGCGCGGCAGGGTTTCTGACCAACGGCGGGCAAGGAATAGGGGCTTTGGTTTTAGTCCTGGTGCCCACAGAGAGTGTTCCCGCGAAGTTGGCTGGTACGGCGATCGGATTGTCGACACTTGTCGGAGAACTTTTTGGTGGCGCGCTCGCTCCAGCGCTGGCCGGCGCCATGGCAGACAAGTACGGACTCGCTTCGCCGCTCTGGATTGCCGCTGCCGGCGCAATTTTGGTTTTTCTCGTGTCTCTATTCATGAGCGAAACAGCGCCAGCAAAAGTTGGCCAGGCAATGGTCACATGAACTAACGCTTACAGCAGGGAAGTTCACTCTTTTCGACGACTTGCGATGCGAGCGTTTTCCTGAACTGCACCGTTAATCCAACCACTCTTTCTATTCTCGCCTTTGCCCTTCGGACGAGCGAATACATCATTCAGCAATTCCGCAGCAGAGACCACTGGTCAAGAGCTGCGATAAGTCGTGAAGCGGTCCGAGGAGTTCTTTCATTTTCCATTTATTTCCCAACTAAGGGCGATACCAAATCCGCTAAGTGCCGAGAAACGCTTTGCGGTCTAATTGGGACACATGTCCCGCGGTGGCACAGGAGGATTGGTCTCTCCGATAGGCACGTGCCCCACGTTACTGAAGACAAATAACTTAGATAGATCGAATGGATTGTTCCTGGCTGGTTAGCTGCAAGGAAAACAGCGCGAGGGACTATGCCCGAGTGCAGCCAGATAGCTCTGACCTTAGCGAGCCGAACTCGATTCTCCTGCCGGACGATCCTGATTTTGTTCACGCTGGCGGGTCCCGCGGTCATGGGGCAGACTCCGCAAACGCCACAAAAAGATCTCGCGAGCACGAGCATCGAAGACCTGATGAACATGGAGGTGACCTCCGTTTCGAAGAAGGAACAGAAGATGTCTCAGGTGGCGGCAGCGATTTTCGTCATCCGGCAAGAAGACATCCGGCGTTCGGGTGCGACAAACATTCCCGATCTATTGCGAATGGTTCCAGGGCTGGACGTAGCCCAGATCAATGCCAACACCTGGGCCATAACGGCTCGAGGGTTCAATCTTCAGTTCGCCGACAAATTGTTGGTGCTAATCGATGGTCGGGCTGTTTATACGCCGCTTTTCGGCGGTGTTTATTGGGACACGCAGGATGTGCCTCTGGAGGACATTGACCGAATCGAGGTGATCCGCGGGCCGGGCGGAACGGTGTGGGGCGCCAATGCGGTGAATGGTGTCATCAACATCATTACGAAAAGGGCCGCCGACACGCCGGGCGGATTGATTACGAGTGGCGGAGGCACGCAGGCACAAGGATTTGGCACGGTACAGTACGGCGGGAGAATCAAGGGTGACACCAGCTATCGAATTTTCGCAAAGTACCTCAACAACGGCCACTTCCCCGATTTGAACGGGCAGGACGCAGATGATGACTGGCATCTGTTGCATGGCGGTTTTCGCGTGGATACAAATCTGTCCAAGAAAGATTCCCTGATCACTCAAGGAGACATTTATACGGGGAAGGAAGGCGCGACGATCGTGCATTCCATCTTTTCTCCTCCCGACAACATAATCGTACAGAGGCTCGCCGCATTATCGGGAGGAGACTTACTAAGCCGGTGGAATCACACTTTTTCAAGCCGTTGCGACACGACCTTGCAGTTTTATTTCGACAGATACAGTAGAGACGGTCCGGAATCAGACGAAGACCGCGATACCTTTGATTTTGATTTTCAGAACCACATCATGCTGGGTGCCCGTCAGGATCTTATTTGGGGCGCAGGATATCGCCATACTGCGGATCAAACGGTTGGTACAATTGACCAGGCGTTTGTTCCAGCCGACCATGCCGGCGACCTGTTCAACGCATTCATACAAGATCAGATCACACTGAAGCCCAACCGTGTGGCTTTGTACGTTGGAACGAAGCTCGAGAACAACTATTTTAGCGGCTTCGACCTTGAGCCGAGCGCCCGCTTGGCCTGGACTCCGAACAATCGCCGGACGTTCTGGGCCGCCATTTCGCGCGCCAGCCGCACTCCCACCCGACGAGATGTGGGCCTGGATGCAGTGCTCGCGGCATTGCCCGGGCCTGCCGAAGTAGTTTTGCTCGGCAATCCGAACAAGAAGTCCGAACACGTCATCGCGTATGAGGTGGGTTACCGGGCGCAGCCCACTGACCGGCTTTCTCTCGACGTGACAACGTTTTTTAATAATTATAACGGCCTGGATAGCGCAGAGATGCTTCCGTCATTCTTCGACCCGAACTCCGTTCCACCCCTTCTTGTTCACCCTGTGTCGTTTGGAAACAAACTGTACGGCACGACCGAGGGTGTGGAAGCCTCTGTAAAATGGAAAGCAACGAATCGATGGACGCTCAGCCCCGGCTATTCATTCCTGCAAATGTATCTGCATACTCAATCCACCAGCCTGGATTCAACCAGTGTGGCGGACGCGCAGGGCTCAAACCCAAGACATCAGGCACAACTCCGGTCCCATCTTGAACTGTCCAGTAGCTTCGCATGGGATACGAGTGCTTATTTCGTCGGGCGTTTACCGGCGCAATTTGTGACCTCCTATACGCGGATCGATACGCAGTTGACCCGGCGGCTTGGGGAACGAGTGGAATTGAGTCTTGTGGGTCAAAACTTGCTCCGCGACCATCACGCGGAATTCAACGATCAATTGCAGAGCGTCAATTCATCACAGGTCAAGCGCAGCGCCTACGCCAAGATCACCTGGCAGTTCTAATGGCGAAGCGAGAATGCTTGAATCCCAGAACCATAATTCGAGGGGTTGCGAAGTCACGAAAATCGAGGACTCGGCCGGGCCGTGTGCATGAGGGCCGGCGGCGGTTGGGCATTCTGATTCTTGCGACTTGGTCTTCGTTATCGATTGCCTGGCGTGGCTCGGCACAGGCTAATCCTTCGAGCGAATACGCAGTCAAAGCGGCTTTTCTGTTTCATTTTGCGCAATTCGCGGAATGGCCTCCAACTGCTTTTAAAGACCCGAATGCCCCGCTGACTTTCTGTACGCTCGGCGAGGATGAATTTCACGGGGCGCTGGACGAGAGCATCAGCGGAAAGACCATCGAAAATAGGCCTCTGCGGGTGCAACATTTGAAGCAGCTCCAGGAAGTGGAAGGCTGTCACGTAATTTTCATAAGCGCAAACGAAAAAAAGCGCATCCCCGCCCTGCTGGCGAGTCTGAAAGACTCTCCCGTCCTGACCGTGGGAGAGACGGAGCATTTTGCACAGGAAGGCGGAATGATTGGTCTTTCCCTCGAAGAGAACAAAATCCGCTTTGAAATCAATCTGGGATCCGTTGAACATGCCAAATTGAAGCTCAGCTCGAGGTTGCTGACCCTCGCGAAAACCGTCCTCGGCGGCTCCAGAATGAATTGAGATGCGCTTCTTGCGCAAATCTTCCATCCGACGCAAGCTGACCTTCTTAGTTCTTTGCCCGAGCATGCTCGGACCTGGCCTTGCCTGCCTCAGCTTTGCCCTGTACGAGAGATCAAGCTTGCGCGCGGCGATGACCAGTGAGCTGACTACCCTATCTCATGTAAAAGCTGCGTTAGCACCAGCGGTATTTATCGCAGAGTGGAACAGTACGATTGGTTCCGGGACCTGGACTCGAACCAGGATACTCAGCTCCAAAGGCTGATGTCCTACCGATTAGACGATCCCGGAATCGTTTAGAGAATTGTAGCAGAGGCCTCAAAATGCCGCACAGGCCGCTCAAGGG
>JBIOGB010000005.1:0-125586 GCA_044447665.1 Candidatus Acidiferrales bacterium | reverse complement strand
GCGATGCCGTAAGCCTTCGCGCGGTCCGCGAGATTTTCGAGCGGTACCTGGCGGCGCACCGGCGTCGAATAGGCCCACTGATTGTTTTCCAGGATGAGCACGAAGGGCGCCTTCTGCGTGGCGGCAAAATTCAGCCCTTCATGAAATACGCCGGTCGAGCTGCCGCCGTCGCCGATCCACGTCATGGAGACGATTTTCTGGCCGAGGTAGCGGCCGGCAATGGCCACGCCGGCCATCACGGGTATCAAATCGCCAAGCATGGAAATCGGAGAAACAATATGCAGGTTTTCGAGGTCGCCGAAGTGGCTGGTGCCGTCCTTGCCTTTTGTCGGCGAATCGTACTTGGCCATGTGCTGCATGAAGATGTCGCGCGGCGGCACGCCCTTGACCAGCAAAGCCCCGATGTTGCGGATCATGGGCGCCAGCCAGTCTTTTTTCTCCAGGGCGTAGGCGGTGCCGACCGAAATTGCTTCCTGCCCCAGGCTTGAATAGAGACCGCCGACAATTTTGTTCTGGCGGAAGAGCTTTACCATGGTGTCTTCCACCGCGCGGTTCAGCCGCATGTAGTAGTACAGGTCCAGGTGCTGCTGCCGCGTCAATTCCTTCTTCATTCCGCGCTCCAAATCCTATGTTGACAGAATCACTGGCTGCTCGGTGTGTGCCAGTTTCTCCAGCAACTCTTCCCGCGACGCGGGCTTCATCTCCAAACCAAACCCTTCCCCGAAGTGTTTCACCAGGTGCGGGGTAACTTCTCTGCGCTCGGTGCCGCGCCCCAGAATTTTTTCCAGCGAAGTGGGCTTGCGATCGGCAATCCCGCAGGGAACGATCAGGTCGAAGAACCGCAAATCGGTAGAGACATTGTAGGCGAAGCCGTGCGAGGTCACCCAGCGGCTGATGTGCACTCCGATGGCCGCCAATTTTTCCGGGGAGTTTGCCCGACGCACCCAAATTCCGGTCTTTCCATTTTCGCGGACGGCTTCCACTCCAAATTCCCGCGTCGCGCGAATCATCGCCTCTTCCAGCATGCGCACGTACCACACCACATCGCGGCGGATCGCGCCGAGATTCAATATCGGATAACCCACGACTTGTCCCGGCCCGTGATAGGTAATGTCCCCGCCGCGGTCGGTCGCGTGAAGCTCCACGCCCTTTTGCTGTAAGACGTGCTCCGAAGCCAGCAAGTGCTCGCGCTTGGCGGTGCGTCCCAGGGTAATGACATGCGGGTGCTCGCAGAGAAGCAGCACGTCTTCAATCGCGCTTGCTTTGCGCGCCGCGACCAAACGCTTCTGCAGCGTCCAGGCGTCGGAGTAACCGATGAGACCGAGCTCAACAATGTGGCAGGTGTTCAAGATTGTGACTTCCTGTAATCCAGCAGCGGAGCTCCTTCTAAACGTTGATCTGTAATCCCCGCACCGAGGCAAACGCGTCGCCCATTCCTTCCCACACCGTGGGATGCGCGTGCATCATGTTCATCATGTCGTCGACCGTGCCTTCGAGGTGCAGTACCGTGGCGGCTTCCGCGAGAATTTCCGTCGCCAGCGGCCCGATGATGTGAATTCCCAGGACTTCGCCATATTTTTCCTCGGAAACCACTTTGATGAATCCATTGTGATTGCCCAGGATGGTCGCCTTGCTGTTGCCGACGAAGGGGAATTTGCCTGTTTTCACGGCATAGCCCGCATCCCGCGCCTGCTTTTCCGTCAAGCCTATCGAACCGATCTGCGGCTCGCAGTAGGTGGCGTTGGGAATGCGCGTTTTCACGATGCGCGGAGGCTGCTTCCCGGCGATGTGCGTGACGGCGGCGATTCCTTCCATCATCGCGGCATGCGCCAGTTGCGGCAATCCCGCCACGATGTCGCCAATCGCATACAAGCCCTTCTCGTCGGTTTCCATGTATGGCCCGACGTTCACGAAGCCGCGCTCCAGCTTGGCTTTCGACTTTTCCAGACCGCAATTCTCCGTCATCGGCTTGCGGCCAACGGCGAGGAGGAGCTTCTCCGCTTGCAATGTCTGCGGCTTGCCGTCCTTGTCCTTGAAGCTGACGATGACGCCCCTGGCGTCTTTTCTCACCGAGTCGACCGCGCAGCCGGTGAAAATCTGGATGCCTTTTTTCTGGAAAGCCTTGGCGAGTTCGGCGGAGATTTCTTCATCCTCGACGGGCACGACGCGCGGCAATGCCTCCAGAATCGTCACCTGCGTCCCAAACGAATTGTAAATTGAGACAAACTCCACGCCGACGGCACCGGCGCCGACGACCACCAGGGTCTTTGGAATTTCCGGAAGCTGAATGATAGACCGGTTGGTAAGAATGGTCTTGTGGTCCGGTTCGATTCCCGGGAGCGACTTGGCTTCCGAACCGCTCACCATCAAAATATTGGATGCTTCAATCGTCGTCTTCTTGCCGTCCTTTTCGACGCTTACTTTTCCGGGACCTTCATACCGCCCCCAGCCCTGCACCCACTCCACTTTATTTTTCTTGAAAAGGAACTCGATGCCTTTCGCATGCTTCTTGACGATCTTGTCCTTGCGCGCCAGGACGTTTCCCCAGTTGATCTTTAGCCCGCTGACCTCGAAACCCAACTCCTCGGCATTCTTAAAGTGATCGTAAACCTCAGCGTGATAGAGCAAAACCTTGGTGGGAATGCAGCCGACGTGGAGACACGTTCCGCCCAGGAATGGATCCTTTTCCACGACGACGGCTTTCAATCCCAGTTCGCCAGCGCGGATGGCGGCGACGTAGCCGCCCGGACCGCTCCCGATAATCGCCACATCGTACTTTGCCACTCGTATTCTCCCTTCGACAGGGGCCGGAAACTGACAGGCGCTTTTCAGGGGCGTGACATCTTGGGAGCGCCGGCCGCTACGCGGCGGCACATCCACTCGGCGCATTGCGAACGCCGGTGTTGGCGGAAAAAAGGCCGTCCGCTCCCCCGAGCAAACGCCTGGAAGCCAACCAAAAATTGATTTTAACAGCCGCACGACGGCCTAGCAACATTACGCGCATCATGGCATTTGGTGTTTCCTAATAGTTGCGGTTGGCGTCAGGGGCGAATCGCGTCGTCGCTTCGCGCGGCGACTCACATAATGGTTTCTGGCGTGCGGTGGGAAAATTTGCCGCTGTCGCCGCGTGGGGCGCTACATTTTCCAGACGATGCGGCCGGCGACGACGGTGGCCACGGGCGCGCCTTTGAAGGTGCGATTGTCAAAGGGAGAATTGCGGGATCTGCTGGCGGATTCTTTAACATTGTAAGTCCAGGAACGATCGAGAGAGAAAATCGTCAGGTCGGCGGGATGGCCGGCGGCGATTTTCTTTTCGTTTTCGATGCCGAGGACACGTGCGGGGCCGGTGGTGAAGAGCTCGACCATCCGCATGACCGGGATGCGGCCGGTGTGCACGAGTTGTTCGAGAGCCAACGCGAGAGCGGTTTCGAAGCCGAGGATTCCAAAGGGTGCGCGGTCGAATTCAACGTCCTTGAGCGCCGGCTCATGAGGGGCGTGATCGGTGGCAATGGCGTCCACGGCGCCGTCGGCGAGGCCGGCGAGGAGAGCTTCGCGGTCTTCGCGGGCGGCGAGCGGGGGATTCATTTTGAAGCGGGAATCGTACTCCACGTCTTCGTCGATCAGCGTGAAGTGGTGCGGCGTAACTTCGCAGGTCACGCGGAGGCCGCGCTGCTTGGCCCAGCGGATTTGTTCAAGGGATGCTTTGGCCGAGAGATGCGCGATGTGGAGCCGCGCGCCGGTCAGTTCGGCGAGCTGAACGTCACGGGCGACGCAAACGGATTCCGCGGCGGCAGGCATGCCTTGCAAGCCGAGGCGCGCGGAAGTGACGCCTTCGCGCATGACGGCGCCGCCGGCGAGCGAAACATCTTCGGCGTGTTCGATGATGGGAAGATCGAGCGAGCGGCAGTACTCCATGACCTGGCGAGCGAGTTTTGCGGTGGCGATGGGTTTTCCGTCGTCGCTGACCGCAACAGCGCCCGCCTGCTTCATGGCGGCGATTTCGGCGATGTCTTCGCCCTTGCTGCCAACGGATGCGGCGCCGATGGGCCAGACGCGGACGCTGGCGCCGGCTTTGGCGCGATCGAGAATAAATCGCGTGACGGACGCGTTGTCGTTGACCGGCCTGGTGTTGGGCATGCAGCAAACGGCGGTGAAGCCGCCGCGAGCCGCAGCGCGCGTGCCCGTTTCGATGGTTTCCGACGATTCCTGGCCGGGTTCGCGCAGATGCGCGTGAAGATCGATGAAGCCGGGAGCAACAATCAGGCCAGCGGCATCGAAAACATCTGCGTTTTGCGCGCCGGAAAATTTCCCGGCGGGCGCAACTTCCCTGATTTTTTCGCCGTCGAGCAAAATATCCAATGAGGCGTCGGACTTCGTGGCGGAGTCGAGGACGCGGCCGTTCTTGATCAGCAGCATGTCAGGAATCCTTCCCCGTTGAAGTCGACCTGGGGACAACGCGATCCGTGGCGCGGCGATCGTGCACGGGGGCCGTCTCGAGAGCGGGATGTCCGCCGCCTTCCGCAGCCCCAAGAATGAGCACGTAGAGAATAGCCATGCGCACGGCGACGCCGTTGGCTACCTGCTCCAGGACGCAAGACTGCGGACCGTCGGCAACTTCGGGTGAGATTTCGATGCCGCGGTTCATCGGACCAGGATGGAGGACGACGGTATCGGGCTTGGCGCGACGCAAACGTTCGGCATTGAGCTGGTAGAGGAGCACATAATCGGCGGCGGAGAGGGCGGGCTCGTGAAGGCGTTCGGTCTGGACGCGGAGGACGAAAACGACGTCGGCGCCTTCGAGAGCTTCCTCGATTCGGAAGACGCGGCGTATCGCGGCGCCAGGGGGACCGATTTTTTCGAGTTCGCGGGGAACCCACATGGCGGGGCCGCACAGCGTGAAACGGCAGCCAAATTTTCCAAGCAGATGGATGTTGGAGCGGGCGACGCGGCTGTGCTGGATGTCGCCGAGGATAGTGACATTGAGATTTGCGATGGAGCCTCTGCGGTCGCGGATGGTAAGGGCGTCCAGCAAGCCCTGCGAGGGATGTTCGTGGGTGCCATCGCCGGCGTTGACGACGGGAATATCGAGATGGCGCGCGACGAAATCGGCGGCGCCGGAGGACGAGTGGCGCATGACGAGACAGTCGGGCTTCATCGCATTGAGAGTGTGAATGGTGTCGAGCAGGGATTCGCCTTTTTTCAGGCTGGAGGCTTCGGCCTGGAAATTCATGGTGTCGGCGCCGAGACGCGCTGCGGCCGTACCGAAGCTGATGCGCGTGCGGGTGGAATTTTCAAAGAAGGCCAGGGCCACGGTCTTGCCTCGGAGGGTGGCGAGTTTTTTCAGCGGATGACGCTGGATTTCCTGGAAGGGTTTGCTTTGATCGAGAAAAAAGGTGAGTTCGTCCGCGGAGAGCGGCTCGAGAGCGAGAAGATCGCGGAAGTTGTACGTCACATCCTCACTCGGTGCGTTGAGATTGAATCGATCAAATGATTGCCTGCGTTTGCCGCTGAAATCCTTTCCGACATGAGCCGGAATCGACGATCGAGCATCCTCATCGGACGCTCTCCGGATGACAAGGTTCTAGATCTTTGCCGCAAAACCACGGCTATTCGACACGGTCGACGAGTACGACGCGCTCTTCCTTGTCGGTCTCGCGGAGCCGCACTTCGATAATTTCGCTGGCGCTGGTCTGCACGTTTCGGCCGACGTACTGTGCTTCGATGGGCATTTCGCGATGCCCGCGTTCGATCAAGACACAAAGAGAGACGCGCCGGGGGCGCCCGAGGTCAAAGAGGCCGTTCATGGCGGCGCGAATCGTGCGGCCGGTGTAAAGCACATCGTCAACGAGGACCAGGTCCATATCATCCACGCCGAAGGGAATGCTGGAAGACTGCAGCACGGCGTGGGACGCAACCTTGGAAAGGTCGTCGCGATACAGAGTGATGTCCAGCGTGCCGACGGGGATTTCGACGCCGTCAATGCCGCGCATGGCGCGCGCGATGCGCTGGGCCAGAGGCACGCCGCGGCGGCGGACGCCGATGAGGGCAAGGTGCTTGGTGCCGCCGGATTTCTCCACGATTTCGTGGGCCAGGCGCTGGAGAGTGCGGTCGATTTCCGGGGCGGACATCAGCTGCGCTTTTTCGACGATACGCACGGTCGCGTAATCGTATCATTTGTGACCGCAAAGCGGTCAATCGGAAGCGCGACCGCGAAGCGGAAAATTGGAAGTGCGACCGCGAAGCGGTCGGCACACAAGGGGCGGGGGCGCGCAGAACCAGCTCAGACGAGGGAGAAACAGAACATTCACTTGGACGTGATAGACTGCGCGGCGAGAAAAGGAGCCATGGATATGTCCGGGAGCGAGATTCATATGAAAAAGATGCTGATGCACGGCCTGCTAGCACTTTTGATGCTTGGCTGGGCGGCGGGAACGCGGGCGCAAGGACAAAGGCAAGAACAGGCAGTTGCCGCGAAAGCGCCTGCCCGGCCCAAAGCAGCCGTGGCAAGGCCGAAATTGGTGGTGATGCTGGTCGTGGATCAAATGCGCGGCGATTATGTGGATAAATTCCTAGGGCAATGGACAGGCGGGTTGAGGCGGCTGGTGGAGGAGGGCGCCTGGTTCCGGGACGCGGCCTATCCGTATGCCGCGACGGAGACGTGCGTGGGGCACGCAACGATTTCGACCGGGGCTCTGCCGGCCACCCACGGAATGATCGCAAATGCGTGGTGGGACCGCGAGACGCAAAAGATGGTGACGTGCACCTCAGACCCGAAGGCAAAAAATGCCGGCTATGCAGGCGCGAGCGTGAAGGGTGGAGATACAGCGTGGCGAATGGTTGTGCCCGCTTTTGCGGAAGAACTGAAGTTTCAGACGGGCGGGGCGACACGTGTGGTGACCTTCTCGCTGAAGGCGCGCGCGGCGATCACCATGGCCGGCCACAAAGCGGATGCGGTGACTTGGCTCGACGGAGCAACCGGCGCGTGGACGACTTCGAATGCGTACGGCACCCTGCCATTCATAGACGATTTCGCAAAAGCGCATCCAGTAAAGGCGGATTACGGTAAGACGTGGTCGTTGTCGTTGCCGGAAAGCGCGTATTTGTATGAGGAGAAAGCTACCGGTGCTGTTCCGCCGGAGGGTTGGAGCCTGACGTTTCCACACCCGCTGCGCGGGAAGGCGGTGGGGAGCGAGCCAGACGAGGAATTTTACGAAGAATGGGCGACGAGTTCGTTTGCGGATACGTACCTTACACAGCTGGCGGAGACCGCGGTGGATTCGCTGGGGCTGGGCAAGGGCGGCGGGACGGATTATCTCGGCGTGAGCTATTCAACGGTGGATTATGTGGGGCATGCGTATGGACCACGGAGCCGTGAAATTCAGGAGATTCTGATAGGGCTGGACAAAGACCTGGGCGAATTATTTACGCATTTGGATAAGAGGGTAGGACGGGGAAATTACCTGGTGGCGCTGAGCGCGGACCACGGCGTGGTCCCGATTCCCGAGGATATGCAAAAAACGGGCGCTGATGCGGGCCTTTTGCGGATGCCGGAGCTGCAGGAACGCATGGAGAAAGCGCTCGAACCATTCCATTTCGGAAAGCCGGCAATCGCACGAATCGCGAGCAGTGATGTCTATTTTTCGCCGGGAGTTTACGACCGTTTGAGAGGCGATGCGGCGGCGATGAAAGCCGTGATGGAAGCAGCGATCAGCCAGCCAGGGGTCGCCGAAGTATTTCGGACGGAAGAGCTACGGGATCGCCCCGCGACGCAGAGCCCGCTGCTGAGGGCGATGGCGGCGAGTTACTTTCCGGGGCGCAGCGGAGATTTGTTCATCGTGCCAAAGGCCTACTGGCTGATGGATTCGACGCCGGCGGGAAAAGCGCGCGAATCCGGCACGGGACACGGCACGCCGTGGAACTACGACCAGCACGTGCCGCTGCTGCTGATGGGCTACGGCATCCAATCCGGCCAATACTTTCAAGCCGTCACGCCCGCCGATATCGCCCCAACCTTCGCCGCCCTCTGCGGAATCACTCTCTCCTCCCGCGACGGCCACGTCCTCGCCGAAGCCCTGATGAAACCCGCCGAGCCCCGCGCCTCATCTCAGCCCGCCAGGCCAAAACCCGCACCAGCGTCAGCTCCGAACACAAATCCCTGATGGACTCTTCCACCTCAAAAAAACACCGAGCCGTCTGCCCCGACCGGTTGGTGCTGGAAGTGAACCTGTTCGATTGGGCGTACCGGCGTTACAGGCCGGACGCGGAAGATGCATCGCTCGGCGCTGCCCAGCGGGATACAGTGGACACAGAGAAATTGCAAAAGGCAGTCGCGCAGGAATTCGCCGCCAATCGTAAGCAGCAGGAGCGCAAGGCGACGGCGAATAAGAAAGTCGCCGCCTGAGGCACATTGACGGTGTTGCGAAGTGCGTTTGCACTCCGCATTTTTTATTCCCGCCCTACCCCAACGGCGCGTTGCGCTGCGGGGCGCCAGCTCGTCACAGATTCTCGCATCCGAGCGAGTAGTCTTTCCCGAGCTCAAACATGCTGCCCTGCCGAAGATGGACTCCTCGGAATCCAACCGTACACAGGTCTTTCTTCCATTGTGGCAAGATCTTGTTGATGAATTCGACGCGAGTAGCGGTGTCCTTGAACATTTCAGAGTCCAAAGCCAAATCATGTCCTTGATCGATACCCTCGCCAGTGACCCACACATTGATGTCAAAACCCATCACGGTTAACCGTCCCTGCAAATTGCGGGCGAAAACCTCCCTTGCCTCTTGTTCCGCCTTTAATTGTTGAGCCATTTCGGTTTGAATCTCGGGTGCCACCTGCCACCCATCCTTATAGTCAAAGATGGTAACTTCCACCCCCTTCACGCGGATGGTTCCAGCATCTTTGTTCGGATCGGCGTCGATTCCCCATTGGTAAAGAGCATCGTCATGCTCGCCATATCCACAGGGGCCGATTGTGTTGAGATACACCTCATTAGCGCACTTTTCACCTCGATAGACAGACAGCATGCCGGAAAGATATCCCTTGTTTCCCCACTGCTTCGCTGTCGGCTGCGTAAGTCCGATGTCCTTAAATTGATGAGATCGGGCCTTTTCCCTAAAAAGCCAGAGCAGGCTTTTCAGCTGTTCATCCGTGGTGCTCACAGGCACAACGACTGAAGTGGGCTCGTCAATCTTGAATCTGTAAATCCGGAATTTGGGAGGCGGAACGTTTGAACGGTTTGACGCGGGCTTAGGTTGAGAGGCGGCCACCGCAACCGGTTTCGGAAGTGAAGCGGCCGGTGAGATTGCAGTCCGCTGGTCCTCTTTGTGGGCAAGGATCACCTCCGCGACTTGCGATGTTGCGGTGGCGAGAATGAGAATTCCAATGACAGCCATGCGCATCTTAGGCTGCACTCTCAACGCTGGAATCACGTACATAAAGCTGAGGATCAGAGCTGTAGAGAAGACAATGGCCACCGGTTTCAGGGCAATCACTGCGATACAGATCAAGAACAGCGTAGCAATAAGCTTCGCATTGCTCGCAGGCTTCTTGACAGCCGTAGGCGCCGAGGGCGCCGGTGATACCGGCGTGTTTCTCGCCCAAATCTGTTTGCCGCAGCCGCTACAGAACGTCGCATCATCCTGATAGGGCTGTCCACAATGCGTGCAGAAGATAACGGGATCCTCCGGGAGAGCATTCTGCGCCGAGCGAAGCGAGAGTGCAAGGTAGTCACCCTTGCTTTCCATTCTCATACCGCGCCGCGACTTAAGCAGGCAATTGCACCGATTGAGGTGATGGAACGCCTCGTCGCTTAAGTGGACGATTCGCAAACGGGAAGCTGGCCGACTTCCAGATTTTGCGCAGGGCAGCAGAGACTTCGTGTTATCCTCTTGCGGAAGTGACTTTCGCGGTCGCCGTTGATCTGAGCGTGCAAATTGGCGCGTTGCGCCTGCGGAATCCTATTCTCGCCGCGAGCGGGACCTTTGGTTATGGCCTCGAATTTGCCCACCTGGTAGATCTCAGCAAGCTCGGCGGTTTCGTCACCAAAGGACTTTCGCGCGAACCCATCGAAGGCGCCCCTGCGCCCAGGCTCTGCGAGACCCCCTCCGGAATGCTCAACGCCGTCGGACTTCAAAATGTGGGGGTCCGGGCCTTCGTCGCGGAAAAGCTTCCGGTACTACGAAGTTTTGATACGGCGGTCATCGCCAACGTCTTCGGGTATTGCCAGGAGGACTACGTCGAGGTCATCCGGGTCCTGGAAGGCGCCGAGGGGGTAGCTGCGTACGAATTGAACGTCTCGTGTCCAAACGTCAAGAGAGGCGGGATGCAGTTTGGTGGGGACCCCGGGCTGGTCGCGGAAGTGGTTGGAGCGGCGAAAAAGGCAACTTCCAGGCGACCTCTGTGGGTGAAACTCTCGCCGCTAGTTACAGACATTGGACTTATCGCCCGAGCGGCAGAGAGGGCCGGGGCAGATGCCCTGACGGTGGCGAACACGTACCCGGCCATGGCAGTGGATTTCCGCACTGGAAAATCACGCTTGGGGAACGCGACAGGGGGCCTATCGGGCCCTGCGATCAAGCCGATCACCCTGCGCCTGGCTTGGGAGGCGCGCAAGGCGGTAAAGATACCGATCCTAGGCCTAGGAGGGGTCGAGACGGTCGAGGACGTGCTTGATTACCTTGCCATAGGCGCCTCGGCAGTACAGGTCGGGACGGCCAGCTTTGCTGACCCGAAGGCCACTGAGCGGCTGGCCGAGGCACTGTCGAAGCACTTTTATGATGATAAGGCATTTAGTTTGAATAAGATAAGGGAAAACTTTCTCACAGAGAATGGTTGACACAACGATGCTTTTGTGCTATGCTTTTTAGGATTTGAGTAGCAAAAAGAACACATTATGAGACGTCCGCTATTCATTCTTTGGGCTGCGCTGCGCTGGGTGCTCCTGATGTTCGTCATTACCCCCGCGCTCGAGGCCCCCCTGGTTGCCCACCTGAGCAATCCGGTGAAGCCGATAAAGACCTGGGTCGGCAATGCCAGCTGGTATGGCCCCGGGTTTAACGGAAAGAAAACCGCCAATGGCGAACATTTTGACTGCGAGGCTTTGACTGCAGCCCACCCCAACCTGCCGTTTGGGTCGGTGATCCGGGTGGTGAATCCGCGAACCGGGCAATTCGAGCTGGTTCGTATAAATGACCGCGGTCCGTACCAAGAAGGACGCGAAATTGATGTATCCTATCGCGTAGCCCGGAAGATTGGCTTGATCCATTCGGGCGTAAGCCAGGTCCGGCTCGAATTGCTGGAACTGCCGACGAGGCGTTGACCCCGAGGCATTCGGGGTCGCAAACAAAAGTGACCTTCGATGCCCATCCCCGCAGCAGCTTGATAGTTGCACTCGATTTTGATTCCTTATCTTCAGCCATAAAATTTGCGAAGTCCATCGCCGATCTGGTCGGAATGTTTAAGATCGGAAACCAATTGTTCATGGCGGCTGGACCTACAGCCGTGCGCGAAGTGGCCTCGCTGGGTCCGGGCATTTTTCTGGATTTGAAATTCCACGACATCCCCAATACAGTCGCGGGCGCAGTGCTATCGTCCGCGGCAATGACCGGCGTGCAGCTGGTAAACGTGCATGCGCTGGGCGGCAGCTCGATGATGAAAGCGGCGGCGCAGGCAATCAGTGCGGGCGTGCCCATGGGTTCGGACCGGCCGCGGCTGCTGGCGGTCACGATTTTGACGAGCATGGATCACAAAGCAATGCGCGAGGCTGGAATCGGCGGCCCGCCCAAGGCGCGCGCGGTGAAGCTGGCCCAGCTGGCGAAAAAGGCGGGCGTAGATGGAGTCGTTGCTTCGGTACAGGAAGCACGGGCGATCCGCAAGGCGTGCGGGCGCGAATTTCTAATCGTGACGCCGGGTGTGCGCTCGAGAGAGAAAACTGCGAATTTGAAGGAAGACGACCAGGCGCGCACGGCAACGCCGGCGGAAGCCATCCGGGCGGGCGCGGACTTTCTCGTTGTAGGACGCCCGATCCTCACTGCTGCGGATCCTCGCGCGGCGACGCAAGCGATCGTCGACGAGATTGCCGCGGCGAAATAGTTTCCTCGGATTGACCCCCGATTCCCCACTCCATTAGCATTCCAAGTGGCGCAAAGGCGCGCACGAATTCAAGAGAATCCATGTCCATTTCCACGAAGAGCGTCATCATCGGCACCGCGGGACATATCGACCACGGCAAATCAGCGCTGGTTGAGGCTCTGACGGGGACACACCCGGACCGCCTGGCGGAAGAAAAACGCCGCGGGATAACAATTGACTTAGGCTTCGCGTTTCTGGAGGAAGACGGAGTCCGATTCGGTGTTATCGACGTGCCCGGCCACGAACGGTTCGTCAGCAACATGATGGCCGGCGCCGCGGGAATCGATCTGGTGCTGCTGGTGATTGCGGCGGATGGATCGCTCAAGCCGCAAACGCGAGAGCACTTCGATATTTGCCGGCTGCTGGGAGTAAAGCGCGGAGTGGTGGCGCTGACAAAGAGTGACCTGGTAGATGCAGACATGCTGGGGCTGGTAAAGCTGGAGGTGGAGGAGTATCTGCGCGGATCGTTTCTGGAGCACGCGCCGATTGTGGCCGTGAGCGCGAAGACGGGAGCGGGCTTGCCGGAATTGAAGAAGGCCCTACGCGACGTTGCCGGGCAAGCAACGGGCAAGGATGCGGGACATCATTTCCGGTTGCCCATCGATCGCTCCTTTGCGATGAAGGGATTTGGGACCGTCGTGACAGGGACCTTGATTTCAGGAAGTGTCGGAGCGGGGGATGAAGTCGAGCTGTTTCCGGGGGGCGAGAGGTTGCGCGTGCGCGGAGTGCAATCTGGAGGCAGAAACGTGGAACGCGCAACCGCGGGCCAGCGGACGGCGGTGAACCTGGCCGGCATCCAGCATACGGCGGTGAAGCGGGGGATGACGCTGGCGGCGCCGGGAAAGTTTCGCGCGACGCGCAGGATCGATTCGCGGCTTACGCTGTTACCTTCGTCGAAAAAATTGAAGCAGCGCTCGCGAGTACATTTTCACGCCGGAACAACAGAGACGATCGCTGAGATTCTGTTGTACGGGAAAAGCGAACTGCCGCCGGGGCAGAACGCGCTCGCACAGCTCCGGCTGCAGGAAGATGTGCTCGTACTCTCAGGGGACCGCTTCATTGTGCGGCAGTTTTCACCGGTGACCACAATCGGCGGGGGAATCGTGCTGGACCCGCTGGCGCGGCGGCCGATGTCGAGAGATACGGCGCGCGCAGCGTTCCTGAAAATGCTGGAAAGCGGGGAGCGCGATGAGGTTCTCACAGCGATGGTAGAGCGGGCAACTGCAGGTCCTGGGACGGGAAGAAATGCCGCGGGACTCGGCATGCAGGAAATGGTTGCGCGAACCGGTTGGCTGGAGGGCGAGATTCGGGAAGCTGCGCAGAAACTCGCGACGGCTGAAAAATTGAAGATTGTCGCGAATGAGCCGCTCACGATCGTGGCGCGCAAAGCGTTTGAGGAAGTTTGCGGCAAGATCAGCGCAACGATTGATAAGTTTCATAAGGAAAATCCGCTGCTTCCGGGAATTGCGCGAGAAGACTTGCGGGCGAGTTTGGGGCGGCGGATAAGTGCGGAAATATTTCGCGCAGCCGTGGAAGAATTAGCGGCAAGTAAGAAGATCGAATTGCAGGGCGAATTGGTTAGACGGGCGGGAGCCGGGATCGCGCTGCAGCCCGAGGAAGCGCACGCAAAAGAGCAGATCGAAAAGGCATTTTCTTCAGCGGGGCTGGCTGTGCCTTCGGTAAAGGAAGTGCTGGCGAAGCTTTCTGTGGAATCGAAGCGCGCGGAGAAGTTGCTGCAGATTCTCCTGCGCGAGAAAACGCTCATCCGAGTCACGCCGGAGCTGATTTTTCACCGGGATGCGCTGGCGCAACTTCGGGACCAGCTTTCCGCGTATAGGAAGACCAAGGGCGAGCGGATCGGCGTGCCCGCCTTCAAAGAGCTGACGGGGATTACGCGAAAATACGCCATCCCGCTGCTGGAATACCTGGACCGGGAGAGGGTTACACGCCGGGCCGGGGATGAGCGTGTTATACTCTAGATTCACAGTCCCGGGCATCCCGGCGATGATTTTCATGGCATGCTAGAGTCTGGCCGGTAAGAGCAGGAGTCGTCAGTGTATGGAGGTTGTTTATGGGTGAGTTTAGTCCGTTTCATTGGATGATAGTGGCAGCCGTAATCCTAGTTTTGTTCGGGGGACGCAAGATTCCCGAGCTGATGCGCGGCCTTGGCGAGGGCGTGCGCGGGTTCAAGGAAGGCATGTCCGGCACGACTCCGACACCCCCGCAGAGCGGCCCTCCGGCGGAGAAGCCAAAAGAAGAAAAGAAGGAGTAGCCAGCGCGAGACGAGATTTTTCGCGCTGGAAGAGATTGGGCGGCCCGTGTGGCCGCCCTTTTTGTTTGCCCCCGCAACTTGCTTCGCGACTGCGAAATGTGTCGAAAGAGATAAGGAAAAATCCCATCAAATGCGAAAAAACTGTCCCTCCGGACAGTAGCGGCGCCGCAACTTTGCGTTCACCATCGGGTATCACAAGGGTGTCCGGAATTTTCCAGATTTTGATACAAGAAGACAGGAGAGAGAAATGAAATTCACATGGCTGAAGTGGGGCGCTTTGCCGGTTGTCGTGCTGATGGCGGGCAGCATGGCTCAGGCGCAAGATCAATCAAGATCGCAATCTTCGGGGCAGTCACAAAGCTCGCCCGCGCCTGCAGCGCAGCCGGCAACGGCGGCGAAGCCGGATCCTAGCATCGCGCAGCGGAAAGAAAATCAACAGGACCGCATCGCCAATGGCGTGAAAAGCGGACAACTGACCGCCGGTGAAACCGCGAATCTGGAAACAAAGGAAGCGGCCATCAACGGCGAGACCAAGGCGGACCGCGCGGCCAACGGCGGAAAACTGACTGCCGCGGAGAAGGCCAAGATCAACAAGCAGCAGAACAACCTTTCGAAGCAAATCCACACCGACAAGAACAACGCCAATACCGCGCACTACGGCAACAACAAAGTGGGCCAGCGCCGCGAAAACCAGCAAGACCGCATTGCGCAAGGGGTCAAGAGCGGACAATTGACGGCCGGCGAAACGGCGAAGCTTGAGAACCAGCAGAAGGGCATCAACCAGCAAGTCTCCGCGGACCGCAAGGCCAACGGCGGCAAGCTGACGACCGCCGAAAAGAAGCAGGTCAACCACGAACAGAATCAGGCGTCGAAGAATATCTACCACAAGAAACACAACGGGTCGACGCAGGCTGCCGCGAAGAAGCCGTAAGTTTTCTCCACCCCCTGAACAAGAAGAGGCGCTCTCCGAAAGGGGAGCGCCTCTTTTTTTGGCTGGAGACGGCAGTGCGAAATAGCGGAGAGGCCGGTTCTCGCCCGGAGTTATTCTTCTGACCAGCCGAGATCAACAAGGGCATGATAGAGGCGGGAGAGGGGAAGACCCACGATGTTGAAGTAACAGCCCTCGACGCGGGGAATGAAGCGGCACGCGTGGCCTTGAATGGCGTAAGCGCCGGCCTTGTCATGCGCCTCGCCCGTGGCAAGGTAGCGAAGGATCTCATCGCTCGTGAGTGCGGCAAAATGGACGAGCGTGGATTCCACAAAGGTGCGGCGCTCGGCGTCGGGGAGCCGGATGAGGGCGATGCCGGTGACGACAGAGTGGGTGCGGCCGGAAAGTTTTTCGAGCATGCGGCGAGCGTCATCGGTGGAGCGGGGCTTGCCGAGAACGTGGCCGTCGAGCGAAATAACCGTGTCTGCGCCGATGACGATCGCAGGGCCGATGGCGCGGGCGGCCACGAGCTCGGCTTTAGCGAGGGCGAGGCGTTCGACCAGGTCATTTGGCGATTCGTTGGCGTAAGGAGTTTCGTCAACAGCTGAAGAGAGCACGACGAAAGAAAGCCCCGCGTCCCTAAGAATTTCAGCGCGGCGCGCTGACGCGGAAGCAAGAATGAGCTTCATGGCTGCCAGGATGCTGCCTCAGAAAAACCATCCACAAATCGCTTCGGGCCTCAGCCGCTGAAGAATCTGTGGGAGAACCCGGGCTGACGAGTCTCTTATACTGCACGAGAAGGGAGACACGATGGTGAAATTTTGCGTCTAAAATCCAAAACGGTCCCGCCCGGTGCTCCCCAGTGTTTGGGGCGTGCGGGGGCCGCGCCGACGCTTCCTGCTCGAAGGTTTTTGAGTCTTCCCGCAGACTCTTTAGCAGCTGAAAACGATCGCCTGCTCCCATTTACCCTGCGAGGAATTCGTACACTGTATTTAATACAGATGGTAGTAACCATCATGCAGTCCCAGCTGCACGCGCACGCCGAAGAGCAGGGAGAGTTTTTCTTCGCTGAGCACTTCCTGCTTCGCGCCGTCGGCGAGAATGCGCCCTTCTCGCAGCAGCACCATACGCTCGATCTCCGGAATAATTTCCGAAACATGATGCGTGACGAGGAGTATCCCCAGCCCGGAATGCGCCAGTTCTCTCATCGTTTCACGAAGCTTTACCTGCGCTCCGATATCCAGGGCGTTTCCCGGCTCATCAAACAGCAATGTCCGCGGCTCATGCACCAGCGCGCGCGCAATCAACGTGCGTTTTGCTTCTCCCGAGGACATCTGCGCGACCTGCCGGTCCGCCAGGTGCGATATGCCCAGCCGGGCCAGCGCTTTTTCGCTGCGCTCCAGGAGTTCCGGGGAGGGATGATGGTGCGGAAATATGCGCGTGCTGCTGAAGAAACCCGACAGCACTACGTCACGCCCGGTTGCATCGGTCGTGCACGATGCCAGCAGGTCCGGTGAAACGATGCCCAGCATCGAACGCAGCTCAAAAATATTCCAGAGCTCCTTCCCGAGGATTGCAATCGATGATCCTTCGCGCGCCAGCGGGTAACATTCGCGCGTGATGGTCTTGATCAGCGTCGACTTTCCGCAGCCATTCGGCCCCAGGATGCAGACGTGCTCGCCGGCGCCGATTCGCAACGTCAGATCCTCCAGCGCGGCGCGCTCCCCGCGCATCACCGTTACCCGCTTTAAAGCCAGCAGCGGAGGTGGTTCGGTCTTTGGGGGCACGGGCATCGCGGGCATCTTTAGGTTTCGCCTCCTTGCGAGTGGGAACCGAGGTCATCTTATCAGGCCACATCATAAAGCCCGTGGGACACATCTCCTAACGCACACAGACGATGGGAGAACGCCGGGCTGGCCCGAAGGATGGACAACGATTGTCAGGGAAAATAAAAAGGAGGTGAAAACCGCAGGGTTCTCACCTCCCGGGGTGGGTGGGGTGTTGCTGACAAATCCTTTGGCGGCTCAGCAGCCTGCCCTGCCAGGCACGGTTGCGGCCTCACTCGCTCGTTGTTTTACACGGTGCGGGTAAGAGACTTACCACCAAAGGGCTCGTCTTTGGCGTTTTGTAACACCGCAATGCGTGCGTGTCAACCGTAAAATCTCCACCTCGGGTCGCTTTCCACCCGCCACCCTTCTTTCAATCTTTTCGATTTCCGTTTCTGGAATGAGCTTTGATTAAACAATGGATTTTTTTCAGCGCTTCCGCGGCATTCACGTTTGAGAGTTTCTTAAGCCATTCCAGCGCCGCGGGTTATCAGCCCTCCCGGTGCGCCTGACTTACGGCAAGATTTTTCAACTTGACGTTAGTCGCTATAATGTTAGATTGACTCTCAAAATTTGTGTTGCGCGACCTGCATGGCGCGTGAACTCAAACATTGCGGAGAAAATCGAAACATGTCGAGTGCCAAGCGCGCCCAAGGTCATTCGCCGGCTACGCCATACCCCAGTTCCAAGAAGCGCACCGCCTTAAAACAGAAACCCGTTCATTCGCAAACGGGAATGAAAGCTGGGCGGGAACTCCCCGGCCTTCGCGAGCGCAAGAAAGCGCGGCTTCGTCAGCAGATTGTAGAGACGGCGCTGCGCCTTTTCCGCGAACGTGGGTATGAGGGCACCCGGATTGAAGACATCGTCCAAGTCTTGGAAATCAGCCAGCCCACCTTCTTCCGCTATTTCCCCAGCAAGGACGCCGTGTTGCGTGAAGTCGGCAAAAGGGGATTCGCCTGTCAGACGGAAAGACTAAAGTTGGAATTGTCCAGCAAGGCCGCGACGGCGGAGCGCTTGCGCCGATTTTATGAAACGATGGCCAAGCTCACGGAAGCTGACCGCCCACTCTGGCAAGCGGTGGTGCTGGCTGGCGCGATGGATCCCGTCCGTTCTCCGGACATGCGGGAACCTGAAGAAGCCAGTGTCAGCCTGCTCCGAGAGATACTCGCCCAGGGTCAAGGCCGCGGAGACGTGACGCGCGCTTTCCCGGCTGTGCACCTCGCGGAATTCATGGAGGGACTTTTTAACACCGTCGTCCGCCAGTGGGCTGTGGATCTCACGGGACCTCACAAGTTAAGCGAGCGCGTGCGCAGTGCGGTGGAGTTCTTCCTCCGAGCCGCTAAGCCCTAAACCTTTGTCCTCCTTATGCGAACCGCCCTTCTCCACGAATTCAACAGACCGTTCTCGATTGAAGAAATCGACCCGCCAAAGCTCGACGCTAACGCAATACTGATTGCAGTCGATGCCTGTGGCGTGTGCCATTCCGATTTGCTTGTGGCGGATGGAGATTGGAGGCAACTCGCTCGCGTTGTTAATAGCCGTTGATTCCAGGGTATGAGATTGACGGGTGAGTCGTGCTGAGCGGCGCTGCCGTTCGTTCGGTCTTGACGTTAGTGCTTAATACATGATAGAGACTATCATAATTTTTGATACTGGCGTCGAGGGGCGGGTGCCTGAAAAGTGATCCGGAGTTCACCGCAATGCCGGGGGTGCCGCACGGTAAGCCTGAAATAAAAGGGAGTTCGAACCAGGAGCAGTCATAGCGAGACTCTTGCTTTTGGGGAGTAGAGCGAGCTTGGGCCTATTCGAAAAGAGAAGCGTGAAGTCTTCGGCGAACCAGGAGGAAATATGAAATCAACCTTGCTGGCAGGTGTCTTGGTGTCTGCGATCTGTTTGTTTCCGGCGGGCTCTATCGCACGGGGGCAGGGGGTCGGCGCATCCGGTGAAATTTTCGGAACGGTCATCGATCCCGCCGGGGCCGCAATTCCGAATGCTAAGGTTACCGTCTCCGACGTCGAAAAGGGTGTTCAGAGGACGGCTCTGACAGATAGCAGCGGCCAGTACCGCGTGGCTGGTCTTCCCCCTTCGCATTATCGGGTGAGCGCCGAGTTTTCCGGCTTTCAGACCGAGGTTCAGACCGACGTTGTACTCACCGTCGGTCAAGTGGTCCCCCTCGACTTCCACCTTAAGTTGTCGGGGATCTCAGGACAAGTTGAAGTGACTTCCGAACTTCCTGTGGTGGAGACCGAGAGAGGAAGCCAGGCGGATACGCTCACCCAAAACTATATTGTCAACCTACCCATTGATCGGCGCGATTATCTTACATTCACTCTACTGGCTCCGGGCGTCTCGAATTCTACCCGGCTGGCCGATGACCAGGATTTTCGAGTGAAACAGACGCCCCAAAGCGGACTTTCCTTCTACGGAAGCAACGGCCGGGGAAACAGCATCACGGTGGACGGAGGTGAGACCAGCGGCGATAGCGGCGGCGTGCGGCTGACATTGGGCCAGGATGCCGTGCAGGAGTTCCAGGTGAACCGCAGCAATTACGGCGCAGACCTCGGCGCAGCCAATGGTGCTTCGATCAACATCGTTTCGAAGTCCGGGACCGACGAGGTACATGGGACACTGTTTGGTTTTTTCCGCAATGATGCGATGGATGCGCGGGATCCGTTTGCGTTCAGCCAGGCGCTGAAGCCGGGACAGGTGTTTAATCCGCTGGCAGCGGATGTGCAAGGGCAGCCGATCAAGAATTCCTTGCAGCGCTACCAATTCGGCGGTGCGTTGGGCGGTCCCATCCGGAAGGGGAAAACGCAGTTTTTCGTCGCGTTTGAAGGCTTGCGACAGGATTCACAAAATGCGGTGCCGCTACTGACGAATACTTCAATCTTCCGGCCGACAGCAAGCCAGCAGGCGGCGATTGCCAATGTAGCATCAAGCCCGGGACCCGTGGCTTGCTTGAGCGGCCCCGTCGGCGCCGCCGTTGCTGCTCAGCTAGCTTTACCCGCCCCGAATCCGGTCACTTTGCTGCCTCCCGCTACTTGTGCGGCCATTCTTGGCGGTGTCCTGACGCTTAATCCCCAACTCCCTCTGAACGCTTTCCTGATCAACCAGTTTGAAACACAGGGCGGCCTGTTTGACTACAACTCGCGCGAGTACCTGACCTCCGTGCGAATGGATCATCAGATCGACAGCACGAACCAGCTCACGTTTACCTACCGCTATGGGCATGACCTGGAACAAAATCCCGACGTGCAGTCCCTGACCGCCTTTTCGGCGGGCAGCTCGATCCACAATTACGACAGCAACTTCCAGGGGGCCTGGTTCCATCAATTCAGTTCGCGAACTCAAAATGAGCTCCGTGGGCAATGGGATTACAACAGCTTTAATGTGATTCCGAACGAGCCGGGAGAGGTGGGGCTCCAGATACCGGGCTTCATCAACAACCTGGGAACAAACATCTTTTTGCCCAACTTGACGATCCTGCGCCGGTACGAATTTGCGGACAATGTGACCCTAATCCGCGGGAAGCACACCATCAAGTTCGGCGGTTCGGAATTGCTGCGCGGAAACCACACGGAATCGCACACGTTCTTGCCGGGCCGCTTCGTGTTTGGCACTCTCCCCGGAATCCTGCTAACGCCCCAGCTTCCCACGCTGACATCTTTGGAATCGGCCTCGTTTGGGCTGCCGCAGGTGTATCAGCAGGGCTTCGGCAACGCGGATTACCCCGCGTACACCCGGCCGCTCACCGGTCTCTATCTCCAAGATTCCTGGAAGGTGACCTCGAGCTTCACGCTCAACTACGGCGTGCGGTATGAAATCGACTCGCAGTTCAACCCGTTGAATACGTACTACGGCGATGTGGGCCCGCGCATTTCCTTCGCGTGGGATCCATTCAAGGATCACAAGACCGTAATTCGCGGCGGGTACGGGATATTCTACGGGCCAATTGATGCCCAGATACCTCAGGTAGACTTGAGTCTCGGAGTTCTAAACAAGAATCGCACCACCGTGGAGAACCAGAATAACACCTCGCAGGTTCCCGCTCAGGTCAACAATGTGGTAGCTACGTGCGGCGTGAGTTTGGGACCAGTCCCCATTATTCCCGGAACGGGAACCAGCCCTTGCACACGATTCATTTCCATTTATGTGGACACGCTCCCCGGTGTACCGGCGCTCGGACTGCAGGGTGCGGGGACAGTCTTCGGAACGCTGTTTGCGCAAGGCAAGATTCAGTGCACAACCCCAACTGCCGGCAACTCCGCTTGTATCACGCCGGCGGATGTGGCTCCATTTGGCATCTTGGCTGCTAACAGCGGCCCGCTTTCACCACTCACCGTACTGTTCAGCAATCCGCCGGACTATAAGCCCCCGTACTCCCAGCAGGCTTCCATCGGAATTGAACGCGAGCTTGCAGCCGGCTTCTCGCTTGGGGTAAGCGGCATTTACTCCCACACCCTCCGGCTCCCTGTGGCGATTGATACGAATCTTCTGCCAGCGCCCATGAGCAGCGTAACCCTGGCCAACGGTCAGAAGGTCAGCTACCGGAACTGGAATCCGAGTGCGGGCCCGACCAGTCCCGACCCGCTGGGTGGCGCTGAGTTCCCGGGCGGGGTTTCTCCGTGTGCCAACCCATTCGCCTGCTTTGTGAACCCGCTGATTGTCCAGAACAACCAATACACTGCCGCAGCGTCGGCTCTTTACGAAGGGCTGATTGTCGAGATGAAAAAACGCTTCAGCGATCACTTCACCGTGTTCGGAAATTACACTTTCAGCAAGGGCTTCGATACGTCCACGGATTTCAACACGGACTACGGACCGCAGGACCCGACGAACCTCTCCCTAGATCGGGGCCTCTCGGAATTCGACGAGCGGCACAAGGTGGTAATCGCTGGTGTCTTCGATAGCCCCTGGAAGGGCTCCGTCCTCTCCGGCTTCCAGCTTGCCCCGATCTTCACCTACCACAGCGGCCTTCCCTTCAATCTGCTGGCCGGGGGCGAGGTGAATGGCAACAACCACACCACGAATGAGCGTCCTATCGGAGCAGGCCGCGATACGGGCCTCGGGCCCGATTTCTACGACTTCGACATGCGCCTGGGCTGGCAGCACAAACTCGGCGAGAAGGCAAAATTGCGGTTGACTGCCGAAGGCTTCAACATCGCAAATCGCACAAACTTTGCCAGCGTAAACAATGAGGTGAGCCCCCTCTTCGGTCTCCCAACGAACGTTGGAGGATCGGGGTTTGGGGGGTTTACTTCCTTCCACGTGAAGGGATCCAGCGCTCTCTCGCCGAGCGCGCCCCTGGGCTTTACTTCGGCGTTCCCGAAGCGTCAGATTCAGCTCGGCGTCCGGCTGGAGTTCTAGCTGGGTCGAACGCACGCGGGAATACGCACAACCCGGTTGATAGAAAGCAGAAAGGCCGCGCTCAGCGCGGCCTTTCTGCTTCTTGCGCACGGGTACAGCTTCAGTGGGACGGGCCGTGACTTTTTTTGGCGACCATCGCCGCAAGGATCCATTTCTGCAAAACCTGAGCGAAATAGGGCTTTATGTCGTGAAACATCAAGCCCATGCCGTGATTCGCTTGCGAATAGATGACCCTTGCCGGGGCCTCGAAGAACTGCGATTCCTTGAAAATCTTTATAATCAGGGCCGTGCCATTTTCCATCGGATTCGGCGTGTCCACATAGCACCCATTCAGACTCAACTCGCTGATCTTCAACGTGGTCTTCGTGCCGGAGCCCGCTTCGACGACCTCCACGGACGCGGCGAAGGGATACCTGGGTGTTCGTCGGCGTTCCTGTTCCATTTCCATCTCTCGGGGACAAACCTGACGAGGATTCTAACCCCGGATCATCCTTGCCGCGTTTCTAAAAGAGATGCTGTTCCTTCCGTGCACCTGCCTTTTCGCGCTCGCCTCTTGGCATCCGGCATTCGGTATGCTTTCCTAGAGAAGAGATTATGGCAGCCATTCCCAACCGCGATTCCACCGCGAGAAACCATTTCACGGTGCTTGGCCTCGCCGCGCTCCTTTCCCTTCTGAACGTGTCCTGCGGCGCATCGGCTCAACCCAATCACGCGCGTCAGCAGGAGCAAGGGCAACTCACGGTCTACTTCGCCCGCAATCCCGATCCCGCGCCGGAATTTCAGATTCCCGGCCTGGACGGAAAACCTATTTCTCTCGCCGCTGCGCGCGGGAAAATCATTCTGCTCAACTTCTGGGCATCCTGGTGCGGGCCTTGCCGCGCCGAAGTTCCGGATCTCGTCGATTTGCAAGAACGTTATAAAGACCGCCTCCAGGTTATTGGCTTGATTGTGGATGATGACGACATGGACGCCATCCATCAGTTCATCAAGGAATTCGGCATCAACTACCCCGTCGGCGTCGCTCCCGCGGAACTCCGCGTCCAGTACGGCGGAATTCCGGCGCTTCCCACTTCCTTCGTCCTCGACACACAGGGCCGCGTCGTTCAGAAGCACGTCGGCCTGCGCGATCCCGCTCTTTACGAAATAGAAATCCGAGCGCTTCTCGGCCTGCCGACCGGCGTCAAAGTGGAAACTTTTGAGGACACGGGCGAAATTTTCCTGAAGCACGCCGATCGCGCCAGCGAGCTTCCCGGCGTGGACTTCTCGAAGCTCACCGCGGAGCAAAAGAAAGCTGCGCTGCACCGCTTCAACGCGGAATCCTGCAATTGCGGCTGCACGTTGACGCTGGCGCAGTGCCGCATCAACGATTCCGCCTGCCAGGTCAGCAAAACCCTCACCGCGAAAATCGTCGGCGAACTCACCGGGACCTATGCCTCCGCACGCCCAGCCAAGTCCACCCTCGCTGCGCCCGGGCAGCCGAACGCGCCTGCATCTCCCGCACTGCCCGTGAAACCCAACGCCGGGCCCTGAGAAGAATCCGTCTGGAGTCGTGATTCGTGGCCCGCGGACGGTGTCGGAGGTGATCTGCCGGCTTAAATGACGACGGATTCCTGGTATTCGCCGAAGACGCGGCGGAGGGCGTTGGAGATTTCACCGACGGTGGCGTAGCTTTCGACGGCGGCAAGAATTGCCGGAAGGAGATTATCCGTGGAGGCGGCGCAACGCTGGAGTTCGGTGAGGGCGGACTGGGCGCGGGCGGAATCGCGTTTGGCACGGAGCGCGTTGAGGCGGGCGATCTGCGAGCGCTCGATTTCCGCATCAATGCGGAGAGTGCGAAAAGCACGTTCTTCTTTACTGACGAAGTCGTTCACCCCGACGACAATTTGTTCCTTTTTCTCGATCGCGCGCTGGAATTCGTAGGCGGCTTTCTGGATCTCTCCCTGCACAAATCCGCTTTCGATGGCGCGCAACATTCCGCCCATGGCGTCGATTTTCTCGATGTAGGCGGTGGCGCCTTTTTCGATTTCGTTGGTGAGATGCTCGATGGCGAAGGAGCCGGCCACGGGGTCGACGGTGTTGGTGACGCCGGTTTCGTGAGCAATAATCTGCTGAGTGCGCAGGGCGATGAGCGCGGCGTCTTCGGTGGGAAGCGCAAGGGCTTCATCCAGAGAGTTGGTGTGCAGGGACTGGCAGCCGCCAATTACGGCGGCGAGCGCTTGAATGGCGACGCGCACAATGTTGTTTTCCGGTTGCTGCGCGGTAAGGGAAGAGCCGGCAGTCTGCACGTGAAAGCGGAGCAGCAGCGATCGCGCATCCCGCGCCGCGAAGCGATCGCGCATGATGCGGGCCCAGAGGCGGCGCGCAGCGCGGTACTTGGCGATCTCTTCGAGTAGATCGTTGTGAGCGTTGAAAAAGAAGGAAAGCTGCGGCGCGAAATCGTCCACGCCGAGCTTGGCATCGAGGGCGGCTTGAACGTAAGCAATGCCGTCGGCGAGGCTGAAGGCGATTTCTTGAATTGCAGTCGAGCCGGCTTCGCGGATGTGATAACCGGAGATGGAGATGGTGTTCCACTTGGGAAGCGAGTCGCGGCACCACGCAAAAATATCGGTGACGATGCGCATCGCCGGCCGCACCGGATAGATGTACGTGCCGCGCGCGATGTATTCCTTGAGGATATCGTTTTGGACGGTTCCGGAAAGCCTGGCGAGGTTGGCGCCTTGTTTTTTAGCCACCGCAACGTAGAGACATAGGAGAATCGCGGCGGTGGCGTTGATGGTCATGGAGGTGGAAACTTTTTCAAGCGGGATGCCGTCGAACAGCGCTTCCATGTCCTCGAGGGAATCGATGGCCACGCCGACTTTGCCGACTTCGCCGCGCGCGAGCGGGTCATCGGAGTCCATGCCGATCTGCGTGGGAAGGTCGAAGGCGACAGAAAGACCTGCCTGGCCTTTGCTGAGGAGATAACGGTAGCGCTGGTTGGATTCAATCGCGGTGCCAAATCCAGCGTATTGGCGCATGGTCCAGAAGCGGCCGCGGTACATCGTCGGGTAGATGCCGCGCGTGTAAGGAAATTCACCGGGATAACCGAGTGCGTCTTCGGGATCCCAACCGGGAAGACTTTCCTCAGTGTAAAGGCAGTCAACCGGAAGTCCGGAGATGGTGGTGAAGCGGGTCTTGCGCTCGGCGGATTTGGTGTTTCTGTCGGACATGAATTTTCTTAGCTCGAAGATCGTTCCATCATGAAGCACGTTCAGTGCAACAACGGGCGGGGCAAGCCCCGTCCCTACAAGGCGCACGCTCCGGCTACAACTTGCGCGCTCGACGGAACGACGTGACCGCAAAAAACGCGAAGAGCGCGGCGACGACCACGGACGTGGCGATCAGCCAGCGCGCGACGTCGCGGGTCCAGGCCCGAAAAGCGGTGTTCAGCCAGGCAAACGCGAATACGGCAAAGATGGCTCCTGTCAGCTCATGAAAAAGCTGCTGGAGCGTGCGCCAGAAGCGGGTGAAGCCGCTTTGCGGCGCCGCAGTTGCGCGCACTGCCGTAGACATTGGAGCAGTTTAGCGCAAAATAGGCCGCTCACGCCGTTGCCTTTGAAACGGTACGAAAGGACAGGACGGGAGTACTGTGGACAGATTGGAGACAACGGTGCGAAGCTGACTTGTATCTAACAATAACGTGGGCCTAAAATGGCCTGAGAAGTAGGGGAGAGCCAGCCTTGCAACTCGACGATCACCTGAAAAACCTACTGCGCGAATTGGGCCACGCGATCAACGACACGGTGTCCGAATCTGACCGCATCACCGGAGCCATTGCCGGCGTGCGCGCGCACGGCTACGACATTGTGCTGAAACTGGACGCGACGATCGGGCTGGCCAGGCGCGACGCGGCGGCCGCGGAAGCAGCGCGGCTGACGACGCTGGATCGCCGCTTCCTGGAATCACTGCGCATCCAGGTTGACCAGGAATCGATGGAAGAGTCGGACAAGGATAAGCGGCCCATGGCGAGGCTAACAATGACGCCACAGGACGTGAGGTTCTTGAAATCACTGCGGATCGCGACGGACGACACAGAATGAAGAGATGGGGGAAAATAGCGGGGATAGGGTTGCCTGGATTGCTGCTGGCAGGTTTTTGCTGTTCGCCCGCCGCGGCTCAAGACCCGGTGATCACTCCCATTGTCGTGGATACGGCCGTGAGTACAGCCGTGCCGCTCGTGGTAAAGGCTATAAAGCCGAAGCCGTCGAAGTGGGCCAAGTTCCAAGGCACCGTGATGCACGCCAACATCGCGCAGATTACGGCGCGCGCCAAGGGCAACGACCTGGGTATACAGACGTTTCCCCTCAGCGAAAAGGTCTCCGCCAAAATGCAGCAGATTATCGACAAGGGCGGCTATCAGTACGGCGACAAAGTGACGATTTTCTACGACCCCGCCACCATGCATGCAATGAATATCAAGGGCAAACCCTCGAAGCCCATTTGATTTGCGGCGAAATAAAGTGCTTCGCCTCCCTGTCGTAGCCGGACGCTTTTATCCTTCCAATCCCGCGGAACTCACGGCGCTCGTTCATCGATTTACGAAGAAAGATTCGGGAAAGGCGTCCCAGCACGTACGAGCTTGCCTGGTGCCGCACGCGGGCTATGCGTATTCAGGACATGTAGCAGGGGCAGTTCTTGCACGCCTTGAATTGCCCAAAAAGTTCCTGATTCTCGGAGTGCGGCATTTTCCGCGTGGGGAACCGGTGGCGATTCTTTCGAAAGGCGCCTGGCGGACGCCACTGGGCGACGCGGAAATAGACGCTCCGCTCGCGGAAGCGCTGCGCGGGGCGTGCCCCTTGCTGCGGGAAGACAGTGTGGCGCATAGCGCGGAGCATTCGCTGGAAGTGCAGCTTCCCTTTTTGCAGGTCCTGGCGCCGGGATTTTCCTTTGTGCCGGTGGCGCTGGGGACTTTGCGTTTCGAAGACCTGGTGAGTGTGGGTAAGGCGGTGGCGCGGGTGCTCGCCGAGCAAAGTGAGGATGTTCTGCTGCTTACCACATCCGACTTGAATCACTACGAGGATGATGCGACGACGCGGAGAAAAGACAGAAAAGCGATTGACCAATTGCTTGAGCTGGACGCGCGCGGGCTGTACGATACCTGCCGGAAAGAAGAGATTTCCATGTGCGGATTGGGGCCGGCGGTGGCGATGTTGACGGCGCTCTGCGCCATGGGTGCGAAGAAAGTGGAGCTGGTCAGGTATGCGACTTCGGGAGATGTTTCCGGAGACCGCGACGCAATGGTGGGATATGCGGGGATGACATTTTCGTAAAAGAAACAAAGCGCAAGAACACAAACAGTTCCCACGCAAGAAAAGAGGCTCCAGTAAACGGAGCCTCTTTTCTTGTTGTGAGTGGTAATGTTCCGTTCAGTGTGGGCGCCCCGATGGAGCAGGCGCGGGATGCGATGCCGGCGCTGAAGAACGCCCGGACCCGGACCATCGGGATGAACCTGAGCTCGACCCGCCTCGGTCGCCCCCAAAGGCGGAAGCGCGAGGCGATGGAGGCGGTGTCATGTTGCGCGGAGGACGCGGGATCGCCGCGGCGGAGACTCCAGCGCGCTGGGGAACTGTTCCCCCGCCGGGAATCCGCGCAACCCTCGCCGTTGCCATTCCTGCTTTCTCGATGCGCGAGTTCACCACGGCGCCGGCCTGCGAATTGCCCGTACGGGCTTCGGTGCCCTTCTCCGTACTAGTCTCCTGCGGAGCGGAGTTCGTGTTGACGAAGCGATGCTCGCGCGGGTCGTACGCGATGGAGGAATCCTTGCTGAGCGTCACAACGCGCGAGGCGGTATTGCCGGCAAGGACAGTGCGCGAGAGGCGCGCAGGAGGCGCAGAGCCTTCGACACTGCTGGTCAGCGCCTCACGGGGAGGCTGTTTGAGAACTTTCCACTTTGTGCCTGCGATTCCAGTTGTAACCTCGGAAACACCACGGCCATCAACAGGCAGAATGCCCTGCGCAAGATTAATAGGTGTCTTGCCGCGCGCGTCCAGGGGATGGACGGGAACAAGTCCCAGCGTGCCGCCGGAGTGAACCCAAACAGCTGTCACAGGGCGCCAGCCGATGGGCCTGCTTCCTCCGCCAAAACCCGTCGGCGCCCAAACCCAGCCAAAACCGGGTTGGAAGAGCCAGCCACCAAAGTGATACGGCAGCCAACCCCATGGCTGGTAGCCTATAAACGACCAGCCGAAGACCGGATCGGAATACCAACTGCCGTAATCGAATGGGGACCATCCCAGACCCATGCCGTAAGGCCGCCAGCAGTAACCGTAGCCGGCAAACGGATACCAAGATCCGTAGGTATAGAGGTCGCCGAAGCCGGAAGAATAATAAGGCGAACTGGTGTATTGCATCGCTGCAGTGGTGGCGGTGGCAACACTTTCTTCGCGGCCGGACACCCAGCGGTCAAAGTCGTCGTTTTCCGGGAGCCGGCCGACGTTGACGGAAGAATTGTCGCCGGCGCGCATGGTCAGAGACTGGCCTTTTTCGAGCGGCGTGTTGTTGTTCTTGCGTCGTACGTTGACGTAGCCCTTTAAAACATTGACGCTGCTGCCGTCGTTGAAATTATCCACGCGGAACCCGGTGCGGCCTGTGGCTTCGACGGTGAAATCGCCGCCGGTAACGCTGAAATAGTCGCCGCTGGCGGGATTGACGTAAAACGAGGCCGTGCCCTGGCGAAGAACCAAGCGCGTTGTGCGCGCGCCGTCATCTAGGGAGAGATCGTAAAACTCGAGGACCGTGTTCTCATTGAGGAAAGCCATGGCGCCATTTTCAAATTCGATTTCAGCGCGGCCGTGGTCCGTGGCAACGACGTAGCTCTGGCGGATGGGAAGATTGAGGACTGCTGTCTCCCAGACGGCCTTTTGGTCGGCGAGGGGGTCGCCGTGGGTATCGCGCGTGAAGCGTACATCGCCCTGGACGAGGCTGAGGCGGATGATGCGGGCGTGGCTGGAATCGGCGGTGGCAGGATGCACGCCGGCGAACAGCAGGGCAAAAAACAAAAGAACGATCGAACGGAAGAAGGACCGGGAAGTCATAATTACCCCCTCTCGGGGACGTCTTTCATTTGCTTAGACGTTACGTAGAGTGGGCGGGTTGCGTGGAACTGGCCCAAGACAATGGTCTCGCCTGGAACTGGCTACGTCAAGCGAAGAAAGCAATCAGCCAGAGATCGAGGAAACCGTGCGAAACGACAGTTTTTGAGAACCGATTCAACAAATTCCAAAAATGATTTTCTGCCTTCTTGACACTGAGGAACTGAAACGATAGCTTCAGAAGCGGGGAAGTGTCGAAACGTTCTAAACGCTGTGCCGTCTAAATGAGTAGTTGTTGGCAAAGATTCGTGGAGGGACAGGGGCCGTCCACGAAAATCGGAACAGCGCAGTCCTACTTTCTTCTGAGGGAAAAACATGCAAAGCATTTCTAGACTACTTGCAGGCGTGTTGGCGTTGGTGTTTTCGCTGGCTGGGGCAAGTGCCTACGGGCAAGGAGGAGCGACCGGCGCGATCAACGGCGTGGTGGTGGATACCAGCGGCGGGTCCGTGGCTGGCGCGGAAGTGCAGATCATCGATACGCGCACGGAGGTAGTAGCCCGCAAACTGCCGACCGGCGCCGACGGCTCCTTCACGGCAACGCTGCTGCCGCCGGGCTTTTATCATCTGCTGGTGAACAAGCCGGGCTTCACGCAAGCGAAGGCAAGCAACATAGAAGTGCGCGTGACGGAAACGACGCGCGTGACGATTTCGCTGAAACCCGGCGAGGTCACTGAAAAGGTGGAAATTTCAGCGCAGGTGACGACCGTCGAAACCACCAACGCCACCACCGGTCAGTCTCTCGGCACGGACACGGTTCGGGAACTCCCCTTGGCGACGCAGAATTATCAGCAGCTTCTCACACTTTCCACCGGCGCTCAAAGCGAGCTCAACGCCGCGGCGCAGCTCGGCCGAGGTTCCGTGAAACTCTTTGTTAATGGGCAGCGCGAGGACAACAACAACTTCCTGATTGAAGGTATCAGCGCTACCGACTACAACGTCGCCCAAGCCACGTACGTTCCCCTGCCCAACCCCGACGTGATTCAAGAGTTTAAGGTACAAACCTCCCTCTATGACGCCAGTCAGGGGCGGAACGGCGGGGGGAACGTAAACGCGATCCTGAAGTCCGGCACGAAGGATTTTCACGGAGACGCTTATGAGTTCTTCCGCAACGATGTGCTGAATGCCAACGATTTCTTCTTGAACCGCCAGAGTCAGCCTCGTCCGTCTGTGAAACAGAACATCTTTGGCGGCAGCCTCGGCGGGCCGGTGGGAACGGAGAAATTCGGCTACTTCTTTGTGAATTATCAGGGGACCCGGCAGCGCAGCGGACTCTCTCCAGGCACTTTTATAAGCACCACCATCCCGGCGCTTCCAAATGTCCGCTCGGACCAAAACATCTCCCAGTCGTTCTTTGGAAATTTGACCACGCCGATCGATCCCGTAGTGAGCAAACTCTTGAACTTCCAAAGTAACCAGTTCGGCGGAACTTCAAACGGCTTTCTGATTCCGAGCGGCAATCCAACGACGGGCGCCTTTGCTATCAGCAGCCCAGGGAAATATACGGACGACCAGTTCACCGCGAACTGGGACCGCGAGTTCCGGGCCGGTCAGGACAAGGTCTCCTCGCGGTTTTTCTTTTCCGATTCGGAGAGCACGCTGCCCTTCGGCGCGGGCGACCTGCAGGAATCGCTGGGCAGCACGCTCGCCAGCAGCATTAGCTCCACGTCGCTAAATTTTCCGTTTGACACTCCGGTGCATGCAAGGTTTTGGAATGCCACGGAAACGCATCTGTTTTCACCGACGCTGGTGAATGAATTCCGTTTTGGATTCGTGCACATCAACGACGACCTGATCAATGTGCCTCCTGTGACCGCTAGTGACCTGGGCATCAACCGGCCGACCAACAGCGTCACCACATCCATCTATAAGTTCGTTTTCGCGAGCTCCGGATTTGAGATCGGCCCTGCCCCCTTTGCGGATCAATTCCAGACGCAGAATAACTACAACTTTGTGGACACGCTGAGCTGGGTAAAGGGCAAGCACGTCTTCCGCTTCGGCGGCGAGTACACGCGGGTCAATCTCGATAAGCTCTTTCCGCAGGTGTTCAACGGCGAACTCTTTTTCACTAACACCCCGACGAACGGGCCGCTTGTCGGCACCCCAACCACGGACTTTCAGAATTTCCTGCTGGGTGCGCCGCAGTTCAGTTTCGGCGGGGGCGGCGTGGGCAATCACCAATATCGCACCAACAACTTCGGCTTTTTCGCGCAGGATGACTGGAAAATAAGGAGCGATCTCACGCTCAACCTGGGGCTGCGCACGGAACTTTTCGGGGCTTTCCACGACGATTTGTGCCACATCGGCAATTTGGATCCAAACCTTGCCAATCAGGGCAAGTTTCCGTTCCTGTATCCCAACTGCGTGAAGAGTTTGAATGTAGCGGGGCTGACGGGCAACGCGAACAACACCACCCTGGACAACAACTACTCGACGGGGATCGGGCCGCGCATCGGCTTAGCCTACGACCTGTTCGGGAAGCACAATACGACGATCCGGGCCGGCTACGGCATTTATTTCGTGCGGGAGGACGTGGGCGATGTCGACCAACTATCGTTCCAGACGCCCTTCCTGCCGGTAGCATTCGGCGGCGGCTCGCCAGGCTGCCTCGGAACTTTCTTCTCACAAACTCCGCTGCCAGGCTGCCCGAACCCGAACCCAAACGGGCTGCCGCAGGCCGGCACGATTGACCCGGCTTTCGTCGGCTGCGCGTCCCTGTTCCAGGGCTTCACCGGCGGCAATACCAACCTAGGGCCCAACTACGCCAACGCACCGGGGTGCACGGGCATCGGCGCTTTCAACATTTTCGGGCTTCAGGTGCCCCGGCACTTTGTCGTGCCGAATACCCAGCAGTGGAACTTGACCGTGCAGCATTCACTCGGCAAGCAGTGGGTGCTGGAGGTCGGCTACGTCGGCACACACGCGGTGCACCTGCGCGAGACGCGCGATAACCTGCAAGCCCAGCGCGTCAGCCCTTCCGATCCTCTTACGCTCACGGGGACTGCCGGCTGCACCACCTGCGTGATCACCACGAATACCTTTGCGAATGCTCCTGCGCGGTCGGGGGCGTTGGGCATCAACGGCTACGCAGGATTCCAGCTCTTCGCCGACGATGCCTATTCGCACTACCATTCGTTGCAGACGACGGTGTCGCGGCGCTGGTCCGCCGGCTACTTCCAGGCGGCTTACACCTTTTCGCGTTCCACGGACGCAACCTCCTCCGGGAATACCGCATTTAACACAGCGTTCAACAATGAAATCACGCTTAACGACTCGCGCGGGCTCTCTGATTTTGATCGCACTCACCGCCTGGTCGTCAGTTACCGCTACGACCTGCCCTTTTTCAAGGCTACCAGCGGCGTTCGGGCAGCATTGCTCAGAGATTGGGCTTTGAGCGGTATTACCATTTTTCAGTCTGGCAGTCCTTTCTCTGTGACCGATTCCGGGGCCGGCACCGCCTTCCTGGTGTCGGGCTTTACGCCGTTAACCCTGGGTGGTCAGCTTGCTCCCGGCGCCACGATTGCGAGCGGCGCGACGAGCGGCGATATTCACAAGCGGATTGATGGTTATTTGAACCCTGCTGCCTTTGCAATCGCCCCCCAACTGTATCCGGCGCAGTGCCGCGTGGATTCGAACTTCTGCACAACGGATTTTGGCAACCTCGGACGCAATGTCTTCCGCGGCCCGTCACAGCAGAATTGGGACTTTTCGCTGATCAAGAACTTCAAAATCACCGAGCGGCAGCAACTGCGCTTCACGACCGATTTCTTCAACATCTGGAACCACGCGAATTTCGGCAATCCCTCGGTCACCGACGTTGAATCGATCAGCGCCGCAAACAGCCCGTTCGGGAAGATCACCAGCACCGTTGGCACGCCGCGGCTGATCCAGTTCTCGCTGCGGTATGCGTTCTAGTCCGCGCAAGCTGATTTGATCTCGCAGGGGCAAATGCCGCGGCGTTTGCCCCTACGCTTTTGCTGAGCTGCGCATCGCCAGCGGCAAGTGATATGATTTTGCCCCTATGCGGCGCATTGCCTCACGCGTTTCTCAACTGACTGGCGAAGGCGCGCTGGAGGTATTTTCGCGCGCGAAAGAACTGGAGCGGCAGGGCCGTTCGATCATCCACCTCGAGCTGGGCGAGCCGGATTTTCATCCGGCGGCGCCGGTGGTAGATGCAGTGCGCGACGCGGTGGCTGCGGGAAGAGACCGCTACGTTTCGACGCGCGGCGTTCCGGCACTGCGCGAGGCCATTGCGGAATATCTCAAGCGTACGCGGCGGCTCGAAGTCGCTGCGGAAGAGGTTCTTGTCGCGCCCGGGTGCAAGATGGCGCTGTCGCTCGCGATGATGGCGCTGATCGAGCCGGGCGATGAAGTTCTCTATCCCGATCCCGGATTTCCGATTTACCCGTCTTTTACCCGGGGGCTGGGCGCGAAGGCCGTGCCCTTCGGGCTGGTGGAAAAGAACAAATTTCAGCCGGATTTGAAAGAGATTGCCGCGAAAATTACGCCGCGAACGCGCGTCTTGATCTTCAATTCGCCCAACAATCCCACGGGGACGGTCTTCAGCGAGAGGGCTCTCGCACAGATCGCCGAACTGGCAAGAGAGCACGACCTGTGGATTATTTCCGACGAGATTTATGCGCGGATATTATTCAGCGGCGAGTACAAATCCATTTGGGCGCTGCCGGGAATGGCGGAGCGCACCGTGATTATCGACGGATTTTCGAAGAGCTTTGCGATGACCGGATGGCGGCTGGGATACGCCGTGGCGCCACGGCATGTGGTGGATGCAATGGATCTGCTGGTGCTGAATACCTTTACTTGCGCGGCGGAGTTCACGCAGGTGGCGGCGATCGAGGCGCTGAATGATTCGACGAATGCCGTGGAAGCAATGATCGAGGAATACCGGAAGCGCCGCGATCTCTTTGTTACCGGACTGAACCGCATCCCTGGTTTTCGATGCCTCGCTCCCGACGGCGCGTTCTACGCGTGGGTGAATATCGAAGAGACGGGAATGTCTGCCGAAGAAGTTGCGAAACTCCTGCTGGAAGAAGCCGGCGTGGCGGGGATTGCCGGAGCCGCGTTTGGTCCGGAAGGGAAAGATTATCTTCGTTTTTCTCTTGTGAGCGCCCGCAATTTGCTCGAGGAAGCGCTGGACCGCATGCAGCGGGTTTCTGTCCGTTGGCGCGCAGCGGTCGCGAGGTAAGAAGAAATTTCCATGGGAAAGGGAACAATGAAAAGCTCGATTCGATTGGGAACTGCGCTGATTGCCTGTGCGTTTGGAATTCTGGGAGCGCCGGCGACTCATGCACAGGCGAAGCCTCTGCCGGGGGCCGATACCGGAAAAATTTACGAGAGATTGCTGAAACAGATCGATCGAATTCCCATTTACGACAACCATTCGCACGCGACCTTCCCGGATGATTCCGACATGGATGCGCAAGCTGCTCCGCCCGATGAAAGCTCGGTCTTGCGCCTCCGGGACACGAACCCGGAGTTTGTCGCCGCTGCGAAGTCGCTCTTCGGGTACCCTTATGATGATTTCCAGCCTGAACATGCAAAATGGCTCATCGACAAGAAAAAGACCGCGGAAAAGGACGGCGGCACAGCCTACTGGGACGGCATTCTCGACAAGCTGAACATTGAAACCTGCCTGGCGAACCGTGTCGCGCTCGGACCCTATCTCGATCCGAAACGCTTCCATTGGGTGTTCTTCGTCGATTCTTTCCTGTTTCCCTTGGACAATGGCGACCAGACCGGCAAGAACCCCGACATGGGCGTGTACATTCCGCTGCAGGAAAAGGTTCTTCGCCGCTGGATGAAACAGGAAAACGTGACCGCACTTCCCGCTGACCTCGCTGGGTACGAAGCTTTCGTGCGCCAGACCGTCGCCGACAATCAGAAGAATGGCGGCGTGGCGATGAAGTTTGAGGCCGCTTACTTCCGCACGCTCTACTTCCGCGACCCTCCGCGCGACAGGGCGGAAGCAATTTACGCAAAGTACCACGCCGGCGGTGTTCCCTCGGACGAGGAGTACCGCACGTTTCAGGATTACATTTTCCGCGTCTTGATCGATCAGGCCGGCAAACTCAGCCTACCGGTGCATTTTCACAGCGCGGTCGGCATCGGGGACTACTTCAGTTTGCGCAACGGCAATCCGCTTAACCTGGAGAATGTCTTGCGCGACCCGCGCTACGCGAAAGTGAAGTTTGTCTTAATCCACGGCGGCTATCCGTACACGCTGGACATGATTTGGCTGACCGCCGCCAAAAATATCTACACCGATTCTTCGTTGATGGGCTATTACGTTTATCCTTCCGAGCTGAAAAGCATTCTCAAGCAGTGGATTTCACTCTATCCCGAGAAGATTATGTTCGGCTCGGATGCGTTTCCGTTCAACGACGCGGTCGGCGCCGAAGAAACGTTCTGGCTGGCGGCGCGATCGGCGCGGACAGCGGTAGCTGCGGCGCTTGCGGAATTGGTATCGGAAGGCGCCTTCAGCGAGGAAAAGGCGCTCGAATTGGCGCGCATGTATCTGCACGACAATGCGGCAAAGCTGTATGGAGGGAAACAATGAGCACGACGGCGGAAGTAAAGTACATCGCGTGGAACAAGGTCCCGCGCGAGAAGATGAATCCGCTGATCGACCGCGAGATGGTGGTCGGCGAAAAGGTGATGCTGGCCCGCGTGCTGCTGAAGAAGGGCGCGCATGTGCCTCAGCACCATCACCACAATGAGCAGGTGACCTACATTCTCGAAGGCGCCTTGAAGTTCGCGATCGACGGAAAGGAAATTGTAGTGCGCGCGGGAGAAGTCTTGTGCATACCCCCGCACATGCCGCATGAAGCGTGGGCCATCGAGGATACCGTGGATCTGGACGTTTTCACGCCCCCGCGCGAAGACTGGCTGAACAAGACGGACGATTATTTGCGCCAGGGCCGTTAGCGGAGATTCCAGAGCTCAACAGCCGCTCGGTCTTCACCAAATTTTGCATATCTGCTCGCGCACCATGGCGTCGTTCTGATTTCCACTGCTTGATTTCGTATTCGCGGCATCGCGCTGAGGCAAGATCTCCGAACTCCTCGCGGTGCACCAGCTTCCACGGACCACGTCCGCGTGTGGCAAGACTATGCCCACGCGCGTGTTCTTGCAGCCGGCGGTCAAGCTCATTGCTCGAGCCGGCATAGAACCGCCCGACCGTTTCGCTTTGCAGGATATACAGGCTAGCCATTGTAGACGATAGAGGGATGGTAGGCCCGTGCGGGCTCGAACCGCAGACCTCTTCCGTGTCAGGGAAGCGCTCTAACCAACTGAGCTACGGGCCTAAAATTGAAAATTAGTTTACCATGATCGGCGCGGCAAATCGGAACGCGAACTCGCGGCGAAGACCAAGGTGGCCACATGGTGCAAGTAACGATTGACGCGGCGTTGAAAACGAAATGCCCGCGCACGGCGCTCGGCTGCGTCACGGCGCATGTCGAGGCGGCCGCCTCCGCGGAGGCGCTGATCGATGTGATGAGGACGCGCGAAACGGAAATTCAAAACTTGCCCCACCCGCGCGGCGTACTGGCTTCGCCGCAAGTGGAAGCCACGCGCAGTGCGTACAAAGCGCTGGGCAAGGATCCGGCCAGATATCGCGGATCGGCGGAAGCGCTTCTGCGGCGAATTGTTGCCGGAAGAGGCCTGCCGCAAATCAACGCCGTCGTGGACGTGATCAATCTCGTGTCTGTCGAAAGCCGCTTGCCGGTCGGGCTGTACGACCTGGCGCACGTGCAGGGCGACATTGTGTTCCGCCGGGGCCGCGCGGGAGAAACCTACAAAGGAATTGGGAAATTCGATTTGAACTTGGAGGGACTACCGGTGTTTTGCGATGCGGCTGGTCCGCATGGCAGCCCCACAAGCGACTCGGAGCGCACCATGGTGACGGCAGAGACGAGACACATTCTCGCGGTCATCGTTTCTTTCGGAGGCGCTGAAGGGCTGGAGCGCTGGGCACAGAGAATGTCGGCGCTCTTCACGCAATTCGCGGCTGGGAAGGAGATACAGATACAAGTAATCCAGTGACCCGTGGCGAGCGAGCATGCAACTCCAGATCATCGACCTGAGGTAAGACTCCCACGCGTCTTGCCTGACTTTTCTAATTCGCGAGCGGATCGGGACGAAGCTGAAAGTGCAAGACCTTGCTCGTCGTCCCTTTGCCACCTTCAGCGTGAAAAGGCGTTCGGGTACCGTAAGTCGCCCAGATTCCTTTCCCCTTCCAACCTGTCTGCGGATCGTCGATTCGGCCGTCCATCCCCTTGGCGTAGAATCCCATCGGATAGGGAACGCGAAGGACGACGAATTTTCCGCTCTCTGGCAACAAGGCAAGCAGCGCATCATTCCCGTTGCCAGTGGCAATCGGCACGTTCTTGCCCAGCCCGAACGTGTCGAACTGATCCACCCAATCGTAGTAGCTGGCCTCGGCGCTCCCAGGATCGCTGACGCCCTTCAACTGAGGGCCCGGCAATGGATAGAGCGTCCAGCCTTCGGGACAGTGCTGGCCTGTCGCCGTGGGTCCATTGAGCGGTCCTTTGCATTTCCGCCGGTCGAAGCTGGCAAGGTGTCCGCTGCCGATGACCGTCCACACGACGCCGTTGCGATCGATGTCCAGCCCGCGCGGCGAGAATCCATGAACGGGCGCACTTGGGTTATTCCACGGCAGCTCGTAGAGTTCGGCCAAGGTGGTCGCTGGCGGGTTCGGTCCCGGATTTAACCGCACGATGGCTCCGGGGAAGCCCAGCACCGTACCCCAAACGGTACCGTCAACGGGGCTCACGGTAACGCCGTAGAAAGCAGCCGCGACGCGCTTGTCCTTCGTGGGATCGACCGGTTGATCCGGCTCCACATACTCATCCCGCTTACCGTTGCCGTTGGTGTCGAGGACCAGCGCGGTCCAGCCCTGCGACTTCTGTTCATCGTGAGTCTCGTCAAACATCTTCGTGTTCAACCAGCCCACGGCTCCTCCTCCGCCTCCGCTGCTGGTCCACAGCGTGTTGTTGGCGTCCTCCGCGAAGACCAAATGATGCGTGCCGAAACAGGTGTTAATCAATGTCACCTGCTTGGTTTTTGGATCGTAGACGGCGAGCTGGCGCCCGCTACTCTGCAGAGGAAACAACTTCGCCGAGGGATTGCTGGACCCTTCTTTACAGTAGGCTGCGTTGTCGCGCGGACGAATTCTCGAGGTGAACCAAACACGCCCCATCTCGTCGAACATCGGATTGTGGACGTTGGCTTGGCTATGCCAGATGGCTTCTTCTCCCCAATAGGGCGATGGCGCTGGCAACTTGTCCTCTGCCGACGACGGGGTCCTTGGATCACGGACCGGCACTTTTACCTGACTCCTCGTGTTCCCCACAGGGTCGAGGACTGGCAGATAATCCGCGCTGAGCTCTGCCGCCCCATAGAGCAGGCCGTTCGCATTGAGCGTGGGATTCCGTTTGTCGGTGGCTATCTCATCGTGAAGATAGGCCTTGGGGTCGGCCCAGTCCCATTCCGTAATGACGATATTCCGCTCCACGCCTTGCGGCCGCGGCGGTGCCGGCGGCAATTCGCCGGCAGCAATCCGGTCGGTCCAGTCCGCGAACATCGGCAACGCCCGCTCGGGGCCAAGCTGCGAGAGGCCGTTGATCATGTTTTCGCCGGCTTGCCCCGAAAGCAGGCGTCGAGCCCACGCTGCCGTCGAGGAATCGAAATGGCCCAGGCCCTTGGGGATTTCCCGCGTCGCCTTGTCACCCAGTTGGTGGCATGTCCAGCAGGCATCCGTTTTCAGCAAGTGCAGCCACTGGCCCTGGCTCCTCATATTCTCCGGAATACCATTGCCTTTGGGTCCGGTGCCGGGGAACTCGCTCTTATCCGGCACGCGCAACAGCGAAAACCAGTAGATAGCCGGGTAGTATTCCGCGGCCGCATGCGCATCCGGCGCCACAATTGCGTTCAAGTTCAAGATTTTGCCCGGCGCGGCCTGTACTTTTGGCGAATCCACCAAACCGTAGCCACGCACCCACACGCTGTAGTTCGCTTTGGGAAGGCCCGGCACAACGTAACGTCCCTGATCATCGGTGACAACGATCTTGACGAATTTGGTGGGCAGGTCGGTCGTTTCCGCAATCACCCAGACTCCCGCTTCCGGCCCCTTCACGCTCGCAACCACCCCGCCGATATCGTCCCTGCCGATGCGCACCGTTTCGACCGTAGGTTGTTGCCCGCCAAGCCGCACTTGTAGCGCGGTCAATAAAGCGGCGATGGAGATCATCACCATTCCTGGATACGAAATTCGGTTGGTCATGGTGCCTGACCCCCTCCGGCGTCGAATGACGGCCGCGCATTCCGCACTCGTGAAAATGTATCCATCGCTCTCAAAAAGGAGACAAGCCCGAAATCCTATGCACGCGAGATGGAGTTGTCAATTGACTTTACGCATCAACAGGACGAAGCCCGTATTTCAACCGCACGCGTCATTTATCGTGAAACGGGTTGGGGGAGCTGGGATTCGCTCGGGGCGGTAAGATGTTTGAGGAAACCTCGCGCGGCCAGCAGTTCGGCGTTCAGCAGGGCCGTGCCGGCCGCACCACGCACGAGATTGTGCGAGAGTAGCGTGAGCTTCACGTCCAAGAGAGGACATTCGCGGACGCGGCCAACGACGGCGGCCATGCCCTCACCTGCGTGCACATCGCGGCGAGGCTGCGGTCGATCGGGTTCGTCCAGGACCACGACCGGGTGGCGCACCGCCGAAGGCAACGAAGCGAGCTCCTCATCCACTTCGAAATTTTTCAGAGCTTCGCGAACTTCATTCAACGACGCAATCTTTTTCAAGCTCAAGTTCACGCACTCGAGGTGTCCGTCGAGGACCGGCACGCGGTTACAGTGCGCGCTGATACCCAGGCCGGCGCCCACAAAACGCGCACCGTCCCATTTGCCGAGGAGCTTCTGCGGCTCGGACTCCATCTTTTCTTCTTCCCCGCTGATGAACGGAACGACGTTGCCGTGGATGTCCATCGAGGCCACGCCGGGATATCCCGCGCCAGAGACCGCCTGCAAAGTGACGACAAATATTTTCTCGAGGCCAAACGTATCCGCCAGCGGCTTCAAGACCAGCACCAGCCCCGCAGTCGAACAATTCGGATTCGTAACGATGAAGCCGCCTTCATAGCCGCGGTTTTTCTGTTGCAGCGGAATTGCATCGAGATGCGCCGCGTTCACCTCGGGAATGAGAAGTGGAACGTCGGGATCCATCCGGTGGTTTTTGGAATTGCTGACGACGGGATAACCGGCGCGAGCGAACTCCTCCTCGGCGGTCCCGGCGACGGAGGAATCGAGCGCGGAGAAAACAAAGTCGCACGCAAGATTAGTTTCGAGGCCTTTCACGACGAGCCCTCCCGCTGCTGCGGGAATGGGCCCATCGAGATGCCAGCACACCGCATCCGCGTAGCACTTGCCGAAGGAGCGCTCCGAGGCAGCGACTTCGGTGAGCTCGAACCACGGATGATCGGCCAGCAGTTTCACCAGGCGCTGGCCGACGATTCCTGTCGCGCCGAGAACGCCCGCGCGCCATTTTTTCTCGGGGCGCCTCACCGGTCCTTTTGCTGGCTGTTTCGACCGCATATCGACACCGCTCCCCGCCACGGATTGTGAACTCATGACTGCCGCTCCTCGTATTCTGTGACTCCGGCCAAGCCGGGGTCACTGGGTTCCGCTGGAGCGTTTCTGGAAGTGGCCAAAATGAAAAACCCACCGCCAGTTTCGCTTCTGGCGGTGGGTTGGGAACTCTTTCTAGCTTGCTAGCTGTTTCTCCACGCGCCCGAAGCGGTAATAGTCGGCGTAATCGCAGTCGAGGTAGTCGTAACCGTGGCAGTTCGCTTCGTGGCGCTGGACATCATAACCAGAACAGGATAGCACGGTGCCGCAGGCGCAAAAAGTGAATAAATGATGGAGAGGAAAGTTATGTCGCAAAGATTACAGCCGTGTGCCAGAGCGGAACATGCGTATGAGATGCATGGAGGTGAGTAAAAACTTCGAACTAGTACTAGACCAGGGGGTCGGAAAAGGCTGCCCTATGTGGCTTTATTTTCAATCACTTAGAAAAAATAGAAGGCCGCAATGTTTGGATTCTCGCGTGCTCTCCGCCGCTTGGGGAAAAGTGTTCGCATTAGCTGGAAGGGGGGAAAATGTGTAGGAATATTAGCTTCAGACTCGCGACCCCGCTGGTGGTGGCCTTCTGCCTGTTCCTTACGGCCACCTGTTCAGCCGCACAAAATCAGATCATGGGAGAAGTACAATTCTCCGGCGCAACTAAAGTGGAAAAGAATTCCGGCGTCTGGGTGGACGGCCAATACGTTGGCTATCTGAAGGAATTGAAGGGCAAGAAGAAACTCCTGCTCCTTCCGGGAAAGCATCAAATCGCCGTGCGTCAGTCCGGGTATGACGATTTCAGTCAAGAAATCGTGGTGGAACCTGGCCAAACGCAAAACGTGGAAGTCGCCTTGAAACTGAGCCCTCGTGCCTACGCTCCGGATGTCACCGCCACTCTAAAGTTGAAAGTGCAGCCCGACCGCGCGGCCGTATTTCTCGATGATAAATTCGTGGGACATGCCGGCGAGTTCGGCGGCGCATTTCGCTCCATGCTGGTCAGTCCCGGAAAACACCGCATCAAAGTCGAGCTGCCGGGTTATCAGACCTTCGAAACGGAGGTCAACTTACTTGCGGGCCAGAAATCGGAATTGAAAACAGAACTCGTCAAAGGCAGCATCGAGCAAGCTGGCACGCTCATCAAGAAACCCTCTTAATTTTTCCTGTCCCTCGCAGGGCGCAATCCGCAGCGCGTTAGGGGTCACTTCACCTGCGGCCACTCCGGGCAATCGGAGTGGACGATTCTTTTGGAGAAAGCGCCAAAGGAGCATTCCCATTGCAGGAGAAAGCGGGAGGCATGCTCTAGACAGAAGCGGTATCGAACAACAGGCTCGAGCAGGTTAGCCCCGATTCTGCTTTCTGAAGCTCCGAAATATCCAGCGGGGTGACCTGAAATCCGCGAGACTCAAGCCGAGCCCGAGTCCGCGGAAACGAAGCCGGAAAAATAACTGTACCGCCGACAGCGAGTGCGTTCGCCGCATGCGGCTCTTCCGGCGCGACATCAATCCACTCGAATCCGGCAAAAGGTTCAGAATCAATCCAACCACGGTTGGCAAGCAGCGTATTGCGGCCGATAAAAGTGACCGCGGACTTCAGATGCAAGCATCCGGTGACTCGAATCGCGATGACCTCGTAACCATGCGGCTCGAGAATCGCCTCGAGCTGCCGGATGCCCTCGGCGTTGGTGCGGCTGGATAGCCCGGCGAAAATTTTTCGCCCGACGCGAAGAATGTCGCCGCCTTCCATCACGCCGGGCACCGTGACGTATTCGAGCCTCCGAAATTTTGCAAGGGCCCGCGCGAGGGAAGCGGCCTCAGGACGCCGCGATTCCGTGCCGAGAGGCATGATCACCGCGAGTTCATCGAGGACGATGGCCGGGTCCTCGACAAACATCGAATCCGGCAAAGCGGGTTCCGCGGGCAGGGAAATAACGTGCGCGCCGAATCTTTCGAGGAGCGCTTCGTAAGCGCGGTGCTGGGCCTCTGCCTTCGCGAAGTCAATCGGCTGCCGAGGAACGAAGAGCAACTCGCAATTCGCAAGGGCGGGACTCACGGCGCGCGTGATGGCGGTAAGCACGGCGAATCGCAAAAGTGTACACGAGAAATCCTTGAGCAGTGGAACAGGAATCGGTAGACTCGGGCCGCAGGAACTAAAAGGAGTGTGGCGAATGGCGTTATCGCAAAAAAGTTCGTGCGTGCTCGCGGCCTTTGGTGTGGCCCTCTCCGCATGCTGCGCTGCAAATGCGAATGGTCCTGGCGACAAGACCACCGCCGCAGTGGACGAGGTTTTCGCCGACCTGACGAAGCCGGGCTCGCCTGGATGTGCGCTCGGCGTCTATCGCGATGGGAAGATCATCTACGCGAAAGGATATGGCCTTGCGAATCTGGAGGAAAACGTTCCGATCACGCCGGCGAGTGTGTTCGATATTGGCTCCACTTCGAAGCAGTTCACCGCGGCGAGCATTCTGCTCCTTGAAAAGCAGGGAAAGCTCTCCGTGAAAGATGATGTGCGGAAATACATTCCGGAACTTTCCGACTACGGACAAAAAATTACAATCCTGCGCTTGCTGAATCACACGAGCGGGCTGCGCGATTACCTCACGCTCATGGAGCTCGCGGGAATCAACACAGACAGCGTGACCACGGACGACGACGCGCTCGCCCTCATCACGCGGCAGAAAGCGTTGAACTTTGCTCCCGGAAGCGACTGGCTTTACAGCAACACGGGATTTTTCCTGCTGTCTGTCATCGTGAAGCGCGTGAGCGGCAAAACGCTGCGCGAATTCGCGGCCGAAAATATCTTTTCGCCCCTCGGCATGAGTCACACGCAATACCGCGACGACCACACCTCGGTCGTTCCCGACCGCGCGATGGCCTACGATCCAAAAGAGCACGCCGATGGCTATGTTTTCGACGTTTCCTATTTCGAGCAGACCGGCGACGGCGCGGTGCACACAACTGTCGAGGATCTGCAAAAGTGGGACGAAAATTTCTACAGCGCCCAAATTGGCGGAAAAGATTTTCTCCAGGAGATTCAGGAACAAGGAAAGCTCAACAGCGGTAAGGTGCTCGATTACGCGAAAGGGCTGTTTATCGAAGACTACCGTGGGCTCCACACCGTGAGCCACGGCGGAGCATGGGGCGGATACCGTGCTGAATTATTGCGCTTCCCGGAACAGCATTTCTCCGTGGCCTGCCTCTGCAATCTGGGCACCGAGAATCCTTCGAATCGAGCACACCGGGTTGCGGACATTTACCTCGCAAGCTTGCTGAAGCCCAAATCAGATAAGAAGAAAGAAGAGGAAAACAAGAAGAAAAAAGACTCGATCAAGCTCACCGAAGAACAGCTTCAAGCCTTCGCGGGCGACTACTGGAGTGACGAGCTAGGCGTGACTTACCAGCTGGGCGTCGCCGTTGGAAAATTAAAAGTGCTCAAAATAATGGATGCAGCAGGATTCCCCCGGTTTAACGGTTCTCCACAGGATGGATTGCGCGCAACAGGCATGGACGAATTTGAAGCCGTCGGCACGCCCGCTACGATTCATTTCAAGCGCGATGACAAAGGTGCACTGCAGCAGTTCATCCTGGACGCAGGCCGGACAGAGGGCATGATTTTCGTGCGCAGGGATCATCAACCAAACTAAGAAAAAACCGCCATTATGGCCAGGGATTGACGGGCGCCAGGTGCGTATTCCATAGCGTGGCAATCCCCGCGCCCAGGAGCATTCCAGCCAGGACGAGACCTATCACTCCCAGCGTGACCCAAAAGCTCGAATCCGCCAATCTCGTGCCGCCGGAAGTTGACTGCCGCTGTTGCGCCTGTGTTTGAACAGATTCCCCTGCCGAGGTTGTGGTGGACGTTGCCGCCCGCTGGTGCGAAGGCGCCGGATGCTCCGAAAATTCAGGTTGCGCCACAAAGCAATATCCCTTCCGCGGAATCGTCTCCACGTAAATCGGCTTGTCGGAAGAGTCTCCGAGCGACTGCCGGAGCTTGTTCACCGTCGTATTGACGTTCGCGTCGTAGTTGACCTGTGTCTCGGCGGGCCACAAGCGTTGCCGCAATTCCTCGCGCGTTACAACCTCGCCGGGCTTCTCCAGAAGCGCCAGTAAAACCTGATAAACCTTGCCCTGCAGCTTGAGCCGGGTCCCATTCTGTGTCACTTCTTCCCGTTGCTGGTCTATTTGAAACGGGCCAAAACGGATATACCGTGGCATCGTTGATAGCACTCGGCCGGCTCTCACGTCCGTCCCGCTTTCCAGAGTCGGCATAACGTCCGGTGTCATACACCCCGTCCTTCTTCTTAAGTGCTTAGACGCAGGAATCAAACAAATGTTTGCAACAACATAAATTTCCAGGCAAAAGTTTTCGAGTTCCCGCGAGCGGAAGAGCAACAATTCCTAAGGAGGCTATGCTTCTTATCCTAAAGAAGCTCTACTTCTTAAATTCCTGTTCTTGATATCTCCCGGCAAGCTCTTTGTCATTAAGAACTTACGCATTAATACGGTTTAAATAGAAAATTTCGAAAGAAGTTTCCGATTCTAGGCAAGTTCCTGCAATTCTCCCCGGTGGATTGTCCCTACCGCGCAGAGACATAATGGCTCTACTCGCTAGGCTGGGCACCTCGTGATTCGTGGTGATCGGAGGAAAGAAAGATGAAGCTTGTTCGAATCCCGATGTTCACTTTCGCGATCCTGCCGTCTTCCACCCCTGCTGCTCAGATGCCGGCGGCCGCGGCCGCTTAATTCCCCGATTTTCCCCCAAGCACGGAGATCTCCACGCGCGAAGCAAAACTCTTCGACCGGTAAATCTGCTGCGTGGCTTTCTGGTAGTCCGACTCCTTGGCTTCGAAAATATTGGGCACAAACTTCTGCGGGTTGCGGTCGTACAGCGGAAACCACGTGCTTTGCACTTGCACCATTATGCGGTGGCCTTTCTTAAACACGTGGTTGGCGCTGTGGAGATCGACGGTGAAGGACGTGACTTCTCCTGGCCGGATGGGCTCGGGCTTTTCGAACGAATTGCGGAAGCGCCCGCGGAATATTTCATCGGCAATCATCAATTCGAATCCGGAAAGTTTCCAGTCCTGCGGATATCTTTCCGGATACACGTCGATCAGCTTGACCACCCAGTCGGCGTCGCTGCCCGTGGTGGAGGCGAAGAGCTTCGCGGTGACCTGCCCCGCCAGCGTCACGTCCTCCTTCAGCTCTTCTGTCTGCCACGTCAACACATCCGGACGGTTATCCACAAATCGCTGGTCCTCCACCAGCCACGTATACCAGCTCCCCGGGTGGTCCTTTGGGTAGGTCATATCCACGGGCCGGTGACGGTAGGGAACGGGATGCGCGGGATCGCTGACGTAAGAGTCGAAAGTTTCCGCGGCGCTGCTTTGCGGCGCTTCAAAAGAGAGCTTGCCGTCTTCGCGGAAATACAGGCTGCGTGTCTGTGCTTCCGCCGGAGGCCAGGAATCGAACGCCGTCCAGGCGTCACTCCCGGTCTGGAAAAGCATCGCCTCCTTGAACGGCAACGTGCCCTTGTCTTTCAGCCAGTAAGCGAACCACGGCGCTTCGATCTTCTGCCGAAAGTAAACACCAGTATCACTGCCGAATGGGATCGCGCCGAGCGAATTCCCGGTCCCGCCCCCCCATCCGCCGTGATTCCATGGTCCCACCGCCAGATAGTTCAGGTTTTTCTTGTCCACTTTTTCCAGCCGCTGGTACGTCGTCATCGGCCCGTAAAAATCTTCCTGGTCCCACCAACCCGCCACATTGAGGTTCGGCACGGTCGGCTCCTTCAAGCCGTAAGCCACCGCGTGACGCTTCCAGAATTCGTCGTAGCTGTTGTGCGCGATGAAGTCGTTCCATGTCGGAATGTTGCCGTGGAAATATCGGGCATTGGCGTTGGAGAGCAGGCCCAAGCGCAGATACCAGTCGAACAAATCGAAACGGTCGAATGGGAAGCTATAGTTTTCCTTTGAGGTTTCCAGCTCCGCGGAATATTCGAAACCGTAGCTGAGGCGGAACGTGCCGTTGTGAAAAAAATCGTCCCCAAGAAATACATCGCCCATGCAGGCCTGCTCGGAAGCAGCCTTCAGCGCGGGATGCGGATGAATCATGCCCATGGTGACCAGGAATCCGGGATAGGAGATTCCATCCAGGCCTACGCGGCCGTTGTTGTTCGGCACATTCTTCACCAGCCACTCAATCGTATCGTACGTATCCGTGCTTTCGTCGATCCCGTGCGCATCGCTCGGATCATGAATGGGGTGCAGCATCACGAACTTTCCCTCGGACCCATAGCGCCCGCGAATGTCCTGAAAAACGAAGATGTAGCCGTCCGGTATCAAATCCGCGTAACGCCCGAGCTTGCGGCCGAAGCCATTTTCCGGATCGGAAATGCCGTAGGGCGTGCGCTCGAAGAGAATGGGCAAAGGCTCCGTGATTTTCTTCGGCGCATAAATCTCCGTGTGCAATTTAACGCCGTCGCGCACCGGGATCATCACCTCGGTCTTGTCGAAGAGCTGTGAATAGTCCGGAGACTGCTGCTGCGCCGCACCCGGAATTGCCGCGAAAACCGCCACACCGGCAACCAGAAAAATGGCTCTGACGAGCCGCAAACTCACGGAACGCATTTACAATTCCCCCATGAAGAGGCTTGCCTCGCTGGCCAGCCTCAAAAACCACGTGAGCATAGCACGGCAGCGGGATATTTCTTTTCCCTTGACACTATGGCGTCTCACGATATAGCGTAAGGCGACAGATTAGCTGGTCAAAGAGGTCTCTTGAGTCCCACGGCGTACGTCAAACAAGAATTTCACGAACCCCTCACTCCGGCCATGTTTCACGTGCTGCTCGCGCTAGCCGGTGAGGACATGCACGGCTACGCCATCCTCAAGGAAGTGGGATTGCGCACCGCCGGCAAAGTTCGCCTCAGCACCGGCACGCTCTATGGAATTATCAAGCGCCTGCTCTCCGACCGCTTGATTGCCGAGCTCCGCGCACGGCCGGCGGAACGCGAGGACGATGAGCGCCGCAAATACTACCGTCTGACAACCCTCGGCCGCCAGGTGGCCGCGGCGGAGGCGGAACGCATGGACGAAGTTCTCGCCATCGCGCGTGCCAGGCATCTGCTGAAGCGCGCGCGAACGGCTTGAACAGACTTCTCACGGCCAAAGGAAACGGTTCTGCAAGCGACGAGTGGTCCAAACAGCGGCAGTAATCTCTAGCCGCCGGAGGACGTCATGACATCGAAACAATCGCGAGCAACGCATTATTACCGCGCAATGCGCCCGGTCTGAATTCCATCCTTCAGGTCGTATATCGCGCCGACGGTGCCGACGACGCACGTCTTGCGATTGAGCCCCAACCGATCACCGCTATTCCCATACGATCGCCCCACTGAGCTTCCCGAGCCGTCGCCGTTAAGATTCACGAGTCACAGCACTGTACCCGCGGTTTATGCCTCAGGGAAATCGCATGACAAACCGTCGCGGATGGTGCTGCAATTTTAGAAAAACACCACTGGAGAAACGTGGAATCGTTTGCTCAATTTCTCGATGTGGGTTTTGTTGAGGTCACGTTTCTTGTGCAAGACTTCGGATACGATGCTTTCAGAGCCAAAGATTGGCACCAGGTCTTTTTGACGGAGATCATTGGCATCCATCAACGTGCGAAGGACTTCCAGCGGGGAAGCATCAGGAATGGAATGATGCTCTTCTTCGTATGCTTCGATTAGCGTCATCAAGACTTCGGCGTACTTCTCTTCTTCACTCGTTGGATTATCTTTGCTTGCCAGCTTGTCCAGGACCGCGAGATATTCCTCATGTTGGCGCTCGGATGTAATCGGTGTCGGCGAGCTAACTTCCAGCGCGTATTTTTCGGATACTGCAATCATGACTTTTGCCACTCCTTCTCGTCGTATTCAGCGTGATCCAGTGGTAGGTTGCCATTCGCGCCGAGTGACGCGCCGCGACCGTTCTCACTCGCAATTACCGCGCAATGCGCCCGGTCTGAATTCCGTCCTTCAGGTCGTAGATCGCGCCGACGGTGCCCACGACACACGTCTTGCGATTGAGCCCCAGCCGCCGCCGCAGGCGGTAAACGCTTTCAATCCCCGTGCAATGCGCACCGAGAATTTGCGCCGTCTGGTATTCGCGCAATTTCTCCGCCGTCCAATCGAGCTGTTCATCGGTCGCTGCAAACAAATGAAAGCCGCCGATCGCCGCCTGCACCGACGTTCCTCAAATTCAGCTACGGAAGTACTGTTCGCCCAAAACAAAACCTCTCCGCCACTCCGAGAGACTTTTGCTGTTATCTCGCCTGTCGGCGGCCCAAATTTATTGGTGAGCCCTTGCGGGACGAGCGTCAGTGCCTGAATGGAAGGAGCCGAGAACCCGACGCTGATTGCTGCAAGCTTCCCATCAACAAAAAGTGCGCCAACATTTGCAGGAATGTCCGCGATCGTTGTCGTGTACGAGCACAATGTAAAAGCGGTTGGAACACTCTTGCCGTTTTCGTGGCACAAAGTCGAGTTCCAAGCCTTCTCGTCCTTGCACTTCTGGCAGTACACCCAAACGCCTTGGCCGGGATGGTTGGTTGTGAATTCTTCAATGGACATGCCGAGACGGTCGCCTTTGAAGTCATAAGCCTCGGCCTGCTTTTCCTGCGATTGAGCAGCGAGGGGCAAGGTATGCAGCAACACGACTAAGGCGACGAACGAAAGTTTCTTCATATCGCATCTCCAATAGATGATTCCTTAAAACAGTCGTCGGCTACATCGTAGTCACCTTCCCACCCCTTGACGGCAACGAGAGCGGAGGGAAGTTTCGTACCAATCGTTTAGAGTTGGATCACGGACAGACCAGGGATTCTCTGGAAATCGCGGAGGTTCAGCGTCGCGACCTCGAAGCCTAGATGCAACGCTGTCGCGCCAATCAACAAATCCTCGAACGCAAACTGGATGCCAATCGCTTCCTGTTGGCCTTCGATGCGCCCGGCCAGCCGCGCAATGTCGAGCGTCACCGGATGCACCGGCACGTCGCTCGACAGTCGCTCGATGAACTCCAGCCGTCGCTGTTGCTGCGCTTGGGTTTTGGTGCGATAGGCTCCATGCACCAACTCGGCGATGGTCACTACTGACACACCGATTTCGATCTCACCTTGAACTGCCTTCACCTGTTCTAGGATTTCCCGAACGGTACGGCCTCTGCGTTCGGCAGCGATAATGACGCTTGAATCGAGGACTATTCCCACACTGGCGGGTTCCACGGCTTGCGGTGGCTGACAATTTCTTCTACGTCTTTTGCGAAGTCTGGATCGAGGACCGGGGCCTTGCCGGTTTCTTCTTCGTGCGCTTTAGCCAGCGCTATGCACTCCGAGATGCTGCGGCGCACCGGCTCGGTGGCATGAAGGACCGCCACGGGCCGCGCGCCATTCTCGATGATGACCTTCGCGCCTGCCCGCACGCGTGCCATCAGCGCAGCAAAGTCGCTCGCCGCTTCCGCCTCGGAGATGTGGATCACATCCTTTGCCATGACCTCATTATATACCGCTGCTTCTTTGGATTGTCACCAATATCAAAAATTCACTCATGCCTGTATCTCTTGTGGACGAGGTAGTACGTATCTGATCGTCAGGCTGGCTCCTTGACCGCTTCGCGGTTCCTCCTTGATCACGTCGCCAGCATCGAGCGCGGCAGGATTGCTGCGTGACAGTTCGCGCCGAAGAGTCATCAGCCCAGTGGTGTGGTCGGCGTGAAAATGACTGAGGATCACGTCCTGGACGTCGCTCAGATCAATTTTCAGTTCTCGTGAATTTTCCAGAACCGTGTTCGGACGCGCGCCCGTATCGTAGAGAATCTTGTGGCCATCGGCTTCGACCAGCGCCGCGAATCCCCATTCCCCGATGCCCTCGTCCGCCAGCATGGTCGACAAAATCGTGACCTTCAGGTTGCGCAACTCCGCGAGGGCCTTTCCTGCCGGCGCGCCGGATGAATTCTGCGCAAGCGCCATCGCCGCGCCAAATAACGCCAATATCGGCAACAAGAAAATCAATCGCGCAAGTCTCATGGCCCCTCCTCGATAAATCGCACTCTAGCATAATGCGAAGAGCACAGACTCTGCGATGCGCTGGCCGCCACGCCGCTCCTCTGTTAAACTAGAAGTTGGTTGACCGCACCTGAGAATTGAAGGAGATTCGTCCGGGCTGCTGGTTGTCTCAGCAGCTATTTTTGTCTGCGCACCTTAAGATCATGAGTCAGAAGATTCGCAACATCGCCATCATCGCGCACGTGGATCACGGCAAAACCACGCTCGTTGACGCCATGCTCCGCCAAAGCGGAATTTTCCGCGCCAACGAAGAGCTCATCGAACGCGTGATGGACTCCAGCGATTTGGAGCGCGAGCGTGGCATCACCATTCTCGCCAAGAACACTGCGCTTTTTTTCGGCGAAACAAAGATCAACATTGTGGACACGCCGGGTCACAGCGACTTTGGCGGCGAAGTCGAGCGCGCCCTCCGCATGGTGGATGGTGTGGTGCTCCTCGTGGACGCCAGCGAAGGCCCGCTCCCCCAAACGCGCTACGTGTTGCAGAAAGCGCTCGCCGCCAAGCTGCCTCCCGTGATCGTTCTCAACAAAATCGATCGAGCCGACGCACGCCCCGCCGAAGTCCTCGACGAAATCTACGACCTCTTTATTGACCTGGACGCCACCGAGGATCAGTTGGACTTTCCTGTTGTCTACACCAACGCGCGCGACGGCGTGGCCCACCGCACCCTCGGTGACAATTCAAAAGATTTGCTTCCTCTCTTTGAGACCATCGTCAAATCCATTCCGTCGCCGCCGGGAGATCCCGCGGGGGTCCTGCAAATTCAGGTGATGAATCTCGACTACAGCGATTTCCTCGGCCGCATCGCCATCGGCCGCGTTTTCAATGGCACGCTCGAGCGTGGCGCCGAAGTCGGCATCAGCAAATTGGATGGAAAGCTCACGCCAACGCGCATCACCAAGCTCTACACTTTTCGCGGGCTGGAGCGCGACGAAGCGCAATCCGTCGCTGCCGGCGACCTCGTGGCCATCGCCGGCGTCGAAGGCATTCAAATCGGCGAGAGCATCACCGATCTGGCGAACCCGTCGCCGATCGAACCGCTCTTGATCGACGAGCCCACTCTCGCGATGATCTTCACCGTAAACAGCGGCCCGCTCTCCGGCAAGGAAGGTTCGTATGTTACGTCGCGGGATCTGCGCGACCGCTTGCAGAAAGAGCTCCTCACCAACGTCTCCATCCGCGTGGAAGACACCGACACGCCGGAATCATTCCGCGTGCTCGGGCGCGGAGAGTTGCAGCTCGCGATCTTGATTGAGACCATGCGCCGCGAAGGCTTCGAGCTGATGGTAGGCAAGCCGGAAATCGTTGTGCGCACGGAAAACGGCCGCAAGCTCGAGCCGCTCGAGCGGCTGGTGATCGATGTGCCGGAAAAGTATATCGGCATTATTCTCGAAACCCTCGGCAGCCGCCATGGCGAAATGATCAAGATGAGCAATCACGGCTCCGGCCGCGTGCGCATGGATTTCAAAATCCCTTCGCGCGGATTGATCGGACTGCGCGGCCAGTTGCTCACCGACACGCGGGGAACCGCGCTGATTCACTCCATCTTTGACGGCTGGACGGAGTACGGCGGCGAGATGGCGCTGCGTCCCACGGGAGCGCTGGTCGCGGACCGCAGCGGCCCTTCCACTGCTTTTGCGTTGTGGAACATCCAGGAGCGCGGCGAGCTTTTCATCGGACCCGCCATCGAAGTGTACGAAGGCATGGTCATCGGCGAAAATTCCCGCGAGCAGGACATGGACGTCAACGTCACGAAAGAGAAGAAGCAAACGAACATGCGTTCATCGAGCGCCGACGAAGCCATCCGCCTGATTCCACATCGTGATCTGAGCCTCGAACAGGCCATCGAATTTATTGCTGACGACGAATTCGTCGAGATCACGCCAAACTCCATCCGCCTGCGTAAAAAAGTTTTGCAGGCCAACAAACGCCCCCGCCGCTGGCAGGAAATCCGCGCCAGCCACGAAGCCGCCCGCTGATTCGAGCGGCAGCGCGCCGCCTAATGCGCTGTTTTCTCGAGCAACTCCTGTAAATACTGTTTCCATATTGCCGCCCAGGTGTGTGTGCCGTGTCCATGCGTTTGCTCGCTGGCCGGTATCAAGACAAATCGCCCGTTCTTTAGCCTCGCGACCTCGCGTTCGGCGATTTTCAGTTCCGAAGAATTGATGAAATCGTCCCCCGAGTTAATCCACATGACTTGGGCTTTGATTTTTTCGAGCTGTGCGGACGGATCGTAATTGCGGGAAGCGTTCACCGCGTACAAAAGATCGTTTGCGTCGAGCTCGCCCAGGTGCTTCTTGAAATAATCGTCGAGATATTTGTCCGCCGCATCGCGCGTCGGAAGATTTTTCTGCATCGGCAGCGGCGCGCTCCCGGCGATCAGCAGGATGCCCAGCGCGGTGTGCAAGCCCTGTTGCGGCTCGTTCGCGTACTCCCCGTTTTTCCAATCGGGATCGTTGCGAATCGCGTCCATCACCATCTTCCGCCAGAGGCGGTTGCGTCCGGCGATTTGGACTGGAAGACACGCCATCGGCATCAGTGCGTCCATGAAGTCCGGATACGCCTCGCCCCAGACGAAGGAATGCATGCAGCCCATGGACGTGCCGAAAATAAGCCGCAAGTGATTCACACCGAGCCCTTCCGTCAGCAACCGGTAGTGAGCCAAAACCATGTCGTCGTAGTCATACTGCGGGAAATGTGCATGCAAGCCGTCGCTAGGCTTCGAGGATTTTCCGTGGCCAAGGCCGTCGGGAAGAATAATAAAGAAGCGCGTAGCGTCGAGAAGCTGGCCGGGACCAAAGAGCTCACCCGCAAATTGCGGCTGAAGGAATTGCTGGCCGGTGCCACCTGTGCCGTGGAGAATCAAGACCGCGTTCGTCACACGGCCCTGCGCGTCGCGAGCGGGTTTCGCGAACGTCCGATAGTGCAGCCGCAAGTCGGGCAGCGATTCGCCGGAGTGGAATTTGAAATCATGGGCGACGAAATCGCCTTCCGCCGTGGCGGGAGCGGTTGTTTGTTGAGCCGCGCAACGAAAACCGGCCGCCACGATGATCCCGACGAGCAACGCAAACGATCGCAATGAAAATGTCATGGAGTTGGCTCCTCTACAGGCAGGAACTCTAGCATAGCTTCCCGGGGTGTTCGATGAAGATGGGCCCTTCGCGGAGAACGTTCTGGGTAAAGGGGTGTACCCCCCTGTTGGGAAGGAAAGTGTCCGCAAGGGCAAGAAAATAAAGGGGATACATAGCATCCCGTGGGACGACGACGGAGACGAAAGGTGGACGAGTGATTGAAAAGAAAAGGGATACAAGCGTCCGTTGGAGTCCTTAGGGTAACTAATCTGCAAACGGCCTGACCAGTTTTCGGTATGGAAGCGCGGGGAACGGCTGGGGGAACGGATCGGGGCTGGCGCTTAATAAACACGGGAGAGGATAGCATGCCAATACGGATAGGTTAAGTAATAAGCAGGGAACGGGGAAAATTGAGGAGTGAACGGCAATGGGGCAGGTTTAACGGTGCGGGCGGACTAAGGCGAAGCGAAGAATGACCCACTCTTTGCCAAAAACAGGTGCGCAAAGCGTAGGCCACCCGGAATTTGGTCGCTCATTTGGGCGTGCCAACCGCCCAGCCAGCGTGCTCCACCCGCCCGCATTACAGATGCGGTCATGCTCCCGATCGGCGGTTCTTAAGTCCTGGTAAATGCGCAAATCGGACATGTCCGGTAGTCCGACCTACCAGGAGTTAGCCCGGCGCTGCCGGCGGGACGGCTGGTGGTAACCTGAACAAAGTTAGGTGACAACCGCATGGCACACATCGTTCTCCTTGGCGATTCGATTTTCGACAATGGCGCGTACACTGAGGGCGGGCCGGACGTTATTACTCAAGTGCGGCAACTCCTGCCCGGCGGTTGGCACGCGTCCTTACTCGCTGTCGATGGTGCGACGACTGTGGACGTTCCTTCTCAGGTACATCGTGTGCCGCAGGATGCCACGCGTCTCGTGTTGAGCGCAGGCGGAAATGATGCTCTCTTGAATGTTGGCATCCTGGAAAGGCCCGTCAGTTCCATGGCCCAGGCCGTCGCAGCATTGGCCGACGTTTCACAGGAATTTGAAGAAAAGTATCGCCGAGCAGTGTCAGCGTGTAGAAAGCTCCGGCTACCGCTAACTCTTTCCACTATCTACAATGGATGCTTTCCGAACGCTGATTATCAGCGCTTGGCATCTACTGCACTCATGGTCTTCAATGACGTCATATTGAGGGTCGGAATAGAATTCGGCCTATCAATTATCGACCTGCGATTTGTCTGTTCATCTCCTAACGACTACGCAAATCCAATTGAACCTTCCTCGATTGGAGGTGCAAAGATCGCTCGCAGCATTGTTACGCTGGCAACGGAAGAACAGATCGCATCTGTGGGTGCCTGCGTCGTCACCACCTAAACTGGCTTTGCATACGAAGCTGCTTCCTGCGGGCGGGTGGCTAACGCAATCCTTCTTGAATTTTGACTTAACGATTTGTAACGACGAGAGGATTCCACTTACATAGTTCATCGGGGCGTAATGCAACAGGGGTTCCCTACGCTCTTATCGAGGGGCACCCAGATTCGTCTGAGCGCACCGCGCCCGGGCCACCCGGGGAAGGAACGCGGCAATGAATTCTAGGATTTGGGTTCGAGGGCGTTGGCCGTTGCTTTCAGGTCGTTTCCGCAATAGGGGCAAAACTTGTCCGTCTCCACCACCTCGCGCTTGCACTGCGGGCACGACGGATGCAGGTTGCATTTGCAGCTGGGGCAAAAATTGAATCGCGCGCCAACGGTCGCTCCACACTGCGGGCAGTTATACGGCAACGGCTCGCGCATCAAGAGATAGATGATGAGACCTATCAAGCCCCAGGTGGGCAAGAAGAGGACTACGAGGATGGTCCAGAGCGCGGAGTTCATCCCGCGGCGGCTGGCATCGCGGTTTACATAGGCGATCATGAAAATGAGAATCGCAAATACCAGGGATGCCGCTGCCACTATCCCTGCCAGCGCCAAGGACGCCAGGGCGGGATCATTCTGCAATTCCGGCGGAAACATGACGCCGCCGTGGCGAGCCGCTTCGATGTTTGCGATAAACGCGATGGCTTGTGCCACAAGGAAGAGGAAGATGACGAGTACGATCAGCCAGCGCGGAATGACGCGGAACTCCTGCCAAAAACGCAGGTTCTCCTTCTTCCGCCGAAGACGGATCAGGCGCATTCTCTCGTTGAATGAATCGCTCACTTTTTGCGGATAGTCGGTCATGCGCTTTCCTCGCTCGAAATTTCCCCGCGTGTCGTTTGCCTAGCTTGCGTCTATCTTGGCTCCTGCAACCAATCGCCTTCGTCGGTTTTGCGCGCGTTCTCCAGCAGCAAGACTACGGCGGCAATCAACGCGGGAATCGTCCACCACAGCCCAAAACCCAGCTCCCAGACCAGCTTGGGCGCTCCCGTGTGTTCTCCCATCCAGGCAAACGCCCGCCAGACAAACGGAGCGCTGGCTATTCCCAGCGCCCAGGAAAGCCCGCACACAATCCAGATCATCCGCAGGCGCGGCTCGCGCTCGCGCAGCTCCTGCGCGCGCAGACGCACGCGCATTTGTGTGCGGCTCGCCAGTGCGCGCGGCATTGGCACGGCCACTCCCCGCAGTGCGCGCACGGCTTCTTCCGTCAATCGCGCCTGCGTCGCGCAGGTCTGGCAGTCATGCAAATGTTGCTCGAGCCATTGCCGCTCCTCCAGCGAGATCCCTTCCACGCGCTCCTGCGCGATCAGGTGGCCGGCCCGTGCGTGAACGTCTTCGCTCATGCCGCTCCTCCCTGAAGCAATCCCTTCAGCGATTCGAGCCCGCGGTACAGCCGCGACTTCACCGTCGAAATCGGCGTCTCCAGCACCCCGGCAATCTCCGCCAGCTTCAACTCTTCCTGAAACCTCAGCAGCAGCACTTCGCGATAGATGGTGGGCACTTGCTCCAGCGAAGCCTGCACCTTCGTTTCCCGCTCACGGCTCAGCACCAGCGCCAGCGGCGTGGGCTCATTCTCGTCTGCGATTTCGACCGACGCACCGCCTTCCGGGTCCGTCATGGCGTCGAGGCTTTGCATCTTCTTCTGCCTTTGCCAATCGATCACCAGGTGCCGCGCAATTGCGAACAGCCACGCCTCGAATTTCGATTTCCCGTCGTACTGGTGCCCGCGCTCCAGCACGCGGATCCACGTCTCCTGAAAGAAGTCTTCCGCCCGCTCGCGGCTTGCCGTCAGGTAAACCAGATAGCGAAACAACCGGTATTGATACTGCTCGATCAGCCGGTCCAGCAGCTCCGGGTCGCGCCGCTGCAGCCCGCGCGCCACTGTCTTAGCGTCGTCGCTCATCAGTGCGGAATACCAATACGCCGTGGCAGCCATTCTACTGGGTATACGGCCCACGACCTCAAAAAGACGCATTTGCTGGCCAATGCCCGCCGCCGGGCGGTGGTGCTGTATTTTTCTAGCCCAAGGGCCTCAACCCTGGCGTCTCCGAGCTCACTGCGTACGTCACTGGATATGGCAATCGCGTGTAGTAAACTCCACCTGGTTATGATCTGCCCCCAGTGCAAAGCCGAATATCGTCCGGGGTTTACGGTGTGCGCCGATTGCGAAGTTCCGCTGGTTGCACAGCTTTCCACCCCATCTAGCGGACCGGCAGACTCCACGGAACCGGGCGAAGATCCGTTTTGCAGCTTTTGGAAGGGTGACGATCCGCGCATCCACGCAGAACTTTGCGAACTCCTTGACGAGCAAGGCATCCCACACAAAACCCTCCGCCGCGAAGATCACTTGTTCAATCTGAATTCCAAGAATGCTTTCCAGATCGGCATCCCCTTCTCGTTCTTTGAAAAAGCGGAGGCGGCCATCAAGGAAGCATATGGTGATGATGAAGGGACGCCGACCGTTCCCGTACTGCTCCCAGATGGAAGTGAGCATGTGATAGAAGCAGGCATACTTTCAGGTCTTTTCGAGTTTGCAAAAGGATATGCCAAAGAAGTTCAGGGCAGCACGGCAAGCACAACTTCCTTACAAATCGAATCCCTTGAAGAGAATTCGTCCCTCAAAGACGACGGAGACTCCCGGTCAGATTGGAACCCGACTCTGTGGTACGCCGAAGACGCTACAGTGGAAGTCTGGCGCGGCGATCAGCCGGAGTTAGGCGAGATGATTGCAGCATCGCTGCAAGAAAATCAGATTCATTCCCGGCCCGGCGATTCGGCAGGGAATTGCGCGCTGTTTGTCATGCCCGGAGATGAGCCGCGTGCACGAGAAATTGTGCGTGAAATTGTGGAAGGCGCGCCTCCGGAGTGAGGTTAGGGCAGGTGTAGCGGCCCCGGCTCGGCCGGGGGCGACTTTGAGGTCGTTCCGATTGCGTGATTGCAGGTGATCTAGCGTTGACGAAGTGGAGGTAAAAGGAAATTGGACGCAGAACAAATCAAGACCGTCGCCGTTCTCGGCGCTGGGACAATGGGCAATGGCATCGCGCACGTTTTTGCTCGCTCCGGCTTCACGGTGATCTTGCGTGACATTGACCAGCGCTTCCTTGACCGCGCGCTGGACACGATTGGCAAGAATCTCGACCGCGAAATCAAGAAGGGCAAACTCGCGGAAGCGGAGAAGGGAACCGTACTCGCCCGGGTGAAACCCACGACCGACATGACTGCCATCGCGGCTGCGGATTTCATCGTTGAAGCCGTTCCGGAAAAAATCGAAGTCAAGCGCGCCGTTCTTACCGAGGCCGATCGCTTTCTCCGTCCAGAGGTCATCATTGCCAGCAACACTTCGTCGATTTCCATGACGACGCTGGCGGCGCTCACGTCGCGGCCCGATCGCTTTGTGGGCATGCACTTCATGAACCCCGTGCCGGTGATGGTTCTCATCGAAGTCATTCGCGCCCTGCAAACCTCCGATGCCACTTTCGCAACCACGATGGAGCTCGCCAGGAAATTGGGCAAGACTCCCGTCGCTGTCAACGACGCTCCTGGTTTTGTTTCGAACCGCGTCCTCATGCCACTCATCAACGAAGCGGCCTATTGCGTCATGGAAGGCGTGGCCACTCCTGAAGCTGTGGATGCCGTGATGAAGCTAGGCATGAACCATCCCATGGGCCCGCTGGAGCTCGCCGACTTCATCGGCCTCGACGTCTGCCTCGACGTCATGCACGTCCTCCACGAAGGCCTGGGCGATCCTAAATACCGCGCCTGCCCGCTCTTAAAGAAATTCGTGGCGGCGGGGTGGCTGGGGCGGAAATCGGGCCGTGGGTTTTATGAATATGCTCGGTAGAGGTGTTTGATGGAAGCGTGCGCTTCGGGCCAAAGAGAAAGCGGCAGCAGGGCCCTTCGAGGCTCAGGATAAACTGCCGCACTCCACGGGCGGGGCACAAAATAGGCGGAAAAAGTGTTTGCTTTTTCTTCGCCCTGGTGTTATCTTGCCCCTCGCAGTTTTCAACAGGGGCCTGGCGTGCGGACTTGGGAGCAATGCTCTAAGCTACGATGGACGGCGGAGAGCAGGCGAAGGCGTCGCCGAGCGGCGAAAAAGGGATAGCACGAACATGAACCGAGTGATAAGCTCCACACTCCGTTACGTCCCCGGGAAAAGGCTGGGCGCTTTTCCTGACGCAGGCCCAGACCAACGGCCCCGCAGGCCAAAATTCTTACTTTCCTCCACCGAGGTGTGACATGACAGACGAAAAAGAAAGATTACTCGCAGCGGCGATATCGCAGATCGAAAAGGACCACGGTAAAGGTGCGATCATGCGCCTGGGCAGCCGGGACATTTTGGTGCCGGTCAGCGTTATACCCAGTGGGTGCCTTTCCATTGACGCGGCGCTGGGCGTGGGCGGCTTCCCGCGCGGGCGCGTGATTGAGGTATACGGGCCGGAATCGGGCGGCAAGACAACCTTGACACTGCACGTCATTGCCGAAGCGCAAAAGCTTGGCGGACAGGCGGCGTTCATTGACGCGGAACATGCACTCGATCCCACGTATGCGCGGAAACTGGGCGTCGACGTCGACAATCTGCTCGTCTCGCAGCCTGATAATGGTGAGCAGGCGCTGGAGATTGCCGAAACGCTGATCCGCTCGGGCGGCGTGGACATCGTCGTCGTCGATTCCGTGGCAGCCCTCGTTCCCAAGGCGGAGCTCGAAGGCGATATGGGCGATCCGCAGATGGGACTCCAAGCGCGGCTGATGTCGCAAGCGCTGCGCAAGCTCACCGGCATTGTCTCGAAGTCGCGCACGTGCCTGATTTTTATCAACCAAATTCGCGAGAAAATCGGCGTCATGTTCGGCAATCCGGAAACCACTACCGGTGGCCGCGCATTGAAATTTTACGCCTCCATGCGCGTGGACATTCGCCGCATCCAGGCGATCAAGGAAGGCGACCGCGTTGTCGGCTCGCGTACCCGCGCGAAAGTAGTGAAGAATAAAGTGGCTGCGCCCTTCCGCGAAGCCGAATTCGACATCGTTTACGGCGAAGGCATCTCCCGCGAAGGGGACTTGCTCGATCTCGGCGTCGACAAAGGCGTCATCGAGAAGAGCGGCACATGGCTGAGCTACGCGGGCGAGCGCATGGGCCAGGGCCGCGAAAACGCGCGCATCTTCCTCAAAGAAAACAAAGATATTCGCGACAAACTCGAACACGCGCTGCGCAAGAAGCTCGAACTCCCGCACCCTGGCGCTTCGAACACGGCTGCTGCCGGGCCAAATGGCCACGCCGCCGCGCCGGCGAGCGACAAGCCGCAACAGAAGGCTGCAGCCGCTGCAGCGTCCTCCTCCGACGCCGGCAAAGGCCGTCCCGCGCGCTGACCGGTAGCATATAGTTTAGTTTGGCCGATTCATTTTTTCCGCAAGTGCATACGCCGCGGCGTGTGCACCTGCGCTATTGTCATCAATCGAGAGACTTGTGGCACAGCACAACGATGTTATTCGCGACTCTTTCACCACGCAGGCCAAAGCGTTTGCCGCGAATCCGTGGGTCACGGACGAACATCGTATCCAGCGACTGGTTGCTGCTGCGCGGCTGAAAGGCAATGAACGTGTGCTCGACATTGCCACCGGCCCAGGCTATATCGCTGAAGCGTTTGCCCGGGCTGCGCGCGAAGTCATCGGCGTCGACCTCACCGAGGCCATGCTCACGATCGCGCGGGAGCGGACACAGCAACGCGGCGTGGCGAACGTTTCCTTCCGCATGGGCGATGCGCAGAATCTACCGTTCGAATCGGAAGAGTTCGAACTCGTTGTTTCCCGCCTTGCGCTTCATCACGTGCAAAATCCATTGCAAGTCCTGCGAGAAATGACTCGCGTCGTGCAGCGCGGCGGCACGGTGCTGATCGAAGACATCTTCGCAAGCGAGCATCCCGAACGCGCGGCCTATCACGACCGCTGGGAAATCCTGCGCGATCCTTCGCATGTTCGCTTGATTCCCCTAAGCGAATTTCTGCAGTTGTTTCGTGACGCTGGACTGGAGACCGATTTTGTGAGCACCCATGATGACCTGACTCCAGAGGTGGAGCGGTGGCTGGCCACGACGCAGACTCCCCCCGACCGCGCCGCCGAAGTTCGCCGCCTGCTGGAAGAGGACCGCCTTCATGATTTGAGCGGGGCACGCCCGTTTCAAGATGCGACCGGCAGGCTCCACTTTCACGCCCGGACAGTGATCCTTGCCGGCCGGAAGGTCAGGTAACAAAATTACCCTGCCCGGTGGGCCAGCTATTCAAAACAAAGCACATAGCTTCGTACTGGGACTGGGCGGCTATTGCGTACCAGCCTCTATGACACCTAAAATATGTCTCATCCTGAGAGAACTTGTTTCTCTCTGGAACAGGTGCGGCTGCGCTTGTCGGCGCTAAGTCGCATTAAATGAGCGTCGATGTCTTTGGCCGCCTGGGTGCAATATCGACAGGGCAGCCGCCGAGCGATGCTGGTTCGAACGTGGCGGCGGCAAACGGCCTAGGCAGTTGGCAGCTTCGCGGTATTCGAGAAGATGTTTGTTGACCGCAGGGGCTGCTTTGAGTGAAAATCACGCCCCTCACGGAATTTGCAGCGGGCCCGAACGGATGGAAGATGACGAAGGCGACGCAACTCGGAAGAGCAATACTGGCTGCTGTGCTTGCGGCAATTACTGCAATCCCGGCGCTCGCCCTGCCGCGCGCAGGCGGAAAATCCGCGGTGCGTTCCACGCGCAGGTCTTCGGCTTCACGCTACCGCGGCGTTCCCACTTTTGCGGATTCTTCCAGCGCCGACGTCACGATTTTTGACGATCCCATCGTTCGTGAAGCAGCCGTCGAAGCTCTGGGCCGTTACAATGGCGCGGTCGTTGCTGTCGACCCCAACACGGGCCGCATTCTCACCGTCGTGAATCAGAAAATTGCTTTCGGCGACGGCTACATTCCCTGCTCGACGATCAAGCCGGCCATCGCGATCGCCGCTCTCGAAGAGAACGTCATCACGCGCGACACCATGCTCAAAGTGGGCCGCCGAAAGTACATGAACCTGACCGAGGCCATGGCCCACTCCAATAACAACTTTTTTGAAGAGCTCGGGCGCCGCATGGGCTTTGAAACGGTCTCCAAGTACGCGCGCCTGCTGGGTATCGGTGAACTCGCCGGCTACAACCTGCCGGAAGAGCATCCCGGCGCGTTTCCCTCTGTGGCGCCTGCGTACGGTGGCGTCGGGCGCATGTCCAGTTACGGCGAAGGCATACAGATCACGCCGCTGCAGCTCGCTTCGCTCGCGGCGGCTTTTGCCAATGGCGGAACGCTTTACTATCTGCAATACCCGCGCACGGAGGAAGAAAAGGAATCGTTTACGCCGCGCGTGAAGCGCGAGCTGAACATCGCGCCCATTTTGCCGGAGATTCGCGAAGGCATGCTCGCCGCCGTTCTTTACGGCACGGGAAAATCGAGCTTCGATCGCGGCGGCGACGAAATGCCGCTGGGGAAGACCGGCACCTGCGACGATCACACCACACCGTCGCATATCGGCTGGTTCGTCACCTACGCCGACGAAGCGCATCCGAAAATTGCACTGGCTGTTCTTCTGCGCGGGAACACGCGCCGCGTGAAGGGTCCCACGGCAGCGCAAATTGCCGGACACATCTACCGCAAACTGCGCGAGCAAAACTATTTCGCCACAGACGTTCGCCCGGGCAACCTCAGCGTCCTCAACTCCGGAAACTGACCCGCTTTTCGATTTCCAAACAAACAGTTAGGCAGGGAAGAAGCGCGTGCGCGGCTCGCGAGCCACAAGCACGCGATTCAATTTGCCGGGGTTTGTTTCTTTTCTTCCAGGGCGGTTCGCACCGATGGAGGCAATTCCTTGATTCGTTTGATGTAGGCTGCGACCGTCCAGAGCTCTTTGTCCGAAACAAATTTGCCATTCGCAAACATCCCCGTCCTACGGATGCCGTGTTTTGCGACCCAATAAATTTGCGCCTCCGTGTATTGCGTCCCGGCTTTGGCCAGCTGCGGCACCGGCGGATACAACGAGTCGCCGATGTCATCCTCCGGCTTTCCCGGTGTGCCATGGCAGCCCGCGCAATTGTTCAAATAAATCTTTCCTCCCGCAATCAGGTTTTCTTCTGTCGGTGGAATGGGATTCGGCTGTTCCGGCGCGTGCCGCCGGACAGAAGAGTGCGCGGCGGAAAACATCAACCGGCTTTCCCACCAGGGCGGAGCAATGTCACCGCGCATCTCGGCCAGGCCCAGCCTCAAAAATGCCAACCCGCCTAAGAGAAGAACCATAATCGCAGTCAAGAAACCCACAAGAAACATTTTCACCGGGCTGCTCCATTTCCATCCCATGGTTGCAGGGACACGTCCTTTTTCCTTAGACTCTATGATCTTCATTAAAGGCTCTCTTGCATTTTCATTTTTGTGACCCAGGGCGACAGTCTTGCCATGGTACTCCTCGGCCTTCTTTAGATTTCCCGCTTTCCTATAGGCCTCTGCAAGACGGAGCGGCAGGTGGGTCTTTGGGCGCAACGCGCGAAAACGTATTTGCGAAGGATTCGAATTGAGGCTAAAGAGTGGGGTGAGGTAAGCTGCCAAAGCTGCGTTCGAGACATTTTAGCGTCAAGTTCGCGCGCTTATCCGGGGCGGCGGAACCAGCGAGTGGCTGGGAGGAATTGTGAATCGGCGTTTTTTGATCATGCTTATTTTCGTGTTGGCTGCGAGCGCGGGGACGCTCAGTTATATTTTTCACCTGCGATTGGCGGCGGCCGCGGAATTCGACCGTCAGGCAAAGCTCTCGCAAGCCGACGCTGCGCAAATCCGCGCGAATACGGTTCTCTCCACGGAGAAAAGGGTTCCCGCCGGAGAAAATTTCATGGCCGCGCTCGAAAAGTTCGGCCTCAGCGACGAAGAAGCCGCAAGCGCATCGGCCGCCGCACAGCACGCCTTCAATCTTCGACAGGTGCGCGCAGGAAATACCATCACGGTCGGACGCTCGGTGGAAGGCACGCTCCGCGAAATCGATTACAAGATCGACCCCGACCGCATGCTCAAAATCGTTCCACGGGAGAATGGATTTTCAGCGCAGGTGCGGGAAATTCCATCGAAATTAGAAACCGCCGCGGTCACCGGCCAGGTGGATGATTCGCTATTCAATGCGGTGGAGGAAGCAGGAGAATCCGCGGAGCTGGCCATGCGCCTGGCGCAGATTTTCGGCTACGACCTCGATTTCTACACGGACCCGCGCAAGGGCGACACCTTTCGCATCATTCTCGAGAAGAAGAAATATGTAAACGGCCAGACCGCAGGTTATGGAAAAATATTCGCCGCCGAATACGACAACGGCGGAAAAAAATATCAAGCGCTGCTATTTCATGACCCCGCCGGACAGCCCGGCTATTACACTGCGGACGGAAAGTCGCTGCAAAAGGCTTTCCTCCGGTCACCACTGAAATTCGGAGCGCCGGTCACGTCGCACTTCAACCGAGCGCGCTTTCACCCCATCTTGAAAACTTATAGGCCGCACATGGGAACGGATTACGGCGCCCCGGTCGGCACGCCGGTCCAGTCCATCGGCAGCGGCCGAGTACTTTTTGCGGGCCGCAAAGGCGGCGAAGGCAATATGGTCCAAATCGCGCATTCGAACGGCTACGAGACGATGTACCTGCATCTGTCGCGCATGTTTGTTCGCGCAGGTGAACACATCGAAATCGGCAAGACGATAGGTCTCGTCGGCAGCACGGGCCTCTCGACCGGTCCGCACCTTGACTTCCGGATCCTGCAACGAGGCCAGTATAAGAACTTTGAGAGACTTGGCTTGCCCCCTTCCGATCCAGTCTCGAAGAAAAACCTGCCGGAATTTGCAGTTGTCCGTGAAAAGTGGCTCCCGGTTCTCCACAATCCCGGCGTCCTTCAGGCGGGGGCCGCGACGTCTCCCGGCCTCGGCGGGCATTAGATTCCTTTTTGAAAATCGCCTCTTGATTTCCACCAATCGGAACTCGCTCATTCTGTAAATTGCATGGCGCGGCGGCTTTGCTGCGTCAGTAGATGATGGGGAGCTTCGAGAAGTCCGAGGCAGACTCGCCGGTGACGCGGAAGACGAGTAGTGTGCGGTCGTCGTGAGGGGGCACGCCCACGCCGCTATGCTCGTCGGTGGCGGTAAGAATATTGCCGGAAATATCGCTCGCGGAATGTTCCGGGGAGACGCCCGCGAGCAGCGCAGCCAGGCGTTGATGGCCGAACTCCTCCTGATTGGCATTTTCCGACTCGTGGATGCCATCGGAGGCGAAAAGAACGACGTCGCCCGGTTGAAGCTCCACGGAGGTTTCCTCGTATTCGGTTTCCGGAAAAAGACCGAGCGGGACTCCCTCCAGGCGAATTTCCTGCACCACACCTTCGCGCACAAGAAGGGGATAGGGTCCGCCGGCATTTGCGAGAGTAAGACATCGCGCACCGGCATCGTAAACCGCGAAGACCATCGCAATGAAACGCGCATCGAGCCGCGCGCCATGGAGACGGCGGTTGAGCATTCCGAGCATTTCGGCGGGAGGACAGGGATGCCCGACGACGTGTTCGCGCAAGATGCCGATAGCCAGCGAGCCAAAGAGCGCGGCGGCGGTGCCTTTGCCGGAAACATCGCCGAGAGCGACTGCCAGGCGGCCTTGTCCGTAGGGAAGAAAATCGTAGAAATCGCCGCCGAGCTCGCGCGCGGAACAATAACCGGCGGCCAGGTCGAGACCCGGAACTTCGCGCGCGCCGGTAGGAAGAAGCTGGCGCTGAATTTCGCGCGCCGTGTCAAGATCCTCCTGGAGGCGGCGCTCATTGATGCGGGCGTCTGCATAAAGGCGCGAGTTTTCGAGAGCGATGGCGACGTAGGAGCCGAGTGTGGCAAGCGTGCGCTCGTGTTCGGCGGTAAAAGCGTGAGTCAGGCTGCTCTCCAGATCGAGGACGCCGATGAGGCGATCCTGCAGTAAGAGGGGCACGACGAGTTCGGAACGCGTCTCGATGCCGGTCTCGCAGTGGATGTAGCGCGGGTCGGCGTGTACGTCGTTGACGCGAATGGTGCGGCGCTCGCCGGCTGCCGTGCCAGTGATGCCTTGATGGAGTGGAAGGCGCATGCGCGAGAAGATGGAGTCCTCGTGACGCATGGCGAAGACGCTTTCGAGGAGCTGGGTTTTCTCGTTCCAGAGCATGACGCTGAAGACGTGGTAGTTCACCAGCTTCTTGAGGCGCTGGGCCACGCGGCGGAGGAGCTCTTCGCGGTCGAGGATGGACGTGAACTCGCGGCTGATCTCGTAAAGGAGCAGCAGGGTATCGGCGTGCTCAGGATAGGAGGCCAGGAGGCTCTCCGGCACGGGGTCCGCGTCCCCGAAAGGGGCAATGAGAGCGTGTTTGGCTTGTTCCGTCATGGAATGGCTAACCCGCCTGCGCTTCTCCATTGGATGTGCCAGAAACGAAGAAGTTTCGTGGTGAGCGAGGCGGCCGGGAGGCAAGATAGCACAGGGCGAATAAAAAGAGAAGATACTCTACAGTGCTTTCCGTCCCTGCTACCTGCCGCGGTCGGCTGTTTGAACAGGCAGAGAAAGCATATAGCGGTGGCAGATTCAGGTGCAATCTAGACGGTATTGAGGCGGGTGCAGAGACAGGCGCAGCACTTCACGAAAGGAACCACGACGGAGAAGAGGGGAACGGCGTGACCACTGACGTCTGCGCCGGTCCCCTCGCCGCTCCTCAATTTGCGGAATACTGTGCTTAGTCCTTGTCGTATTTCAAGCAAATCTCAAGCTGGCGAACCGCTTCGTCCGTTGCGCGAAGGGCTTCGACGCGGTGCCCGCCAAAATCGTGTGCTGCGTGTTCCAAATGTTCCTTGGCGCGGCGCAGGGCACCGAGCGCTTCTCTGATTTGAGGATGCGGCTCGGCTGGATCTGCGGTTGTATTGCCTGGCTGGCTCGTCGCAGTTGGAATTGCCTTTCCGCCCGGTGCGTTCGGCGCGGCCGGCGCTGAAGCGATAAAGGCGAACGCGAGGATCAAAGCTACTACGGCCAATAGACTGACAACTTTCGTTTTCATGGACCACTCCTCCTCGTCCGAAAATCGGCTCGGACTGCCCTTTTCTGACCACTGCCCCGCCCCCAGACTAACCAACCTCGTTTCAGCTAACAGCAAAATCTATGGTGCGCGCGAACAATGAGGAAATAGCCAACCACTTACCATGTGGCGGCCAAACCCCCATTGGCAGTGGCCATTCTTATGCGATAAACTGCGCATTTCCGGACCGTCTATCGAGCGAAACACATTTTATTGGGGAGGATTAACATGCCGCGCCAATCGCCCGTACGAATCTGGGTGGGTACGCGCAAGGGCGCCTTTGCCTTTTCGTCGAAGGACCGCAAGAAGTGGGACTCGGATGGGCCGATCTTTGCGGGACAGGAAGTGCATCACGTCGTCCAGGATCCGCGAGACCCTAAACGGCACTACGCTGCGGTGGGGAACGCCTGGTTCGGCTCACATCTTCATGCCAGCGGCGACAACGGTAAGACCTGGCAAATTTCAGAGAAAGGGTTGGAAGTCAAAGATATCCCCGACGCTACATTGAAGCGCATGTGGCACATCGCCCCCGGCGCGGATGATGAGCCGGGAGCCGTCTATCTCGGCGCGGAACCCGCGGTGCTGTTCCGCAGCGGCGACAACGGCGCGAACTGGGAAATGGTGGCGGGCCTGAGCAAACATCCGACTCGGTCGAAGTGGACTCCCGGCGCGGGCGGCTTGATGGTGCACTCGATTCAATGCCTCGGAAAAGGACGCATCATCGTGGGAATCTCGGCGGCGGGAGCGTTTCGATCGAGCGACGGCGGCAAGACCTGGAGTCCATTCAATGGCAATGTGCGCGCCGATTTTCTGCCCGACAAATTTCCAGAGGTCGGCCAATGCGTCCATAAACTGAAGGCGCATCCGCGAGACCGCACTGCGCTTTACCAGCAAAATCATTGCGGCATCTATCGAGCGGGATTCGCCGATGAAAAGTGGACGGATATCTCGAAAGGCTTGCCGACCAGGTTCGGATTTGCGCTGGCCGTTCCCGCCGCGGAGAAACAGACCCTATTCACCATTCCCACGCATTCATCGGAGGAAAGATTCGTGCCCGGCGGAAAGCTGCGCGTGGCACGCAGCCGCGACGGCGGGCGCAGCTGGAAACTTCTCAACAAGGGACTGCCACAGTCCAATGCCTATGTGCTGGTGCTGCGTGAAGCGATGACTTCCGACGAGCGCGATCCAGCGGGAATTTATTTCGGAACATCCACCGGGACGTTGTTTTATTCGCGAGACTCGGGAGATTCCTGGCACGTCCTGGCGGAACATCTTCCGCCAATCTACGGGGTCTCGGCTGGAATCGTGTGAGATCGCTTCATGGATATTGACTGGCTCCGGCAGCTCTGTCTTTCGTTTCCCGGGGCGACGGAACAAATTCAGTGGGGCAATGACCTGCTGTTCAAAGTTGGCGGGAAGATGTTTGCCGTCGCTCCGCTCGAGCCGGCTCCGGTCTGCCTGTCGTTCAAAGCATCTCCTGAAAACTTTGTCGATCTGACCGAACGTGTCGGAATCATCCCTGCGCCTTACCTCGCTCGTGCGCAGTGGGTCGCTCTCGAAAGCCGAGAAGCGCTGACTCTCGAAGAACTGGCGCGGCTACTGAGCGAATCGTACGAGCTTATCGTCGCCAAGCTGCCGAAAAAGACTCGCGAAGGCTTAACGGCCAGGCCCGCAAGGAAGCGAAAACCGGACCGCGGAAATTCCATGCGCAAGAAAATCTCCGGCAAGAAAAAATCAGTTTGAATTTGTTTTTGTGCGGGTTCGGGCTCTTAGATTTCCTCCGCGGGCCCGTCACACCAATCTTTTTTCAGGAAAGCAAAAATCCTTCTACCGCTCTTCGCGATATTCCTCCGGAACGTCGTCCTCCGGCACTTCGTGCGTCACCACTTCTTCCTCATCTGCGTCAGGGACGTCCTCAACGCCTTTCACGACCTCGGCTTCAAAGGCGTTCCCTTCCTCGAGCAACTCTCCCACGCTTTCCGAACCGGCGCTCTCAAGCTCAGACAATCCCTGTAAATCACCCGACTGACCTCCGGATCGCGGTCCAAGCCCCTTGGGCTCGAATACCAGCGTATCCACGATCTCGCTCTTGCCGCGGCCCCGGGTTTTCTTCTTGCCCAGCTTCTTTTTCTTCCCGGCCTTCTTTTTTCCGGCCGCTTTCTTCTTCGGCGTGGCCTTTTTCCGGCGAGCTGCCTTAGCGCGCTTCTTTTTCTTCCGGGTTTTCTTCTTTGCGCTCATGCGCGCAGTCTACCACCTATCACATCTTTCCTGCGCCACTTTCGCATCGAGCGGCAAGGTCTGAAAGCTGGCCTTTTTTGGGTTTTCTATGCGGAAACTTTGGAAGCGATCGGCCGGCGCAGGGGTTTCGCTCCCGGGATGGGGAACGTCATGTGCCAGAAGTTCGCATCCGGCGTCATGAATTCGACGGCTACCAGTGTCTTCCCCTCGCGATCGCGCTTGATCGAGACCACGCGAGACTCCGCGGTGCGGTTGCTGTTGTCATTCACGAGCAGAAGCGACTGGCCCACGACCACAATCTGGTCCAGGTGCAGCAACGCCCCGTTGCGATTTACCGATTGCGACCGGGCAGACGCGCTGAATTTCTCGCCTTCGTCGGTCTTTCCGTGGACCGTCAGCGGAACCGAGATGGATACCCGCAAAGTGCGGCGTCTTTCTTTACATCGAAAATGGATAATGGCCATAGAATTCGGGGACCTTTCTGCCTATCCTAAGACTCAGGGTTCTCACCCACCTCGGGTCTGCTTCGGCGTCAAGAAGAGATTCCCACGGCTGCCGAAACGACTGAAGGAAACAAAGGCGGAAACCATGTCGAATGGCTTCCGCATGCATGCCATCTTGGAACAGCCAGGCACTCAGAGCAATAGCGGGAAGGTACCACAATTGGGGAAATCTAAACAGTACTCTTGTACTTCCCCGCGCGGGCTGCCCGCTGCAGCAGGATTCCGGGGTCTTCCGAACGGTGTTTTTGGCTCGCGCAAGCGCGGCAGCTTGATGCCCGGTTGGGACTTCCTTCGAGCCAAATTCGATGTTGCTGGTACCCTATCCCCTTTGTTTGCAGCAGTTATCTACTGACGGAAAGGTCTACAAATTCCGGCTTCCAGGGTTTGCGACGCAGGTCGAGGCGCGCGATGGTCACCGGTAGATTGAACCGCCGCGGCCCCGAGCTGCCCGGATTCAGATAAAGCACGCCTCCGCGCTGGGAGTAGTCCGGCTTATGGGTATGTCCGCTCACGACGATATGAAATCCCGCGGCTTGAGGGTCGAGGTCAAGCTGCTGAAGATCATGCAAAACGTAGAAGACTGCGGACGGGGTTTCAGCGACTGCGGTAGAGGGCAAGGTTTCTGCCCAATTTCCGTGGTCGATATTCCCCCTTACGGCTACGAGCGGAGCCAGAGCCTTCAAGGAATCGAGAATCTCAGGCTTCCCCACATCTCCGGCATGAACGATCAGGTCGGACCCCTCCAGCGCGCGCAGCGCTTCTTCCCGCAGCAGGCCGTGGGTGTCTGAGATGAGCCCAACGCGATGGATGGTCAATGGGGTTTTCCCGCTGGCTCGCCGGGAAGCAACTTGAGGATCAGCAAAGGGTCAACGCGGGCGCGATTCACCGTCAATCCCCAATGGAGATGCGGGCCCGTGACGCGCCCCGTGGCTCCCACTTTCCCGAGGAGTGCGCCAGGCTCCACTTCTTCCCCGGCCGTCACGGAGATTTCGGAGAGATGTCCGTAAAAGGTGTAGATCCCCAGGCCATGATCCACAACCACAGTATTGCCGGGGAAAAATAACTCTTCCGCCAGAACCACACGGCCACGTTGAGCCGCGTAGACCGGCGTGCCCGTGGTGGCGGGCAAGTCCACCCCGCCGTGCGGAGAGCCGGACTGGCCGTTCAGAATCCGGCGCTTGCCAAAGTTTTTGCCGGTGGTGACACCATCCAGTGGGACGCGGAAGTTTCCCTGCCACAACCGTTCGGGCGTTACGTGCCCGAGAATCTCGCGCAACCTCTCTTGCTCGGCTTGAGCGCGCTTGAGTTGTTCGGGATCCGGCTCCACAAACTGCTTCTCGACGTGCAGGCTCTCCGTCGCAAAATGTCCCGCATTGACCGTCACAGTGGCATGGCAGCTTAGCTTTTCGCCGGATTGCGTATCGGCGGTCACCGCAAGATCGTATTTACCCGCCGCCTGTTCCAGGTCGACTCCCAAGAGTGCGCGATAAACGGAATAGCGTGCTTTCGCGGGGGTTTGTGCCACCCAGAAGAGAGTCTCTTTCCCGGTCCACTCGCCTTTGATCTCCTTAAGCGGCTTCGCGCTGCGTACTTCGACCAGGAGCAAACTCCCTTGACTTGACTGCGGCGAACTCAGCCGGAGATCGGCTCCCAGGCCACATCGCGTTCTGCCTGCAAAGACCGTTGCACTCGCAGGCACAGATAGTGCGACGCAGGCGAATACAAGGAAGGGAACGAACCTGGTTGGAACTCTCAGCAAAGTGCTTGTGGATCGCATTTCGCCTCAGCAAACCCATTCGACTATATCTAGGAGCGATTTGCCAGCACTACTGTCAGAAGCGGGCTAGGCGGGCGATCTCCAATCCCCGGCAGCGGCAAACAACTGCAACCCGATGGCGAATGTGCCGTTTCCTAGTGGTTGACAATAGACAACCCGCGCACGTGAGCGAAAGTTGCCAAGCAACGATCTGACATTGAGGCGTTCATTGGGCTGCCAGGCCCAGCTGGTGACCACGCGGGCGCCCCGGGAACTCACGTTTTCGGTGACTCCTTCTTGCGCGGGCGTGCGGACATCCAGGCTGGATAGATCGACAACAATTTTGGCGGGAGTACGACTTTCCACCCGGTGAACCAGGGAATTCATAGGACTCCGAAAGATCGCGAACGAAGAGGTGCTGGGTGTGCTTCGGGGTGGGCTGCAACGACCGGGGAATCATACTGCTGCGAGCCCCGGCTTGGCAACCTGATGTTCTTGCACTTCCAGAGGCTACTTCGGCAAATCCAGCGCCGGATTGTGTGCGAAGAAGTTGACCGGACGGAGCTCGAACACGTGCCACATCGCCGGCATCACCGGCCAGTCTTCCGCATGGGGTACGTGGTGGAATCCCATGGTGTACCAGAGCACGATATCGGTATTCTCAATGCTCCGGTTGGCCTTGGTCCAAGACGGCAGGCCGTCTCCGCCTTTGCTTTGCATCGGATAGTCGCCGGCGGCATAACGTTCGTTATCGCGGTAGGGGGTCACCCACAACTGATAATCGGTGAAGCCAGCGCGTTGCTGAGGATAGTCCTCGGGAACCAGCAAGGACATGGCGCCTTCCGCGGGCATCAGCTCGTAGCCCACCGGATACCCCAGCGGACTCTTGACATTCGGATTGACGACCCGCCAAAGCTCCGGCTGTTCCATGCTCATGTGCAATTTTGCCTGCTGCTCGGTTTTCGCCGTCAGCGGCTCCGCCACCCACAGACTCTTCCGAGGGCTGCTGGAGGGCAGGGGCTTCACGCTGAGGCGGTCCCGCACGAAACTGTTGGCCGCACCATCGATATCAAAATCCAGACGGAATGAAAAATAATGATCGTGATTTACGCCGACAATGTTTTCGGCGACAAATCGGCCGTACATGTCCGACTTGCCATCGTGATCGTCATCGGCGGTGCTGTTCTTGACGCCCTTGACTTCGTCGATACCCGTGGCACCCACGCGGACTTGGATCGTGCCGTCCTGCCGGAAGATCCAGTCGAAGACGTAGTCGTAGTTGCCGAAGACTCCGATGGTGCGGAGCACGAGGCTGCGCGCTTTGCGGCTTTCGACCATGTTGCCTTCATGCCGCCAGGCGATTTCGCCTGCTGCCTGTTCGAACAGACACGCGGCGCGGGGGCGGAGTTGCGGAATGCCCTTGAAGTTGGCATAGACCTGCTCAAAGTAGACTGCATTTTCCGGGCAATCCTCTCCCGGCTCGAGCGAGCTCGAAAAACCATCAGCGAATTCTCCCGCGTCAAAGAACGACTTGGCGTACCAGCCCTCGCTCGGGTCCATATAGGGCACAAACATTTCTGAGAGCGAGCCTTCGTACAGAATCGAGCGCAGCTTGCCCCCATCTTCGTATCCCACGTTGGTAACCACGAGCCCCACGCGCCGGTCAATCCGGAAGTGGAAGTTCCACTTCTGCCAGTTGACCGCCTGGCCTTCGAGATGAAAGCTCGGGCCAAGAGGCTGCTGCACCGTAATGGGCGTGGGCATAGCTCGTAGCGCTCCCACCGATGCCAAATCAAAATTCGCGGGCGCCTGCGGAACCGGCACCGCTCCGCTGTCGATGACCCGCAAAACTTTTCGTTCGTTTTCATCCCACAGGACCACGAGGCCTTCCAACGGACGGCCCCAACCTTCCCAGACGCCACGCGTATCCGTGCAATCCACGCGCAAGAGACGCCGCCCCTGTTCTTCAGGGGTGGCAAAATAGCCTGTTCCGTAGCCGCCGCAATGGACGGTATCAAAGTCCGAGTATCCACGGCGGCGCATGGCGGCCTGCCATTCGGCATTTGCTTTTACCCCTTCATCGACGCCGGAATCCATCTCTTCCTCAAACGGCATGTTCGGCTGAATTCCTTTGACCTCGTTCCAGGAACTGAGTTTTTTCGCTCCAAGGTCCACAATGGCTTCAAACGTTTGCGGGCCTTGCTTTACGACAACCCTTGATTGACGCCGCATGGGTTGCCCCGGCTTCCACGCCAGAACCTCTTCCTTCGGCGGCTCCTGCAGTTGAACGAGCGTATAGCGTGTCTTGGAATCCACCTTGCCGGATGCTTTCAACGCTTCGTAACTCGTCCAATACTCCGGTGCAGTCAAGCCGTCGAGGGGATGCTGGGGAGTTTGCGCGCTCGCCGGCAAGATGGCCGAGGCGAGCAGAGCGAGCAATCCGGAGCTGCAAAAAAGAAGCCCCTTCAGCACGCGCGATTTGTGTTGGGGCCCGCTGGAAAGAGACCCACCGGACTGGAGTCTGCGCATGTCGGGACACCTCGCTCGAAATAAATGGCATTGTGCGTCTCGGTCTGAAGGTATGGCAATCCTGCGTGCCATTTCTTTGAGGGAATTCCGTCAGACTGAGGCAAGTCGCGCGGCAATGCTGCCCGCTTCTGCCGGGCAAGTCAACAAAAACTTTCCCGCTCGAGTTGTCCGGCGACGCAACAGTGCCATCCCACGACCGGACAGTCGCTCGCCCGGCGAACGGGCCAAATTCGGCGGAAGTCATTGCATTTCCGTGAGTTCCTCCCTTCGCCGAAGCGGAACAGGAATTGCCCGCATCTTGCGCAATTGGTGTATCCCCATCCCTCGGGAATAACGAAGGAGGCGCTCATGAAAAAGACTGAGAGGATTCGAGAGACGATCCCCGCCTGGCCAGGCCCCGAGCACGTCCGGCAAAAAGAAGCCGGAGGCTGGCACCTGGTCGCGCTGGAGTGGGAACGCGAGGTGGAAATCGCGCCCGAAACGGATGCGATCCGTCCAGAGTCGGGCTCAGCCGCCGAGGAGATCCCCTATGGCTTGCGCATCGCTTCCGATTGCCATCATCTGGAAGAAAATCCGGAGGAGATGCAGATTCTCAAATTCCTCGCGGAAATGATCGTCCAGGATGCCTCGTTCACAGGGATGGCAGCAGCGCTGAACGAACGTGATTTTCGCGCGCGGGGCGGGCGTCCCTGGACCGCCGCCGGGGTATTCAAGCTGACGCCACGGCTGATCGAAGTTGCGCCGCGAATTCTTTCCGGGCAAGAATGGGAATCCCGAAAGAAGCAGATTTCACGTGTCGCGTGGAATTCCTGACCCGCTGGGCGACGCAATGATCTTCCTGACTGTGATCCCGGGCTCCATCCGTTACTAAATGACGCACACAGTTTCCGCGCGCAACGCCGAGACCTGTGGTTGATATTATGCTTAAGCTGCGATGCCAGGAACGCCGCAAGACCATTCCGTAAAACGAGCCGATGCAAGACGCAGCCAGCGAGTGCTGCTGCGCATTCCCATCCAGGCCAAGGGATTTCCCGAGGACGGTATTCCGATCACCGAAGATACGACCACAATGGAGGTGAACGCCCATGGGGCGCTCATCGCTCTGGCGATGAGAGTACGGCCGGGCCAAAAAATTGTGCTGAGAAACTGGGGCACGGCGAGAGAACAAGATTGCCGCGTGGTTCACATCAAAGAGATTCACGACGCCAAGAATGAAGTAGGAGTCGCATTTGCTTTCCCCAATCCCAAGTTCTGGAACATTCAGTTTCCGCCCGAGGATTGGAGACCGTACGAGATTTGAAGCATTCGAGAAACAGTTCGCTCGAAATTCCATCATGCTTCGCCGATGTCTTCACTCCAGATCGCGGGATTGTCCGCAATGTATCCCGCCAGCATTTGGAAACATTCCTGGGAGTGCAGATCGAATACTTCGATGCCATTCTTCCGCAGCCAATCGATGCCGCCACGAAAGTTCACCGCTTCCCCCACGACAACGGTTTTGAAGCCGAATTGACGGATCAATCCGCTGCAATACCAGCAGGGTGAAAGTGTTGTGACCATGATCATGTCGCGGTAGCTGCGCTGGCGGCCCGCTTTGCGGAACGCATCGGTTTCTCCGTGTGCCGATGGATCGTCATCCTGCACCCTGCGGTTGTGCCCCCGGCCAATGCACCTGTCCCGGCCATCGAAAAGCGCCGCGCCGATCGGGATGCCGCCTTCCGCTAATCCCAAGCGCGCTTCCTCGATGGCCGTCTTCAACATCAGCGAATACTTTTCAGGATCACTCCGACTAGGGGTAAGCGCTTTCTTCGGGACAGAAACGCTGCGCTTCTTCTTCATTTCGGAGACGACCTCAGGAGGAGCGACGCTTTTTTGGCGGCGGGGCGGATTTCGCCGCTTTGCCTTCTTCCGGCAGCTTCACACCCCAGATATTCTTGTCTTCTTCCAGCGAGCAAATCCCGATCTGGTTGGACTCTTCCATGCCTACTTGGCCGATCCACACGACGCGGAAGCGCGCTTTGCCGCGCCAGCGGCGCTTCACCTCGATGGTTTCACCCACGCCGGCCAAGTAGCCCAACCCATCCAGGCGCGCTCCGCTCTTGCTCACGTCGATGGTGAAGGAGCTCTGCACGAAGGGATTGCCGTTGTGGTCTTTTCCTTTTACAAAAACGCGAATTTTTTCTGGAATCCGGGGATTCCTGCGCGTTTTTCTCCAGAAGCCTGGACTCGGGCTCTTGAACGCGGCCCCCACAAGCATTCCTCCATCCTCAGCCCGCTCTGCGTAGACCACGTGGATTTCCTGCTCTTCGCGGGTGGCTTTGTTGATGAGGAATATTGTTTCGCCTGCTTCCGCCTTCGCCTTCAGAGCCAAAAGGGCGCCGCTGTCGTTCACCAGCAGCGTGCTCGTTTCCTCATGAAACGAACCCTGCTTCTTGGTCCAGCCATAGACCACCACCGGCACGTGCAAAGACTTGCGCTCGCTGGAGCGCTGATTTCTTTTCTTCTCGCGCGGCGCATCCGGCTGCGGCGACCCTTGCGGCACGGGTGCAAACTGGGGCTGAAGCACCGCTCTCTCGCTCACCTCCAGGGGGATCTCCCGCTGCACGCCATGTACCGGGCATTCAAAATCCCAGGGCGCGCGCATGACTTGTTCGAGCGTTTCCTTTCTACTCTCCAGGGGCACCCACACGTCATGATCACCATAGGGGCAACGCAGCCGAACGGCATAATCCTTTGGCATGTCAGCCTTTCGCAACGACTTCACGTCCCCATCTCGGCGGCCGAATGGAATCGAGGGTTTCTCAACATATTACTAGGAGAGCTGGCCTAAGATCAGCGTCCCAGCCGAGGCCAGCAGCGTAAGCAGCATGATGGGAATGGTAGCGCAGAACAGTCCGCGCTCCCCATTCAAACCAAGTACGCCAAAGATGACAAGTCTACTTCTTGGTCGCGGCGGCGGGTTTGAGCTCCGCGGCCAACTTTTGCAGCTCGGTAACATCCGCGGCGTTCAACTCGTAAAGCGAGGGCTCATTTTCGCGCCTCGCGACGTAACGGCCGCCATTCTTCGCAATGAGGACCTTCTCGACATGTTTTCCGTCATTCGAAGTCACCGTGATGTCCATAACCGCCGTGGTGAACCCGCTCTCGGGGAATTTGCTCGCCGTTAGATCGCGAAACTTTCCGACGAGGGTCCTCACACTGCTCGCGTCCATTTTTGTGCCACTTAGGGACCAATCCTCGCCGCCGCGGCTCAGAGAATAATTCTTCTGCCCATCGTGCAGCTCGATCTTTTGCGGATCGGCATAGCCGAAATCAAAAAGCTTTTTGTTCCTGAAATCATCGAGGCTTTTATCCAGCCCCGCTCCAACTCCGCTCGCAACTTTGTACACGCCCTCGACCGCGCTCGACTTCGCGTAATAATCGTCCTTGTTTTTCCGCAGCTGCAGCTCCTGGGTTCCCGAGGCGTCCGTTACCTTCGCGGCGGCGACGGGAGAGCCGGAACCAAACGCCGCTGCAGCTTTCTTTTCATCATCGCTTCCCGTCAAGTCCATCTTTGCGTCGGCCAAGTTGCGGAGCAGATCGTCCACCTGGAATCCATCGGCTCGAAACGGCCCGGGCTTCACGATCTGCCATTGCTCTTTGTTGCGGCCGAACTCAATCGCCTGCTTTTTAGTCTGCAACTCAATCCGGGTAACCTTGTCCGATTCGAAGGTCATCAGCCGCTTGTCCCGGAGATCCTTTGCGGTCTTGTCGAGGCTGTTCTTGTTATAGCTCGCAAGGGTGAACACTCGCGGGTCTCCCGCGACCGCTGCATAGGCCGCGCTGTTCGATGGCGTGTCATCGCCGATCAGCAGCTTGTCGGTTTTCTTGTTTTTCTCAGTGACTTCCACTTCGAGCGACGGCTGGGCGAGGCCGTACTGCTCGAGATTGGCGGCTTTATCTTCGATAAGGCGGTCGGAGTTCAGCGCCGACAAAGTGGTAAGGAGACTCGACACCGCGTCCTGATCGGCCCGGAGCTGTCTCGGCGCGGTAATCTGCCACTTGCCCGCGTCGTTCTTCGCGAGCGTCAACTCCTCGCCGCTTTTTTTCTTGATGGCGACTGCGGTGATATCCCCTTGATTGAGAATGAGGATTTTCGGCGGCGTTTCCGCGGATGCACTCACGTTCGTCTCCGCGGGCTTGCGATGATTGGACCAATAGAGCGTTCCCGTAAGCGCCGCCAGCACGATAACGGCGAGGATTAGACCGCGGCTTTTCATAGAATATTTTCCTGAAGTTTATTACTTTGGGCGGACGGCATGGCGAGGATTACCTCCGCCGCCACCACACCGTAACTCCGGCAATCACAATCGCCAATGGAAACAGAAACTGGCTGGTGATACGGACCCACTTCATCTGCGTTTGCGTCATGGTAATGCGGCGGTCTTCGCGCTCCTTCGGCCGGATGGAGATTAAATCTTCATCCGAGGACAGCCAATTCATGGTGTTCAATGCCAGATCGCGGTTTCCGTTGAAATTGAGGAACGAATTCGCGGCCCACGCCGAGCTTCCAATCACCACGAATCTCCCTTGCTCATTTTCCTTGCCCGTTTTGTAGGAACCCGCCGCAGCAATTGTCAGCGGACCTTTTTTGTTTTTCGGGTCGTTGGGATCCACTTTGGGCGAATTCAACTTCGAAGTTGCCAGGCTGTTCTCCGACGAGCTGAAGAGTTTCTCCACCGTGGTCTTGTCGGTGTTCTTGACGTCCATCGAGCGCGTCAGCGGAAATCCCGTGGCCGAGCCTTTCATTTCGTTCACGATCGCGTGCGGTTCGTAGCGCGACACTAGAGCAACCTCAGGGCCCACTCCAACGAGCTGCCCAAGGGGATTGAGATCGAGGATGAGATCCTTGTCGAGCGTCACGCCCCAGCTCTGCAGCAGAGCAGTGAGGGCATCGTTGTCCGCGATTTCTGACCGCCCGAATTTAAGCGGCGGATCAAGCAGAAAAAGCGCGCGCCCGCCTTCCTCCACGAATTTCTTGATGGCATCCACCTGGGGTTGCTGGTAATCGCTGCTGGGCCCCGCCACGACAAGAACCGTGCAATCGCCCGGCACCTCGGCCTTTTGCAGCAGGCTGATGGATTTCGTCGAGTACTGGTCTTTTCCGAGCAGGTCCTTGAGTCGCGAATAACCGTTGCGGTCGGAATCCTCGATCTGGTGTTCGCCGCTCCCAGTCACAAAACAGACCGTGCGCGTTTTATTCTTCAGATCGCGGATGAACGCTCCGGCAAGGTCTTCCTCGCTGGTGCTTTTGGCCTCTTCTTTTTTCGCCCCGATCTGTACGACCGTCGTGCCGTAGTTCTTGATCCCAGCTTCGCGCGCCACCTGCGGCTTCTTGTCCGGGTCAACGTATTCCACGTGGACCTTGGGCGACAGATTCGCATACTGGTCCAGCTGATCTTTGGCTAGTGGAAACCGGGTGCTCTGATCGAAATAAGTGAGCTTGGCGTCCTCTTTGAGGCCTTTGACAATCTTCACGGTCTGGTCAGAGAGACTGTAGCGCTTCGTCGAAGTCCCGTCGTAAGTCTTGACGTAGCGGTTGGCAAGCACGTTTGCCAGCGTCACGATTGTCAGGATTACGACGATATACACGCTCGCGTAAACGGCGTACTTGGTTTGTCTCGCCTTCAGCAACTGTAGATTCACCTACGACCTCCAGCGCAGGGACTCCATCGAGCGCGCGGTAAAGAAGAGTCCCAGAAATATCAGTGTTACGTAAAAAACAATGTCCTTCGTATTGATGACGCCCTTGGCGAACGATTCGAAATGGGTGATCACCGACATGTACGACAACACCTGCGCCCATGCGGCGGTTTCATATCCGCTTACCCATTCCAACACCCACAGGAGCAGGCACACGCCAAATGTCGCAGCACCTGCGATGATCTGATTCTTCGTCAGCGTGGAAATGAAAGTTCCAATGGCGAGCAGGGCAGCCGCCTGAAGCAGCAGACCGAGATAGCCGATCGCCAGGGGCTTCCAATCAGGATTCCCGTACTTGAACAGAAAGATAAAGTTGAGAGCGGTCAGCAACATGATGCAGCCGTACAGCACCACCGCCGCCAGCCACTTTCCGAGGATTACTTCGATGTCCCGCACCGGCGAAGTCGCCAGCAATTCGATCGTTCCGGTGCGCTTTTCCTCGGCAAAGAGCCTCATGGTAATCATGGGAATCAGGAACAATCCAATCACGCTCATGTTGGAAAGCAGCGGCCGGATCACCTGCTCGTTCACGTTCATGGAAAACATCTCGCCGCGCATCTGCGATTCGATCCCCATGAACACGAAATAGCCCAGCGCATTCCAGAAAAAGAAACCCATGATCACCGCAAACATGGTGAGCAATAGGTACGCAATCGGCGAAACAAAATAGCTGCGTAGCTCCTTGCGGCAAATGATTAAGACGTTTCTCATTTCCCCGCCCCCTTTGCCGCTGTCTCTTCTGCCGGGCCCGCCGCTGGTCCGCCAGTGAGCTGGAGAAATACTTCTTCGAGGCTCACGGCCGTGGCCCGCAGCTCGTTCAAGTCCCATCCGGACTCGACGACCGCGCGCGCCAGGTCGCCACGCGCGAAGCGGTTCTTCTGGCTCTCCACCTCAAAAATGTTGCGGTTCTGCCGCTTCTCCTTGAACACTACGCGGCTCACTCCGGTAACTTTTTCCAGCCGTCGCTGCACGGCCGCGGAATCGACGTCCCCATTCCGCCCCGCCACTTCCACCAGCACGGTTTCCGCTCCTCGCGCCCGGCTCTGGAGATTGTTCACCGAGTCCGTCGCCACGAGTTTGCCTTTGTCGATGATGATCACCTGCTGGCAGGTTTGTTCGACCTCCGGCAGGATGTGCGTGCTCAGAATGATGGTGTGGTCACCCGCAAGACCCTTGATCAGGTCGCGCGTCTCGTTGATCTGCTTCGGATCGAGCCCTGCCGTCGGCTCGTCCAGGATCAGCACCTCCGGGTTGTGGATAATGGCCTGCGCCAATCCGACGCGCTGCCGGTAGCCTTTGGAAAGTTTTCCCAGCAGCTTTTTCTTCACGTCGGTGACGGCGCACCGCTCGCAGACCGCATCCACGCGCTGCCGCAAGTCGCTTCCCGACAGTCCCTTCAGCTTGCCGACGAAAGTCAGGTATTCATCCGTGCGCATTTCGAGGTAAAGCGGCGGCGTTTCCGGAAGGTATCCGATGCGCTTTTTGACCTCGAGCGGGTGCTCGAGAACATCGAAGCCTGCAACGGTTGCGGAACCCGACGTGGGAGGCAGAAAGCACGTCAGTATCCGCATGGTTGTTGTTTTGCCGGCCCCGTTCGGCCCGAGAAAGCCGACGATCTGACCCTTCTCCACCTCGAACGAAATGTGGTCCACAGCCGTGTTGCGCGCGTACCTCTTAGTTAGCTCCTTGACGTTGATCATAAGTTTTTATTCTTGGATGTAGTATGCCTAGCCCCGAATCTACCCCATCATGTCGATATGTTCCTCAAACAAGTCGAAACCGAAAGAATATCGTAAGAACTGGACAAGCCTCGTGTCAACCGCTCCGTGAAGTTTTTCCGGTAGCGTCAAAATTCATCACTGACTCCAGAATCTCTCAATTGCGAGCCACGTGTGCCACGGTCTTGTCAACCAGCAGGAGGAACGCGCGAATCGCCTTTTCGAGATGCTCTTCGGGCGTATCCTCTTCCTTGCAATGTGAGAGACCTTTTGAAGAGTAGGCGAACAGCATCACCACGGGCATGTGCGGCACCATCTCCGCGGCGTCGTGCAGCGGCCCCGACGGAAGCTTCGGCGCATCACCCGTCACCTCGCGCACGGACTCTTCGCAAAGCCGGAGCAGTTGCGGATCAAACGGACGCGGATCGATCCGCCACAGGTGTTTCCATTCGACCGACACGTGGTTTTCTTCCGCAAATCGCCGTGAGGCCTCTTGCGCTTCGCTCAACATCGCAGCAAGCACCTTCCCGTCGAGCGCGCGTTGGTCAATCGAAATCTCCGCAACGCCGGGGATTGCAGTAACAAACCCTGGTTCGACCTTGACGACACCCACCGTGCATACCACGCCCGCCCCGGGCCGTGAATGCCGCCGGGCGATTTCCCGGCATTCGAGTGCAGTGGAAGCCGCAGCCAGGAATGCGTCGCGTCGCAGGGCAATCGGTGTCGCGCCCGAATGTGCCACCTGGCCGACAAACCGCACCATGTTCCGCTCAAGGCCAAACGTGCCAAGCACGACGCCCGCGGACTTGTTCATCGATTCGAGCACGCCGCCCTGCTCAATGTGCAGTTCGAGATATGCTTTCGCATGGATGCTCTTGAGCGATTTGTGCGCGTCGAGCATCTTGTCGAGTTCGACGCCATGCTCGCGAAGCGCGTCTTCGAGCCTGATGCCCTTTGCGTCCTTGAGCTGGCGAACCTCGTCAACCTTCAGGCTGCCTCCAGCCGAGGATGAACCCAACAGACTGCGTCCAAAGCGCGCGCCCTCTTCGTCCGCCCAATCGACCAATTTCAAGGTGACCGCAGGTTTCGATCCCCGGCTGTATCGCCTTAGGGCCTCGAGCGCCGCCGTCACCCCGAGCGATCCATCCAGCCATCCTCCGTTCGGCACGGAGTCGAGATGGCCCGCGATGATCACGGTCTTGTCCGATTCGCCCGGCAGCGTGACCCAGTTGTTCCCGGCGGCATCTGCTGCGGGAGTGAGCCCTATTTTGGAGAGTTTGCCTTTCAACCACTCGCGCGCCGTTTTCCAAACGGGACCCCACGCCACGCGCTGCGCCCCTTCCGCAGTGGAGGTCAATGCGGCTAGTTCGCGGAGGTCTGCAATGACGCGTTGTGCGCTCTCAGCCAACGAATTCTGCTGCCTGGCATCCATAATGAATGGCGACTCGTCCAGACCTCGCTACTTATGTTCTCGCAGTTCCGCAACCCATTTTTCTAAAATGATTTGGGCATCTTCCTCAATTGCGGTGAAAACGATTCCCATCCCGGCATTTGGGCGGACATTGGCGACTTTTCCAAGAGCGGCGAACGTCTCGCCTTTGTGGACAATCCTGATTCTGACTTTAGTTCCCGCCGGTAAAGGTTTCGCGGCTTCGACCTGGCAACCGAACAGACTCAGGTCACTGATCTGATCAATGGCCTGCGCTTCTGATTGCAAATCGGTCACTTCGACGTTGGTGACGAAGGGGAATCGGCGTGCTCGGGGGCGGTTGGGCTGCACGGCTCCCTGTTATATCACGGCGAGAATCGCGATGGGTGCAAAGCCATGGCGCGAGGCGTGTAATCTACACCTGTTCAGTCTTCACTGAAGAGGTTCTCAGCGCGCGGCGGCTTTCGTTTTTGCTGGCGCGGGTACAGTGATGGTTACCGAGTCGGGCTGCGTCCACGCCGCCTTGCCGTCTGTAAACTCGAGGCGGTTCATCGTGATCTTGAGATTCCCGCGATCCACTTCTGCCAACAGATAGTGATAGTTGATGCGATTGTCAGGATATAAGTCGCCGGGCGCGCGCTCGATGGGGTAGGCGTGGGCGCCGCCGCCTCCCGTGACGAAGTAAGTGACGCCACCATGTTCGTGGCGCTCGTAATTGTGGACGTGGCCCGCAATGACGATGATCCGTGCAGCCGAGCGTTGCTGCCGGGCTTCCAGCATCTTTGCCAGCTCCCGTTCCGTGGAGCGCGCGGAGTGGCCGCCGCCGAACATCTTCGAGTCGGAAGAGCTGGTGTATGGCGGATGGTGCATGACGAGGAAAATGAAATCTACACCCGCGGGAATATGCTCGAGCTTCCCGGCCAGCCACTCGCCCTGAGGCCCGGAGACTTCATCGAGCGAGCTGTCCAGTACCAGCATCAGTGTGTTGGCGGCTCGGACCGAGTAGTAGCGGCTTTCATGCAAATCGGGGAAGCGCTGGAAATAATTGGAGAGCGCGACTTTTGGATCGCCGTGGAGGTCGTGATTGCCAAGCGCCGGATAGACCGGAATGTTGTGCTGGCGCCAGACGGAGGTTTCCTCATCCCAGGTTTTCCAATCGTTGGGATCGTTTCCGTTGTAAGCGATGTCCCCGCCGATGGAGATGAAGGCCGGATGGGCCGCGTCGATGGCCTGCACCAGGGCCTGGCGAACCGGCGGATTGGACGCTTTTGTGTCGCTGGGATTCGTGAAGCGCGTATCTCCGTAGGCCACGAAGCGGAAAGGAACGCTGACTTTAGCCTGGAGGTCAACGGGTTGCGATTGCGCAAAAAGCTGCGGAGCGGCCAAGAGCAAGACTACAAAAGCGAGCGACTTTATAAGATTATTTTTCATGATGATTCAGGATCTTACTCCCTGTGACGCAAGAGAATATGAATGGATTTTCAGACGTCGTGGGAGCGAGGGAAAATCTCACTTCTTGAATGCCGCGCGCTGCCGCTGAAGCTTGAACGCAGTGGTGCGCAGCGTTTCCGGGACGTTCTTGTTGGTTGTGAGCTTCTTGAGATCCGCGGCGTTGAGCATGGGCAACATGTGGAGCGTAACGTCCAGGGGCGTTTTGGGATTGTTCATGAGGTTGCGGACAACGGAGTAGTTCTTTCGAAAATTGCGGTTGTTGGCGATGAGGCGAAGAATTTCGTCGGTGAGGCTGGACATGGAGGCGAAGGCTTCCACTTCCTGGTCGGTGAGGCGCGGAGACTGCAGGACGGCGCGCTGGACGACTTTGTTTGCGTCGCGGATGAGCGTGCGGCGAGCTTCCGAACTTCCCTTGATGGCGAATTGCACGCGCTGGGCGACGGTCATCTTGGCGAGGCGCTGAAGCAGGGTTTGGCGGCGTGCGGCGTCGGGCTCCGCTTCGGCGGCGGCTTCGGCGAGGGCGGCTTCGTCGATGGAAGAACCCCTGAGCTCGTGTAGCTGATTTTTCTGGTCGGCGGTGAGGGAGGTAGAGTGCTCAAGGGCGGAGGCGAGGACAGGGGAATCGCTGACTCGGTCGAGCTCTTCCATGAGGGCTTGAATTCCGAGGGCAGAGAGATGGCGGACCAAGGGGACGAGAAATTCCGCCGGACAATTCTTGTTCTGGACCATCGCGTCGCAGACACCGGGTTTGTCCGCCAGATTTCTTGCGGCGTACGCAAAAAGAGCAGGCACCGCGTTTTCGCGCTTCAGCGCTTCGACAAAAGTTTCGTGGGGCTGAGAGAGGAGCGCCTCCTGAGCCCGCTCGGCAACCATTTCGTCGGCGTCACCGGCGAGCACAGTGAGTATTTCGGCGCGATCGGCGGGCGGAAGGTGCGCACCGCTGGAGCAGACGGCAAGTTTACGTTCTCGCGCAACGCGGCCGTGTCGCAGATCTTCGATGACTTCAGGGCTGAGAGGTTCCACCGGGTGCCTGCCTTAAATCCTTCTGGCTAAGCACTATTGTACCGGAAGCGCCAGGCGCACCGAGCGGCGGCATGGCCTGGCCGTTCAATTCCAGCAATACGGCGGAGGAGTCTCCTGCTGTGACTTCGAATTGCTGCGTGGCGGAGAAGTGGCGTGTTTCGCCGGCAGAAAGCTCGGTGTCGAGAAGCAGTTTGCCATCGCCAACTATGCGCACACGCGTCGCAGCGGAGGTGGAGACGGAAAGATCCAAGGAAGAACTTGCCGGGCTTGAAGAAGTTGCAAGGGAGTCGGCGGCCACACGATTCCCACTGCCGGAAGGTGGCTGCGATAGGAGGATCGAAGTCGAGGATTGTTTGGCGGCGCGGTGGGCGGCGTAGCGGCGCCAGCCATAACGCCCCGCGTATATGAGACCCAAGAGGATGCCGAGAAAAACAAGGATGCCGAGAATAGGAATCCACTTGGGCGGCCGGGGAATGGGGTTTTCGTAAGGGGCCGGAGCTTCGATTTTCTGCTCACCGTGAGCGAGATCGTATTCGGCGAGCAGGCTTTCCTCGTCCAGGCCGAGGTAGCGGGCGATGGCGCGGACGAAGCCCCGATTGAAAATGCCTCCGGGAAGTTTTCCCCAATCTTCGTTTTCCAAGGCTTCGAGAAAACGTCCGCTGATGCGTGTGGCGGTGGTTATTTCGGTGGGCGACACTTCGCGCATTTCGCGCTCGCGCTTCAGACGTTCCCCAAAAGTTCCCCTGGCCATGTTGTGAGACCTGTACCTGACGATGTTCGTGCGACTGCAAAGATTCTGGGTGCCTGTGGCGCCAGAGCAGTCAACACGGTTGCAGCCGCAAAAAACCGGCGACGGACGGCGTGAAATCCCCTCGGAGGCACTATAGGCGCGGGGATTGCGGGGTGTCAAACCACACGGCGGAAGGGGCACCTGTCCCTCGAATCGCAGCGGAGGAGCGAGGATGGCAAGATGGCCACGCCTGTACTTCGAGCATGTTGCGCTCGATTTTGACAGGCGCCTATACTGGCGGGGACTCGCGGACGTGTCTCGATACGTGTGCGCCGCATCCGGCGCCGGAGACTGCAGGACGAAAATCTACAGAATCGGGTTCAATCGAGCGTGGAAGAAGTAAAGCAGTTTCCAGCCGTCGAACGCCGCCGCAATGCCGCGGTTTCCTCCGAGCAGCGCGAAGCAGGCGAGGTTGCCGTCTTCCAGGCATTGGGGAAGGCGCTGACGTCCTCGCTGGAGCTCGACCAAGTTCTCCGGACGATCATGGAGAAAATCGATGAATTTTTGCGGCCCGACAACTGGTCTCTGTTGCTGTTGGACGAAGCCAAGCAGGAGCTGTACTTCGAGCTGGCAGTCGGAAAAGCGTCGCAGGCCCTGAAGGATGTGCGCATCAAGGTAGGGCAGGGGATTGCCGGCTGGGTAGCGCAGCACGGCGAAGCCGTGGTTGTCGCGGACACTTCCAAAGACACGCGCTTCTTTGGCAAAGTGGACGAGAAGACGAAGATGGAGACCCAGTCGATCGTGGCCGTCCCGGTGAAGTTTCGCGATACCTGCCTCGGCGTGATCGAACTCATCAATTGTCTCGGGCCCGACGGATTTGATCAGCGCGACCTGAAGCTCCTGGAAGCGCTTTCGGACTTTGCCGCGATTGCACTGGAGAATGCGCGGCACGTGAAGCGCATCCACGAGCTGACCATCACCGACGATTGCACGACGCTATACAACGCGCGGCACATGAGATTTATCTTGGAAACGGAGATTTACAGGTCACAGAGGTACAACTATGAATTTTCGATCGTCTTCATCGACTTGGACCACTTCAAGATGGTCAATGACACTCACGGGCATCTGATGGGTTCGCGTTTGCTCGCGGAGATCGGGAGCGCGATGAAAATCCATTGCCGGCTGATCGACTTCGCATTCCGGTATGGCGGAGATGAGTTCGTGATCCTCCTTCCGCAGACGGCAAAAGAGAATGCGCTGAATGTGGCGCGGCGGCTGCATCAACTGATTCGCGAGTCGGTGTGGCTCACCGCAGAAGGTTTGAATGTGCACGTGACGCCAAGCGTCGGTGTCGCTTCCTACCCGTTGGATTCCAAGACCAAGGAAGGGCTTCTGCACCTGGCGGACGAGGCCATGTACCTGGTCAAGAACACCAACAGGGACAGCGTGGCCGCCGCGAACATCGGAATACTGCCCCCATTGCCTGCGGCGAGCGCCGAATCCGCAGGCTAAAAAGCTCTTCTTCACCTCTGTTTCTCGATCCTCTTAACCATTTCTGCGAAGCTCAGTCCCCCTGAACTTGCGATCCGCTGGGAAATGCATGCGTTCTATACACGGCGCGTAAATTTTGTTTAACTGAATTCATGAAGAGAAGTGAAGCGGCCCGCTATGCGCGCTGGTCGGCGGCGATGGCCTTGCTGCTCGCGGGCATGACGACCGCCGTCTATCTGGAGAGGGGGTGGAAGCGGCATATCGAAACAAAGAAAGCACCGCCGGCGGCGCCGCGCGACGTGACCAGGCTTTCCAGCGGGTTGACCTTTTCCAAAGTAGAGCAGAATCGCACGATCTTCACGGTTCAGGCGTCGAAATCAACAGAGTTCAAAGATAAGGACGCCAGCTTGCTCGAAGACGTGAAAATCACCATCTTCGGAAAGACGGGGGAGCGCCACGACACCCTCCACACTCAGAGCTGCCAGTACGGCAAGGAGAAAGGCGACATCGTGTGCAGCGGCGAGGTGCAGATCGAACTACAGAGCGCAGTGGATGCGGAGCGCGCAGCTACGAATCCCCAAGAGGCGGCAGCGAAGGTTGTTCATGTGGAGACGCGCGGCGTCACTTTTGACCGGGCCAGCGGGACGGCGAAGACGAACCAACGAGTTCTCTTCCACTTTCCTAGCGGGAGCGGGGAAGCGGGCGGCGTGGAATACAACTCGGAAGAAGGAACGGCGCGGCTGCTGCGGGATGTACGTATGACACTGGAGCGGCCCGCCCTGCGGAGCGCCAAGAGAGCCATCAATAGAGACGCGACGGCGGAAGTGGTCCATGTAAAAGGAACTCGGTTGGACTTCGGGCGGGACACACGCACGATGCACTTGATCGGCCCGGCGGAGGCGGACACGCGGAGCCAGCGATTGACAGCGGGAGAAATCACCCTGGCGTTGGACCCGGCTTTTCATGCCGAAAGACTGATGGCGACGGCAGGATCAAACGCGGAGAGGCCCGAACTGACGATTCAAGACGGTCGGGGCACCCTGGGAATAAGCGCGGACTCACTGACGGCTCAGTTTGCACCACAGGGATGGGTAACGAAATCGGATGCTACCGGGAATGTCCGGGGGTCTCGCAAGGCGGACTCAGAGGAAGGCAATTTCGCTGCGGACTCGGCGACCCTGGATGTTTGGCCGAAAGCCGGCCAGCCGAAAGAACTGAATCTGAGCGGCAGCGTGTCTTTGCAGACGCAAATGAGCAAGACCGGCGAATCTCGGGTGCTCCACACCGATGCGTTGCGCTTGGTTTTTGGCGCCGGGATAGATGGCGGGAGGAGCGAGCCGCAGCACGCCGAGACGCTGACGCCGGGGAGTATCGAATGGACAGACCCTGCAACATCAGGACTGGCAGCCGGGCGCACGAAAGTGCAAGCAGACAAACTGGCAATGGAGTTCAGCCCGCAGGGCAAACCGAGAGAACTCCTGGCAACGGGCAACGTGCAGACGGAACGGACAGTGGCGGGACGCCCTGTGCAAACAGCGACTGCGCATAGCGGAACAGCGCAGTTGCTCGCGGGCGGCGGATGGTCACAGATGGATTTGCTCGGAGACGTAAGGCTGAAGGAAGGGGACCGTAGCGGACAGGCCGAGCATGCCGTGTTTGAGCGCGCCGCGCAAACCGCCACACTTACTGGCCAGCCCGTCGTTCGGGATGCCACGACCGAGACTCATGCGACACGCATTACATTCTTGCAATCCACGGGGGATATCCGGGCGGAAGGAGGAGTACATTCAGCGGATTTTTCCGCCAAGGCAAGCGCTGTCCAGCTTGCGCCTGCACCGGTCAATATCTCAGCCGATGGATTGCAGGCAAATTCGAAAACGGGGCGCGCGCTGTATTCGGGACATGCGCGATTGTGGCAGGGCGATGCGGTTCTGGAAGCAGACTCGATTGAGCTGTTGCGCGAATCGAGAACGCTGAATGCCGCCGGAAACGTGCGCGCTGTGTTTCCCCAAGAAGAGAGCCAACCGGGCCCGCAGACGATCGCAACGCGACGGGGGGCGCGGAAACCACAATTGTGGCACGCTTCGGCGGAAGCCTTGACGTATTGGGACTTGGAGAATCGAGCACACCTGGCGCGTAACGTCGTGGTTCAGTCGGCGGAGCAAAGGATGCGAGCCGCGGCGCTCGATATTTATTTCAGGCGCGCTGCCGCGGGCACGAATAGTTCCTCCGCCACCCTGGGAGCACAGCAAATCAGCCGCGTCGTGGGAACCGGCGGCGTGATCGTCGAGCAAGCGGGACGCCGCGCGACGTCGGATCGCGGAGAGTACACCGCTGCGGACGGAAAATTTGTCATGAGCGGAGGAAATCCCACGCTTTACGACGGTTCCTCTGGCACCACCACAGGGCGTCAATTGACCTTCTTTTTAGCGGATGATACGATCATCGTGGACTCTGAAAATGGTTCACGGACGTTGACGAAGCACCGAGTCGAGAAATGACGAGGTATGCTGAATCTTCAGGGCGTCGCGCTAAGCAAGTCCTATCGCGGTCGCAAGGTCGTTGACGACGTTGAGCTGGAGATCGGCCAGGGTGAAGTCGTTGGGCTGCTAGGTCCCAACGGCGCAGGAAAGACGACGACGTTTTATATCCTGGTGGGTCTCGCCCGGCCCGATTCTGGCCGCGTCTTGCTGAACGGCGAAGAAATCACCGACCTTCCGATGTACCTCCGGGCCCGCAGCGGGATCAGCTACCTTCCTCAGGAACCTTCGGTCTTTCGTCAATTGACCAGCGAAGAGAACTTGCTCGCGGTTTTGCAGACGCTGCCGTTGACAACGGAGCAACAGCGGGACCGTCTGGAGGAGTTGCTAGTGCAAATGGGCCTCGAAACCGTCCGGCAGAGCAAAGCCTATACATTGTCCGGCGGTGAGCGCAGGCGGCTGGAGATCGCCAGGTCGCTGACGCTGCAGCCATCGTTCATCTTGCTGGACGAGCCGTTTTCCGGCATTGATCCGTTGACAGTGAAAGACCTACAGGAAATTATCCGCGAGCTGAGCCGTTCCGGCATCGGCGTGCTAATCACCGATCATAACGTGCGCGAAACTCTGAAGGTAACTGACCGCGCCTACATCGTGAATCATGGGAAAATATTCCGTGCGGGCCGGCCGCTGGAATTGAGCAACGATCCGGAGGTCCGGCGCGTATATCTGGGCGATCATTTTCGATTAAATTAGGATTCAACGAGAGGACAAGATAGCAAGACCATGGCCTGGCAAGGACTCAAACTCAACCTGAAGGTGTCGCAGAAGCAGATTCTGACGCCTGGCCTGGTGCAGATGGTGAGCGTGCTCGCGCTAAATCGCCTCGAGCTGCGCGAAATGATCAACCAAGAGATGATCGCGAACCCGGTCCTTGAGGAGCTGAGCGAAGAACCCACTCAGACGGACAATTACAGCGACGAAACTTTTCTGAAGGCTGAGACGGAAAAGCTTCCGGAAAAACCGGAAGCCAATCCCTTCGACGAATTTGATGTCGGAACCTTCTTCAATCAGTATCTCGACAGCGGGGGTGACGGCGGGCGATCGCAGGAGCGCGAAATATCTGAACGGCCGTCGTTCGAGAAATTCCTTTCCTCGCCCACCGGGCTGACCGATCATCTCCTGTGGCAATTGAGCGTCACCATCTGCACTGACACTGTGAAAGAGATCGCCGAGAGCATCATCGGAAACCTGGACGAAAACGGATACCTGACCGCCTCGATGGAGGAGCTGGCGCAAGAGGGCAAGTTTTCCCAAGATGATTTGGAAGATGCCCTTGCGGTAGTGCAGGACTTCGATCCGATCGGTGTTGGTGCGCGCGATTTGCGCGAGTGCTTGCTGCTGCAATTGAAGGCCTTTGATCCGCAGAATACCCTGGCGCACCAAATCGTGGATGAGCACCTGAAACAGGTGCAGTCCAACCAATTGAAAGAAGTCGCGCGCGCGCTGAACCGCCCCCTGGAAGTCGTGAAGCGCGCGCTGGAGGTCATTAAGAAGCTCGATCCGCGTCCCGGGCTGCGCTACAACAAGACCGAGCCGCGGCTGGTCGAACCCGACGTTTATTTCCGGAAAGTGGACGATCAGTGGGTGGCATTCCTCAATGAGGATGACCTGCCTCAGCTGCGCTTGAGCCCGACCTATCGGCGGCTGTTGGTGCGGGATGCCGCGGACCGCGACGTGCGCAATTACGTGAAAGAGCGTTTCACCGCGGCGATTCAGTTGATGAAAAACATCGAGCAGAGAAAACACACCATCTTGCGCGTGTGCCAGTCGATCATCGCGCGGCAGGGAGATTTTCTGAGCCAAGGGCCGGACGCGCTGAAACCCATGATGATTAAAGAAGTAGCGGAAGAAGTCGGCGTCCACCCGTCGACGGTGAGCCGCGCGGTAGCCAGCAAGTACGCTCATACGCCGCAGGGAGTTCTGGAGCTGCGCTCGTTTTTCAGCGAATCGGTGAACGGTCCCGAAGGCAGCGGCATGTCGCTGCTCACGTTGAAGCGGCTCGTAAAAAAGATGATTGAAGAAGAAGACGGCACCAAGCCGCTGACCGATGAGCAGATTGCGAAAAAATTGGATGACGCGGGCATCCATGTTACCCGGCGGACGGTCGCGAAATACCGCGAAGACATGCGCATCCCCAGCACTCACCAGCGCCGGGTAAAGAGTTAGACCCAGCGCCACCCCGTGAAACAGCGAGCCAGACAAGAAGGACGCCAACTCGTTATCCTGACCGGACTCTCAGGCTCGGGGAAAAGTACAGTCCTGAAAGCCTTCGAAGACATGGGCTTCTACTGCGTCGATAACCTTCCCGTCGAGCTAATGCCTATCTTTGCGGAGCTGCATGCGGCTGGCGAAGGCGATTTTGCGCGCGCGGCGCTGCTGGTGGATGCGCGGGAAGGAGCGCAACTCGAAAAACTGCCGCCGCTTCTGCGTCATCTGCGAAAAGATCATCCCATCACGCTTGTATATATCGATGCGAGTGAAGACGCGCTGCTCCGGCGGTACAGCGAAACACGCCGGCCGCACCCGCTGGGGAAAGATTTTTCTGTGCGCGAAAGTTTGCGCCACGAACGCGCGCTCATGGAACCCATCCGCAAGCTGGCCGACTTGGTAATTGATACTTCTCAATTTAATGTGCACGAGCTGCGCCAGTTTGTCACCGCGCGATTCAAGAATCCGGACAAGCGGCCGATGCTGGTATCGGTCGTAAGCTTTGGTTACCGCTACGGTGTGCCCACCGACGCCGATCTGGTTTTCGACGTAAGGTTTCTTCCAAATCCTCACTTTGTGCCGCGCCTCCGCCGGTTCACGGGAAAAGCCCCGAAAGTGCGGCGCTATATCCAGTCGTTTCCACAGACCGCGGAATTTCTCCGCCGCATCGAAGGCTTGCTGACTTACCTGATTCCACACTACATCCGCGAAGGCAAGAGCTACTTGACGATTGCGTTCGGCTGCACAGGGGGAAAGCATCGCTCGGTGATGCTGGCGGAGTCCATGAAAAAAGCGCTGGAGAAACACAGCCTCTCGGCAAAGGTCGTTCACCGCGATATCGAGAAGTGAGCCGGGCGCGGCACTGGCATTCCCTTGTCAGACGAGCCTCGGAAACTTGACACGCCGCGAAGCGGCGAATAGCGTACCAAGTGTAAAAGTCAAGGGAGTCTGACTCGTGGCGGATTTGCTTTCACCGCAATTGAAGCGCTTGCTGAGTTATGTGCGGCCCTACACTTTCCGGCTGGCCGTGGGCGTGGCCTTTGTGGCGTTTGTGGCGCTGGCTGAAGGCGGCGTGGCGCTCATGATCAAGCTGGCTGTGGACTTCGTCCTCAATCCTGGCGCCACGAGTTCCAGATTGCCCCTTGGCACCGTTCCGTGGAGCGGCAGGGTCGTTTATCTCAACGATTATTTTCCCTCGCGTATCCACAACGTCTGGACCGTCTTCGCCATCTCTCTCGTCATTCTCTTTTTTGCAAAAGCCCTCGCCGAATACATCGGCACCACCCAAATTCAATATTCCGGCCTCGCCGCCGTCACCGATCTGCGAAATCAGGTCTACGCTCGCATCCTTCGCCAGCCCATCGGTTTCTTCCAGCACAATCCCACCGGGCGCCTCATTTCCAACGCCATCAACGACGTCGAGAGGGTAAGGTTTGCCCTCAGCGAATGGCTCGCCGACCTGTTTCAAAAAAGTTTCACGCTTGTCGTATTTGCCGCCGTGTTGCTCAGCATCAATTGGAAGATGGCCCTGGGTTGTGGCTTTCTGCTGCCTCTCGTCGTTTGGCCGGTGAATAAATTTGGCCGCAAAATCCGGCGTTCGGCGGAAAGCAGCCAGACTCGCCTTGGTGATTTGAGCCAGATCCTGCAGGAGACCGTCAGCGGAAACCGCGTGGTCAAGGCATTCGGCATGGAAGATTTTGAGATTCGCAGGTTTCGCGAAGCAGCGCGCCGGCTCCTCCGCGAAAACATGCGCTGGGTCCGCGCGGCTGTCAGCACCGGGCCGCTCATGGACCTGGTCGGTGCGCTCGCTATTCCTTTGCTGCTCCTCTATGCCCGCGGTCAAATTCGCCATAATCTCATGACCGAGGGCCAGTTCTTTGCCTTCCTTTACGCCATGTTCAATGCCTACATGCCGCTGAAGCGTATGGGCTATGTCTATCAGCAGTTTCAAGCGGCGCAAGGGGCGAGCGCGCAGGCGTTCGCCTTTCTTGATCTTGAAGAAGAACGAGCCGAGCAGCCGGGCGCGAAGTTGCTGCCCCCATTTTCTCGCGAAATCGTGTTTGACAACGTCTGCTTTTCCTACGGGAGCGAGTCCGGGGAGGTGTTGCAAAATATCCGCCTAACCGCACGCCGGGGTGAAGTGATTGCCCTGGTAGGATCGAGCGGAGCAGGGAAAACGACCCTCGTCAATCTGATTCCGCGTTTTTACGAGCTGACCTCGGGCGAGATACAAATCGATGGTATCGACATCAAGAGCGTGACCATCAAGTCTTTGCGAGATCAGATCGCCATGGTGACGCAGGAAAATATTCTGTTCCACGACACAGTGTGGAACAACATTTGCTATGGCATGAGGGATGTCCCGGAAGCGCGCGTCATGGCTGCGGCACAAGCCGCGCTGGCGCACGAGTTCATCTCGGAGCTGCCTCAGGGATACCACACGCTGCTGGGAGAGCGGGGGCAGCGGTTGAGCGGCGGACAAAGACAGAGAATTGCCATCGCGCGCGCGATATTGAAGGATTCACCGATTTTGATTCTGGACGAAGCGACTTCGGAGCTGGATTCGGAGTCCGAAATGTACGTGCAGCGGGCGCTGGCCAACTTGATGGTGGGACGCACAACGTTTGTCATCGCCCACCGCCTGGGCACGATTCGGCGCGCGGACAAGATTTTGGTGCTCGAAGACGGGCAGATTCGCGAGAGCGGAACGCACGCGGAGCTTCTCGCGAAAGGCGGAACGTATGCGCGGCTGCACGATCTGCAGTTCGCCGATGATGAAGTGCTGGCGCAAACCGCTTCTCCGAATCTCGCTTCGCACGCCGACGCTACCTGATTATGACGAAATCTGAATCGACAAAGGAATCCGCTGGCGGCCCGGTCCAACCGAAGAAGGCCGAGTGCCTCTCGATGACGGGATTCGCGCAAGCGCGGTCCGAACGGAACGGCTGGGCGTTACGCGTGAGCGTGAAGAGTGTCAACCACCGCTTTCTCGATCTAAAGCTGCGCATGCCGGAAGGATTTGATTTGTACGATTTGCGGCTGCGCCAGTTAGTCAGAGAGAGGATTCATCGCGGACACGTGGAAGTGAACCTGAGCGTGGAACCCGCATCGGCCGCGCCAGTCCAAGTAAACCGCGAACTGGTTCAAGCGTACCTGCGAGCGGCGGAAGAATTGAGGAAGGAGACGCGAGCTGCAGCGGACGTAGACGTCGTGGCCCTGCTGCGGCTCCCGGGAGTGATTGGCGGACTGGCGTCGATGCCGCAGACCGAGGAAGAGCAGGAGAAGCTCGGCCGGGCATTGGACGACTGCTTGCGCGAGGCACTCACAAAGCTGGATGATATGCGGCGCGCGGAGGGGCGGCATCTGGCCGAAGAATTGCGCGAGCGCGCGGCACGCATCAGCGCGCAAACGGAAAAAGTAAGTGCGCTGGCCGCGACGCTGCGTCCCGCCTTCGCGCGAAGACTGGAGGCGCGGCTGAAAGATCTGCTCGGGGGCGCCTCGATCGAGCCTGCGCGGCTCGCGCAGGAGGCCGCGCTGCTTGCGGAACGCAGCGACATCAGCGAAGAATTGGGCCGGTTAACGAGCCACCTACAGCAGTTTGCGAAATTGCTGGAAGGGGCGGGGGAGTTGGGGAAGAAGCTGGACTTTCTCCTGCAGGAGATGCATCGCGAAGCGAACACGCTGCTGTCGAAAACGCCGGGGGTGGAAAGTGAAGCCCTTGCGATTACTGGATTGGCGCTGGAGATCAAGGCGGAAATTGAAAAACTGCGGGAGCAGGTGCAGAACATCGAATGAACACAGGGCAGGAGATTGCGCCGCTGGTGCTGATTGTGTCGGGCCCGTCGGGATCGGGGAAATCGACGCTGGTGCAGCGGATATTGGAGCTGCCGGGAACCATGCCTTCGGTTTCCTGCACCACGCGGCCGCGGCGTACGGCCGAGGCCAGCGGGAAATGCTATGATTTCGTCACTGAGCGGGAATTCAAGGCCATGGTCGAACGCGGCGAGTTCCTGGAGTCCGCGTGCGTGTTTGGCAAGCATTCCTACGGGACACCGAAGAAGTGGCTTGAAGAATCGCGGAAGAAGGGGCTTGATCTGGTCTTAGAGATCGACGTGCAGGGCGCGGCGCAGGTAAAAGAGAAACTGCCCGAATCGGTGGCCATATTTATTCTGCCACCTTCGCGCGAGGAGTTGGAGCGCCGCCTGCGCAGCCGGGGCCAGGATTCCGACGAAGAGATTGCGCGGCGTCTGGCGCAGGCACGTGACGAAATTGCAGCGTTCGGCAAGTATTACGACTATTGCGTGGTGAATGACGATATGGAACGCGCCGGGCGCGAAGCGCAGTCAATCGTGACGGCGCTTCGCTGTTCGAGCGCGCGCCGCCGTATGCGGGTGAATGAACTTCTGGCATCGTTCGGAGGGAAAGACTGAGATGACTGTGCAGACAAAAGCTCCAGAGAGCCAGTTTGCTTACGTGGTGCTGGCGGCAAGGCGCGCACGGCAGATCATGGCGGGTGCGCCGCCGTTGATGGAAAACCCGAAAACCCAGAAACCCACGCGCATCGCGTGTGAAGAGCTGGAGCACAGGCTGATCGAATACGAGTTCACGGAGCCGCCCTCAATCGATGAAGACAAGGACGGGAACAAGCGGCGGAAGTAGCTCGCTGTTGAGGCACAGATGCGAATCACGCTCGGTGTGACCGGTGGAGTGGCGGCTTACAAGGCAGCCGAGCTGGTGCGCCGTTTGCGGCAGGAAGGATTCAGCGTGCAGGTGGTGATGACGCGCGGGGCGCGGGAGTTTGTGACGCCGCTGACATTCGCAGCGCTAAGCGGGCAGAAAGTAATCACCGATCTTTTCGCCGAAGCCTCGGGCGGAGAAGCCAATCTGGAAAGCGCGATTGAACACATCGCTGTGGCGCAGCGCACCGACCTGCTGGTAGTGGCGCCTGCGACGGCGGACATCCTGGCGAAATTTGCGCGCGGGATCGCTGACGATTTTCTCACCACGTTATATCTGGCCACGACGGCTCCCGTGGTGCTGGCTCCGGCGATGAATGTGAACATGTGGAACCACGCAGCGACGCAACAGAACGTGGAGACGTTGCGGGCTCGTGGCGCGAAGATTGTAAGTCCCGACGAGGGTTATCTCGCTTGCGGGATGACCGGTCCGGGGCGGCTGGCCGGGCAGGAAGAAATTATTGCGGCCGTGCGCGAGGCCTTGCACGCGCAGCGGGACCTCGAAGGCGAGACCGTACTTGTGACGGCCGGGCCCACCTTTGAAGATCTGGACCCAGTGCGTTACCTCACGAACCGGTCGTCCGGGAAGATGGGCTACGCCGTGGCGGAAGCGGCGGCGCGGCGAGGAGCCAAAGTCTTGCTCGTGAGCGGTCCGACTTCGCTCGAGGCGCCTGCGGGAGTGGAACGCGTCAGCGTGCGAACCGCCGAAGAAATGCACCGCGCGGTCACTGGACGGTTTGCCGAATGCTCGATCGCCATTCTCGCGGCGGCGGTGGCGGATTACCGTCCAGTGGAAAAGCATCCGCAGAAAATGAAGCGCGGCAAAGCGACGCTTACGTTGCAACTCGAGCCGACCAGGGACATTCTCGCGGATGTGGCGAAAGTAAGAGGCGAGCGCCTGGTCGTCGGATTCGCCGCCGAGACGGACCACGTGGCGGAGAACGCGCGAAAAAAATTGACGGCGAAGAATGCCGACATGATTGTAGCGAACGACGTGACGGCGGAAGGCGCGGGTTTTGATCTCGAGACGAACGTCGTGACGCTTTTCGCGCGGGATGGCCGCGATCTGCCGCTGCCGCGCATGACGAAAACCGAGGCGGCGCAGCGAATCCTGGACGAAGTGGTGCGCTTGCGGGGCGTGCTGCGCGCGAAGCCGGTAACGCACGGCTCGAGCGATTAATCTCGTCATGGCCGAACGCATTCCGGAAAACCTCCAGCAGAAACTCACCGAAAGATTGCGCTTCTACGAAGACATCGGCATTCGGCTTTTTTATCGTGACCGGAGCGCCGGAGATCACGCGCAGCCTCCTGCTGCAACAGCTTCTCGCGCGGAGATGCAAAAAGAGGATACGACTTTGGCCAGAACTTCACCCAAGTACGAACCGCGCAAACTCGCACCGGTCGCACCGCGAAAGATGGATGTGCTCCCCGTGGCGCCGGGGCCGTCGCTCTTCGAGTCGGTGAATAAAATCGCCGACGATTCGCTATTGAAGATTCGCACTGATCTTGGCGATTGCACGCGATGCAAATTGCACAAGGGGCGGAACAAAATCGTCTTCGGCGACGGGAACCCTAAAGCTGAGCTCGTGTTCGTCGGCGAAGGTCCCGGGGCGGATGAAGACGCGCAAGGTTTGCCGTTCGTGGGTCGCGCGGGGAAGCTTCTCACACAGATGATCGAAGCCATGGGATTGCAGCGAAAAGATGTGTACATCGGCAACGTGGTGAAATGCCGACCTCCGGAGAACCGAGCGCCGGAAAAAGACGAAGTGACGACGTGCTCGCCGTTTTTGCTCCGGCAGATCGACACGATCGCGCCTAAGGTAATCGTATGCCTGGGAAGCGTGGCGGCGCAGACGCTGCTGGGGACGAATCGCGGAATTTCGCAATTCCGCGGGCAGTGGCTGGAGTTTCGCGGCAGGAAACTCCTGGCGACATATCATCCCGCGTATCTGCTGCGCAATCCGAGCGCAAAGGGCGAAGTCTGGAAGGACCTGCAAAAGGTGATGTCCGCGCTCGGCCTCGAAGCGAAAAAGGGCAAGTCCTCCTAATCCATCATGGGAATCCTGTTGGGGCTCGTGACGGCGCTTACGTGGGGCGGCGCGGATTTTCTCGCGCGTTTCGCGACCCACCGCGTCGGCACGCTTCGAACCATGTTCTACATGCAGGCGACGGGATTCGTCCTGCTGACAATTTTCCTGCCGTGGCTTGGAGGGTGGGGCCACCTGGCGGATGGCTCGGGCTGGCAACCCTGGGCGTGGGGTTTGCTCGCGGGATGCATCAATGCGTTTTCCACTCTTGCGCTCTACCGCTCGTTTGAGATTGGGAAGATGGCGGTGGTTGCGCCTCTCTCAGCGAGTTATCCCGTCTTGACCATTATATTGTCCATCCTGACAGGCGAGAGATTGACGCCACTGCGTGGTGCGGGAATCGTTTTCACTTTGCTCGGTATGCTCGTCGTCGCGCACGGCGAGCACCCGGCGGACGAAACTGCCGCGGAACCCGCGCAGCGCAACGGAGAAGGAGTCGGATGGGCGATCTGCTCCGCGCTGGGGTTTGGTTTTCTATTTTGGCTCTTCGGAATTCGCATAATCCCGAGAGTCGGGGCCACGCAAACGGTGTGGATGATCCGCTTGACGTGTACGATCTTGGTGGGCGGTGTAATCCTGCTGGCAAAGCAGCCGATGCGTTTGCCGCGAGGTGAAGTGCGGCCGCTCGCTTTGGGCACGGGGATATTGGATACGAGCGCGTTTGTGCTGTGCGCTTATGGAATGCGGATGGAACAGGTCGCCATCATCAGCGTGCTCAGCTCGCTGTATGGAGCAGTAACGGTGGCGCTCGCTGCGATATTCCTGAGAGAGCATGTTTCGCGCGGGCAGTGGGCAGGGATTGTGTCGATCTTCATTGGAATTTACCTAATCAGCCGATAGAGTTCTTTTCCTCCACTCGAGATGTTTCTGCAACTTTCTGTGACCTTTCTGCGTGCTGATACACTACTCATCGAGATGAACGCTGCTTTTTGCAATGTGGCGTTGCCGGTGCCTCTGCGCACGACGTTTACGTACGCAGTGCCGGAGACGCTGCGCGAGACGTTGCGGCCGGGCAGCCGCGTCCTGGTTCCGTTTCGCAAGAAGACCCTGGTAGGCGTCGTGGCGGATTTCGCGGAGTGCGCGCCGGAAGGCACCACCGTACGCAAGATCACCAAGGCGCTTGATTCCGCGCCGGCGCTGACACCGAAGCTGATCGAACTCGCGCAATGGATTGCAGGGTATTACCTTGCGCCGATCGGGGAAGTATTTCGTGCGATGCTGCCGCCGGTGACGGAGCTGAAAATGCAGCGGCAGATTGTGCTAACCGAAGCGGGTCGTGAAGCCGCGGAAGGTTTGAGCGCCGGGCCACACCCACACGGTCTCACCCCAGAAGAAGCAAGACTCCTAGCAAAATTGAAGGAGCGGGACGGCTCGCTGCCGCTGAGCTTTGCTACGAAGTTGGGCGTGGAAAATGCTGTGCTGCAACGGCTGAAACGGCGGGGATTGATCGAGATCCGAGAGAGTTTGCAAGGGCGAAAGCGGAAGACGCAACGCGTGATCGCATGGAAAAGCGCCGCGGGAGGAACGGAAAAGCAATTCGGCGAGAAAGAAGAAATGATCAGGATGTTGCTCGAGACGGAGCGCGGGCCGCTCCCGATACCGCAGCTGCTCAAGCTGGCCCATACTTCAAGGGCGCTGATCGAGAGCATGCTGCGCAACGGGGTCCTCGAGAGCTGGGAAGAGCCGATCGATCCGGCCGAGGATCCGTTCGACGCGGGATACGAGCCACCGGCACATGAATTGAATGCCGATCAGGAGAGCGTGCTGAAAGCGATTCGCACACGATTCGAGCTCGGCGAATTCGGCGTGTTGCTGCTGCACGGCGTGACGGGAAGCGGGAAGACCGAAGTGTACTTGCGCGCGGTGCAGGAGACACTGGCGCGGGGGAAGACGGCGCTCATTCTTGTGCCCGAGATTGCCTTGACGCTGTGGGTCGGGCGGCAATGCCGCGGCTGGTTCGGCGCGAAATTTGAAGGAGTTGCGGTGCTGCACTCGGCGCTGAGCGACGTGGAGCGAGCGCGAGAATGGTGGCGCGTTCGCAAGGGCGAAGCGCGCGTGGTGGTGGGGACGCGTTCCGCCGTGTTTGCGCCGCTCGAAAATCTCGGGTTGATCATTGTGGATGAAGAACAGGAGAACAGTTACAAGCAGGAAGAAACTCTCCGATATCACGGACGCGACGTGGCGATCGTGCGTGCGAAGATGGAAGGTGCGGTTGCGCTGCTAGGATCGGCGACGCCGTCGCTTGAGACTTTCCATCACGCGCGCAACGGAAAATATGAGCTGCTCACGCTGGCTTCGCGCGTCGCGGAGCGTTCGCTGGCCAGTGTGGAGATCGTCGATCTGCGCGAAGAATTTCAGCAGACGCAGAAGACGAGTCCGATCAGTGTGGCGTTGCACGCGGGGATTCAAGAGTGCCTGAGTGCCGGAACACAAGCGCTGGTGCTGATCAACCGCCGCGGATATTCGTGGTCGGTGCTGTGCCGGAGCTGCGGTGCTTCGGTGCAATGCGCGAATTGCAGCATCTCGATGACGCATCACAAGAGCCGCAACCGCCTGGAGTGCCACTACTGCGGTTCGGTGCAGCAGGTGCCGAAGCAGTGCCCGAAATGCCAGTCTCAGTATGTTTATTTTTTTGGTGAAGGATCGGAACACCTTGAAGAGAGGCTCCGCAAGGAATTTCCCGGCGCGCGGATCGCGCGGCTGGACCGCGATACGGCGCGCACGAAACGTCAGTATCAGGAAACGCTGGGATCGTTTGCCAGCGGTGCGCTAGACATCATGGTGGGAACACAGATGCTGGCGAAGGGTCACGATTTTCAGCGCGTGACGCTGGTCGGAGTCGTCAGTGCGGATTCTTTGCTGGCCTTGCCGGATTTCCGGGCAGCAGAGAGAACGTTTCAGTTGTTGACCCAGGTCGCGGGGCGCGCAGGGCGCGGCGAGCTGCCCGGGCGCGTGCTAATCCAGACGTATTATCCGGAGCACTACGCGATTCAGGACGCGGTGCGGCAGGACTACGCCGCATTTTTCGACCGCGAACTGCATTTCCGGCGAATGATGGCGTATCCGCCGTTCACGTCGCTGGCGAATGTGATCGTGCGGGATACCAACCTTGAAAAAGCAATCCGGTGGTCGCGGCAGCTTTCCGAATATTTCTCGCCGCACGACGGTAGCGGTGCGCGAATCCTCGGACCGGCGACCGCCCCGCTCGCGCGTCTCAAAAAAGAGCATCGCTTCCAGTTTCTCCTGAAGTCCCCAAAGCGATCCGTCCTCACAAAGCTCCTCAGCGGCGCTCTGGCCTACTGCGACGCCAAAGAAATCCCGCAGACGGCTGTGCTGGTGGATATGGATCCGTTGAGTCTGTTGTAGGTGCTCCAATTGACTGGGTCCTCGCTCCGCACATCCGACTGAGCGTTCGAAAAAGACGCTCCCGAAACGGCGGGTTCAAGGGATAGTGGCGCGTCTGCGCCAGAAGAAGTAGGCGGGCAGGCCGAGAAGAAAGAGGGCGATGGCAATGGCAAGGAATTTGAACTGCGCGGGGTCGAGAAAGGCAAGAACGATGGCGTTGCCGACGATGGCGGCGGCGACAAGGACGAAGAGGAGAGGCGTCCAAGGATATCCGGGGACGCGATAGGGCAAAGGCTTGCCGTGTGAGGCGCGGCGAATCGGGAAAATTGCCGCAGCACCGAGACCATAGAAAATCCAGCCGATAAAAATGACGCCGCCGATCAACTCGGCGAACTTGCCAGTACAAACCAGAACCGCTGACCAGACGCCCAGCGCAACAATCGCGGCTGCGGGAGTCTGAAAGCGCGGGTGAACTTCGGCGAGTTTCTTGAAGAAGAGATTGTCATTGGCCATGGCATAAAAAACGCGAGGCGCGGTGAGGATGACGCTGTTCGCCGAACTAAAGGTAGAGATCAGGATGGTGAGCGCGACGACTTTCCCGGCCCACGGGCCGAGTACCACGGTGAGGGCTGTGGCAGCGATGGCATCGCTGGCGGTGGCAGCAGCCGGTCCGAGGGCAAAGAGATAGGCCAGGACAGCGACAAGATAAAGTGCCGCGAGCAGCAGCGATCCGAGGAGAAAAGCGCGCGGAAAGTTTTTTTGAGGATCGATAACCTCGCCGGCGCTGTAGGTGCCGAATTGCCAGCCTTCGTAAGCCCATAGAACGGCAATCATCGCCAGGCCGAAATTGGAGACAAGGGAGAAGCCGTGCTGGGATGCGCCGAGAGCGGACGGCAGCTCGGATGCGTGGCGGCCGAGTGCGAACAAGATGGCGCTGAGAATCACGATAATCCCGACCTTGATGAGCGTGGTCCAGTTCTGCAGGTCGGAACTCTTGCGCGTGCCCCAGACGTTCACGGCGGTAACGACGGCGATCATGGCCACGGAGACGAGGGTTGAGGCGGTGGGCGAGAGAGGGATGATCTCGGCGAGATAAAGCGTAAAGGCACGAGCCAGCGCCGCGATGGAGCCGCTGGCGATGACGAGAAAGAGGCACCAGCCGTAGAGGAACGCAGGCATGCGGCCGAAACCATCGCGGATGTAGCAGTAGAGGCCGCCGGCTTCGGGATTGGCGGCGGCGAGCTCGGCGTAGGTCAGTGCGCCCAGAAGCGAGAGGATGCCGCCAACGAGCCAGACGAGAAGCGATAGGCCGACGGAGCCGTCGAGCTGACGCAGGATAAGGCCGGGAGTGAGGAAAATGCCGGAACCGATCACGGAACCAATGAAGAGCAACAAAAGATCGCGGAGGCTCAGGGTGCGGATGAGTTGCGGCATAAGTTTGCGGCGCGAGGCTTCGGTGTGTGACGCGCGAAGGCATGATAGCCGGAGTTTTTACACCGTCAATGGAAAATTCAAACGCCATTAGATGGGGGTGGGCATGAAGCAGAGGAAAAAGACCACGAGCGCAAGAAATGCACCGAAGCGGCGGTTGGGGTCGAGAGGCGTTGAATCGTAGATCGGAGCGGCGCGCAGGAAACGAAGAGCCAAGAGGATCGTGGCCCAAATGTACCAGCCGGGCCAGTGCTGGAAGAAGCCGAGCCCGATAAGAAAGAGCGGAAGAAACAGTGAAACGTAACGATGGGCGCGCGGGCTGAGTGAACGAAGAATGTGGCCGCCATCCAGCTGACCCGCAGGAAGGAGATTCAGCGAAGTCGCGAAAAGTCCGACCCAGGCGGCCCGGCCCACGGGATGGAGGAGAAGATTCCCCGCGGTGATACCCGGATGAAGGACCGAAGCGAAGACACGGAGGATCAGTGGAATTCCGAAGATGACGTCGGAGCGAGCGGGATCCGCGAGTCCGGGGACAATCTTGGCGTGAAGAATTCCATAGACGAGCGCGGGAATGGCGAGAACAAAGCCGACGAGCGGGCCAGACGCGCCGACGTCAAACAGGGCGCGGGTGGTGCGGATAGGTGAGCGGATAAGGATGAATGCGCCGAAAGTGCCAATGAGTGTGGGAGCAGGGATGAAGAACGGGTAGCTGGCGCGAATATGATGATGGCGGCAGGCGAAAAAATGGCCGAGCTCGTGCGCCAGAAGAATGATGAGCAGAGTCAGCGCGAAGGGGAGGCCGCTCAACAGGGCGGCAGGATGGCGATAGAAGAGTGACAGGGAATGAACAAATTCATCGATCGAGACGGCCTGGTTTTGGTCATAGGCAGCGGCAAATTGTGTGCCGGCGGCGAGGCAAGTACAGAGGGTAAGGAGAAATAACACAATGGCGAGAAGGAGAGTCTTCAGGGGTGGACGCCGGCGAATGAGGGCGTAATAGGCTTCCGCCGACGGGAGCGGCGGCCAGTCAAAAATGGCGGGAGCTGCATTTTCTGGGAGCGCGTTGGCCACGAATAATTTGGCGGATCGATTTCGATTTGACTAAACCAGTACAACACAGTCAGGGCGTGCCGCGCCATCCGGCGAGCAATTCATTCAGGAGATCGCGGCCGATCGGACGCTAATCCGCAGCCTTGTTAGCTTCGATGCCGTGGAGTTCCTTGCCGGGTTTGAAGCGCACGGCCTTGCCAGGAGGAATGTTGACTTCCTCACCCGTACGGGGATTGCGGCCGATGCCGGTCTTGCGCGGCTTGACGCTGAAGACTCCGAAACGGCGAAGCTCGATGCGCTGGCCGCGTCCGAGCGCGGCTTTGAGGGATTCGAAAATGGTTTCGACGGCCTGCTCGGCCTTGGTGCGACTGATATTCGTTGCCGCGACGACGGCGTTGACGATGTCCAGCTTGATCACTCGTGCCTCCCTGGGGCTCTGTGCGCAGATGCTAGAGTGTAGGCCGCAGGTTGTCAAGGACAGGACTGGTAAACTACACTGAACGTCTTTTTGAAACAGGTGAGCCACCGCAGAGCAGTTGATGACACTACGCAGGAGGAATGGATGTCCGTCAAGCCAGACCGCTGGATCCGCCGCATGTCGCTGGAGCACAAGATGATCGAGCCGTTCACGGACCGGCAGGTGCGCGAGGGAGTGATCAGCTACGGAGTCTCGTCGTACGGTTACGATATTCGCGTGGCGGATGAGTTCCGCATCTTCACGAACGTGAATTCGACGATCGTGGATCCGAAACATTTCGATCCACGATCGCTGGTGGAATTCAAGGGGGACGTCTGTATCATTCCGCCCAATTCGTTTGCGCTGGCGAGGTCAGTGGAATATTTCCGGATACCTCGAAACGTGCTGACGATCTGCGTGGGGAAATCCACCTACGCGAGGTGCGGGATCATCGTAAACGTGACGCCGTTCGAACCGGAGTGGGAAGGATTTGTGACGCTCGAGATCAGCAACACCACGCCGCTCCCCGCGAAGATTTATGCGAACGAAGGGCTCTGCCAGGTGGTGTTTTTCCTCTCCGATGAAGAATGCGAAGTGAGCTACAAGGACAAGAAGGGGAAGTACCAGGCACAGACCGGAATCGTTCTGCCGCGGCTGTAGCGAACGGGCCTGTTGCAGCGAGCAGGAGCGGCACAGTCGGGACCGGCAGACCGATTTGCTCGGCGAAGACCCAGCCCAGGAGTACGACGTATCCATGGCGAAGAAGGAAATCGAATAGGCTGTGCATGGTGCGTGGAGGGTCCTCGCTGGACGATTATTTTGAAACGAACGGAGAAGTATGTCCCCAAGTACCCGTCATGACAAATTTACTGAGGGGCTTGCGGACGCGCGGTGCGAGTTCGCGGTCGCGAAGAGGCTGCGGCAGAGACTCCGGATCGCCAGGATAGCCGATAGCGATTGCGGCGATGGCATCCCAACCCGGAGGAATTTCGAAAACCTGGCGCGCCTTGTCCGGATCAAATCCGGCCATCTGGTGGACGGCCAGCCCGTGGGAGGTCGCTTCCACCGATAATAAGGCGGTTGCCGCGCCGGTATCGTATTGAGCGTTGCGGTTCGGGGCGTTGTTCTTTGCGAATGCGAGTTCCACGATCGCGAGAGCGAGAACCGGGGCATTCTTTGCCCAATTGGCATTGAACTCCACGAGAACACTCAGCATTTTTTCAAAATTTTGTTTGTCCTCTCGGGTGGCTACGATGTAGGCCCAGGGCTGCTCATTATTGCTGGAGGGCGCCCAGCGCGCGGCTTCAAACAAGCTGCGAAGCACCTCAGGCGAAACAGGCATGTCCGCGAAGGCGCGAGGGCTCCAGCGACGGCGGATCAGATCATGTACAGGGAATTCGGTTGTTGCGGGTTTTTCCATGGCTTTTCCTTTACTGGTCACTTCCAGGAACTTGCCGCTAATCGTTCTGCGGGGCGCGGGCCTCTTCCAGCAACTGAGCCAGGGCCTTCAGGTGAGCGGCGGTCATGTGCCGGAATTGGCGTTTGTGGAGCTCTCGAACAGGCTGGTCCAGACTTTTCAGAAGTTCGAGCCCCTCGCGGGTAATGCGCGTCTGGACGACGCGGCGGTCGTCGGTCTGGCGCGTGCGGACGATGAGGCGACGCTTTTCCATGCGGTCGAGGAGGCGCGTCATGTCTGGATCATGCGAAATCATGCGATCGCCGATGCCGCGGCATGGGAGGCCATCGGGTTCGGCGCCGCGGAGGATGCGCAGGACATTGTATTGCGCGCCGGTGAGGCCTTGTGAGCGGAACAGTTGCTCAGCCTCCTGACTAACGGCATCCGCGGTCGTGAGAAGCGCAATGAAGACGCGGTTTTCGAGGGGCAGGGAGGCGGAAGCAGTCTTGAAGCGGGAACTCACGGCGGAAATATAGTTGTTGTAACGATTACTGTCAAGAGGAAAATAGACCTTCCCGATTCACGGCTTGCGCACCGGGCGAAGCTGGATTTCGCTCAGAAAGCTCTGGGGGCCTTGGGTCGCGATCATGGCGACCGCGTGGGCAACGTCACCGGCGGTAAGGACTTTCGAGGGATCTTTGGGGCCGCGCCCGGAAAATTCGGTGGCGACGCTGCCGGGGCAAATGACGCTGACGCGGATACCGTGTTCGCGCAGGTCTTCCGCCATGCAACCGGAGAGGCCCAGCAAGCCCCATTTCGAGGCGCAATACAGACCGCCCGTGGCGAAGGTGTTGCGGCCGGCAAGAGAGCTGATGTTGATGATGTCGCCCTGACGGCGGCGAATCATGGAGGGAACGACGGCGCGGGAGACCAGGAAAGCACTCTTGAGATTCGTGTTCATGACCAGGTCCCAATCGGCCTCCGAGCGTTCATGGGCCGGGCCGAAAAGGCCAATGCCTGCGTTGTTGACGAGAATGGAGATGGGGCCGAGTGCTGCCTCAGTATTGGTAACGAGGCTCGTAATATCAGTGGGACGCGTGACGTCGGCGGGCTGAGAGAAAACGCGTCCGCCAACTCGCTTCAATTCGGAAGCGGTGGCAGCGAGAGCTTCCTTATCGCGGCCGCAGATGGCGACCGACGCGCCTAAAGAAGCAAGCCGCAAGGCGATGGCGCGGCCAATGCCGCGGCTGGCTCCGGTAACAAGAGCAACCGCTTGCACAAGCGGCTTTGCCGTGCGCAGGGATGGTTTTTTTGCTTTTGTCTCAGGCATGAGAATTCTTCCTCGTCGAAGCCACTCTTTTTGTGCGAAACTCATCTTAGCATCAGGAACAGGGTGGAATGGTCGGCAGCCCCCCGGGTCCCCATCGGTGCACGGAGGGTAGTCGAATGAAGCCAGCAAGTGAACAACTGAGTACATGAAAAATTCACAGTGCTTCGCAGGATTACGGCTTGCGGACACCGCATGGCTTTTCCTATAATCCCAAAGTTTTCGTAGTGGAGTGATACCTGTCAGAATCATCCCGGGCGGACCGGAAGAAAAACCCAGGCTTGCAGTTTGAGCGAGGAGAATGGGAATGAACGTAACACGAAGATCGGCAGGCTTTGCGCTGTTGGCTGCGCTTGGCCTGATTCTCGGGAGCGCTTCTGTTGCGAGGGCGCAAGCAGCAGCGCAAAACGCCGGTGCGGGGAAGCAAGCGTATACCGTGCCGGAGTATAACGCTTACCAGGCCTGCGCGGCAGACAAGAACCCGGCTTCGCAGATCAAGTGTTTGGACGATTTCGTATCGAAGTACCCGAATTCTGCGCTGCTTGTGTATGTCTACCCGCTGTACTTCCAGGCTTATGGCGCAGCCAAGAATTTTCCGAAGGTGATCGAGAACGCCGACAAACTCATCGCGCTGGGAGACAAAGTGGATGCTGCCGGGCGGTATCAGGCTTATTATGCGCGCTCGTTTGCCTATACGAATCTCCCGGGCCAACAACAGCAGGATAAAGACCAAGCAACAAGAGCGCATGAGGCAGCGCTGAATGGATTGAAGGCTTTGACCGAGTTGAAAAAACCGGACACCATGACAGAAGAGGATTGGAACAAACAAAAACAACAGCCGAAAACTCTATTCAACTACACGGCGGCGGTGGCGGCGATGGCTTCGAAGGATTGCGCGAGCGCTGTTGATTCCTACAAAGCCGTGCTGGCGGGCTCGCCGGACGATGCCGTGACCAGCTACCGGCTCGCGCAGGCGTATATGTGCACGAATCCCCCGCAGGAAATGGATGCCTTCTGGGCATTCGGGCGGGCGGTGACGGCGAAGAACGCCAACCAGCAGCAATCCACCAAGGTGAAAGACTATTTGCGGAAGCTAATCGTCAATTACCAGCAGGCAGCCTGCGACAATCTGACCGACGCCGAGCTGAATGAACTGCTGCAATTGGCAGGAAGCTCCGCGGAGCGTCCGGCAAGCTACAAACTTCCCAGCAGTGCGGATTTGGACGCCGCGCGAAAAGACATGACGATTGCGTCTGTTGTGGGAGATTTGAAGGCCGGCGGCGACAAGGCCAAAGTGACCTGGCTGGCGTCGTGCGGCCTGGAATTCCCGGATGTGCCGGGCAAGCTGATTGAAGTGACTCCCGGGACGGATGCCATTGTGCTGAAGCTGGCGTTCGTGACGAGCGACGCGGAGTACCAGACAGCGACTACGCCAAACATGGAAGTAAAGGTGCCGGGTCAGCCGGACGCGGCGCGGTTGGAGAAGGACAACCCTGTGCGCTTTACCGGTACGTTGACATCCTTTGATCCTGACCCGGCGTTCATGCTGCATTGGGAGAAGGCCAAGGTAAACGAGGAAGACATCCCCAAGGAAAAGGAGAAAGCGGCGCCGAAGAAACCCGTACGGCGTCCGGCTCCGAAAAAGCCTGGTACCTAAGACGGTTTGACGAGAAGGTAGAGTAGACGGCTCTCCGAAAAATTCGGAGGGCCGTTTTGCTTATGAGTTGACGCTGAATCCAGACGACGGGACGAGCTACCGCGGGCGGTGGCCGTTGCGGTCGAGTTTGTATTCCCCGATCTTGCGGCTGAGAGTGTTGCGGTGAATGCCGAGAACCTGAGCCGCGCGGGACTGGTTGCCGTTCGCACGGTCGAGCACGCGCTTGATGAAGCGCCTCTCGAATTCGCCAACGGCCTCGTCGAACAGGATTCCACGCTCAACCATTTGCGTCACAAGCCCTTCCAGTTGATCTTTCACGATGACACGCTCCGCAAGAATTTTCCAAGGTAAGGGGCCGGCCCGCTAGTCCAACTCGTGACCCGAGAGGAGGCGATACGCCTCCCGGTACTTTGCACGAGTGGCAGCGACAACCTCGGGGGGCAGTTCGGGGCCAGGAGGCGTTTTGGGCCACTGGATCCGTTCGAGGTAATCGCGCACAAACTGTTTATCGAAAGAGGGCTGAGGACCGCCGGGCTTGTACTGAGCCGCCGGCCAAAAACGGGAAGAGTCGGGAGTCAAGGCTTCATCAATCCAGATCAGCTCGTTGCCAAGAAGGCCGAATTCGAATTTCGTGTCGGCGAGAATGACGCCGCGGGGCTCGGCGTATGCGGCAGCGCGGCGATAGATCTCGAGGCTGATGGTCCGAACGCGCTCGGCGAGTTCCTTCCCGACAAGCGAAGCGGCTTGTTCGAAGGAAATATTTTCGTCGTGGCCGGCGGTGGCTTTGGTTGAGGGCGTGAAGAGGGGCTCGGGCATGCGGTCGGATTCCCGCAAACCCGGAGGGAGCGCGATGCCGCAAATTTTTCCGGTGGCACGGTAGTCCTTCCATCCGGAGCCGGAGACATAGCCGCGCACGACGCATTCGATAGCAAGCGGCTGCGTCTTGCGAACCACCATGGAGCGGCCGGCGAGATCGCCTTTGTAGGAATCGAACGGGGGCGGGAAGTCGGTGGCGCTGAGAACGTGATTGGGAACCACATCTTTCAGCAGGTTGAACCAGAAAAGAGAAAGTTGCGTAAGGACGCGCCCCTTGTCGGGAATGGGCGTGGGAAGGACGACGTCGAATGCCGACAGCCGGTCGGTGGCTACGATTAGCAGCTTGTCGCCGAGATCATAGATGTCGCGAACCTTGCCGCGAGCGACAGGCGTAATGCCGGAGAATCGGGTTTCTTTGATGACGCGCACAGCAGGACTCGCGGACACGGAAGTGTTTCCCCTCGAAAATGTGGAACGTATTCTAGCGCAGCGCGGAGCGAAGTCAAAGCCGCGCCCAGTGGAAATTCTTGCAAAACAAAATTAAACAATTTTGACGCGCGTAAACTTATTTCACGCGGCAGAGGCGGCGGCAGCGTGATGTCTTGATGAAGGCGCGGTATCGCCTTCCCAGCGGACGCTGACGAGCTTGGAGACGCCGGGTTCCTGCATGGTCACACCGTAAAGGACTGAGCCGGTTTCCATGGTTTTGCGATTGTGGGTGACGATGATGAATTGCGTCTGACTGCTCATGTCGCCGATGAGGCGGGTGAAGCGACCGACGTTGGCTTCGTCGAGCGGCGCGTCCACTTCGTCGAGGATACAGAACGGGCTCGGCTGGTAGCGGAAGATGGCGATGAGCAGCGCGAGGGCAGTCATGGCCTTCTCGCCTCCAGAGAGCAGGAGAACGTTTTGCAGACGCTTTCCCGGCGGCGAGGCCACCACGTCGATACCGGCGTCGCCGGAGCTGTCGGGCTCGGTAAGGCGCATCTCCGCCATCCCGCCGCCGAAGATGGTATGGAAGGCTTCGGAGAAATTGCGGTTGATGGCGGCGAAAGCCTGTTCGAATTTTTCGCGGGAGATGACGTCAAGCTCCGCGATGGCCTGCTGCGTATCGGCGATGGATTGGAGCAGATCGTCGCGTTCACGCGTGAGGAAAGTGAAGCGCTGATCGCATTCGTTGAATTCCTCGAGCGCCATCATGTTGACGGGCCCCATGGACTCGACGCGCTGTTTCATCTCGCGGTAATCGGCTTCCGCAGCGGCGAGCTCCTCGCCGCTCATGAACGCGGATTCGGTTGCGATCAGGTCCTCCAGCTGCGCGTTGACTTCGGCGAGGCATGTTTCGCGCAAGTGCTGGCGGTCGGAATCGTTGCGCGCGCGCTCCACTTCCGCGTGGCTGCGCTGCTCGCGCAATTCCTGGAGCGACTGGCGGCCCATGCGCAGATCGTCTTCCATTTGCGCCACGCGAGTGCGCGCGGCTTCCCATTCTTTTTCGAACTCGTGCTGGCGCGCTTCGAGCCGCTGCTTTTCGGCGCGGAGTCCTTCAAGCTGCTGCGCCAGCTCTTCGCTCTGCTTTGCGAGAGCCGTAGTCTCTTCCGAAACGGAAGATTCCTGCTGGCGGAGAAAGGCTTCGCGGCGATCGAGTTCGGCACGTTCTTCCTGGAGGCGATTTGAGAGAGCATCAGCGGCGGCGAGGCGCTCGTTGAGCGCGGCAAGCTCCGCGCGTCCTGAGGCGAGTTCATCCTGTTCCGACTGAATGGAGCCACGAAGCTGGGCTAATTCTTCCGTGAGGCGTGCGCTTTCGGATTCCAACTCAGCGCGGCTGGCAGCGGCGGAAGAATGCAGTTGAAGCGCGCGCGCGACGCGGTTGCGGGCGGATTCGACGTCACGCCGGATTCGTGAAAGTTCGTTCTGGCAGACCGTCAACTCGAGGCTAAGGCGCGTGAGTTCCCCCTGGGTCTGCTGGTGACGGTGCGTCGCCGAGAAAACATTGCGCTCCGCGTCGAGCTGCTGAGCGGAGATTCCTTCGAGCGACTGTTCGGCAGCTTGGAACTCAGCGTCGAGACTTTCGAGTGTTGCCTGCATTTCCGCGGCCTGATGCTCGAGTTGCATCACCTCGGCGTCCAACGCGCGAAGCTCGCGTTTCATGCCGAGCGGCCTGGCTTCGCCCGCACGTCCGCCGGTGACCATGCGGCCCTGGTAGCAGGTTCCCTCCGGCGTGACGAAAGCGTATTGGGGATTTTCGCGCGCAAGTTTCTCGGCGGCGACGACGCTGTCCGTCAGGTAAGCAGAGCGGAGGCGGGGGAGAAACTGCTTGGCGGCGGCGCCGAGCGGATCCTTGAAATCGACGAGCTTGTCGAGGCGGGAAATCACGCCATCTTCCGCCCGGAAGTTGACGATGGGCGCGTACTCGGGAAGGCGAAGATTGCGAAGCGAATCCACAAAAAAAGTGGCGCGCCCGCCGACTTCGTTGCGCAGCAAAGAGACACCAGCGCGGGCGTGGTCGTACGTCTCGACAACGACATATTCGAGCTCTTCGCGGAGAAACTCCTCGATGGCGGCTTCGTGTTTCTCTTCGACCTCGGCGTAATCGGCCAGCACCCCGACGGCTCGGAAATTTTTCCCGGCGCCGCGCTCGTTGGCGGCAAAGAGTTTCTGGACCGCGTCCGCGGTGTAGGAACGGTCATTCAGGATTTGTGTAAGCGTGGAATGGCGTGCGCGGACGCTTGCGAGCGCATCACGAAGCGCTTCAGCCTGCTTGCCGGACGCTTCGCGTTGCGTGCGAAGATCCGCCATTTTTGCCTGGAGCTCAGCCGCTCTCTGCTTCAGGCCACTGAGCTGGCTTGTTGCCGCTTCGAAATCGTAGGCTGCTTCTTCGGCCTCGCCACGGATGCGAATGGAGGACTCTAGGAGCGCGGTCTCCTCGGCTTCCAGCTTTCGCAATGCTTCGCCCTGGTGAAGGAGCGCTTCTTCAGCCTGCTTCTGCTCGCCGTGCAAGCGCAGCAGGCTCTCTCCTGTTTCGGAGGCCGTGCGGCGGAGCTCCACGATACGAGCTTCCGCTTCCGCGATTTGAGCGGTTCGCGTTTGTGCGCGCAGAGCGAGATCTTCCACTCGCTTGGTAAGAACACTTGATTCCTCGCGCAATGAACTTGCGGCCTGGAGTTGCGCCAAACTCCGCGATTCCCATTCCGCAGCTTGTGCGTTCGTCTGGTTTCTTTCCGTGGCAATCTGGCCATGACGCGAGGCCAGCTCCTCGGCACGCTGGCGATTGAAGATGATGCGATTCTCGCTGCGGTCGACTTCGAGGGCCGTGAGGTTCAAGACGTTCTGGTTCTGGCGGATTTCAGAGTCGAGCGAGTAGATACGCTGATTGAGTCGGTCCTGCTCGGCTTCCTGCTGTTGAATGTTGTGGGCTTGCTGCGTTTCGTTGGAAGAGAATTCTTCCAGGAGCTTCGCGTGGCGGTCCGCTTCGGCGTCGAGCTCGCGCGCCTTGCCGGCGAGCATCTGGCGCACGATGCCGCGCATCTGGTCCCGAATTTCGGAGTACCGTCGAGCTTTGGCCGCCTGGCGCTTCAGGGAGCCGAGCTGTTTTTCGACTTCGACGACGATGTCGTTGACGCGCGATAGATTGATTTTCGAGGATTCCAGCTTGGCTTCGGCGAGGCGTTTTTTGGTTTTGAACTTGGTCACGCCGGCGGCTTCTTCGATGATGGCGCGGCGCTCCATCGGTTTGGTGGAGAGAATCAGGCCGATGCGGCCCTGCTCGATGATGGCGTACGAATCGGGACCGAGGCCGACACCCATGAACATTTCCTGGATGTCGCGCAGCCGGGCCACGCGGCCGTTGATCAGGTATTCGCTCTGGCCGGAACGATACAGTCGGCGGCAGACGATGACTTCGCCGGGTTTCGTCGCCAGCACCGGCTTGTCGGCTTTCTTCTTGCGCTTCCCTCTGAGGAATTCAGGTTCCGTGGGAGATGGGTCGTCCGCCAGAGACGCAGCGTTCTGCTCCCCTGCAAATTCCGTCTGCCCCTCGGGGGCTTGCGCAGGGACGCTGCCTTCCCTCTCGTTCTTTTCTGCGCTGCTCTGCGCGTGCAACGCTTCCGTGACAGAATCTTCGCTTGGCCCTTCGATGACGAAACGCGCGGCTTCCGCAAGCTCCGGGTCTTCCATGGTGAGGCTCACCTCGGCAAGACCCATGGGCGGACGCTTGGTAGTGCCATTGAAAATGCAATCGGCCATGCGCTCGGCGCGGAGCGACTTGTGGCTCTGTTCTCCGAGGACCCAGGAGATGGCATCCACGACGTTGGACTTGCCGCAGCCGTTCGGGCCGACGATGCAAGTCGTGCCCGTCCCGCTGAAAGTCACAGTGGTGCGCTCGCAGAAGGACTTGAAGCCGGCGATTTCCACTTTTCGGAGCTTAAGCAAGTTGTCCTCTTTGTGTCCCCCGCCGCGCCAAAGCGAGCACCCATGGGGCCGCAGGCGCCTGGCGCGAAAAGAGACGACGTATTGTTCCTCGAGAGGAAGGAGTATCGAGCGACAAGTCGACCCTTTGGGGGCCGCCTGCTAAAACGTTTGGCAGGTTCTCGGTCAGAGGCCCAGCCGCCTGGCGCGTGGATGGCGGTACGGGAAGAAACAGTAACACGGAGTCAGGCGAGTGTAAAGAAATACGCAAGTGATCGTGGCTCTAATGACAGCGCCACAAGCGCGGATCTCGTGGCTCGTCAGTTGTTCTTGGTGACGGGTAATCTCCCCTCAGATTGCTCCGACGGCTTCAGGTGCTTGTCGTACCAGGCCAGAAGGCGGTTCAAGATATCCAACATATGTTTCTCCTCATGGGGGCCATGTGGCTCGCGGGGATAGATAACGAATTCGGTCTCAACGCCGTAGCGCTTCAACCCGCGGTAGAGCTCCTGGCTCTGGCCCAAGGGATCGGTCGTGTCGGCCTCGCCCTGGAGAATGAGTGTGGGCGTCTTGGCGCTCTTGAGATGCACGAACGGGGAGCTGTTGAGGAAGCCCGCGAGCTTGTCCGGCTCGTAGGGCACGCCGTAGAACCATTCATCGTAGGAAGGCCCCTCTTCGGAGCCGTATTCGGAGACCAGGTTGGAAAGTCCCGCGCCGCAAACTGCGGCCTTGAAAACGTTGGTCTGCGTGACCGCCCACTCCGCCATGTAGCCCCCGTAGGACCATCCGCCGATGCCGAGCCGGTTCGGATCGGCGATCCCGCGGTCTTCGAGGTCCTGGATGCCCCACATCACGTCCTTGAAATCGCCGCCACCCCAATCACCGCGGTTCGACTCGATAAACTTCTGCCCATAACCGCTCGAGCCGCGAATATTGGGCATGAGGACGGCATAGCCCCTTGCGGCGAGGAGCTGCGCCCAGGTGTCGATCGAATCATCCCAGTTGCCCGTTGGGCCTCCGTGAATCAGAGCGATGAGGGGCAATTTGGACTTGCCGTCGTAACCGGCCGGTTTGAGCAAGGCGGCTTCGATTTCCGTGTCATCGAAACTCTTATACTTGTAAATCTCCGGTTTGCTCAGGGCGTACTGACGCCAGGAATCATTCAGGTGGCTGATCTTTTTCGGAGCGCCCTGCCCATCCCAGAGCCAAATCTCCTCGGGCTCGGTAGCGGTCTGCCCCACAAACGCAATCTGGCCGGAAGTACTCAGCGCGAACGGACCGGGGTTGGCGTCGAGTGTCCCGGGACCTTTGCGCGTACCATCCGCCGTGTAAGCAACAAACATGTTGTGAAAACCGGCTGCCGTGACTGCGAACACGCCGCCTTCCTTCAGCCATTTGTAGTTGTATATAGGCCGGTCGAGACTCGCGCCGGTTAGATTGCGTGCCGCACCTCCCGCGAGGGGTTGCAGGAAGAGGTCATGCGGTTCAGGACCGTCTTCTCGACTCCCGATGTAGCCGAGCGTCTTACCGTCCGGCGCGGCTTGGAGTCGGCCGAAAGGGCCCCTCGGCGCGGAAAGTTGCTTTGTTGCGCCGTCGGAAACCCCAACAGCAAAGATGCGATCCGTAAGTTGGTCGGAAGCCGGAGTATCTGTAGCGACCACAAAGATCCGCTCGCCCCCTGGGGCCCAGCTGAGTTCACTGACGCGCCAGTTCGCTGGGGTGAGCGCGCGCGCTTCGCCGGGCGCTACCTTCAGAACCCACAGCCGTGCCTGTTTATCGTCCTTGTCCACGACATGCGCGTCGTCCTTATCCTTTTCCTTCTTTTCTTCTGTTTCCGTCTTGGCGTCCGGAGCAAGGAAAGCGATTTGTTTACCGTCGGGAGACCACTCGAAACTCTGGATGTTTCGTTTACCTCTTGTAAGCGCGGCCGCTTCGCCGCCATCCACGCGCATTACGTAGATCTGCTGTTGGTCTTCCGCACGATTGGAAAGAAAGGCGAGTTGTCTGCCGTCGGGCGCCCAGCGCGGAGAAGATTCGGATTTTTGGGAAAAGGTGAACTGGCGCAAGGCGTTCGTTTTCTTCTCGAGAATCCAGATATGGCGTGTCCGCTCTCCACCCTTTGGTGGTTCGGCAACGACGAAGGCGAGGCGGTTACCGTTCGGCGAGAACTGCGGGTCAGAGATTGAGCGCAAATTAAGGGAACCCTCGGGCGTGAGTGGAACTGATTTTTCCTGCGCGGATAGGGTCGCAGCGAACCCAATGAGTGCGAGAAAACCACGCGGTGCCAGTAAGCGAATCATGGGGACCTCCGGGAAAATAAGGACTCGCTACTCTAACTACGGCAAGGGCTAGCGTCAATTAGGACTGAAACGGTCGGGATATCGGTCCAACAGTGAATTGCGAGGCGGTTCTGCATTGCTCCGCGTTTGAAAGCTCGGATACAATCGGACGCTTATGCCCATGGAATGAAATGCGACTTAGGCCGCGATGAACGAAATCCACCTGCACAACACACTGTCGGGAAAGACGGAGCCCTTCGTTCCACAAAAGCCGGGCGAAGTGCGGATGTATACGTGCGGCCCGACGGTCTACGACTACGCGCACATCGGGAACTACCGCACATTCGTATTCCAGGATATCCTGCGGCGGTTTTTGAAGTCGCGAGGATTCCGGCTGAATCACGTGATGAACCTTACCGACGTGGACGACCGCATCATCGCGAATGCGGCAGCTGCCGGTTTGAGCATCCGGGAGTACACCGAGAAATATGTGCAGGCGTTTTTCGACGATTGCAAGACTTTGAGTATCGAGGCGCCGGAGCACTGGATTCGCGCGACAGACCATATCGAAGACATGGTGAAGCTGATCGAGCGGCTGCGCCAAAAGACATTTACGTACGACAGCGAAGGCTCGATCTATTACCGGATCGCGAAGTTTCCAGCCTATGGAAAACTCTCGAAAATCGATCTGAGCGGGATTCAGGCGGGTGCGCGCGTGGACGTGGACCGCTACGAAAAAGAAAGCGCGCGGGATTTTGCGCTATGGAAGGCGCCGAAACGCGGCGAGCACTTCTGGGAAACGGAGATCGGGAAAGGGCGGCCCGGGTGGCACATCGAGTGTTCCGCGATGGCGATGAAGTATCTAGGAGAGACGCTGGACATTCACACCGGGGGAATCGACCTGGCCTTTCCGCATCATGAAAATGAAATTGCGCAAAGCGAAGCGGCGACAGGGAAACCGTTTGTGCGGTACTGGCTGCACGCGGAGCATCTGCTCGTCGAAGGCGAGAAGATGTCGAAATCGTTGGGAAACTTCTTCACGCTCCGCGACTTGTTCGAGAAGGGCTACAAGCCATCGACGCTGAGGTTCCTCCTGGCGAGCGTGCCGTATCGAAAACAGCTCAACTTTACATTCGACGGGTTGCAGCAGGCGGCGAACTCTGTCGAGCGGCTGCGGAATTTTGTTGCGCGGCTGAAACAGGGGAAATTTCCCGCGGGCAAGCAGGAGGAAATGGGGGCGCGGGTGCAAGAGGCGGCGGAGGAGTTTGACGTAGGACTGAGCGACGACCTTAACACGGCAAGGGCGCTGGCCGCGGTGTTCGATCTGGTGCGCGAGACGAATATTGCGATGGATAAAGGTGAGTTCCAGCAAGGCGATGTTGTGGCCGTACAGAAGTTCCTGGCGAGCTTCGATCAGGTTTTCGTGGTATTGGAAGACACGGACGCGGAAAAACTCCGGGTACTCGGCTACGGCGACGACAGCGGCGCCGTGAGCGGCGCCGAGATCGAAAAATTGCTCGCGGACCGTGAAGCCGCGCGGAAGCGGCGCGACTTTGCCACCTCCGATCGCATCCGCGAGGAACTTGCCGAACGTGGTATACTGATTGAGGACACGCGGGACGGAAGTGTCCGCTGGAAACGCAAATGAAGCATACCAACATCCAAAGATTCCCAGGCAGTTTCTCCCCCGCCGAGGCGCGTCCCAACCTCTACGGCGTCGACTAAGTTTCCTCTCTCTGGCAGGTCGCAGCAGGGCGAAGTCCGCCTGCTCGCGAATGACTGTCCTGCGATCACCCATCCACAATAACTGCCGACTTGGGCGCCGACCATCGACGAATAGAGGAAACGAGGAGGAAAAGATGATTGCTGCAACCGAAATGAAACTACCCCGGCTGCTGACACAATTGCCGGGGCCAAACGCCAAGCGCGTTCTGGAACGCGATGCGAAAGTCATGTCGCCGTCGTATACGCGCGAATATCCCTTGGTAGCGAAGAGAGGGCGCGGCGCCATCGTGGAAGATGTGGACGGGAATTCGTTTCTTGATTTCGCCGCTGGCATTGCCGTGTGTTCGACGGGTCACTGCCACCCGAAAGTGGTCGAGGCGATTCAGAAACAAGCGGCCGAGCTGATCCACATGTCCGGCACGGATTTTTTCTACGAGAGTTTGCCACAGCTTGCCGAGCGGCTTGTTCGAACGATGCCTGGCGCGGAGAACAAGAAGGTATTTTTTGGCAACTCGGGAACGGAAGCAGTGGAAGGGGCCATCAAGCTTGCGCGTTACGCGACCAAGCGCGACAAGCTGATCGCGTTCTACGGGGGTTTCCACGGACGGACGATGGGTTCGCTGTCGCTGACGGCTTCCAAGTCCACCCAACGCAAAGGATTCGGCGCGCTGCTGAGCAGCGTCGAGCACATCCATTATCCGTACGCATATCGCTGCGCCCACGGCCACGGACCGGAGACCTGCGGCGCGGAAATTCTGGAGATGCTCGAGAACGACATGTTCAAGCGGCTGTTTGATCCCGAAGATGTGGCAGGGATCGTCATCGAGCCGATTCAGGGCGAAGGCGGGTACATTCCCGCACCGAAATTCTTCCTGCAAGAGTTACAGCGCATCTGCCGGAAGCATGGAATCATGCTCATCCTGGATGAAGTGCAATCTGGGATGGGGCGAACGGGTAAGTGGTGGGCCTATGAACACGCCGGGATTGAGCCCGACATCATCACCACGGCGAAGGGCATCGCCAGCGGCATGCCACTGAGCGCTTTCATTGCAAAGGAGAGCGTGATGAAGTGGGGGCCCGGGGCGCACGGGTCGACGTTTGGCGGGAATCCCGTGGCGATCGCAGCGGCACTGACGACCATGGATTTGATCGAGAGCCAGTACATGGAAAACGCGCGGCGCATGGGCGACTACATGTTTGGCCGGATGGCCGACTGGCCGCGGAAATTCAAAGTAGCCGGCGATGTGCGGGGGCGCGGGCTGATGATCGGAATCGAAATCGTGCGGGATCAGCGCACCAAGGAAAAGGCCGCGGACCTGCGCAATGCGATTGTCGATCTTGCATTCCACAAGGGATTGCTTGTACTTGGCGCAGGGGAAAATTCGCTGCGTCTAGCGCCGCCACTCCTCATCGACGAAGAGCAAGCGGATTTTGCGGTCAAGACACTGGAAGAGTGCTTCCGCGAAGCCGAGAAGAAAATCTGACGCCGGGACGCCCGGCACATTCAGAATCCCGTGGCTGCCGAACAAGAAATATGGCAGCGGCGGGATTTTTGTTTATACTGCGCATGAGGTAGCTGTGCGGGCGGCGGAACGATGCCGATTTTCTCCCGATTCATGTTTCAGGCGGTGCACTGGGCGGCGCGGCGAGGCGAGGCCTACGCGAGGAAGAAAGCCCTTCTCCCGAGGTCAAGAAAAACGAGGCGCGGCGAACCGGAGTGCGCGGCGAAACTTACGCTTACTGGTACTTGCGGCGGCATGGATATGTTTTTGTGGCGCGAAACTACATGCCGCGCGGAGCCAAGGGCGAAATCGATCTGGTGGGTTACGATGGGGCGACGCTGGCATTCGTTGAAGTACGAACGCGGACGGAGAGCGAAGAGCACGCTGCACTGCCGGAACTGAGCATCACGCGAGACAAGCAAGACGTGCTGATCCGAACGGCGCAGCGGTTTCTTGCGGAGCGCCATACCGGTGATTGCCCGTGCCGGTTTGATGTGCTGGCGATCGACAACCGGCCCGGACATGCCCCTGCGGTGCGGCTGCACAAGGATGCATTCAGTCCACAGAGGTGAACTTTTGTGCGGAGAGCGCCCGCGGTGTCCTGCAAGAAGAGGTAGAATTTGAAGCTGGAGAATGGGCGGATGAGTTTCCCGGGCCGCTGCTGAGGTGATTCGAGGAGGATTGCTTTGCCGGAGTTGCGAAAAGATCCGATTACGGGCCGATGGGTGATCATTTCGACGGAGCGAGGCAAGCGGCCCAACGATTTTCTGCGCGAAAGTGTGGTGGCTAAGGCCAGTCAAAACTGTCCCTTTTGTCCGGGAAGCGAGACAAAAACGCCGCCGGAGATTTTGGTGTACGGCCGGAATGGCGGCGGCGCGAATTCGCCAGGCTGGAACATTCGCGTGGTGCCGAACAAATTCCCCGCACTGGGCATCGAGGGAGACCTGGACCGCGAGGGTGAAGGCCTGTTTGACAAGATGAATGGAATCGGGGCACACGAGGTGATTATCGAATCGCCGGAGCACCCGGCGACGCTGGCGACAATGGCGGAGCGCGCGGTGGAGGACGTGTTGTGGGCCTACCGCGACAGAATGCTCGATCTAAAAAATGACAAGAGATTCCGGTACATCCTGATTTTCAAGAATCACGGCGAGGCGGCGGGAGCGTCGGTGGAACACCCGCATTCACAACTCATTGCGCTGCCGATCGTTCCGAGACGCGTGCGTGAAGAGGTGGACAGCTGCTGGCACTACTACGATGAGAAAGAGCGATGCATTTTCTGTGACATCATCCGGCAGGAGCGGGATACGGGGGAAAGAGTGGCCGGCGAAAACGAACATTTCATCACCTTGGCGCCGTACGCGCCGAGGTTTCCCTTTGAACTGTGGCTGCTACCGAAGGTGCACGGTTCGTCCTACGAGAATAACCAGAGCTCGCTGTACGCCAGCCTGGCGCGGATGTTGAAAGACACGCTGATGCGGCTCGACGCCGTACTGGACATGCCTCCTTACAACTTCATGATCCACACGTCGCCGATCGGGGAAGAGATTAATGACCATTATCACTGGCACATTGAAATTATCCCGAAGCTGACAAAGGTGGCGGGATTCGAGTGGGGAACGGGCTTTTACATCAATCCCACTCCACCAGAAGAATCGGCGCGGTTTTTGCGGGAAGCGAAGATTGCGGGACCCGCACCGGCGGCGAAGAAATAGAGTATTTTCAGCTTTCGATTGCCCGCGATGCCCTGGCACTCGGATAGGATTTCGCTATACTTAAAGTTTCGGCGCGGTACCCAAGTGGCCCAAGGGAGAGGTCTGCAAAACCTCCATTCGTGGGTTCGAATCCCACCCGCGCCTCCAGGATTGATTTGAGTTTGGCCGGACTTAGTCCAGGATCCAACATCAGGGTGCCCGCCTGCCCCGCCTAAACACGCTGCGCACAGAATCCAGGAACGCGAGGACGGCGCTTGAATTCTCGCCCTTGCGCCATGCCATGTGCACCTCGATTCTCGCTTCTGGCTCATCCAGCAGAACTGTAGCCACTTCACTGCCACTCATCGGATCACTGAGAACCGCGCCGACGCCCAGGTAGATCCCTTTCCCGGATTCCACAAGCATCGCCCCGGCCTCTTCGAATGGGGCAGTGGATGTAAAGATGATTCGGGGCGATATCCCGGCACGGCGGTACAGCTCCATGGTTTTGTCGAATACACCAATGGACTGATTGCGGTTGTACAAAAGTAGGGTTTGGTCAGCGAGTTGTTTCAATTTCAGCTTTCGTCGCCGGGCAAGCGGGTTTGCTTTGCTCAGATAGACCAGGAATTGTTCTTCAAAGAGCGGCTCAGAAACGAGATGAAGCAGGTCCACAGGGGGGCGCAGGAAGCCGACATCAATCTGGCGCTCCAACAGAGCTTCATTTTGCCATGTGGAAAGGATGTCCTTGCAGCGGACATCCACATCGGGAAATCGTTTCGCGTGCCGGACGAGAACGCGCTTGATCTTCTTGCCGAGACCCGAGCCCAGGCCCACTCTCACGAGGCCATATTCGCCTTTGTCGGCGCGGCGGACCGCGTCGATCGTAAGCAGCGCCTGATTGACCAGAATTCTCGCCTCGTGCACGAGCACGCGCCCTGCGTCCGTCAATTCAACTTTTCGGCGATCCCGCAGGAAGAGCGTGACTCCGAGTTCGGATTCCAGTTGCTGAATCTGACGGCTCAATGGCGGCTGAGCGATCTGCAGTTTCCGTGCGGCCCTGGAGAAATTCAGTGCCTCGGCGACGGCAATAAAGTATCGTAGGTGGCGAAGCTCCACGATGGAGCATTCTAATACCTAATAGGTATAAGAGCCAATCTAAAGATGTATTTGACAGGGGGCAGGACCGTCATTAACCTTGCGCGATTATAGTAAGGTTTTGCGGTGGGCAGGACTCTTCCCAGGTCGGGAGAGTCGTGAAAGAGATGATCAGGGGTGAGGCCAATTCCGGCATGTTTGTTTTCTCATCAGGGAACACAGCGGTGATTCCCGTTGCCACGATTCTTTGTGTTTCGTTTGTTTCTTTGAGGATTCCCCACTCAGGCGCTTTTCGAGTGAGAGAGATGGTGCCCGGAATTTCCGATCCTTAGCAAGAATTGTCCCATTTTTTGATAAGCTTCGAGCAAATACTCACGGGGAGTAGGGGAGGCAAGATGAGAAAGTCTACCGAGCATAGCATTCGACGGGCGTGGACGTTCATTCACCAATGTGCCTGTTGGGCAAGCGTTGGCACAACTATCCTGCTTGTCCTCACGCTTGCAATACCTTCCGTGGCGCAAAACGCCACGGGCAGGATCACCGGTGTGGTTACCGATCCGCAAGGCGCGGCGGTCCCTGGCGCTAAAGTCAGTGTAACCAATGTCGGCACGAACGTGCACTGGAATACGGCCACGAACGCAGACGGCGCTTACCAAGTTCTGGACCTGCCGATCGGCAACTACAAAGTTGCTGTAGAGCGTGAAGGGTTTGCCAAGATCGTCACCGACACACAAGCCCTGGAGATCAATCAAACGCTACGCATCGACATCCGGATGAAAGTCGGCGCTATTTCAGAAACTGTTTCCGTGGAAGCCCAAGCTACACAGGTGGAAACGGCGAACCCGGCGCTTGGCGGAACCGTGACGGGCGCGACGATTCAGAACCTTCCACTGAATGGCCGGAATACTTTGGATCTGGCGCTATCTTTGCCCGGTGTGGTCCCAATCGCAGACGACCTCGGAACCTACGGCACCAGCAATGGGGGAGGTAACGGCTTAGGTGGCATCAGTGTGGCAGGTGGCCGCGGCGACGCGGTCACGTATCTCCTGGATGGCGGCGACAACAATCGAACAACCAGCAATCAGGTTGTTTTCAATCCGAATCCGGAGGCCGTCGAAGAGTTCCGCCTCTTGGAAAATAACTACACTGCCGAATACGGCCGCAACGGAGGCGGCACGATCAGTGAGGTTATCAAGTCGGGCACGAATTCCTTGCATGGGAGCTTGTATGACT